>JBJHDH010000001.1:0-181195 GCA_050486445.1 Euryhalocaulis sp.
CGTTTGACGTGTGCACGCGCCCTTCATGACGCCGAAGCACGCACACACTACCCCCGCCGCAGAAGGCGTGGAGATTCGCCCAAACTTCCCCGCTTCTAATTTCGGGAAACCCTAACCTGCGGCGCGGAGGGAGACGACCGGGGCGGCGCCGGACGCAGCGGCGTCGACGGCGGGCATGACGGGGCCTTCGACCATCACGTCGTCACGGATCGGACGCGGCTCGCCGAACAGATGCCCCTGACCGAGCGAAACGTCGAAATCCAGAATCTCGGCCACGGTGGGCTCGTCCTCGATCTTCTCGGCGATCAGCTCCATGCCGTAGCGCGCCAGATTGGCCGTGTAGTCCTGCGCCGCGACGCCGCCGATCTCGCCGCCCGCGCCCAGCGTTTCAGCCAGCAGCCGGCCGGGCGCCTTGAAGAATTTGACGCCGGCGCGCTGCATTTCGCGGAAATCGGCGTCCAGCGTGCGCGCCTGGTCGATGGAGAAGCGGAAGCCGAAATCGGCGAGGCGGGCGATGCCGCGCGCCGCCTCCAGCGAGCGGGTCTCGAAATCGCGCTGACCGATCTCGAAGACCAGCGACTGGGCGAGGTCGGCGTTGCGCCGCATGAAATCGAAAAATTGCGGGAAGAAATCCGGGTCGGCCAGCGAGTCCAGCGAGACATTGCAGAAGACGCCGACGCGCCGCTCTTTCTGTGACAGGCGGCGCACGATCTGCACACAGCGGAACAGCAGCATATTGTCGATGGTGGCGAGCAGCCCCGCCTCGCGCGCCACGGCCAGAAATTCCCCCGGCATGATGATCTCGCCCGAAGGCCGGCGGATGCGGGTGAAGCTTTCATAATGACGCACGCGGCGCTGGGGCAGCGTGACGATGGGCTGGAGATAGAGATCGACGCGGTTTTCCTCGAGCGCGCTTTTCACCACCTCCATCATGTCGGCGCGCAGAACGTGCACGCCCGGCGCCGGAGGGGCCTGGACGGGCGCGCGCTCGGACAGGCGGCGCACCAGATCCTCCAGCACTTTCATTTCGGCGATCAGGGCGCGGTCGCGGTCCTCGCCGCGCGCACCGGCCGGGGCGGCGGCCTGTTCCAGCCGCGCCGCCGTTTCCGCTTTCAGCGCCTCATGCTCGGCGCGCAGCGTTTTCAGTTCCGCGCCCAGCGCCGCGACGGCGCGGCGGCCGGCGGCGGCGGCGTGCATGTCGGCGCAGAGCAGCAGCAACAGCCCGCCCGCGGCCACGCCCACGGCCGGCGACAGGCCGGCCAGACGCACCAGGGCCAGCCCGAATACGCAGGCGGCCAGCGCATAGGCGCCGGCGGTCAGGGCGTCGATAATGCTGACACGCATAGGCCCGCGCGCGCCCCCTCTTCCCTCGAAGATTCTGTCCCGTGGAGACTTTGGAGCGAAGGATGGGCGGATTATGGTTGACGGGGCGTTAACCCTGAGCAGGAGCGCCCTTGGAAGGGGAAAAGATGCGGAACAGGCGGGGAGTTCTGTTGTGTCTAGCGGCAGCTTTGATTCCGGCCACGGCGGTCATAGCGGAGGAAATCGTTCCTGACACGAATGCCTTGGCCTATGAACGAGGCCGCGCAATCAACGAACGCGACCAGGCGGCATGGGTTTCCACCGATGCGATGCTCGCAGCCCTGGATCCCGCCACGGCTGGGGTGCGCGGCTGGGTGATCGAAGAAAGCGGAAACGATCTGATCGTCACCTATTACGGTCTGGCCCACGGAATACGCTACGCCATCTTCGTTGCAGCCGTGCGGGACAGCGAGGTCATCTCCGGCCGGGTGGCGCAGGCGGACGAAAACCGGAATCTATCAGCCGAAGCCAATACCCTTGCGGACGCACTCGATGTCGCGGTGGCGAAAGTCAGCGAAGACCAGCCGATGTTCTGCACCGCCGCGCCGCCCAACCATGTCGTCCTGCCGCCGGAATCCCCGGGCGACCCCGTCCTTGTCTATTTCCTGACGCCACAGATCGAGGATCGCGTATATCCGATGGGCGGCCATCATCGTTACGATGTCCTCGACGGCGAAGTGATTGCCTCCAGATCGTTCACAAATAGCTGCCTGAATATGGCTCAGCCCCGAGACGCCGCCTTTATGTTCGTGACGCATCTGCTCGATCCGAGCCCAACCGAAATCCATTATTATCTGTCGTTCTGGACAGGCCTGCCGCTTATGGTGGGGACAAATGAAAACGGGGCCGTGACGATCTGGTCAGTGGAAGGAACAAGACGCCCGTAACAATTACGCCGGGGGGAAGATGGCCGCTTCGTGATCGCGGCGGGCCTTGCGCCGCGCGGCGGGGCGGGATCAACAAAGAGCGGACGCGGCGCGCGGGGAGGACGCGATGCTGATCGAGATCGCACGCTGGCTGGACGGCGCGGCCTTTTCACAATGGCTGCGCCATATGCCGGGCGCGGTGCAGATTCTGAAGACCGTCCATATTCTGGCGATGGCGGCGCTGCTGGGTTCGGCGCTGCTGCTGAATCTGCGGCTGATGGGCGTGCGGCGCGGCGGCGATACGCCGGCGCATCTGGCGCGGCGCTTTCTGCCCGTTCACTGGATTGGACTGGCCGTGATGGCGGCAAGCGGCGTGATGCTGGTCGCGGCCGAGCCGGGCGAGCTGATGTTCAGCCAGACATTCGGCGTGAAGCTGATGCTGATCGCCGTGGCGCTGGCGCTGATGCTGGCGCTTGGCGCATTGCTGCGGACCGGGACGCCGCTCTCCACGCTGCCGCGCGGGCGGCGGGCGCTGCTCTTTGTGCTGGGTCTGGTTTCGCTGTTGCTCTGGATCGCGATCGCCGTCGCCGGACGGTTCATCGCCTATCTGTGGTGAGGCGGTGATGCAGGAGATGCTGGAAGCCATCCAGGCCACGCCGCTGGCGCAGGAAATCCGGCTCAATCTCTGGTATTTCCCGTCGCTGGAGGCGGCGCACATCATCGCCGCCGCCGCCACGATGGGCTGCATCGCCATGCTGGATTTACGGCTGCTCTGGGCCGTATCGCGCAGGCGGGCGGTTTCGGCCGTCTCGGCGGAAGTGCTGCCGCTGGTGTGGGGCGCGTTCGTCATCGCGATCATCACCGGCGCGCTGCTGTTCATTTCGGACGCCGCCCGCTATGGCGCCAGCATGGTGTTCCTGATCAAGATGGGTCTGCTGGTCCTGGCGGGGCTGAACATGGCGGCGTTTCATCTGCTGACGGCCAGGACCATGCCGGAATGGGATTCGGGCCGCCCGCCCGCCGCGGCGGCGCGGCTGGCCGGCGGGCTGTCGCTGCTGCTCTGGACCGGCGTGATTGTTTTCGGCCGCTGGATCGGGTTTGCTTGAGCGCGGGCCCGGCGTTGACCCACCGCCGGACCGGCCCGCATAGTGAGGACCGCGCCGCGAAAAACCACGAAAAACAAGGCTGAGGAAAAAACGATGCGCACAAAGATCGCCCTGATGACCGGCGCCGTTCTGCTGGCCGCCATGCCGGCCGCGGCGCACCATTCCTTCGCGGTGTTCTTCGACGAGACCCGCACGGTGGAGATTGTCGGCGAGGTGACGGATTTTTCGTTCCGCAATCCGCACGGCACGATCACGCTGGCGGCGCTGGACATGGAAGGCCAGACGGCGGGCGAGACCTGGCGCGTGGAGACCACGGCGCCGGTGGTGCTGCGCCGCCGCGGCTGGGAGCGCGACAGCCTGAAAGCCGGCGACCTTATCACCGTGAGCGGCTGGCCCGCGCGCGATGGCGCGAACTATCTGCGGATGCAGCGCGTGCTGCGCGAGGACGGCTCGCAGGTGGGCCAGGCGTTCACCGCTCAGGACGATTGAGGGCTCCGATGTCAGCAACAGGAATGCGCATGGCGGCCGCCGCCGCTCTTCTGGCCGCCGCGCCGGTCATCGCCGCCGGGCCTGCTCTGGCCGCCGGACCGGGCGGCGCGCCGGTGAATCTTTCCGGCTTTTATTCGCCGGCCTTTCCCCTGTCGCAGGAGCCCGATCCGGTGCTGGCGGAGATGATCCCGGCCGGAACCGTGCATGTGCAGGATTCCGGGGCGGTGGAGTTCCCGAGCGGCGAGTATGGCGGACTGATCCCCACGCCCGCGGCGCTGGCCGCCGCCGAGGCATGGCGGCCCGAGGACGACATGACGATCAGCCGGGCCTGCGCGGCGCCCGGCATGTATTACACGATGCAGGGGCCGTTCCCGCTGAAGATTTATCACGGGACGGAATTTATCATCATCCAGCTCGAATATTACGATCTGACGCGGATCGTGTTCACGGACGGGCGCGGCCATCCCGACGACATGCCCGCCACCAAGATGGGCCATTCCATCGGCTGGTGGGAGGACGATGTGCTGGTGGTGGAGACCACGCATCTGGCCGAGGCGACCATCACCAATAACGGGCTGGACCACAGCGAGCAGGCGCGCGTGATCGAACGCTTCCGGCTTGTGAATGACGGAACCCGCCTGACCTCGACACAGGAGATCGAAGACCCGGAGGCGCTGGAGAATCGCGGCTATCGCGCGATGCACTGGAGCCGCGCGCCCGAGGACTCCGATCATCTCTATCCCTATGATTGCGATCCCAGTTTCGGCGCCAATTACGGCGTGTTCGACTAGCGGCGTCTGAGCAGGACGCAGGCGCCGCACGGGCGAAGGGCGCGGCGGCGTTTACGTTTTGGGGTGCAAAGCGCCGCGCCGGGCGCTATCCCTTAGGGTTCCGGGCGCAGACCCGGCCGGCCGCAAAGGCCGGACATGCATCGTCTCTCGGGGGAGACGTAAAACAACGGGGAGGTCTTCGTGGCGGATACTCTTGGGGCGCAGAAAAAAGCAATCGACGTCGGCGAGGTCATCGACTCCGCCAAATTCTTCCCGGTGCCGTTCGGCATCGCGGTCATGATGATCGTCATCATGCTCACGGACGGGTTCGACCTGTTCACCATGGGCTATGTCGGCCCCTATCTGATTCAGGACTGGGACATCAGCCGGGCCGATTTGGGTCCGGTGAACACGGCCGGCCTGGTGGGCATGGCCATTGGCTCGGTGCTGCTGGGCTGGCTGGGCGACCAGATCGGGCGCAAGAAAGCCTATGTAGCCTGTCTGGCGCTGCTGTTTGTCGGCTCCACGCTGTGTTTCCTGTCGCAGAATCTGTGGCAGCTGACCACGTTCCGCGGCCTGATGGGTCTGGGTCTGGGCGGGGTGACGCCGCTGGCGGCCACGCTGATTTCCGAGTGGACCAACAAGCGCGTGCGCAGCGTGGCGGTGGCCTGCGTGATCGTGGCCGTGCCGCTGGGCGGTACGCTGGCCGGCGTGGTGGCCGAGTGGGTGATCCCCGCCTATGGCTGGCGCTCGATGTTCTTTATCGGCGCGGCGGCGCCGCTGGTGCTGTTTGTTCTGTTTTCCTACATCCTGCCGGAATCGCCGAAATACATGGCGCAACATCCGGCGCAGCATAAAAAGCTGGCCCGGGCGCTGAACCGCCTGCTGGGCGAGAAGCGGTTCGACGGCACGGAAGATTTCTACGTCAAGGACAGCAGCAAGGCGGAAAACGCCTCTGCCCCGGTTCCCGATGTCGAAGGCAAGAAGCGCGAAGTGCGCAACGGGATCATTCTGCTGGCCGCCGCGGCGGTCGCCGCCGCCGTGATGTATTCTTTCCGCCCGGTCTCGTTCCTTGAGGGCCTGGTCGTCGCGGTTCTGGTGATTGGCGGCGTCTATCTGATCGTCAAAAAGAAGATGGCCGGGTCGAACGACTGGTTCGAGACGATCTGGAGCGAGAAATACCGCAAGGCGACGATGCTGATCTGGCTGGCCTTCGCGGTGAACAGCTTCGTGCTTTATCTGTTCACCAACTATCTGCCGGTGCTGTTCGACATGGCCGGCGAGAGCGAGCAGGTGGCCTCGCGCAGCCTGCAAGTGTTCAGCCTTGGCGCGTTTTTCGGCGCCATTGGCGGGGCCTTCCTGATCGGCATTTTCGGATCGCGCTGGATCGGCGCCGGCCTCGCCTTCCTGGGCGTGGTGGGCACCGGTCTGGTGGCCATCGCGCTGGCGGCCTCCGGGCCGGCGGGCCTGGTGCTGGCGCTGTGCCTCATCGCCGGCGCGTCGATCAACGGCATGCAGGCCTTCATGTACGCCGTGGCGGCCCACTCCTACCCCACCGACATCCGGGGTTCGGCCGTGGGCATGGCGCAGACCTTCTCGCGGATCGGGGCGGTTATCAGCCCGTCTGTCGCGTCCTTCTACTTCCTGATGGACCCGACCCCGCCGGTCAGCGCCTTCCTGTGGTTCATCGCCGCCTGCGCCCTGATCACCACGATCAGCTTCTTCCTGATCCCGTCGCATATCCCGCCGGGGCAGAAAAAGGCGCCGGCCGCCGTGCCGAAATCGCCGCTGACGGGCAGTCAATCGTAGCTGGCGGTCACAGAACGGGGGAGGGACCGGCAGGCCCTTCCCCCGCAGGCAAAGACGCCCCGCCGGCCCGCCGGCGGGGCGTTTTTTCATACGGGTTCAGGGTTTTTCACTGTCGCCGCCGCGCGCGGTCATGCAATCTGAATGCTGGAAATGGCCGTGATGGAATCCGCAGGAAATCTGGAAAACCGAAGATTCGGAGAGATTGCGCAACATTAACGCAATTTCATCCGTCCGCCGGACAATCCATGAGAAAACGTCCATGATTTCTGGCCAAACGCCCGCCAGATCATTAGACCAGAAGCGGGCGCGGCGGACTGTAAGCGAGCCCAATAACAGGGTTCTGGGGGAGGAAGCATGCGTAAGCATCTGAAGATTTTGATTGCGTCAGGCGCGGCTATCGCGCTGGCGGCCTGCGGACAGCCGGACCGCGCTGCGGACAGCGGCGCCGGCGTTTCCGGCCCGGCCGCGGTGGACGACGCGCGGCTGCTGAACGCCGCATCCGAGCCCGACCAATGGCTGACGCTGAGCGGCACCTATCTGGAGCAGCGCTACAGCACGCTGAACCAGATCAATACGGAGAACGTCTCCGAGCTGGGCCTGGCCTGGTTTGACAATTATGACGGCAAGACCGCCAAGGTGATGCAGGAAGGCACGCCGCTGTTCGTCGACGGCGTGCTCTATGTCTCCACCGCCTGGTCGAACGTCTATGCCTATGACGTGCGGACTGGCGAGCGCCTGTGGCGCTTCGATCCCGAAGTGCCGAACGAGTGGGCGGTCAATGTCTGCTGCGGCCTGGTGAACCGGGGGATCGCGGCCTATGACGGCAAAATCTATGTCGGCACGCTGGACGGCCGCCTGATCGCCATCGACGCCGGGACCGGGGAATCGGTCTGGGAAACGATGACCATCGACCAGAGCCAGCCCTATTCCATCACCGGTCCGGTGCGCGTGGCCAAGGGTCAGGTGCTGGTCGGCAATTCCGGCGCCGAGTTCGGGGTGCGCGGCTATCTGTCCGCCTATGACGCCCAGACCGGCGAGCAGAACTGGCGCTTTTACACCGTTCCCGGCAATCCAGCCGACGGCTTTGAAAACGAAGCCATGGAAATGGCAGCCGAAACATGGACCGGCGAATGGTGGCGCGTGGGCGGCGGCGGCACCGTGTGGGACGGCGTAACCTACGATCCCGTCACCAACCTGATCTATATCGGGGTGGGCAACGGCTCGCCCTGGAGCGCGGTGCACCGCAGCCCCGATGGCGGCGACAATCTGTTCCTGTCGTCCATTGTCGCGGTTGACGCCGACACCGGTGAGTATCGCTGGCACTATCAGACCACGCCGTGGGAGACATGGGACTATACCGCCACCCAGCAGATGACCGTGGCGGAGCTGGAGCTGGACGGCGAGCAGCGCCGCGTGGTGATGCAAGCGCCCAAAAACGGCTTCCTGTATGTGATCGACGCCTGGACCGGCGAGCTGCTGCGCGCCAATCCGTTCACCGAGGTGAACTGGGCCAGCCATGTGGATCTGGAAACCGGCCGGCCGCAAATCTATCCGGAAGCGCGCTATGATGTGACCGGCGAGCCGTTCAACAGCCTGCCCGGACCGCAAGGCGCCCGCGGCTGGCACCCGGTCGCCTACAGCCCGGAAACCGAGCTGATCTATCTGCCGGTTCAGGAGGCCTGGTTCTACTGGGTGTATGAGCCCGACTGGCGGCCGCAGGAGACCGGCCTGAATCTGGGCGTCGCCTTCCCGGCCATGGCCCCTCCGGGCACGCCGAGCGGCTTCCAGGGCCATCTGCGCGCGATGAACCCCGATACGGGCGAGATCGTGTGGGAGAGCGACTATAACCAGGGCCCGACCGGCGGGGCGCTGGCCACCGCGGGCGGCCTGGTGTTCCAGGGCAACGGCGCCGGCCAGGAATTCCGCGCGTTCGACAAGCGGACCGGCGAAAAGCTGTGGAGCATGGACGCCCAGACCGGCGTGTTCGCCGGGCCGATCACCTTCGAGCTGGATGGCGAGCAATATATCGCCGTCAGCGTCGGGGCGAACGACCAGAGCGACTATTTCGCGCCGACCTATGGCCGGATGCTGGTGTTCAAGCGGGGCGGAACCGTGCAACTGCCCGAGCGGCAGCCACACACGCCGCGTGAACTGAACCCGCCGCCGCTGGCCTCTGTGAATGAGAACCTCATCCAGGTCGGAGCGTCGCATTACAGCACGCTCTGCGCCACCTGCCACGGCCCGAACGCCGACGGCCGGACGCGGGGCGAGGTCTTCCCGGACCTGACCCGCACGCCGCTGCTGCACACCCAGGAAGGGTTTGACGTGGTGGTGCTGGAGGGCCTGCGCGAGGAGCAGGGCATGGTGGGCTTCGCCAACGAGCTCAGCGCCGAGGATTCGGAAGCGCTCCGCGCCTATCTGGTCTCGGTGGCGCAAGAAGCGCTCACCCGTCCCGCCTTTGGCGGCTTCGGCGGTGGTGGTGGCGGCGGTGGTGGTCAGGGCCAGGCCCCGGCTGCGGACGCCGATGCCGACGCCGAAGAACCCGCCGGCGACGGCATCCATCAGCAATAACAATAATGGCGGGGAGCCTCCGGGCTCCCCGCCGCCAATCACACGTCAAATTCATAAGCCCGGCGGAGAAATCCGCCGGGCTTTTTCTTGGTCTGGATCGCAGAGCTTGTGGGCAGCCGGACGCCGTTCAGCCCGCATCCGCGGTGAGGCCGGCGGCCTTGATGCCCGCGGCGGCCGCGGCCTCGTCATTGTCCGACGTATCGCCGGAAATGCCGACCGCGCCCAGCAACGCGCCGGACCCGTCGCGGATCAGCACGCCGCCCGGAACCGGGACCAGCGAACCGCCGACCGCGTGCGTGGCGGCGGCGATGAAATGCGGCCGGTCTTCCGCCATTTTGGCGATGGTGCGCGAGCCCATGCCGAAAGCGACGGCGCCGTAGGCCTTGCCCATCGCCACCTCGGCGCGCTTCAGGCTGGCGCCGTCCTGGCTGGCGGCGGCTTTCAGCGAACCGCGCGCATCCAGCACCACCACCGACAAAGATTTCAGGCCGTTGGAACCTGCATGCGCCAGCGCGCCTTCGATAATGGTCTGGGCGGCGGAAAGGCTGAGATCGGCCACGGCGGTCCTCCGGCGATGTGTGTGAAAAAAGCGTGGCCGATATAGCGCGGCGGCGCGGCTGCGTCACGTTCTTGCGGAATTCTATTCCGCGTTCAGCGACTTCATATAGGCGATCAGGTCGGCGCGTTCCTGCGCGTTGGCGACCGGGAAGGCCATCGTGGTGCCGGGCGCGACGGTGAAGGGCGAGGCGAGGAAGCGGTCCAGCGTCTCGTCATCCCAGACCAGACCAGAATTTTTCAGCGCCGGCGTGTAGAGCGGAAAGTCCTCGTCCGAGGCCGCGGGGCGTCCGGCGGCGCCGCGCAGGTCGGGCGCGATGGCGCCAGACTGGCCGGTATGGCAGGTGGCGCAGATGCCGAAGGCCGCCTGACCGCGCGCCACATCGCCTTCGCCTTCCGCGAACGCCGCGCGCGGCGCGAACGCGAGCGTGGAAGAGACGGCGAGCGCGAATGCGAGCGCCGGCGCCCTGTGCTTCATCGTGTTTGTCATGTCCTCAACGGTCCGGAATCGGCCGCCCATTTTTGATTCTTCGTTTCGTTTTTTCAGCCGCCCCAGCCTGGCCGGTCCATCGGAATGGATCACGCGCCTGACCTCAAATACAAGCGATTTCATCAGCTTGCGCTGCATCAAAGATGCAGCGCAAGCTGATGAAGCTTATGCCTTACGCCGAGGCCTGATTGAGATTGTCGAACGGCAGGGCGCGGATGCGCCGGCCCGACGCGGCATAGAGCGCATTGACCAGAGCCGGCAGCGCCGGCGGGGTGGCCGGCTCGCCAAGCCCGGTCGGCGAATTGTCGGTGATGTGGAAATGCACATCGACCGGCGGCGCCTCGTTCATCCGGAGCAGCGGATAGGTATGGAAGTTGGTGTCCTGGATCCGGCCATTTTCATAACCGAGCGCCAGACGCGCCTGTCCCAGACCTTCGAGCGTGCCGCCCTCGACCTGGTTGACGCCGCCGGTCGGATTGATGATGTGAGACCCGACATCGCCGACGACCCAGACCTTGTCGATCTTCCAGTCGCCATTATCGCGCACCGTCGCCTGCACCACATGGGCGAAATAGCCCAGGTGCGCGTAATAGCAGGAGATACCCATGCCTGTGCCGCGCGGCAGCGAGCCGCGATTGGCCCAGCCGGACCGCTCCGCCACCACGCGCAGCACATCGGCCATGCGCGCATTGCTGAAGCCCGGCGTCGGACCGGCGAAGCCCGGCGTGACCTGCACTTCGCGCGGCTCGCCCAGCAGATCCAGATGGAACTGGAGCGGATCCTTGCCGGAAGCTTCCGCCGCCTCGTCCAGGAAGGACATGAAGGCGAACGCCAGCGCATTGGCGCCCGGCGCCCGCATCGGGCCGGTCGCGATGTTCAGCGGCAGCAGAGTGACGCCGTAACGCAGATTCGGCACATAATCGGCCGGGAACGCGCCCGCGCCGAGATCGGCCGAGGATGACGGCCGTCCGTCACGGCCGAACGACACGAAATGATCGCGGAAGCCGACAAGATTGCCTTCCGCGTCCAGCGCCGCGCCGAATTTGTGATAGCCGGCGGGGCGATAAAAGCTGTGCTTCAGATCGTCTTCACGGGTCCAGAGCAGCTTGACCGGAACGCCCGCCTGCTGGGCGATGGCCGCGGCCTCCACCATATAATTATTGCTCAGCCGCCGGCCGAAGCCGCCGCCGCTGCGGATGATATGGATCGTGATGTCGGAGGGCTCGACGCCGAGCGCGTTTGAGATCAGCACGCGGCCGGGCTCGGGATTCTGCGTCGGCGACCAGACCTCCACCTTGCCGTCCGGATAGACGGCGACGGTGGTGTTTTGCGGTTCCAGCGGCGCATGCGACAGGAACGGATAGGCGTATTCCGCCTCGATCACTTTCGCCGCATTGGCGAAGGCGGCGTCGACATCGCCGTCATCGCGCAGGGTCTGCGCCGGCGCCTGATCGAACAGCTCCCGCGCGCGGGCGTGGAACGCGGTTTCGCTGCCGCTCGTATCGCCCTCGTCCCATTCGATGCGCAGGGCGGAGCGGGCGCGATTGGCGTGCCACCAGGTGTCGGCGACGATGGCGACGCCATCCACCAGACCTTCCAGCGCATTGCCGCCCAGCGTGCCTTCGGTGCTGTAATTGCCGCGCACGACAAAGGCGTCGACCACGCCCGGCATCGCCTTCACCGCATCCAGGTCGGCGCTGACGACGCGGCCGCCCGGCACACGGCATTTTTCAAACACGGCGTGCTTCATGCCCGGCACGTCGATATCGATGCCGAAAATCGGCTGGCCGGTAAGGATCGTGGCCGTATCGACCTGAGGCTTGCTGACCCCGATGATGCGGTATTGCGAAGGCTCTTTCAGCGTCAGCGTATTGGGCGCCGGGGCCGGGAGCTGCGCCGCCTCGGCGGCGAGCTGGCCGTAATCGAAGGCGCGGCTGGACGCCTGATGGCGCACCTGGCCCGGAACCGTGTCGCACTCGGCCGGGTCGACGCCCCAGCGGCGGGCGGCGGCTTCGATCAGCATCGCGCGCGCGGCGGCGCCGGTCTGGCGCATCGGCGTCCAGTTCATCGGCGTGGCGAAGCTACCGCCCGCGAACTGCGCGCCATAGCGGGCGCCGTCGGCGATGGCGTCAACGACGATCACGTCGTCCCAGTCGACGTCCAGCTCCTCGGCGACCAGCATGGGCAGCATGGTCTTGATGCCCTGCCCGATCTCCGGAACCTTGCTGATGATACGGACCTTCCCGTCCGGCTGGACGGTGACATAGACATTCAACTCGCCTTCCCCGGCGGCGGACTGAGCCGAGGCGGCGGAAGCGAAGGTGAGCGTGAGCAGCAGCCCGCCGCCCGCGGCGGCGCCGGTCTTCAGAAAGACGCGGCGTGACAGGCTGATGGAATTGGTTTCAGCGTGATCGAGCGGCATGGATCAGACCTCCCGCGAGTCGGCGGTGGACAGGCCGGCGGCGCGCTTGATCGCCGCGCGGATGCGCACATAGGTGGCGCAGCGACAGATATTCCCCGCCATGGCGGCGTCGATATCCGCGTCGCTGGGCGCGGGCGTGGTTTCCAGCAGCGCCGCGGCCGACATGATCTGTCCGGCCTGGCAATAGCCGCACTGGATCACGTCTTCTTCCAGCCAGGCGTCCTGAAGCTTGCGGCCGATTTCGGTATCGCCGACGCCTTCGATCGTGGTGATGCGGGCGCCGCCAACCGCCGCGACCGGCGTGACGCAGGCGCGCACCGCCGCGCCGTCCAGATGCACGGTGCAGGCGCCGCACAGCGCCGCGCCGCAACCATATTTCGAGCCCTTGAGATCCATTACATCGCGCAGAGCCCACAGCAGCGGCATGTCGGCTTCGACATCCACTTCATGGTCCACGCCGTTCACATTAAGAGTGAAAGCCATCGTTCGCTCCGCCAGCGGTCATTGTTATCTTGCGCGGCGGCGCATTGTTGCCTGCTTCACCCGCCGAGCGCTCCCCTTTCGCCCAGTATAAGAGGTTCCTGCGCCCGGCTCAAAGCCCGGCGGCGCCGCAAAAGCCTGAACTCACGGTAATGTTTCACCGGCCGCCGCGCGGGCGAAATCGGCCGGCGAGTCGAAATCCGCCAGCCACACCTCCGGCACCGCGATTCCAGCCGTTTCCGGAGCGGCGCGCAGGATCGGCCGCGCGCCCTCATCGGCCCGCGCCCGCGCCAGCCGGGGCAGAAACCCGGCGTGAAAGGCCGCGGGCGGGCCGCGCCAGCCGCCCTCAGCCCCGCCGCTTTGGCTGAACGCCAGCGAATCGGGGTCCGCCGGGTCGATCCGGGCGAGCAGGCCGCGCAAATGCGCCTCGGGCACAAACGGCATATCGGCCAGCATCAGCAGCACAGCGGCGGGGCTGTGCGCGGCGGCGGCGGCCGCCCCGGCGGCCAGCGAGCCGCCCTGCCCCCGCTGCGGCGCCGGATTGGTCACGATCTCGAAACCGAGTTCGGCCAGGCGCCGGGCGTGCGGCGCATCCGGTCCGACGACGGCGATCCGGACCTGAAACGGCAAGGCGGCGAGCAGGCCGGCGGCATGCTCGAACAGCGGCTTGCCGTGCAGATCGGCTGTCAGTTTTTCACCCGGATAGCGGCGCGACAGGCCGGCGGCGAGCAGGATGGCGGCGGTCTGGGCGACAGGGACTCCGGGGGGATTCCCCGGCCCGGCGGCGGTCATCGCGTCCGCCAGGCTCCGGCGATTTCGGCCAGCGCCGACAAAGCCAGCGAGGCCGGGTCGCGCGTGGCGGCGAGCAGGCCGATAGGGCCGCGCAGCCGGGCCATGTCTTCCGGCGGAACGCCAAGGGCGGCCAGCTCTTCCAGCCTCGCAGCCGCCGTGCGGCGGCTGCCCACCGCGCCGATATAGAAGGCCGGGCCGGACAAAGCGCGGCGCAGCAGCGGGATTTCCCATTCACGCTCGTGAAACAGCAGCACCATCGCCGTCCATGCGTCGGCGGGAAGCTCCGGCGCGGCGGCGGCCGAGCGCAGGCGCACGATTTCCGCCCCCTCCGCCGCGCAGGCGTCCAGCGCCGCCTGATCCGGTGAAATGGCGCAGATGTCATAACCGGCGGCGCGCGCAACGCGGGTCATGGTCAGCAGCTCCGCCCCCTGACCGGCGGCGGCGATCCGCAGACGCGGCGCATAGGAGCGCAGGAAGCGGCCCTCGCCGGGCGAGGCCGCCGCATCCTCGCGGAAGCTGATCGCGCCGGTTCCCAGATCGAGGGCCAGCGCGAAGGGGCGGCGGGCGACGGCGAAGGCCAAGGCGCGCTCCAGCGCCACGGGCGAGGGACCGACGGAAAACAGGATTTGCAGGGCCGAACCGCATGGCAGCGCGATATCGACATATTGCGATCCCTGACCGTAGCGCACCAGCCGCCCGGCGCCTTCGCGCATGGCGGCCTGGGCCTCGGCCACGATGGCGCGCTCCACACAGCCGGACGAGACATGGCCGACGCTGCGGCCGTCCTCCGCCACCGCCATCTGCGCCCCGGCGCCGCGCGGCGACGTGCCATAGACCTGAACCACGGTGGCGATGCAGACCGACAGACCGCGCACGCGCTCGCCCGCCGCGAAGGCGATGACATCGAGACCGGCGGGGTCGAACGGCGCCAGCACAGAGGATTCCTCAGCCGTCACGTCAGGGGCGCCCGGCGCAACAGTCTGCGCGCCTGACTGGACGCCTGACTGGGCGCCTGTCCGCATGGCGGTCTTCGCAGTCTGGGCGGTTCGTTCCAGCGCGGCGCTCACCCGGTCCTCCGCTCTCTCTCCAGCCTCAATCTATCGCGCGGCGGCGGCCCCGGCCACGAAGGCGCGCAGCGGATCGGTCAACGAATTATCCGCCGTGCCGATGGCGAAGGCCTCTGACAGATGGCTGTGATTGGGCAGGCGCACATGGTTCACCGGCTTTGCGGCGGCGTGCAGCGCATCGGTCAGCAGCGCGGTCTGGGCGATGGCGTCGGGCGTATCCAGCTCGCCATCGACGATCAGCAGCGGAATATCCGTTGCGACCAGACCCGGCAGCGGGCTCATCTCCGCGTAACGGGATTCATCCTCGCCATAATAGGCGGCGCGGAACGAGGCGCCCGAGCCGATATCGTAGGCGCCGCCGGACATCAGCACCGCGCCGGCGACGGGCTGCGCATCCTGGCCGCGCGCGGCGACATAATCCGCGACATGACTGGCTCCGGCGGAATGGCCGAACAGCACCACCTTCTCCGCATCGCCGCCATAGACGCCGATATTCTCGCGCATCCAGTGCACCACGCGATCCAGATCCTCGACCCCGGCGGGATATTGATGCTCTGGCGCCAGGCGGTGATTGATCTGCACGCCGACCATGCCGTGATCGGCGGCCCAGCGCGAGATGTTGTCGTAATAGAAAGAATTCGGCCCGCGCTTCGACCCGCCGGTGAAGCCGCCGCCATGCACAAACACCAGAACCGGACGGCCGCCTTCGTTTTCCGGCGAGGCGAAAACATCGAGCACATGCCGCTCGTGCGGGCCGTATTGCAGGTCGCGATAGACCAGCACGCCTTCATAGGGTTCGGACGGATGCAGTTCGGCATAGGCGGCGCCGGTGCGCGCCACCTCGATCACCGGACCGATTTCGCGCAGCAGGTCGGCGATGTCCTGCGGCATGCCGTCCGGCTTTTCCTGCGCGGCGGCGGGGACGGCGATCAGGGCGGCGGCCATGATGGCGACTCCTGCTTTCATCTATTGCTCCTTTAATCTCATCGCGCCGCGCGCTCAGCCCTGCAAAGCCAAAGCGAGCGGATCGGACGCCTCGTGCTGCGCTGTTTGCCGCTGCGCCGGGGCGGATGCGTGACGCGGCGGATGCGCGGCGTAGGACGGGGCGTTGCTGGTCATATCGGTGAGGTCCGGCTCGGCCAGCGCGCGGCGCTCACGCGCCACAATGCCGCCGCCCGCCGCCGCCGCGCCGCCGGCCAGCATCGCGCCGGTGACAAAGGCGCGGCGGTCGACCGGCAGGAAAGACGCAGCGGATTTCGCACTCTTGTTCGCTGGCTTGTCCATCTTGCTCATGCGCGCCTCTCCTACACCGTGAACGGCAGGTCGGTGGACGGCATCCAGGCGCCATGCGTGCCGCCGCGCAGGCGGAACGGCAGGCGCACGCGCGCGATGGGGCCTTCTTCCGGGCGCTGGGCATCGCCGATCACCAGTTCGGACGTCATGTCCTGATAATTGCTGGCGACGCCGAGCAGATAGCCGTCGCCCTCCGCCGCGCTGGCGCTGCGCGGGACGAAACAGACTTCCTGAAGGCCCGACACCGGGCCGACAAAAAAATCGGCCGTCTCCTTGGTGTGGATGTCGAAGCGCTGATAGGTATTGGTGACGCGGCCCGGCTGCATGCCGGTCGCCTCTGTATCCAGGGGCAGGTCGGGATTGGAATTGCCGACCCAGCCAAAGCGGTAGGGCTGGCCGCAATAGCGATCATCCATCCGCGCCAGCGGCGAATTGCCCATATTGATGACGTCCTCGGAAAAGGCGGATTCGCCTGAGCGCAGATCGAACGTCCAGCGCTTGATATGCGAGGGCGTGCGCTCGCCGTCCGAGACCGGCAGCTCCATATGGATGCGGTTTCCATCGTCCCAGGCGTTGAGGAAGTGCAGCGTGTTGCGCGCCGGGCCGGTGAACCAGCGCAGATCGCGCGGGTCGCCGCCGCGCGGGATCACGCCGACCATGGTGGGCAGATTGTCGTCCCATTCCCACATCGGCTCGCCCGCGCGCAGCCGGTCGAGACTGGTGGTGCGCGAGATCACCGGGATCAGCACATATTTCCGCGTGATCGCGATGTCGTGGATGATGCCGAGATAGGGCGACTTGATCCACGCTTCCCAGGTCTTGTTCCCTTGCGCGTCGAAACTGTAGATCGCGATATCGTCGGAAAGATCGCCCTTGGCCTGATAGCCATAGGCGATCATCTCGCCCGTTTCGGTGTCGATCTTGGGATGGGCGGACATCGAGACGGCCGTGTACTGGCCGTTGAAATCATAGGCGCCCAGCGTCTCCATCGTATGCGGGTCGATCAGCCAGGGCAGCGAATCCTCTTTCAGCACCAGCATCTTTCCGTGGTGCCAGAAAATATGCGTGTTGGCCGCCGAGTGATCGAGGTGCGCGACGGAGGGATCGTCGGTCAGGCGGTTGCGATAGACGCCGAACAGGCGCCTCCGCGCGGCTTTCTCGGCCAGCAGCCGGTCGGTCTGGACAAAGCGGCCCTTGTAATCGACCGAGCCGTCGCGGATTCGGAACTGCGACACATGGCCATCGCCATTGAAGCCGGGGAACCATTCATTGTCGGGCGGGCGGTACACGAAATCGCACTGGAGCCGGTAGAAATTGCCGTCGATGTCGGACGGAATCTCGCCCCACACCTCGCAATCATAAACATCGGCCTCAAAGCGCGTGGGCGCGCTGAAACCCGAGGTCGGGAACATGGGGTGGCCCCGGAAATCGACGGCCATGGCGGTCCTCCCTCCGCTTTTTCAACGCTTTTCACGCGCTCGCCGGGCATTTCGCGGGCAATTTTATGACCGCCCGCCGCATGGCCCGTCCGGGCGGCGGCTTGCCGCCGCTCTGCCCAGGAAAGGTCGCATGGCCCGGCCTATTGGTCAAAGCGGGAGGGGACGGCGGGACCGGCCAGAGCTCCGGGGACTGGAAACGCGGTCAGGCGCGGGCGGGCGCGGACTGGAATTGCGGCGCGATGTGCAGGTCGGTGGCCAGGCGCAGCTTCGACAGGATCAGCAGCACCGTGCCGTTATAATCGACCAGCCGGTTGACGATGCCGCGCTTTGGCAGATGCAGCACGCTGCGCGGGAAGTCGTGATGGTGGGTGTGAAACGCCTCGCCGCCCGTGAGCAGCGCCAGCAGCCAGACCAGCCATTTGGGCGCCTGGAGATGGCCGACCACGTTCACGCCAAGCGTGGTAGCGTGGAACTGCGCCGAGCGGCCCATCACCGCCGCGGCGTGCAGCATCGCGGCCAGCAGCACCGAACCGCCGAGCACGGCGACCAGCGCATAGAGCAATGCCGGCAGAACCAGATGGATCAGCACGGTGAGCAGCAGATAGTGCCGGTCGGCGAAACAGGCCAAAGGCAGGCGCTGGAGCCAGGCCGCGGCCGGGCGCTTCAAATCTTCCGGGTCGCGCCAGAGCAACCAGCCGATCCAGGCCCAGAGCTTGCTCTCATGCGGATTGTGCGGGTCGCCCGGCTGGTCTGACAGCCGGTGATGCTGGGAGTGATAATTCACCCAGTCCGCCAGCCTGCCCTGCATGGCGATCAGGCAATTCACCACCACGAAAAGCTGCGCCGGCAGGCGCAGATGCCCGGCGCGGTGCTGCCACACCCGGTGCAGCGGGCCGATGCCCTGATTGCACACGAACACGGCCAGCCCGAACACCAGGGCGCTGAGCGGCAGGAACCACCAGGCGAAGGAAAGGCCCGGCAGCGCCAGCCCCAGAACCAGCGCGGTGACGAACACGATGACGCCCAGCGCCGGATAGATCACCGCGGCGAACAGGCTTGCCCAGTCCAGCGAGCGCCAGGAGCGGGGAATGGCGAGCGAGCGGGGCAGCGGATTTTGCAGGATGGACATTGGAAACGGACAACTCCCATGCGGCGCAAATTTACGGCGCGAGATCACGACAGACGGTTAACAAAATCGCGCGGAGGGGACCGCGCGCAAGGCGCACACTGACGGATGGGACGGGCCGCCGCAATATCGGCCCCTGCGGCAATCGCTGCCGCAGCGCAGCAAACCGGCCAGGAGTCTCTACCCTGACGGGCCGTCCGGGGCGCGCACGTTTCAGTGATTGTCATGTCGCGCGGCGCTCTCGCGCGTTAGAATGAAATCACTGGAATGGCACGCACAGGGAGACCGATATGGCGATGGCGCGCATTCTGACCGGAGCCGCCGGAGGCGCTTTACTGGCCGCGGGGCTGGGCGCCGCGGCTGCGGCGCATCACGGCTGGAACACCTATAGCGACACCAATGTCACCATCACCGGCACGGTGACCGAATTGCGGCTCGGCAATCCGCACGACCGCCTGACCGTCACCGACGCCGAGGGTCAGGAATGGGATGTCTGGCTGGGCCCCCCTATCCGCAACCGGCAGAACGGCTTTAGCGAGACTTCCGCCAGCATCGGCGACACGATCGAGGTGTTCGGCGACCGCGATCCGGCCCGGCTGGAGATCAAGAGCGAAAAGCTCACGATCAATGGCGAGGACTTCCTGATCTATCCGGACCGGCTGGCGGCCTCGTACCGGGCTTATTAGAACGCGACCCGCCAAACATGCGGATCACGCTCTGCGTCTTGATGCTCTGAATGCCTTGATGAAGAGCAATTTCAAAGGACGGCGGCCGAAGGGCCGTCGTCCTTGCCGGTTTCCCCGGGATGGCCGCGCGCGGCCTTTTTCACCTTCTGGATAGCGCGCTGGCGCTTCAGCCGTGACAGGCGGTCGATGAACAGCACGCCGTTCAGATGGTCCATCTCGTGCTGGATGCAGACGGCGTAGAGACCCTCGGCCACCTCTTCCACCTGTTCGCCCTGATAGTTCAGATAGCGGACGCGCACGCGCGTGGGGCGCTCCACCTCATCATAAATGTCCGGCACCGACAGGCAGCCCTCTTCATAGGGTTGCAGCTCGTCATTCCTCTCCAGAATCTCCGGATTGACGAAATAGCGCGGCTGCGGCTCTTCGCCCTCACGCGCCAGATCCATCACGATCACCCGCTTTGGCACGCCGATCTGGATGGCGGCGAGGCCGATGCCGGGCGCGTCGTACATCGTCTCCAGCATGTCATCCATCAGCGCGCGCAGCCCGTCGTCCACCGTGTCCACGGGGACGGAGACCTGTTTCAGAACCGGGTCTGGAACGGTGAGGATGCGCCTGATCGCCATGTACTGTGAGGTAGGCAGGCCGGGCGCCGGGGTCAAGCCGGAGAGGCCGGGATCAACACGCCATGGGCGGACGGCGCAGCACGCCTTCCAGCCATTGCGCCAGATCGGCGCCGATGGCCGCCGCGCCATCCACATTGGGATGCAGCCCGTCGGGAAGCATGCGGGCGCGGTCGAGATTGCGCCCGTCCGGCTCGATAATGGCGCGGAAATAGAAGGGATAGAGCGGCGCGCAGACAGACTGCGCCACATCGGCGTAAAACCCGTCGGATTCCCGCTGGCCGCGCCGGGGCGCATTGAGCCCGACCAGAACCGGCTCTGCGCCCGCGTCGCGCGTCATTCCGGCGAGGGTGCGCAGGTCTTCCGCGATCTCCTCCGTGCTGCGCCCGGTGAAGAGATCGTTGGCCCCGAAGAGAATCAGCACCATGTCCGTTTCCGGCGGCACGGCGTTGGGAAAACGCTGGATCGCGGTGATGGCGCGGCCGCCATTCACCCCGGCATTGACCACCTCGACCGAGACGCCTTGCGGATGGCGCAGCGTCCGCTGGACCACCGCCGGCACGGCCCTCTCCGGCGGCAGATCGAAGCCGGCGAACAGGGAATCGCCGAGAAAGACGATGGTGAACGGATCGCTCGCCGGAGCCGCAGCCGCCCAGGAGTCCGGCTCTGTTTCCGCCAGCGCCAGCGCGTCCGCCGCCGGGGTCTGGGCTGGCGTCCCGGCCTGTAATTGCAGTTCCTCGGCCGGGCCGCACGCCGAAAGGACGAGCAGCAGCGCGGCCATGACGGCCTGCGAAATGATGGGCGGCGTTTTCATCACGCTATTGACGATCCGGCCCCGCTTCCGGTTCCGTGCGGGCCATGACGGACTTGATGGACAGACCGGATCTGTCCCTGCCCCCGAGCAGGGACCAGAATTGCGGCGCGGATGCGGCGGACGGGGCTTCGCCGCGGCACGGTTTTGACCGCGAAGGCGCGGCCGCGCGGCTGTTTGCCCGGGCGCCGGATTCGGCGGGGTTTCAAAAACTGCGCAAGCGGCTGGCGCGGCAAACGGCCGAGGCGATCCGGCTTTACGGCATGGCCCAGCCCGGCGCGGACGGGGCGCGGCCGCGCTGGATGGTGTGTCTTTCCGGCGGCAAGGATTCCTGGACGCTGCTTTCCGTGCTGCTGGATTTGCGGGCGCAGGGCGCACTGGACGTCGATCTGATCGCCGGTCATCTGGATCAGGGTCAGCCGGGGTACGAGGCGCATGTGCTGCCGGACTTTCTGGCCGCGCTGGACATGCCGCGCCGGATTGAGCGGCGTGACACGTTTTCGGTGGTCACCGCGAAAATCCCGGAGGGGAAAACCTATTGCTCGCTGTGCTCGCGCCTGCGCCGCGCCAATCTCTACCGCATGGCGCGCGAGGAAGGATGCGGCGCCATCGTGCTGGGCCATCATGCCGACGACGCGCTGGAGACATTTTTTCTCAACCTGTTCCACGGCGCGAAACTGGCCGCGATGCCGCCCAAGCTGCTGAACGACGAGGGCGATTTGCTGACCCTGCGGCCGCTGATCCAGAGCGAAGAGGCGGACATTGCGCGCTTTTCCGCCGCGATGCGGTTTCCCATCACGCCGTGCAATCTATGCGGCTCGCAGGAGGGGGCGCAGCGCAAGCAGATCAAGGCGATGCTGGCGGAATGGGAGCGCGCGCATCCGGGCCGCAAGCAAAGCATGGCCGCGGCGCTGGCCAGCATCAATCCATCGCACATGCTGGACCCGGACCTGTTCGATTTCGCGGCGTTGCGGCCCGGCGGCCAGGCCGCGGGCTGAGGCGCCGCCGCCACAGCGTCCGCAAAACCGGGCCGATTGCCGAAAAAATCGTCTGACACGGGTTACCAATCCCGCGCGGCGGGCGTAGACAGCGCGCAGGCGCCATCCCGCGCCCGATTCCTGAAGCAATGGACGGAGGCGACACATGCAACATCGTTATCGCCTCATTCCGATGAGCGCGTCTGCGCATAACTCCGCCCGTCGGCGCGGACCGCGCAAACCGCTCTTCCCCCTGTCCATTTCCCGCAACGCTTCAGGACGCCATGACTCTTCGGACATGGCTGGCGCGGGTCGCCCGATTTAGGCTTTTCGGCCTGCGGGCCGATCCCCCAGCATCGACACAACAGGACCGGGCCGATGCCCGGCGATGTCTTCACCACCGGCTTTCGCCGCATCTGTTGCGCGACATCGGCTGCGGCGAGGAATGAGCGGGCGCGCGCCCGCTCAGGCCGCTGCGCTGGTGGCGCCAGCGGCGAGCAGCGGACGCAACAGGCCGCGCGCCAGCCATGCGACGCAGGGAACGGCCACGCCGTCGCCGGTCAGATGCAGCGCGGCGGTTTCGGCGGACGGCAGGCGATAGGAGTCCGGCAGGCCCATCAGCCGCGCCGCCTCGCGCGCGCTCATGCGCCGGGCGCGGATGCGCGCCGCCTCCAGGATCAGCAGGAACTGACGCGACGACCCGCCGCCCGGCGTGCGCAGACAGCCCGCGATTCCGTCAAAGCGCGCTTCGGCGCGCTGCACCTTCCGCCCCTGCTCCATGCGCATCCGGCGATAGACGGCGCCGACATGCATCCCGCCCTCCTCTTGCAGAGAATCTTGCAGCGCGCGGACGCGCTGGAGATGCAGCGGCGCCATCATGGCGAGCAGCGCATCGGTCTCTTTCTGTGAAAACCAAAGATGCGGCGCGGGGCGCGGCTCCAGCATGTCCGCCAGCATGGTCTTGCGCACCGGCGGCAGGTCCAGGCGCCACCAGACCCAGTTCGCCCGCACATCGGGCGGCAAAGCGGCGGCGGCGCGGCGGATGGCCATGCTGTGCAGCGGCGAGAGAATGGCGAAATCGTCCGGAGGCTCAATGAATTGTTTGTCCAGCGGCGCGTCTGCTTTTTGCGCGACGATAAACAGGCGCGGCCGCGATTGCGGAACGAAGCGCGCCGCGTCGATCTCCAGCGCGCCGAAACGATAGTTCTGCGCCGCCAGCAGCGCGCAAAGCGCGGAAAAATCCGCGCCGCCGCGCGAACTGAGCAGGCCGGTCACATTTTCCAGAACGATCAGGCGCGGCGCGCGGCCTTCACCGTCCAGCGCCTGCATGAGACGCCAGAAGCCGTAAAAGGCGCCCGAGCGCGTCTGGCCGCCATTGCGGCCGCCGAGCCCCGCCCGCGCGCCGGCCAGCGACAGATCCTGACAGGGGAAGCTGGCCCAGGCGAGATCGGCATGGCCCGGCAGATCGGCGGGGCCGAGCGCATGGACATCGCGCGCGTCGAAATCTTCCGCATCGAAATTTTCGAGATAGGACCGGGCCTTTTTGGCGTCGTTGTCATTGGCGAGGAGACAGCGCCAGCCAGCCCCAAAACCGGCCTCGAGCCCCAGCCGCGCCATGCCGCCGCCGGCGAAAAACTCGTAAAATCCGAGGCGCGAATCGGCCATGCATCCATTCTACGCCGCATCGCGCAGAATCTTCTCCATCGCTTTTCCGCGCGCCAGCTCGTCGACGAGCTTGTCCAGATAGCGGATCTCCCGCATCAGCGGCTCCTCGACCTCCTCCACCCGCACGCCGCAGACCACGCCCCGGATCAGGGTGCGCGCGGGATTCATGCGCGGCGCCTCGGCGAAGAAAGTCTCGAAATCTGTCTTGTCTTCGAGCAGGGCGCGCAGGCCCTTTTCGTCATAGCCCGTCAGCCAGAAAATGATCTCATCGACCTCTTCTCTGGTGCGGCCCTTTTTTTCGGCTTTCGCGACATAGTGGGGGTAAACGCTCGCAAAGCTCATCGTATAGATTCGGTGTTTTGTCATCGGCTCCCGCTCCCGCTCTCCGCCCGTACGGATCATCTTACCGGCTGAGACCGGCATCCGGCAGGGGCGTTTCTCTGCCTGCCGTCCCCGTGCTAGCAGCCAGCCATGCGCGCGCGCCCTGCCTTTGCCCTGCTCTCAGCTCCGTTCCGGCTGTTATGGGGCCAGCCTTATGTGCTGCTGGCGCTGGTCTCGCTGTTCTGGGCGGGCAACGCCATTGTCGGCCGCGCCGTGGCGGAGAGTTTTCCGCCGGTGACGCTGGCGCAATTGCGCTGGCTGGGCGCGGCGATGATCGTTCTGCCTTTCGCCTGGCCGCATCTGCGCCGCGACTGGCCGGTGATCCGGCGCCACTGGGGCTTGCTGACAGCGATGGCGTTCACCGGCATCGCCGTGTTCAACACGCTGCAATACACGGCGCTGCACCACACCACGGCGCTGAACGTGGTGCTGTTGCAGGCGGTGATGCCGCTGCTGATCGCCGCGGCGGTGTTTGCGCTGTTCCGCGAACGGCTGAGCGGCGGGCAGGTGGCGGGGATTCTGGTCTCGCTGGCCGGGGTGCTGGTGATCGTCTCGGGGGGCGATATCGGCGTGCTGTTGCGCCTGCGGCCCAATCCGGGCGACGCGACCTTCCTGCTCGCGCTGGCCATCTATGCGGTCTATTCGGCGCTGCTGAAACGGCGGCCGGCGATTCACTGGCTCAGTTTTCTGGGCGTGACGCTGGGCTGGGGCGCGCTGATGCTGCTGCCGGTCACGCTGTGGGAAGTGGCGCAGGGCGCGCGGCCGGAGATGACCGGGGGCAATGCGCTGGCCCTGCTCTATGTGATCCTGCTGCCCTCAGTCGCGGCCTATGCGTTTTTCAACCGGGGCGTGGAGCTGATCGGGCCGAACCGGGCCGGACCCTTCTTCCATCTGGTGCCGCTGTTCGGCGTCGTGCTCTCCGTCACGCTGCTGGGCGAGGCGTTCACCTGGGTCCATGCGCTGGGCGCGGCGCTGATCGCCGCCGGGATCGGCGTCGCCAGCCCGCGGCGGCGGGGACGGGCGGCGGACGGCGCCGAGGATTTCTCATAATCCAGAGCGCAGTCCGGCCCGGGCGGCCGGTCAGGAAAACGATCCGCATCCCCAGGCTGCTGGAATCGCAACCTATTCTATTTTCATCAAAATTTTTCTTTTGGCCGAGGCTTGACGGGCCTGTCCCCCAAGCCTATTTCCGCGCCTGTTAGCAGCCGGGTCAGGCGAGTGCCAACGCATCCGCCCCGGCGCTGAGGGTTTTGCAACACTCCAAACTCCAGGGAGACACAGCGATATGGCGACGTTCCGTCCGCTGCATGACCGCGTGCTGGTGAAGCGCGTGAAGGAAGAGGAAAAGACCAAGGGGGGGATCATCATCCCCGATTCCGCCAAGGAAAAGCCGCAGGAAGGCGAAGTCGTCGCCATCGGCGGCGGCGCGATCAAGGAAGACGGCAGCGTCCGTCCGCTGGACGTGAAAGCCGGCGACCGCATCCTGTTCGGCAAATGGTCGGGCACCGAGGTCACGATCGACGGCGATGAGCTGCTGATCATGAAGGAGTCGGACATCCTGGGCATTCTCGCCTAGGCCGCCGTCTTCTTTCCGCCCCCAAAAGACAACTAGTTCAGAGGATCAAAGGAAATGGCAGCCAAAGAAGTCCATTTCGGCTCCGACGCCCGCGCGCGCATGCTGCGCGGCGTCGATATTCTGGCCAACGCCGTGAAAGTCACCCTCGGCCCCAAAGGCCGCAACGTTGTGATCGAAAAGTCGTTCGGCGCGCCGCGCACGACCAAGGACGGCGTGACCGTCGCCAAGGAAGTCGAGCTTGAGGACAAGTTCGAGAATATGGGCGCGCAGATGGTGCGCGAAGTCGCCAGCCGCACCAATGACGAGGCGGGCGACGGCACCACCACCGCGACCGTTCTGGCCCAGGCCATCGTGCGCGAAGGCATGAAGTCGGTCGCCGCCGGCATGAACCCGATGGATCTGAAGCGCGGCGTCGACAAGGCGGTCGCCGCCGTGGTCGCCGACATCAAGTCCAAGTCGAAAAAGATCGCGGGCTCCAGCGAGATCGCGCAAGTCGGCACGATCTCGGCCAATGGCGAGCGCGAGATCGGCGACATGATCGCCAAGGCGATGGAAAAAGTCGGCAACGAAGGCGTCATCACGGTTGAAGAGGCCAAGAGCCTGGAGACCGAGCTGGAAGTCGTGGAAGGCATGCAGTTCGACCGCGGCTATCTGTCGGCCTATTTCATCACCGACGCCGACAAGATGGCGGCCACGCTCGAGGATCCGATGATCCTGCTGCACGAGAAGAAGCTCTCCTCGCTGCAACCGATGCTGCCGATCCTGGAAGCGGTTGTGCAGTCGGGCCGTCCGCTGCTGATCATCGCCGAGGACATCGAGGGTGAAGCTCTGGCCACGCTGGTGGTCAACAAGCTGCGCGGCGGCCTGAAGGTCGCGGCGGTGAAGGCCCCGGGCTTTGGCGACCGCCGCAAGGCCATGCTGGAAGACATCGCAACGCTGACCGGCGGCACTGTCATCAGCGAAGACCTCGGCGTGAAGCTGGAGAATGTGACGGTCGACATGCTCGGCCAGTCCAAAAAGGTCTCGATCACCAAGGACGACACCACCATCGTCGACGGCCAGGGCGACAAGTCCGCGATCGAGGGCCGGATCGCCCAGATCCGCAAGCAGATCGAGGACACGACCTCCGACTATGATCGCGAAAAGCTGCAAGAGCGGCTGGCCAAGCTCGCCGGCGGCGTGGCGGTGATCCGCGTCGGCGGCGCCACCGAAACCGAGGTGAAAGAGCGCAAGGACCGCGTCGATGACGCGCTGAACGCCACCCGCGCCGCGGTCGAGGAAGGCATCGTTCCGGGCGGCGGCGCCGCGCTGCTGCGTGCGACCAAGGCGCTGGAAGGCGTCAAGGGCGACAATGCCGACCAGAGCGCGGGCGTGGACATTGTCCGCCGCGCCATCCAGGCGCCGATCCGGCAGATCGTGAAGAACGCCGGCGGCGAAGGCTCCATCGTTGTGGGCAAGCTGCTCGAGTCGAACGATTATAATTTCGGCTTCGACGCCCAGAACGACGAATACAAGAACCTGATCGAGGCGGGCATCATCGACCCGGCCAAAGTGGTGCGTCACGCGCTGCAGGACGCCGCGTCCATCGCCTCGCTGATGATCACCACCGAGGCGACCATCGCCGAGGCCCCCAAGAAGGAGAAAGCCGGCGGCGGCGCTCCGGATATGGGCGGCATGGGCGGTATGGGCGGCATGGATTTCTGATCCATCCGCTTCGCAGTCAAATGTGCGAAGGGCGGGCCATCTGGCCCGCCCTTTTCGTTTGCGCTTCGGTCTTTCCTCCCGGTTTCGTGATTAAGGCTGTGGCGTGACGCGCCGTGCAAAACCGGCGATAATGTCCCTGCAAGGGATTGTTCGACCCTCTCCGCAGGGCCGCCCCAAACAAGAGGATCGCCCATATGACTTCCGTGAAATTCCTGACCGCCGGCGCGGCTGTCTGCGCCCTGCTGGCCGGCCCCGCCATCGCCGCTTTGGATGTCGATACAATCGCGCCGGACTTTACCGCCGACGGCTTCAAGGACGGCGAAGCCTATCATTTCGACCTGGCCGAGGCGCGCGCGCAGGGCCCGGTGGTGCTGTATTTCTTCCCCGGCGCCAACACGCCCGGCTGTGACATTGAAGCGCAGCAATTCGCCGCCGCGATGGATCAGTTCGAGGCCGAGGGCGCGCTGGTGGTCGGCGCCACGGCGATGGTGGCCGCCGCCGGTGACATGAGCACGCGATTCGCCGGCGATGATTTACACAGCGACGAGGCGCGCGAGTTGATGGCCACGTTCTCGCAGGATCTTTGCGACGGCAAATTCCCGGTGACCACTGTGAGCTCCGACATTGCCGCCGCCTATGATGTGGCGATGGACATGGGCGGCAATACGCTGACCCAGCGCACCTCCTATGTCATCGCGCCGGACGGGACGGTGCTGTTCACCCTGACCGAAAACAGCCCGCAGCCGCATATCGAACAAACGCTGGCCGCGGTGCGGGAATATAACGAGAGCCACGCCAGCCACTGAGCGCGTTCCCCGACTGAATCAGCGCAGACTGCATGAAGCGCGGCCCTCCGGACGGGGGGCCGCGTTTTGCGTTACACGCCGCGTCAAGCCGTATGCTGGTGGGCCGGAACAACGGGCGGCTACCAGCTGTTGTGAGAATTCTATTTGAACGGCGCGCAGGAGGCTTCGATGAAGACAAAGCTGAAACCCCTTTCGGAGCAGACAATCGTCATCACAGGCGGCAGTTCGGGGATCGGGCTGTGCACCGCTCGTATGGCGGCCGAAAAGGGCGCCCGCGTCGTGCTGATTTCAAGAAACGAAGCCATTCTGAAAAAGGTGGTAGATCAGATTCAGACAGCAGGCGGCAAGGCCGGCTATATTGTGGCGGATGTCGGTGATCGCGACGCCATGCACGACGCGGTGGATACGGTCGTCAAGCGGCACGGCGGTTTCGATACCTGGGTCAATAATGCAGGCGTGGGCATCTATGCGACGCTGGAGGAAACCAGCGACGAAGACCATCACCGCATCTTTCAGACCAATTATTGGGGCGTGGTGTATGGATCGCTGGAAGCGCTGCGCCACCTTAAGCAGCACGGAGGAGCCCTCATCAATATAGGCTCCATCTCCTCCGAAATGCCCGCGCCCATTCTGAGCGCGTATACGGCCTCGAAGTTCGCCGTGAAGGGATTTACCGACTCACTCCGGCTCGAGCTCATGCACGAAAAGGCGCCCGTCTCGGTGACACTCATCAAACCCAGCGGCATTCACACCCCCTTCGGTGAGCATGCAAAGAACTACATGACTGCGCGCTCGCAGGTGCCGCCGCCGGTGTACCACCCCAAGCTGGTGGCCAAAGCCATCCTTCACTCCGCCGAGCACCCAACGCGCGACGTTCTGGTGGGGGCTTCCGGCTGGGCGCAGACGACGATGGCCAAGGTGATGCCGGGACTTTCGGACCGGCTGTTCTCATGGGCGTTCTACAAGACCGCGGTGGACGAGGATCTGCCCAACCGGAACACGGCCAGCCTTCATAAACCGGGTTCGGATGGCAAGATTCTCGGCGATCAGGATGACCCGATCCTGGGTGTCAGCCCCTATACCGCGGCCCAGCTTCACCCCAGGACGACATTAGCCCTGGGCGCCGGACTGGCGGCCGTCGCTGCGGCTCTGGTCATCAAGCGCAATGGAGGGAGCAGGTCGATCAGGGCATGATGAGCTGCGTTATCAGCGCCTGTGCGCTGATCCAGTAGAGACTCCAGCGTCAGCCAACGGGACTGGCGGCGCGTCTGCGCGCGGCTTCGGCGCGCCCGTCGCGCACAATGTCGGCTATATAGAGCGCCACTCCCGCCCAGATCAGCACGAAGGCCGCCGCGCGTTCCGGCGGGAACGCCTCGCCCAGCGCCAGACCGGCGCCAAAGCCCATTGTCGGCGACACGAACTGGACAAGGCCGAGCGTGGAAAAGCGCAGCCGCCGCGCGCCCTCAATAAACAGCAGCAGCACGCCGGCAGTGAACACCACCCCGGCCGAAACCAGCAACAGCGGCTGCCAGCTCCATTGCAGGAAATGCCCGGCGCCGGAGGATTCCAGCCAGATGATGGCCACCAGGCCGAACGGCGCGATCAGCAGGGTTTCCAGAAACAGGCCGGAGGCGGCGTCCACATCCAGCCGCTTGCGCACATAGGCGTAGAGGCTGAACGAAACGGCCAGATACAGCGCCACAACCGGAACCCGCCCGGCCGCGATGACGGGGATCGCCACGCCGATAAAAGCCAGCAATACCGCCGCCTTCTGAATCGGGCGCAGGCGCTCACGCAGGAACAGCACGCCGAGCGCCACATTCACCAGCGGCCCGATAAAATAGCCAAGGCTGGTCTCCAGAATATGACCGCTGGTCGCCGCCCAGATGAAGACCAGCCAGTTCGACCCGATCAGCAGCGCGCCAAGCAGCGCCCAGAGGATCCGGCGCGGCGTGAACAGACCTGCGAGGCGCGGATTGCGCGCCAGCGCCAGAGGCAGCAACGCCAGCGCCGCCCAGAGCGTGCGGTGCGCGACAATCTCCCACGGCCCGGCCTGATACATCAGCCAGTAGAGCGGCGAGGCGCCCCAGATCGCATAGGCCGTCAGCGCGAAACCGAACCCGGCGCGCGCCGCCGCTGCATCCTGTTTCTGGTCCATGGGATCCGCCGCGCTCATGCGCGCGCTGTGTATCCCGGAATGCAGCGCGGCGCGACGGCCCTTCCTGCGCGGCCGCCCGCCTTAAACGAGGCCCCTTATATGAGGGACATCTTGTGCTAAAATTCCCGTGCGAGGGAGGACCGGGATGAACCGGGCGAGACTGGCGCTCCGAAGAGGGCGCCCGGACTGCGCGGATATTGGCCGCGCAGTCCTGACAAGGCTGGCGCTGGCTATCGGAATCGGCGCGGCGCTGACGCTTGCGGCGTGCGATATGCGGTCAGAGCAGTCAGAGCGGCCGGGCGGCGGCATGGTCGTGCTGACCGTGACCGGGGCAATCAATATGCCCAATCGCGGCGGGTTCGACCCTGGCCGCGATCTGTATTTCTCTTGGCTGGGCGCGGATTTCCGCACCGCACGCGGCTTTTCTCGTGGCGATCTCAACGCCCTTCCCCAGCATCGGCTCCATACGCAGTCCGACGCGCTGCTCCCCGGAACCTATGAAGGCCCGCGGCTGGAAGACGTGCTGGATCTCACCGGAGTGTCAGGCAGGGCGCGCACGCTTACCGCCTTCGCCCTGGATGGCTACAGCGCCGAAATTCCCCTGGCCGAGGTGCGGCGGAGCAATGCAATCCTGGCGCTGCGCCGGGACGGGCAGACGCTGGCGCTTGGCGGAACCGGGCCGATGATGATCGTTTTCCCCGACCGGGCGCAGGCCAGTCCTGACTGGTATGTCTGGGGTCTGGTGCTGTTGCGGGTGGACGAATAGCGCGCCTGAAACCCTGCAATTCCAGCTTTATTGCGCCCAGGGCGGACGGATCGGACCGTTGCCGTTGGAGCCCGGATGATGGTCGGCGGCGGGCCGCGGGGCGGCCCCTGCCTGTGGCGTTTCGCCCGCCTGGGGCGTCAGATCATCAGCCTGCGGCGCCAGATCGGCCTGCGGCGTCAGACCGGCCTGCGGCGCCTGGGGCGAAAGACCGGCTTCCGGATGCCCTTCATGAGCCCCGGCATACACCGCGCCGATCGCCGGGCGCGGACTTTCCGCCGGCGCGGCATGGGCGGCGGGCTCGCGCTGCTGGTCCAGCCAGTCCAGCACATGGTCGAGCGCGGCGGCGGAAACACCGGCGCCGCGGCGGCCCAGGCGCCAGATGCGCGCCTGCGTTTCGGCCAGCACGCGGCCCAGATCGCCCGGACGGCCTTCCAGATCGGCCCGGTCTATCGCCTCCAGCTCCTCGCCGTTCTCATCATAGATCGCGACCATCGGGTCGCGGTTTTTGGCGAACGCCATGACATAGGATCCGGCGCGGAAGGCATAGACATCCTTGTCCGCCTTGCGCCACTGGAGGCCCTCCGCCTCGGCGCGGGCGCGCACTTTTTCCAGCAATTCCTTCAGTCGGCGGTCGAATCCGGTCATGGTCGCGTCTCTCCTCTGGCCTCTTTCGCGGCCCGGTCCGCTGCGCCCGCTTCCTGCGTTTCCCCGGCAGTGTTTCAGTCTACGCCAAGAAACGCGGCGAGTCGCCGTGCAAGTGCCCCCTGTGCAAATTCCGCGCCGCGCGTCTCACATTCCCAGACCACCAGCACGTCCCAGCCCATATCGGCATAGGCCCGCAGATGCGCCGCGTCGCGGGCGCGGTTGCGGGTGATCTTCGCCATCCAGTAATCGCGGTTGGTCTTGGGAATCCGGGCGCCGCGCGCGCAGTCATGGCCGTGCCAGAAACAGCCATGAACGAAAATCACCCTGCGCCGGCCCCGAAAAGCGAGGTCGGGCGCGCCCGGCAGATCCTTGCGGTGCAGCCGGTAATGCACGCCCAGCGCGCGGACAGCGCGGCGCACCGCCCATTCCGGCCCGGTGTCCCGGCCCTTCACCGCGCGCATGACCGCCGAACGCGTTTCGGCGTCAAAAACATCATGCGCCGGACGGGTATCTTTTGGGGCGGTCACGCCACAAGCCTTTCGCGCCAGCGGCGGCGGCGCAAGCTGTGGTTTCATTAACCTTTTTTACCGGCAATTAACCGGCTGGGGGGTCTTTTCATCTTTGCGGAAGTCCGGGCGCGATTCGTTGCGTCCGAATCTCCACATCTAGCGCACCTTGTTAACGTTTACACAAGAGGCGCCACGACCTAGCGTCGCATTAACGAATTCGGGGAGTGATTCGAATGGCCGGGGGGCCTTGGAGCGTCAAGGGAATTGCGCCCCAGGCGCGCGAGGCCGCCAAGGACGCGGCCCGCCGCCAGGGCAAGACTCTGGGCGAATGGCTGAACGAGATTATTCTGGAAACCGGCGACGAAGCTGCGGCGCCGCCACCTGACAACCCCGGCTCGTCTCCCTCTCCTTCCTCTTCCTTCCCGTCCCCCTCTCCCTCGCCCTCGCCCTCCGGCGCCAGCGCGGAAACGCTGGAGGAGCTGGCGCGCCGGCTGGAAGCGGCCGAACATCGCAGCACGCTGGCCATTACCGGCATCGACCAGTCGGTGCGCGGGCTGATCTCGCGTCTTGAGGCTACCGAGCGCGGCGCCGCCGACGCCGCCGACATGACCGGCGAGAGCGTTTCAGAGCTGCATCACGGCCATTCGGAACTGGCGCGCCGTCTGGCGGCGCTGGAATCCGACCCCACCGCGCGTCAGGGTCTGGAAGCGGTGAAGACGCTGGAAAACGCCGTCGCCACCGTGGCCGGCCATGTGCATGACCGCGACAAGCGCGCCGCTGAACGCGCCGACTCGCTGGAAACGCGGCTGGGCGAACTGGATTCCCGCTTTGCCAAAGCGGCGGAAGACCTGGCCCGGCGCGTGGACGCAGCCAGCGATCATGCCGCCATGCAGGCGCAGCGCGCCGTCAACGATCTGCGCGCCCAGTCGGAAACGCGCGACGCCAGGACCGCCGACGCGCTGGCCGGGCTGGAAGCCACAATCGGCCGGATCAATCAGCGCCTGACCGCCGCCGAGACCCTGACCGACAACGCCATGCGCTCGCTGGAGGCGTCGTTCGCGCATCTGGACAACCGGCTGCGCGGGACAGAGGAACAAATTCGCCAGGTCTCGCCCGAAGGTGTCGCTGAAACGCTGGAGCGGAAATTCGAGACGCTGGGCCGTGAGCTGCGCGAGCGCATCGACCAGGTGCGGGCCGAGGCCGCCGAGACAATCGACAAGACCGCGCCGCGCATCGACCGGCTGGAGCGCGCGCTGGAAAAATCGGACAAGCGCAACCGGCGCACGCTGAACAGGATCGGGGAGCAGATCGGGGTGCTGGGCCAGGCGGTGGAACGCCGGCTGGAAGACACCGAACGCCGCCTGCGCGAAGACGCGATCCAGGACCGCTCGCTGGAGACCCGGCTGCGCGAGGTGGAGAATTCCGGCGCCGAAGCGATCCGCAAGGTGGCCGAAGGCGTGGAGCAGATTTCGATGCGGCTGGCCGAGCGCATCGAGGCCAGCGAATTGCGCAACGCCGAGGCCGTCTCCACGCTGGGCAAGGAAATCGCAAGGCTGGCCGACCGTCCCGCGCCCTCGGGCAAGAGCGAGGATGACGTGCTGGCCGCGCGCCTGCGCGAAAGTGAACGCCGCACCCAGCAGATGATCCGCGACGCCGTCGCCGGGGTCAGCGCCAAGCTGGACGCCGTGCGCAACGAAACCGAATCCGGCCTGTCGCCAGTGCAGAGCGCGATGGCGCATCTGGCCAGCCGGCTGGAAGCCATCGAGAACGGCGAGGAGCCGCCGCCCGCGCCGCCGCCAAGCCCCGCGCCGCCGCGTCAGCCTTCGGCGCAATACCGGTCTTCGTTGCCGCCGGCGGAAGAAGCGCTTTCGGCCATGACGCTGCACGCCGGAGACAGCGCCGAAGACGCCGCGCCGGAAACCGCTGTGACGGAACCGGAACCGGAAGACGAGGTGATGATTGAGCCGCCGGCGCGGCCAAATCCTTTCATCGACACCCTGGATGACGGAGATAGCGAAACATTCGCCGCGGAGACGGGCGGCGCGGACGCCGCTTCGCCCGATGCGCATATGGACACGGCCTGGGCGGAGCCGGAACCGGCGGCCAGCGAATCCGCCATGAACCCGGCCGCCACATCCGTGCGCGAGGAAGCGCCGCCGCTGGGCGCGACGGCCAGTTCTGATTTCCTGGCGGCGGCGCGGCGTTCCGCGCGTAACACGTCCTATTCCGATTCCCGCACGCACGGACGCGGTTCGGTGCTGGAGCAACATGGCGAGGAACGCTCTGGCGGCGGCCGGAAAATTTTCCTGGCGGCCGGTTTCCTGGCGGTACTGACCGTGGGCGGCGCGGCGGCCCTGCTGTTCCGCGAGGGCGTTCCGTTCGGGCAGGGCGGCGCGCGTGTGACAGCCGGCGCCGAGGATCCAGCGGTGGTGGACATGCTCAATGGCGGCTCCGCGGCGGAATTCGCCGCCGTGGACGGCGTGCGCCCGGCCACGCTGCCCGCGCCTGCGCCCGTACCTGCGCCGGAAACCGCCGCGCCGGCGGAGCAAACGCCCGCGCCCGCGCCAGGTGACGCGGCGGAAACCGCGGCGGCGGAAACCGTAGAGACTGCGGAAACCGTAGAAGCCGGACCAGCGGCGGAAACGCCCGCGCCCGCGGCGCCACAGCCTGAACCCTCGCCGGAAGCCATAGCAGAACCCATGCCGGAGCCCGCGCCTGCTATTAGCGAAGCCGCGCCGCCGGTGAGTGAACCCGAGCCGCTGCCCGAGGCGCGCATTCTGTCCACGCCGCCCGCCGCGCAGACCCAGCAGCAGCAGCAAACCGGCGCGGAGGCGCAGCCCGGGGCCGCGCCGGAAGGCGTAAGCCCGCTGCAACAGGCCGCCTTCGAGGGCGACCCCGTGGCGCAATATCAGCTGGGTGAAATTGAACTACAATCGGGCAACGCCGGAGAAGGCGCGGAACTGATCCGCGCCGCCGCCGGTCAGGGTCATCCGCCGGCGCAATACCGTTTGGGCAAGCTTTATGAGTCCGGCGCGGCGGGCGTGCCGCGCGACGACGGGCAGGCGCGGCTCTGGACCGAGCGCGCCGCCAATGCCGGCAACCGCAACGCCATGCACAATCTTGGCCTGATGTACGCCGAAGGCCGGGGCGCGCCGCAGGACGATGCGCTGGCCGCGCAATGGTTCGAGAGCGCCGCGCTGGCCGGAGCCACCGACTCGCAATTCAATCTCGCCGTGCTCTATGAACAGGGGCGCGGCGTTCCGCAAAGTCTACCGGACGCCTATGCCTGGTACCGCATCGCGGAGCGCGCGGGCGACCGGGAGGCCGGCGAGCGCGCCAGCATGCTGGCGGCGCAGATTCCACAGGGCGCGGCGGCGGAAGCCGAGCGCGTCGCAAGCGCCTTTCAGCCGCGCGCCCTCGATTCGGCGGCCAACGCCACCGTTGGACGCTAAGCACAAGATTTAAAAGGTAATTTTATGTATTGTGGCCGGCTAGTGCCGGTAATGCTGCACACGGGTGGTGCGCAGACCGGGCAGGCCGTGTTCGTCCAGCGAGCGCTGCCAGGCGAGGAATTCCTCGACCGTCAGAGTATAGCGCTCGCATGCCTCTTCCAGGCTGATGAGACCGCCACGCACGGCGGCCACCACCTCCGCCTTGCGGCGGGCGACCCAGCGCCGGGTTGTCGGCTTGGGCAGATCCGCGACGGTCAGCGGGCTGCCGTCCGGACCCATCACATAGTTTCCGCTGGCGCGGCGCTCGGCCATCGAACGCTTCCTTTCGACTTTTCGACAGGCGCTGTTAAGCGCCGCGCAGGCTACGGCTCCCCGTTTTAACATTCGGCTAAAGAGACCTTTTGAATTGACGCCTATTTTCGGAAAAAGATCATATGGTTAACAAGATGTAGCCCTGACGCGGAATGCCCGCGCCAGGGCCGGATACCGCGCTATTCCTAACGTTTCATGCGGATCAACTCGTCCATCATTTCATCGGCCGTGGTGATGATCTTGGAACTGGCCGAATAGGCCCGCTGGGTGGTGATGAGATTAGTGAACTCAGTGGCGAGGTCCACATTGGAGCTTTCCAGCGTGCGTGGAGAGATCAGGCCCGCCCCGCCGGCGCCCGGCTGTTTCATGCTGAACGTGCCGGATGCCTGGGTGACGCGGAAGGCCCCGCCATTGTCCGGCTGAAGCCCGTTCGGGTTCACGAACGTAGCGATGGGAACCTGGAAAATGGATTTCACCACGCCGTTGGTGAACTTGGCGATGACGAAGCCATTCTTGTCGACCTCGATGCTGTTGAGATCGCCGAAGATCGAGCCATTCACATTGGTGGAGTCCACCACGGAATCGGAGTCGAACTGCGTCAGACCGCCTGCGGCGGAACCGGCGCCGATATCGAAATCAATGCCCTGCGCGCCAATGCCAAGTGCGTTCGACCATTTTACCTCACTGCCGGTCAGCGCCGCGGCATGGTCGGAGGCAAGAAAGTCCAGAGTGGGCGGCAGAGTGGTGGCCACCGGGTCCAGCCGGCCGAACTGATCGAACGCGATTGTGCCGGTACCGATCTGGCCATTATTCAGATCCGGACCGGTCTGCACATCGGTCGCCGGTTCGACCACCATCTCGGTATGCCATTCATTGGGCGCTGTCGATTTCAGCATCATCATCGTGACGATGCGGATGCCGCCCTGGGAATCGAACACCTGGATCGAGGTCTGGAAATCCGGGGTCACCGCGCCCGACGCCATATTGTTGGCAGGGTTCATTGCATCGTAGGTGGCCGCGGCGGCGGAGATCGGGGTGGAGGTTTGTACGTTCGCGTTCATCCGCACGCGGGTCGTGGCCTCGGCAGTACCGCTGATCGAGGAGATGTTGATCGTCTCCAGCGCCGACAGATCGGAAGCGTTTGCGACCACGCTGCCATCCGGGGCGACCGGCCAGCCGCGCAGATAGTAACCGGCGGAGTTGACCAGATAGCCGCGCTCGTCAGGCATGAACGAGCCAGCGCGCGTAAACAGATAGGAGTCGGACGAGGTCAACGTGCCCGGCCGGGTCGTGACCACGAAGAATCCATCGCCGGAAATCGCCAGGTCGGTGGACGAGGATGAGGATTGCAGCAGGCCCTGCTCGCCGATGAGCTGGCGGTTGCGTGGCTGCACGCCGCCGGCGTTATAGGTGACCAGATTGCTGTCCGCCTTCACCAGCGGCGTGAACAGCGACTGGCTGCGCTTGTAGCCCACGGTGTTGACGTTCGAGATATTGTCCGAGATCGCCGCCAGCGCGCTGGAGTTGGCGGTCAGGCCGGACGTGCCCGCGAGCAGCGCGGAATTGATCGACATGGGAAGCTCCCTTGTTTCTTGCCTTTTTGGGAGCGCGTTTTGCGCGAATGAAACGCCGCGGCTGTTTTGCCCCGGCGCGCCGCCTTCAGGCAGCCAGTCAGGCGCCGTCCGGCGCGATCACCTCTCTCAGCGCCAGCACATCGGCCAGCGGCACGCCCACTTTGCCCAGCATCAGCACAGGCTCGCCACCATCGAAATGCACCGCAGTCACCCGGCCGCGATGTTCGATGCTTGCAGGAATTTTCTCTCCATCGGCGTCCAGCGCGGCGACACTGAGCCGGTAGACGCCGTGAGGAAGCTGGACGCCGGATGAATCCTTGCCGTCCCATACAAAATTGTGCGCGGCCCCGGCGCCGCGCTCGCCGTCAGTGACAAACACGACCTTGCCATTGGTGTCCTCCACTACCAGCCGCACGGAATCGGCGTTCTGCGGCAAAGCATAGGTCCAGCGCGCCTGTCCGTCCGACAGTTCGGCCAGCGGCGTATCGGCAGAAACCTCGCGTCCGAGATAGGAGGCCGCGCCAGCCTGGCTGGCCGCCAGTTGCAGGCCGATCAGCATCTCCAGGTTGGAATTCTGGGCGATCTGCTGCTCGACGCTGGAAAACTGTACAAGCTGGCTGACGAATTCGGTCGAATCCATTGGGCTCAGCGGATCCTGATTCTTGAGCTGCTCGGTGAGCAGCTTCAGGAAACTGTCGAAATTGCCGGCCAGATCGGTGCGGGCGTTGCCGCTGGGAGACCCGCCGATGGCGCCAAGACCAGAGATCATGTCTATACCCTCATGGCCAGGCGCGGCGCATGCGCCAGACGGAAGCCATACGACATCACATCGCCGTCCCCGCCCATCGGGGAGGCGGCGGCGGGAGATGTGAGCGCGGCGGCGCGCGCGGCGTTTTCGTCACGCTCATGGTCCCGTGCCGGACCGGAGCCCTGCTGCCCCCCCTGCCCGGGTGCATCGCGCTTCAATCCGAATTCCAGTCCGTTCTGCGCCAGTTTCAGCCCGGCCTCCTCCAGCGCGCGCTCCAGCGCGCGGGCGGCGCGGGAAAGATCGCTGAGCGTATCGGCGCGTTCGGCCAGGAGCACGGCGTGGGCGCGATTGTCACCATCGACATGCAGGCGCACATCAATACGGCCCAGCTCTGGCGGGTCCATGCGGATTTCAAAGCTTCTGGCGCCCGCGCCCGCGCGCTGGCCGATCTGCTGCGCCAGCCGGACAATGGCGGCGGCGTCCGCGCGCGGCGCCGGGCGCGCCTCCTGCGGTGCGGGCGGCGCGGATTCGGCGCGCATGGCCTGTTCGCTGCGCAGGCCGACCAGCTCGGCGCTGACTGGTCTGGAATCGAGCATGATCTCGGACGCAACGTTAAAAGCCGTCCGCGCCGCGGCGGCAGGCGCCATGAAGGGCTGGGCGGTCTGAGCTTGCATATCCTGTTGCGGCGCTACAACCTGCGCGCTGGCTGCGGCCGCGGCGGCCTGGACACTGAATGAAGCGGACACGGCGGACGGCGCGGCGGGACGTGCGGACCGGGCCTGTTCGCCCGCCGGATTGATCGCCGGCGCGGACGCGGCGGCGCGGCCTTCGCGCAGGACAGGATCGGCGCCAGGAACCGTTTCGGCAGCCGCGGCGGCTTCCCCCATCGCGGCTGCCGCGCCTTGCACTGGCTGTGCGCCCGGGGCGGCTGTCTGCGCAGTCTGCCCATTCTGCGCGGTCTGAGCCATCTGGCCCGCCTGCGGATTTGGCGCCGCCTGGGGCGGGATTTGCGGGACGTGCGCGAACTGCGTTGACTGTGTGGCCGGCGCGGATGCGGCGCGGGCCGCCGCCTGACCGTCCGCCGCCGGCGCGGAAGGTGTGGCGTCCGTAACAGGGGCGGGGGCGACAACCGCTCCAGAAGGCCCCGCGGCCTGCGCGCCCTGAACCGGCGCGGCGGCAGCTGGCGTCTGTGCGCCTTGCGCCGGAGCCGGAGCAGCAGCGGACGCGTTCTGCGGCAGAATCTGCCCGGCAGGCGTCCGGGCTGCGCCGTCAGAAGACGGCGGCGGAACGGCGGCTTGCGGCGCAGCGGTCTGCGCCGCCGCATCCGTCGGGGCCGTTGTGAACGCAGGGCCGGGCGCCTGTGGTGTGGAAAGGGGGTTTCCTTCCACAGCGATGGAGGGCGCCAGGGCGGCAAGGATGGCGGGCGGGACAAATTCAGCGCCGGAATCGTTTCCTGCTTCAGCGCCGGGATCGTTTGCCGGAGTGGATGGCAGGGAGGCTTCGCCCCGCGCCGGGGCGCCGTCGCCGGGCATGCCGCTATCAGCCGCCGAGCCGCGCTCCGCCGCCGACGCGCCGGCCAGCGCGGCGTCGAATCCCGCCGCGTCCGGCGCGCCGCCGGACGCCGGGGCGCCGCCTGGCGCACCGGACCGCGATGGCGTCATGGCGAGAAGTGCGAGCACATCCATCGGCGAAACCGAACCATCCCCCTGAACCGGTCCCCTGCGGACCTGGTCTCTCACGCCACCGGAAAGCCGGAGCGCGCGCCGGAATGGCCAGCAAGCCCCGCGCCAGCCGGGGAATTTCCACAATTCATTGAAATCATTGATCCGGCACGGACAGTTCTTGACACGCCTTAACCCTGACCCCGGCCAGAATTGCCGCCGCATGCGCGAATCTGCCGGGCGCCAGCGGGCCGGGGGGCGCGCCCTCGCCGCCGCCGCCAAACTGGCGCGCCGCTTGAAACACCTCATACGGGCACGACCCGGCGGGATCGGCAAAAATGCAAATAAAATATTCAATTCCAATGACTTGGTGTGAATCCCCAGGGGCGCGCGCGGGGTGCGGCGCCCGGCAGATTCCGCCGACCGCCCGGCAGAATTGGGCCGGAGGCCAGCCATGAGCATCAACAGCGTGATGAATTCAGCGGTCAGCGGCCTGACCGCCAGCCAGACGGCGATGCGCATCGCCTCGACCAATATCGCCAACGTCAACACGCCGGGCTATGCGCGCGCCCAGGCCCAGACCGCGCCGCTGGTTCTGGCCGGAGGCGGCGCGGGCGTGGACGTAACGGCGGTGCGCCGCATCGCCGACCAGTTTTTGCAGCGCGCCTCGCTTCAGGCGGCGGCCCAGGCCGCCGGAGCGGAGCGCGCCTTCGGACTGCTGGACCGGTTGCAGGCGCAATTCGGCTCAATGGATGATCCCGGCTCGCTGTTCGGACGCATCGACGCCAGCCTGGGTCCGCTGGTCCAGCTTGGAGCCTCGCCGGCGGCGCATGGCGACCGCGTGGTGGCGGCCGGCGCCATTCAGGCGGTGCTGGACGAAGTCGCGCGCCTCAGCGCCCAGACCGTGGCGATGCGGGCCGAGGCGGATGCGCGCATCGTGGAGACCGTCGGCCGCGTCAACGGCCTGCTGGCTGACATCATGGCGCTGAACGCCGAAATCCAGCGCAGCCGCGTGCATGGCGATTCCACCGGCGCGGAGAACGCACAGGCGCAATTGATCGACGAGCTGGCCGGGCTGATCGACATCCGCGTTGCGCCGCGCACAGGCGGCGGGGTCGAAATTCGTACCGAATCCGGACTGATGCTGGCCGGGCTGAATAGCGCCGCCGTGCTGGACTATTCACGCACGGGCAACGGCGCCCACGGTTCTGTCTACCCGCAGATCATGGTGAGTCCGGGCGCGGGCATGCCTGCGACGGCGCTGGACCCGCATCTGCGCGCAGGCGAGCTGGCGGCGCTCATCAAGCTGCGCGATTCCGAACTGCCGGCCGTGGCGGCGGAGCTGGGCGAACTTGGCGCCGGCTATGCCGACGCGCTGAACGCCGCCCACAACGCCAACGCCGCCGTACCCGCGCCCGGCGAGCTTTCGGGACGCAATACCGGCCTGCTGGCGGGCGACACGCTCGGCTTTTCCGGCCAGACCAGTATCGGCATCGCCGCGGCGGATGGAACGCTGGCGCATCGCATCGACATTGATTTCGACGCAGGAACCCTGTCGGTCGATGGCGGCCCCGCGGTCGCCTTCGCCGGTACGATCGGCGGTTTCGTCGCGACGCTGAACGCTGAAATGGGCGCGCTGGGCGGTTCGGCGAGCTTTGCCGGCGGGCGGCTGCAACTTACCGCCGGCGCCGGCGAGGGCCTGGCGATCCAGCAGCCCGAGACCGGAGGCGCAGACCGCGCGGGGCGCGGCTTTTCGCATTTCTTCGGACTGAACGATCTGGTCTCCTCGCCCCGGCCAGGCTTTTTCGAGACCGGGCTGAGCGCGGCCGACGCGCACGGCTTCACCGTTGGCCAGACCATGACCTTTCGCGTCAGTGGCGGAACGGGCGCCCCCAGTGAGATCACCATTGCGGCCGGCGGCGTGACGATCGGCGATCTGCTGTCCCAGCTCAACAATCCTGTGACCGGGCTGGGCCAGTATGCCAGCTTTACGCTGGACGCCCAGGGCGCGCTGACAATGACGCCCGCCGCCGGAGCGGAGCATCTGAACGTCCAGCTTGTGCTCGACACCACAAGCCGGGGGACGACCGGGCTCAGCTTTGCGCAGATGTTCGGTCTTGGCGACGCGGCGCGCGCCGGACGGGCGGACATGCTCTCGGTGCGGTCCGACATCATGGCCAGCCCGGCGAAGATGGCGCTGGCCAGACCGGACATTCTCGGCGCCGCAGCGGGTGATTTCGTACTGGGATCGGGCGACGGACGCGGAGCCGAGGCATTGCACGCCGCCCTGACAGGCGCACGGATGTTTTCCTCAGCCGGCGCCATTGGCGGCGGCGCCATGAGCGTGACCGATTACGCCGCACGCCTGGCGGGGGATGTCGGTTCACGCGCCGGCCGCGCCGAACGTGCGCTGATCTCGGCCCAGACGCTGCATATCGCCGCCACGGAAAAGCGCCAGTCGCTGGAAGGCGTGAATCTGGACGAGGAGCTGGCGAACATGACGATGCTTCAGCAATCCTACAACGCTTCCGCACGGCTATTGCAGGCCGCCAAGGAAATGATCGACACGCTGCTAGGCGTGATCTGAGGAGGCTTCGCCCGCCATGACCCGCATCGCCACCGCCGCCGCGCAGCATTCGGCACTGGCCGACATCATGCGCGCACAAAGTGAGCTGAGCCAGGCGCAGCGCCAGCTTTCCTCTGGCAAGCGCGCCGAACAGCTCAAGGGGTTTGGCGCCGCGGCAGAGACGCTGGTCGCCACGCGCGCAGTGCTTGCGCGCGAGACCAGCTATGCGGAAGCCGGCAAGCGGCTGGGCGCGAAGCTGGAGGCGCAGGCCGCGGCCATCGGCGAGATTTCCGACGTGGCCTCGGAGTTGCGCCAGGCAATCACCGGAGCCATCGGGCTGGACGACGCGCGCACGTTAATGGCGAATCTGGAAACCCTGTTCAGCCGCGCCACGGGCGCGCTGAACATGAAATTCGGCGGCGCCTATCTGTTTGGCGGCGGGCGCGACGATGTTCCGCCCTTTACCGGAACCTCGCTGGCGGATTTCACCGGGGGGGCGCCGGTGCAGGATTTCTTCCGCGATGGCAACCTGCGCGCCACGGCGCGGCTGGATGACGGCCGCCCGCTGGAGACCGGCGTTCTTGCCAGCGAGCTGGGGCTGGAGCTGATGGCGGCGATGGACCGCATCCGCGACTTCGCCGACGCCAATGGCGGCAATTTCTCCGACCCGCTCACGGGTGTCGAACGTGACTTCCTGACCGCCGAGATCGCCAATATCGTCACGGTCTTCGATTCCATCAGCATGATCGAGGCGCGCAACGGCCTGATGCAGAATCAGGTAGAGGCCGCGGCCGGGCGCGCCGGGGAACGGCGCGATGCGCTGAAGGGCATGGTCTCCGATCTGGAAGACGCGGACATGGCCGAGGTAGTGGTGCGCATTGAGCAGGCGCAGCTGGCGCTGCACGCCTCGGCGCAGGCCTTCCGGATGCTGAGCACTGCATCGCTGCTCAACTATCTGGAATAATGATCCGGAACAGGCGTGGCGCAGCCCGGCCCTTGCCCCGGGCGGCCTGAGGGCGCATCTGATTGTAGCCCATCCACTGTCGCGGGCCTTGACCCCGCGGGAGACGAAGACATGGCCACGACCCAAACCGCCCGCACCCCGTCGTGCGCGCCTTCCCCTTATCACGGGGGACTCAATTCTCTCGGATTTCCCAAGCCGCCGGCCGAGACCCGCGTGGTGGCCGCCATGTCGGGCGGGGTGGATTCGTCGGTGGTCGCCGCCATGCTGGCGCGCGAGGGCTATGACGTTGTGGGCGTCACGCTGCAGCTCTACGATCATGGCGCGGCGCTGAAAAAGACCGGCGCCTGTTGCGCCGGGCAGGACATCCACGATGCGCGGCGCGTCGCCGAGGCCGCCGGCATTCCGCATTATGTGCTGGATTACGAATCCCGGTTCCGCGAATCCGTGATGGAGGAATTCGCCGACACGTATCTGGCCGGGGCGACGCCGATCCCCTGTATCCGCTGCAACGAGCGGGTGAAGTTCACCGATTTGATGAAGACGGCCCGGGAGCTGGGCGCGGACTGCCTCGCCACCGGCCATTATGTGCAGCGCATCATGGGCGAACACGGGCCGGAACTGCATCGCGGCGCGGACGCCTCGCGCGACCAGTCCTATTTCCTGTTCTCCACAACGCGGGAGCAGCTCGATTTTCTGCGCTTTCCGCTGGGCGGGATGGCCAAGGACGATGTGCGCGCGCTGGCGTCGGAACTGGGTCTGCGCGTGGCCGCCAAGCCGGACAGCCAGGATATCTGTTTCGTGCCGCAGGGCCGTTATGCCGATGTGGTGGAGCGGCTGCGCCCCGGCGCGGCTTCCCCCGGCGAGATCGTGCATGTGGACGGGCGGGTGCTGGGCGAGCATCCCGGCGTGATCCATTATACGGTGGGCCAGCGGCGCGGGCTGGGCGTGGCGGCGGGAGAACCGCTGTTTGTCACCAAACTGGATCCCGTGCGCCGCCATGTGATTGTCGGCCCGCGCGAGGCGCTGGGCGTGACGCGCGTCGCGCTGAAAGAGACCAACTGGCTGGGCGGCGGGACACTGGAAGACGCCGCCCGCGGCGGCCTTCGCGTGCTGGCGCGCGTGCGTTCGGCACGGCCGCCGGTTCCGGGCCGCCTGACGCTGGACGCGGACGGCGCGGTCCGGATCGTGCTGGATACGCCGGAACAGGGCGTGGCGCCCGGACAGGCCGCCGTGCTGTATGATGCAATCGCCCCGTCCCGCGTTCTGGGCGGGGGCTGGATTGCGGGAACTACCGGCGCGAACGGAGCGTAAGAGGCGTCGGAGCACAGGGAAGCGAAGCGATGCGGACAGCGATCATGCAGAGCGGACGATGGATCGGGGCCGGCGCGGCGCTGGTGCTGCTGGCCGGATGCGGCGATCAGGCCGGAACGCAGCAGGCCGCGCTGGACGAAGCCGCGGCGCCGGAAGCGCCTGTGGCCCCGGACGGCGCCGACCGGCCGCTGAATCTCGATCTCGGCTCGGATCAGGCGACGATCCGCGCCGAATTTTCGCCGGAGACGCTGCGCGACCCCGCGCTCTATGATTTGCTGCGCCGCCAGGCCGAAAACGAGGCGGCGGAGGCCCGCGCCCTCGCCACGGAGGACGCCGCATGGCGCGCGGAGGAAGACATCCCCTTCCACATGCATGAAATGGCCGTCGAATGGACCACGGCTTTTGCGAATGAGCGCGTCATCAGCCTGCTCAACACCACCTATGTGTTTCAGGGCGGGGCGCACCCGAACGCCTATTTCTCCTCGATCCTCTGGCTGCCGGAAGAAAGCCGCGAGCTGGAGATCGGCGAGCTGATTGGAAATCCCGAAGGCTTCCACGCTCTGTCGGTTTCCGCCGAGGCCGGGCTGATGGCGCAGAAGCGTGAACGCATGGGCGACGGGCTGAGCGACGACGAATACTGGAGAGAAGACATCATCTACGCCACCGCGCCGGACGCCGAGAATTTCGCGCTGTTCACGCTGGTCCCATCCGGCGACCCCGAGCGCGCGGGCGGGATTGAGCTGCATTATGCGCCCTATGCCGTTGGCCCCTATGCGCAGGGCTCGTTCCATGTTGTCATTCCGCAGGCGGAATTCGCCGCCTATGTCGCGCCGGACTTCGCCGGCCTGTTCAGCGGCGCGCCGGCGCCCGGCGCGGGGACACAGCCATGAACCGCCTGCTCGCCATCATCCCGCTCACCGTCGTCGTGATCGGCGCGATCATCTTCGCCGTATCGCTGCTGCGCCCGGAAGATGCGACGCGCGACCCGGCCATCGGCCGGGATTTTCCCACATTCACGCTGACACAAGTGGGTGAGCGCACGCTGTTCAACCCGGCCGAGGAGGCGCCGCGGGGGCCGGCGCTGGTCAATGTCTGGGCGTCATGGTGCGCGCCCTGCATCGTAGAGCATCCGCTATTAATGGATCTGGCCGATGAGGGCATCCCGATCTACGGCGTCGACTGGAAAGAGCGGCAGGCGGGCGCGGGCGAGGCCTTTCTCGCCCGGCTGGGCGATCCCTTCACCGCCGTGGGCGAGGATCAGGGCCCGGCCGGCGTGGAGCTGGGCATTACCGGCGTGCCGGAGACGTTCGTGATCGACGCCGAGGGCCGCATTCTGGCCCGCCATGCCGGACCGCTGGACGAAGCCAGCATCGAGCGCACCATCCGCCCGGCCCTGGCCCGCGCAGCGGAATAAAGTGGCCCGCAGCGGAATGAGTCTCTCCGCGCCGGAAAAACGGCGCGGCGGGGGCTTTCCGCGTTTCCGGACGGCGAACCGGTTTCCACTTCACCTGGAAACGCTCTAGAACCCCCACATAATGAGCCTGCGCATCGCCATCCAGATGGACCCGATCGAGCGGGTCGATATCGACGCCGACACCAGTTTCGCGCTGGCTCTGGAGGCGCAGGCGCGCGGTCATAAGCTATGGGTTTATGGTCCCGGCGATCTGGTCTGGGATCGTGGCGCGGTGCGCGCCCGCGCCCGGCCTGTGACGCTGCACCGTGAGCGCGGAAACCATGTGGATTTCGGCGAGACGCAGACGCTGGATCTGCGCGCGGACGCCGACATCGTGCTGATGCGCCAGGATCCGCCCTTCGACATGGCGTATCTGACCGCTGCGCACATATTGGAGCATCTGGCGCCCGATACGCTGGTGCTGAACGATCCGTTCTGGGTGCGCTCCAGCCCGGAAAAAGTGCTGGTGCTGGATTTTCCCGATCTTGGCCCGGCCACGCTGGTCAGCCGCGACCCGCTGGAAATCCGCGCCTTTCGCGACGCGATGGGCGACATCATCATCAAGCCGCTCTACGGCAATGGCGGCGCCGGCGTGTTCGCGCTGAAAGGCGGCGATCCGAATCTGGCGGCGCTGCTGGAGCTGTTTTTCGAACGCTCGCGCGAGCCGGTGATCGTGCAGCAATATCTGCCGGATGTGAGCAAAGGCGACAAGCGCGTGATCCTGATTGACGGCGAGCCGGCCGGCGCGATCAACCGCGTGCCGCGGCCCGGCGAGGCGCGCTCTAACATGCATGTCGGCGGCAAGCCGGAACCGGCGGATCTGGATGAAAGCGACCGGCGTATCTGCGCCGCCATCGGCCCGGTGCTGCGCACGCGCGGACTGGTTCTGGTGGGGATCGACGTGATCGGCGGCAGGCTGACCGAGATCAACGTGACCAGCCCGACCGGCGTGCAGGAGCTGAAGCGGTTTTCCGGCATTGACTGCGCCGCCCTGTTCTGGGACGCCGCCGAACGCCGCTGGACAAACAAGGATTTTCCGGCGCGCTGATCCGCGCCGAGGCACAAGAGGGAAAAGTATAGATGACTGCGAAAGCAAAGGAACCATGGGGCAAGACCGTCCTGGTCGAGTTCGAGGACGGCATCGCCTGGGTCTATTTCAACCGCCCGGAAAAGCGCAACGCGATGAGCATCGAGCTGAACCGCGAGATGCGCGCGACCATCGAGCATCTGGCGACCGACGACCGTTGCCGCGTTCTGGTTCTCAGCGGCAAGGGCAGCGCCTTCGCCGCCGGCATGGATTTACAGGATTATTTCCGCGCCACCGACAATGAGCCGGACACCACGCTGCTGCAGGTGCGGCGCGAGACCGAGGAATGGCAGTGGCGCTGGCTGCGCATGTTCCCCAAGGCCACCATCGCCATGGTCAATGGCTGGTGCTTTGGCGGCGCGTTCGCCCCGTTCGTGGCGTGCGATCTGGCCATCGCGGCGGAAGAAGCGACCTTCGGACTTTCCGAAATCAACTGGGGCATCATTCCCGGCGGCAACGCTTCCAAGGCGATGGTCGACATGGTGGGGCAGCGCAAGACGCTCTATTACGCCATGACCGGCGAGCCGTTCAGCGGCAAGCAGGCGGCGGAGATGGGACTGGTCAATGAGGCCGTGCCGCTGGCCGAGTTGAAAGACCGCGTGCGCACGCTGGCCAAAGTGCTGCTGGAAAAGAACGACACCACGCTGCGCGGCGTGAAGATCACGGTGAAGCGCATCGCCGACATGGATTGGGATACGTCGGCCGACTATCTCTACGCCAAGATTTCCGAGGCGATCCATCTGGGCGGCGCGAACAACCGCAAGGGCGCGATGAAGGCGTTCCTGGACGACAAGAAATTCAAGCCCGGCGTGCAGAATTACAGCGACAAGGGCGTTTCCGGATTCGAGTCCGGCGCCAAAAAGCCCGCGGCAAAAAAACCGGCTGCGAAGACATCCGCGAAGAAAGCGCCCGCCAAAAAAGCCGCAACGAAGGCGGCGAAGCCCGCGAAAGCTGGAAAGACTGCGAAAAAGGCGGCGGCGAAAGCGTCAAGCCGCTAGATTTCAGCCTAGCCAGCGATCGGACGCAACGAAGGAGACAAGGCATGGCCCGTTCCCCCGCCAGAGCGTCCGTGATGATGGCGCCCCTGATGGCGCTGGGCGCTGCGCTGGCGCTCGCCGGCTGCGGCCAGCCCGCGCCGGAAGGCGCGGCCGGGGACGCGGAGACGCAGGCGGCGGAAACCGACCCGGTTGACGATTTTCTCGACGGCCTGATTGCGGAGATTGAATCCGGCGAGCTGGATCAGGCTTTTCCTTCCGCCTCGGCATGGAATGAGCTGCCTTTGCCCGATGGCGTGTTTCATGAATACGCGGAAGGCTGGCGCACCGACCGGATCGAAATCCCGCTCGCGGCTCATGAATGGCTGGAATACAAGCTGACGCTGAACGCGGGCGACGCCATCGTCTATTCCTGGCAGGCCGGGGGTCTGCCCGATGCGGCCCTGCTATGGACGGAATTTCACGGCCATACCGAGGCGCCCCCCGGCGAGATGGGCGATCTGATGTTTTACCGGATGGAGACCGGCGACCGGGAGTCGGGCGCGCTGATCGCCCCGTTCACCGGGATTCATGGCTGGTATCTGGAGAACCGCTCGGACGCTGACATTATCGTGACACTGGATGTCGCCGGCTTCTATGAGAACGCGCCCGGGCGGCTACCATAGGCCGGACAATCGGCTAGACTGGCCCCAACGGCCCGCCCCGCGCGGGCGATGACACTTAGCGGGAGGAATGGATGTCTCAGCAGTTTCACGCAGAACTGGAAGCGATCAAAAGCCGTCACCCGGCCTCGTTGTTCGTCGATGGCGAATGGGTGAAGTCGCAGGGCGGCGCGGAGCTTCAGGTCGTCGCGCCCTATAATGAAGAGGTGCTGCTGACCTACAAGGAAGCCACGCCCGCCGACGTGGACAAGGCGGTGGCGGCGGCGGCCGATGCGCTGGAAAACGGCCCCTGGTCGAAAATGACGCCGTCCGAACGCGGCGACATTCTCATCAAGATGGGCGACGAGCTGCACAAGCGGCTGCAATTGCTGGGCGAGACCTGGACCGGCCAGATGGGCTGCCCGATCTTCCTGGCCAGCAAGGCCAGCGCGGAAATCCCGGAGCTGTTCCACTATTACGGCAAGATGGCGAAGGAATACGCCTTCGTCGACAAGCGCATTCTCGGCAACGGCATGGAAGTGCGCGTGGTGCAGCAGCCCGTGGGCGTGGTGGCGGCGGTGACGCCGTGGAACGCGCCGGCCGTGCTGCTGGCCTACAAGGTGGCCGGCGCGCTGGCCGCGGGCTGCACCATGGTGGCCAAGCCGTCGCCGGAAACGCCGGTGGACGCCTATATCATCGCCGAATGCGCGGAGATCGCCGGCCTGCCCGCCGGGGTGCTGAACATCCTGCCCGCGGGACGCGAGACCGGCGACTATCTGATCCGCCATCCGCGCATCGACAAGGTGGCCTTTACCGGCTCCACCGCCGCCGGCAAGCATATCGCCAAGACCTGCATGGACCGTCTGGCCCGCGTGTCGCTGGAGCTGGGCGGCAAATCGGCCGCCATCGTGCTGGAGGACGCGGACATTCCCTCCATGCTGCAATCGCTGGTGCCCTATTCGATGCCGATCACCGGCCAGGTCTGTTTCAGCCTGACCCGCGTGCTGGTGCCCGAAAAGCGCAAGGACGAGGTGCTGGACGCCTATACCGGCGTGGTGAAGAAGCTGAATGTCGGCGATCCGTTCGATCCCAGCACGCATATGGGTCCGCTCTCGATGGAGCGTCAGCGCGAGCGCGTCGAAGGCTATATCAAGAAGGGCCGCGACGAAGGCGCCAAGCTGGTGCTGGGCGGCGGCCGTCCGAAAAATCTCAATCGCGGCTTCTATGTGGAGCCGACCGTGTTCAGCGATGTCGATAATTCCATGACCATCGCGCAGGAAGAGATTTTCGGCCCCGTGGTCAGCTTCATCCCCTACAAGTCGGAAGAAGACGCGGTGAAGATGGCCAACGACTCCGTCTATGGCCTCAGCGGCGCCGTCTATGCCGGCGACCGCGAGCATGGCTTTGACGTCGCGCGGCGCATCCGCACCGGCAATATCACGGTCAACGGCCTGATGAAGTCGATCGAGGCGCCGTTCGGCGGCTTCAAACAATCCGGCATGGGCCGTGAAGGCGGGCCGGAAGGACTGGAAAACTATATCGAGACCCAGGCCGTCTATATGGGCAAGTAGGCTTCGGTCTCAGTACGAAAACAAAGAGCCCGGCGGATGTTTCCGCCGGGCTTTTTTTATCCTCCCCTGCGCGCAGCGCGGGGGAGGGGAAGATCACCTACGCATCATATCATCTATCCCAACCCCATCCCTCATCCCGAGGAGCCGCCCCTCATGCTGAGGAGGCGGCGAAGCCGCCGTCTCGAAGCAAGGGCGGCGTCTCGAGGGACGATCTAGCGTGACACAGACGCTGGTGGAAACTGGAGCGTGCTTCGAGGCTTCCCCGGCTTCCGCCGGGGTCGCACCTCAGCATGAGGGTGGTGGGTTGTGTGGCAGAGCGATCTGCCGCCCTAACGCCCCAGCGCGCGGGCGACAGCGGCGGCGAGATCGGCGCGGGCGACGGTTTCCTGCTGTTTCTGCTCGCGCCATTCGTCGCGCGATTGCGCCGAAGCTGCGATCTCTGCTCCCAGCTTTAGATTCTTCACCGTCACCTGACCGGACTCGCGTTCCTCCGACCCCATGATGACAGCCACCGGCGCGCCGCGGCGGTCGGCGTATTTGAGCTGCTTGCCCATATTCTTTCCGCCGCCAACATAGACCTCGGCCGGCACGTTCAGCGCCTCGCGAATGTCCTGCGCCATACGGAAATATTCGGCCTCCTGCCCCGGCTCCAGTGACAGCACCACGACCGGACCGGAAAAGGCGCGGCCCTGTTGCGGGTCAAGCGCGCGCAGCGCGGCGGCGAAGCGTGACACGCCGAAGGAAAAGCCGGTGGCGGGCACGGCCTGGCCGGTGAAGCGCGCAACCAGATCGTCATAACGGCCACCGCCGCCGACACTGCCAAAGCGGATCGGCGCGCCATCCTCATAGGTCGCGGTTTTCAGCAGCTCCGCCTCGAACACCGGCCCGGTATAATAACCCAGCCCGCGCACGACGGATGTGTCGAGCGCCCACTCCTCGGCAAGGCCAAGCCCGGAGAGCAGCGCATGGATCGCCTCCAGATCGGCCACCGCCGCCTCGCCCTGCGGCGATCCGGCCACGGCAAGGGCGATGGCGGAAAGTTCGGCGCGCGCCGGACCCTGCCCCGCGGCGCCCGCCTCCAGCAACGCGCGGATCGGCCCGATCTGCGCATCGGCGAGCCCGGCGCCCTGGGTGAAATCTCCGCTTTCGTCCTTGCGGCCCGGCCCCAGCAATTGCGTGACGCCGGCCCAGCCGAGCCGGTCCAGCTTGTCGAGGCTGCGCAGCACGCGGCCTTTCTGCGCAGGATCGGTGATTCCGACTTTTTCCAGCACGCCGTCGAGCAGGCGCCGGTCATTGACGCGGATGACGAAATCGCCGGCGGAGAGGCCCACGGCCTGCATCACGCGCACGGCGAGCAGGATCATCTCCGCGTCCGCCGCCGGGCCCGCGGCGCCGACCGTATCGGCGTCGCACTGGGTGAATTCGCGGAACCGCCCCGGCCCCGGTTTTTCGTTGCGCCAGACGGTTCCGGTCTGCCAGCGGCGGAAGGGTTTGGGCAGCGTCTCGAAATTTTCCGCAACATATCTGGCGAGCGGCGCGGTGAGATCGTAGCGCAGCGCCATCCACTGCTCGTCATCGTCCTGAAGCGCGAAGACGCCCTCGTTCGGGCGCTCCTCGTCCGGCAGGAATTTGCCGAGCGCATCGGCATATTCGAACGCGCCGGTGGAAAGCGGGGCGAAGCCGTGCGCCTCATAGACCTTACCTGCGCGCGCCACCAGGTCGCGCTCGGCGGTCAGCACGTCCGCGGTCAGATCCTCAAAGCCGCGCGGGCGGCGCGGCTTGGGGCGGAAGGGTTTTTTCTCTTTGGCCATCAGGGGGCTTTTCGCGCGGATCGGATCGCCTGCACAAGCCCGGCGCTGGCCGGATCGGCCTTCGCCCCCTCCGCGATGGCCGGCAGGGCGCCCGCCGCCAGCGTCTTGCCCAGCTCGACGCCGAACTGGTCGAACGGATTGATCCCGCGCAGCGCGCCTTCCGCCGCCGTCTTGTGCTCATACAGCGCCAGCAGCAGGCCGAGCCGGTACGGGTCCAGCCGCTCCAGCAGGATGGTGGCCGAGGGCCGGCCGCCGGGACAGGCGCGGTGCGGGCCCAGCGCCGAGCCATCCGCCGCGCGTCCGCGCAGCAGCGCCTCGGACTGCGCCACGCAATTGGCCAGCAGACGCGCGCTCATATCGGGGCGGGTTTCATCGTCATTCGCGGCGGCGATGAAATCGACGGGGACAATCTCCGGCCCCTGATGCAGTTGCTGGAAGAAGGCGTGCTGGGCGTTCGTGCCCGCCGCGCCCCATACCACCGGCTGCGCGCCCGCCGCCGCCGCGCCATCCAGCCCCGCGCCCTTGCCCAGCGATTCCATTTCAAGCTGCTGCAAATAGCCGGGCAGAAGGCCGAGCCGCGCCGCATAGGGAACGACGCAGCGCGAGGCATGGCCAAAGCCCTGCGCATTCAGAAGATCGCACAGCGCCTTCAGCACCGGGATATTGGTTTCGAACGGCGCCCCTGCGAAGTGCCGGTCCATGGCGCGCGCGCCATCCAGCAGCGCATCCCACGCGCCCTCTTCCAGCGCGATCTGCAAAGAGAGGCCGACCGCCGACCAGAGCGAATAGCGGCCGCCAACCCAGTCCTCGAACCCGAAAATCGCGTCCTCGCCCACGCCGAAATCACGGGCGCGGTCCGGGCGCGCCGTCACCGCGATCAGATGCCGGCCCGCCGCCGCCTCGCCGCCAAGGCCCCGCGCCAGCCAGGCGCGCGCGGCGCGCGCGTTTTCCAGCGTCTCTTCGGTGGTGAAGCTCTTGGACACGACGACAACCAGCGTCGATTCCGGGTCCAGCCCTTCCAGCGCGTCATTGATTTCCGCCGGGTCGATATTGGCGGCGAAGCGCAGACCGGTTTGCGGATCGCGAAACGGTTTCAGCGCATCATGCACAAGGCGCGGGCCAAGGTCCGACCCGCCAATGCCCAGATGCACGACATGGCGCAGCGTCTTTCCCGTCGCGCCCCGCCGCGCGCCGGACTTGATCTCCCGCGCAAACGCCGCCTGACGCGCGCGCGCCGCCGCCACATCCTCTGCGAAAGGCAGGCCGTCTTCGGGCCGCGCGCGCAGCGCCATATGCAGCGCCGGCCGGTCCTCGGTGACATTCACATGCGCCCCGGCGAAAAATCCGGCGATCCAATCTTTCAGACCGCGATCCCGCGCAAATCCGGCCAGCGCCGCAACCGCCTGCGCGTCGATCCGCTGTTTGGAAAGATCGAGCGTCAGCCCGTCCAGCGAAAAGGCGAAAGCCTCAAACCGCCCCGGATCGGCGGCGAACAGCTCCGCCAGCGCCACGCCCCGCAGGCGCTGCGCCTCATTCACCAGCGGTTCAAGCAGGGTGGCCATGATTGTCACGGATAGGCGCGGCGCGGCGCCGACTCAAGGCCCGCCCCCGATAAGACAAGCTGGAACGCTGGAGGTGAGCGGGCGTTTTCCTTTCAGCGGATGGCGTCAGCCAGAGGAGACCGCCATGAAAACCATGACCTGCGCCGCGCTGGCCGGACTGTTCGCCGTTATGGCCGCGCCGGCCGCATCCTTCGCCGATCCGAGGCACTGCCCTCCGGGTCTCGCCAAGCAGGGCCGGTGTTTCGACGGGTTCCGCGATTCCGGCCGGATCTATTTCAGCGGCCGCTATTATGACAGGCTCGAAGACGCCTATGCGGCGGGCTATCGCGATGGACGCAACGATGGCTGGCGCGTCGGCGGCTATCTGCCGTCCCGCATGGATTACGTGGTTATCCGCGACTATGAGCGTTATCGCCTGCCCCCTCCGCGCAGGGGTCACTATTATGCCCGCGTGAACAACGAAATCCTGCTGATTGAGGCCGCGACGCAGCTGATCGCCCAGGCGCTCACCGGCTATTGAGGCCGTTTCCGTAACGGAGGGCCAGCGGCCGTTCTATTGTGCGAACGCCTCTGCGATCAGGCGGCAGGAGCGCAAACGGTCTTCATGGCCATGCGCCACGGTGGCGATCATCACCTCGTCGGCGCCGCAGGCGCGGGCGCGCGCCTCGATCTCTTCCCGCACAAATTCCGGCGTCCCGACAATGGTCAGGGCGCGGCGCTCCTCGATCACACGCAGATCGGCAGGGGTATAGGGCCAGTTCGCGGCGGTCTCCGGCGAGGGAATCTTGCGAAACTCGCCCCGGTGCAGGAACAGCCAGGTCAGCGCATTGGCCCCGGCGATATAATCCGCTTCCTCCTGCGTTGGCGCGGCGATGGCGGCGACGCACAGGATCGCATGCGGCGCCGGAAACTGCGCGGAGGGGCGGAAGGCGCGGCGATAGGCCTCAAGGGCCGGGGCCGGCGGCGCCGGGCTGAAATGGCTGGCGAAGGCATAGCCGAACCCGGCGGCGCCCGCGCTCTGGGCGCTGGCCCCGCTGGAGCCGAGAATCCAGACCGGCGGCAGGCGCATTTCGCCGGGCACGACCTGCACGCGATGATAAGGGTGCTCTGGCGGATAGCCGTCGCCGTCGAATTGCATCAGCTCGCTCATCAGACGCGAGAATTGCTCGCCGCCCGCGCTGCACAGCGCACGCATCGCCGCCTCGTCCGCGCCGCCGGCGCGCCCGATCCCGAGGTCGATGCGGCCGGGATAGAGCGCCTCCAGCGTGCGATAGGTCTCGGCGACGCGCAGCGGCACATGATTGGGCAGCATCACCCCGCCCGCGCCGATCCGGATGCGCGACGTGGCGCTGGCGGCGTGCGCGATCAGCACTTCGGGGCTGGCGCTGGCGATGTTCGGCATCGAATGATGCTCGGCGTACCAGAGGCGCACATAGCCCATCTCTTCGCCCAGGCGCGCCAGCTCCGCCACGCGGGCCAGCGCCTGGCCCGCCGTTTCGCCCTCGGCGACAGGAACCAGATCCTGGATGGAAAGAGGCAGCGTCAATTCAGCCCCCGATCAGGAACAGCACGGCGGACAGCGTGACGGCCGAAACCGGCACGCTGAGCATGATGGCCGACGAGGCCGCCGCGACATTGGCCGAATAGCGCGCGGCGAACAAATAGGCGTTCACCCCGACCGGCAGCGCCGCGAACAGGATGGCCACGCGCGCCTCCAGCGGCGGCAGCGCGAACACATGCACCGCCAGAATCCACATGATGATGGGAAACACCGTCAGCTTCAGGATCAGGATCGCCGCCAGCACCCGCGCATCGGCGCGGATGGAATAGGAGGCCAGCGAAAGGCCGAGCGCGAACAGCGCCGCCGCGACGCTGGAATCCGCCAGCAGGCCGATAATCCGCGCGGGCAGTTCAGGCAGGTCCAGCCCCGCCAGCCGCCACAGAAATCCAACAGCCAGCGCGATCAGAAGCGGGTTGCGCGCCAGCGACAGCGCCACTTGGCCCAGCAGGCGGCCGAGCCGCACCCTGCCCTGACGCTGCGCCCATTCGGCCCAGAGCGAGGCGAACAGCCAGTGCAGCGGCGCATGCACCGCGACGATGAACGCCGCCGGGGCCACCGCCTCTGGCCCGAAGCTGAGCAGGGCGATGGGCAGGCCCATCAGCAGGATATTGCCGAAACTGGCGGCGGTGGCGAGAGCGGCGCCCCCGGCCTGGGCCTGACCGCGCAGCCAGGTCGCCGCCAGCGCCCCGGCGCAGCCCCAGATCACCAGCGCCCCGGCATAATAGCAGGCCAGCAGGCGCCAGGGCGCGACACCGTCCAGATCCAGCTCCAGCATGGTGCGGAACAGCAGCGCCGGAATGGCGAACCAGAACACATAGGCGTCGATGCCGCGCGCGCCTTCCGGCGAGATCAGCCGCCTGCGCGCCGCGCCATAGCCGAGCGCGATCACCGCGAACACCGGCAGAACAGCGAGAAAGATAGCGGTCATGGCCTGTCAACGAAGCACGGCGGCGCAGGGGCGCGCTTGCGCCGGGAGACGCATCAGCCCATGTTGAGGTCTGGCGTCAACAACGGAAAGGAGGTGATCCAATGTCGAGTGATCTGCGAGCGGGAGGTTCTGACCCGCGGACCGCGATGATTGTTGGAGCAGCCTCCGGCGGGATTCGCGCGCCGCGCACGGCCTGATACGGCCGCAAGGGCGGAATCGCCCGCCGCGTCACGAACGGTCCCCAGGGGCCGTGATGTGAACGGCTTATGTGCATAGCCGGAGGGGCCGTCCGTCAGGGCGGCCCCTTTGCTTTGGCCTGAATTCCGACCTGAATTCCGAACGGATTTGTGAGGAACCGGCGGCGCGCCGGGGTGCTATAGTATCGGGAAACAGCCTGATGGCCGTATCCTGATGGCCGCATAGAGGGAGGACTCCATGCGCCCCGTAGACAAGAAGCGTTCCGTGTTTTCGCGCCGCACCGCGATTCTGGGCGGCGGCGCGGCGCTGATCGGCGGCGGCGGGATCGCCCGCGCCGCGCCCGCCATTCCGCCTTCCATGTGCGTTCTGACGCCGCAAACGACGGAGGGCCCGTTCTGGTTCGATCCGGACCTGAACCGCGTCGACATCATTGAGGACCGCCCCGGAACACCGCTGCGCCTGCGTGTGCGCGTGGTGGATGCCGGCGGCGCCTGCTCGCCGATCTCCGGCGCGCGCGTCGATATCTGGCAGTGCGACGCCGAGGGACTCTATTCCGGCTATGCCGATCAGGGCTTCGATGGCGGCGTCGATGTGCGGGACGAGACGTTCCTGCGCGGCTGGCAGGCGGCGGACGCCGGCGGCATGACCGAATTCCAGACCATCTATCCCGGCACCTATCCGATCCGCGTCACGCACATCCATCTGAAGGCGTTTGTGAGCGACCGCGATGTGCTGACCGCGCAGATCTATTTTCCGGAAGCGGCGACACGCGCCGTCTATCGCGAGTCCGATACCTACGCCACCAGCGTCGCGAATGTGCGAGCCAATGATTCCGACTTCATCTTCCGCCGCGGCGGCGATGTCATGCTGGCGGAGATCGGCGACGAGGACGGCGTGATGACCGCCACGGTCACAATCGGCGTGCGCGGGTGATGAATTGATCTCCCCACGCACATCGCGGGGGGAACCGCTCACGCATCAAATTCTTCTCTCCCAGTCTCTGCCCTCATCCTGAGGTGCGACCCGGCCTCGGATTTATCCGGGCCGGGGAGCCTCGAAGGACGGTCCAGCGTGACGCGGACGCTGGTGGACTCTGGAGCGTGCTTCGAGACGCGTGTTCATCGCAACCGCGATGAACACGCTCCTCAGCATGAGGGTAGAGGACGGTAACGCAGAGCCCCCCTACGCCGGGAGCGAATCCCAGAAGCGCTCGATCTCCTGCCGCATCGCGGCGTCGGGCAGAACGCCGCGGCCCGCGCCCTGATTGTCGGCCATATAGCGGGCCTGAATCGTGCCCGGAATGGCGACGGTGACGGCGGGGTGAGAGACAACATATTTCAGGAAGACCTGAGCCCAGCTCTCGGCGCCAATCTCGGCGGCCCAGTCCGGCAGTTCGACATCCGACACCCGGCCAAATGTGTTTCCGGCGCCCATGCGACCGCCGAAAGGCACATTGATCATCACGCCCAGGCCCAGCTCCTGCGCCAGAGGCAGCATTTCTTCCTCCGCCGTGCGGTTGGCGATGGAATAATCCACCTGGATAATGTCCAGCGGATAGCGCCGCATCCCGTCCATCTGGCCGTCATATTGATTGTCGCTGGAGGTGCTCATGCCGATATAGCGCACGCGGCCCTGCTCCTTGGCCCGGATCAAAGCAGGCATCAGCTCGTCCAGCGCATGCAGATTGTGGATCAGCAGAGCATCGATGACATCCACGCCCAGCCGGTCGAACGCCGTCTGCACCTCGGCGTCCGGATCGGCGATGGGCCCGCCGATAGAGGTCTTGGTGACGATGAAGAAGCGGTCGCGCGCGTCCATGCTCTGAACCAGCTCGCCGATGATCTCTTCGGAGCGGCCATAGACCCGCGCGGTGTCGATTACCGAACCGCCCATATCGGCCATCGTCTCCAGCACCTCCTGAAAAGCGGAGAGGTCTTCACCCGGCTGCACATTGTACTGGTTGGTCCCAAGGCCGATCACCGGAAGCTGCTCTCCACTCTTGGGGATGGGCTTGGTGATCAGGGCGTTTTCCTGAGCGAAGGCGGGCACGGCGGGCAGCGCCAGACCGGCCGCCGTCATGGCGCCGAGATGGAGAGCTTCACGGCGGGAGAAAGTCGTGTTTTTCATGGGGCCATTCCTGTTGGGTAAAGGCTGATTATTCCTGTCAGCAAATACAATGAGAGGCATTGCCGTCCAATAACGATGCCGTCATTCGCCGGTAAGACCAAGAATAAAAGGCCGTTCATCCGGGGACTCAGAAAACCCCGTGCGAAGTGCTAAACCCGCGCGCGATGAAACCGCTCAATCCCGCCATCACCGGACGGCCGACCACGGTGTTCGAAGAGATGTCGCTGCTGGCCGCCGAATGCGGGGCGATCAATCTTGGACAGGGCTTTCCCGATACGGACGGGCCGGAGGACGTGCGCGCCCGCGCCGCGCAAGCCTGTCTGGAGGGGCCCAACCAGTACCCGCCAATGCTGGGCCTGCCGGATTTGCGCCAGGCCGTCGCCGAAGCCAATCGCCGGTTTTACGGACTGGAGATCGACTGGAAGACGCAAACCCTGGTCACCAGCGGCGGAACCGAGGCGCTGGCCTGCGCCGCCATGGCGTTTCTCTGCCCCGGCGACGAGGCGGTCGTGATCGAGCCGGCCTATGACGCCTATTTCGCGCTGATCGCAATGCAAGGGGCGGAGGCGCGGCCCGTGGCGCTGACCCCGCCGGCGGGCGGTGACAGGCGCTGGACGCTGGACGAGGCCGCGCTGCACGCCGCGTTCGGGCCGAAGACCAAGCTGATCTTCCTCAATTCGCCGCTCAACCCCATCGGCAAGGTGTTCACCCACGATGAGCTTGCGCTGATCGCCGGGCTTTGTATCGAGCACGATGTCATCGCCGTGTGCGACGAGGTCTATGAGCACATGATTTTCGACGGCCACGCGCATCTCCCGCTGATGAGCCTGCCCGGCATGGCGGAACGCTGCGTGCGCATCGGCAGCGCCGGCAAGACGTTTTCGCTGACCGGCTGGAAGATCGGCTATGCCACGGGGCCGGCGCATCTGATCCACGCGATGGCGCAGGCGCATCAATTCCTGACCTTTACCCTGCCGCCAGCGCTGCAACTCGCCGTCGCTTACGGTCTGGGTAAGGACGATGCGTATTTCGCGTCGCTGTCTTCGGACACGCAGACAAAGCGCGACCGTCTGGCCGGCGGTCTGGCGCGCGCGGGCTTTGGGGTTCTGCCGGCAGAGGGCGCATATTTTCTGACCGCCGATATGTCCCGCCTGAGCAATGAGACCGATGCGGAATTCTGCAAGATCATGACGCGGGAGGCGCGCGTGGCGGCGATCCCGATTTCCGCCTTCTATCATCCGCGCTCGGACGCGCCGCGGCATCTGGTCCGCTTCTGCTTTTGCAAGCAGAATGAGGTGCTGGACGAAGCCGCCGCGCGGCTGAAAACCTGGACGGGAGCGTGAGGCGATGGCTCGCCGGCTGAAACCCGATGAAAAGGCGCGGGATGCGCTGCGCCGGATCGTGAGCCGGGAGGCGGAACGGGCGCTGAAAGACCTGGAGACCGCCGCCAATCCGCCGCACGCCGCCCGGCGGCGGATAAAGAAGATCCGCGCGGCGCTGCGCCTTGCCCGCGGCGGAATGAGACGTGAGGATTTCGCGCAGGAAAACGCGGCATGGCGCGAGGCCGCATGGCTGCTGGCGCCGCTGCGCGATCACGGCGCGCGGCTGGAAACGCTTGCGCGCCTTTCGGAACAGGTGGATGAGCCCCGCGCTTTGGCGGCGCTCTCTATCCTGCGCGGGAATCTGGAGGCGCGTGCGCCGCTGGACGAACAATCCATCCGCATCCGCGCCGCGCGCGCCATCGCCAGAGGTGCGGAACGTGCGCCGCGCCTGCGCGCCAAAGGCAAGGCGCGGGCGGTGTTCACAAAGGGAATACAGCGCGCCTATCGCCGCGGCGGAGAATACGGCGCCGCGGCCTATGAATCCGGCGACACCGCTGATTTCCACGAATGGCGGCAGAGCGTCAAAACCTTGGCGCTACAATTGCAGATTCTCGACCCGGAGGCGGAAGGCGAGCTTGGCGCATGGCGCATCCGCTGCGCCGAACTGGGCGAAGTGCTCGGCGAGGATCACGACCTGGCCCAGCTTACCGTGACCCTCTCCCTCCATCCCGAACTGCTTGACAGCGATGAACAGCGCGCGGCGCTGGCCGATGCGATGACCGAGCGCAGCCTGATGCTGCGCGCCCGCGCCCGGCCGGTGTTCGAGGCGCTCTATGCGGAAAAGCCGCGCGCCTTTGCCCGCCGGGCTGAATCCTGGCTGGAGACCGGAAAGCAGCCTGAGAAGGCCGCGCCGGAGAAGGCCGCGCGCGCCAAAACCGCCGGGGCCGCTGAATAGACATGACGCGCGCCACGCTGCTGAAGGCCGTGCTGCTGCTGACCGGCACGCTGATCGTCATGGCCGGCGCCGTGATGGCGCCGGTGCTGCCATCGCTTGAAGCGGCCTTCGCCGATGCGCCGCACGCGGCGCTGAAGACGCGCATGACGCCCAGCCTGCCGGCGCTGTTTATCGTGCTGGGCGCGCCGCTGGCCGGGCGCCTGACCGATACGATCGGGCGGCGGCCGGTATTGCTGGGCGGGTTGTTCCTGTTCGCCCTTGGCGGCGCATCCGGCGCGGTGCTGAACGATCTGGACGCCATTCTGGCGGGACGCGCCGTGCTGGGCCTTGGCGTCGGCGCGGTGATGACCGCTTCGATCACGCTGATCGCCGATTATTTCCACGGCGCCGAACGCACGCGCCTGCTGGGCCTGCAACAGGCCTTTTCGCATGGCGGCGCCATCGTCTTTCAGATCGCGGCGGGGGCGATGGCGGTGCTGTCCTGGCGCCTGCCCTTCACCATCTATCTGATCGCCGCGCCGCTGCTGGTCCTGGCATGGTTCGCGGCGGACGAACCGGCGCGCCCGGTCCAGAGCGATATAAGCGCGGGCGCGGCGCGCGGGCCGCTGCTGCCCGCTGTCATGATCCTTGCGGCCGGCTTTGTGGTGATGGCGTGCTTTTTCATCACGCCGGTGCAGATCGCCTATTATCTGCGCGATCTTGCCGGAGCAAACGCATTCCAGTCCGGCCTCAGCATCGCCTGGATGAGCGTCTGCGCCATGTGCGGGGCGCTCGCCTATCCGCGGCTGAAACCGCATCTTGGCCATGTGCGCGCCATCGTGCTGGCCGCCGCGCTGATGGGGACGGGCTATATCGTTGTCGGTCTGGCGTCCGCCTACTGGACGGCGATGACGGGGTTCAGCGTGATGGGCCTTGGCTTCGGTCTGGTGCTGCCCAATCTGGCGGCGTGGCTGACCGATATCGCGCCACAGGCGCGGCGCGGCCGCGCCGTGGGCGGGCTGACCCTGGCGCTGTTTCTGGGCCAGTTCGTCTCGCCGCTGGCCAGCCAGCCAGTGATCGAGCGCGCCTCTTATGGCGCAGCGTTTCTGGGCGCGGCGGGCCTGCTGCTGACGCTCGGCATCGTCTTCGCCTTCGCAGGGCCGTTCCTGCGCCGCCGCGAGGGATAGGCCCCTAGGCCCCCGCCGTCTCCATGCCGCGCGCCTGCGCGGCCTCGCGCATCGCGTCCTGGAGTTTTTCAAAGGCGCGCGCCTCGATCTGGCGGATACGCTCGCGGCTGACATTGTAGACCTGCGCCAGATCTTCCAGCGTTTTTGGCTCATCGCTGAGGCGGCGTTCCTGGATGATGTGGCGCTCGCGGTCGTTCAGCTCGCCCATCGCCTCCTGCAACAGCTCCATGCGCAGCGAGAATTCCTCGGATTCGCCGAGACTGGTTTCCTGATCGACGGCGCCCTCGTCCTCCAGCCAGTCCTGCCATTCGGATTCGGATTCGGCGCGCAGCGGCGCGTTCAGGCTGGCGTCGCCGCCGCTCATGCGGCGGTTCATGGAGATCACTTCGTCCTCATTGACGCCGAGCTTGGTGGCGATCTGTTCGACATGTTCAGGGCGCAGGTCGCCTTCCTCCAGCGCCTGCATCTCGCCCTTCAGCCGGCGCAGATTGAAGAACAGTTTTTTCTGCGCCGCCGTGGTGCCCATCTTCACCAGCGACCAGGAGCGCAGGATGTATTCCTGGATCGAGGCGCGGATCCACCACATGGCGTAAGTCGCCAGACGGAAGCCGCGGTCTGGATCGAATTTCTTCACCGCCTGCATCAGGCCGACATTGCCTTCGGAGATCACCTCGCCGATGGGCAGGCCATAGCCGCGATAGCCCATCGCGATCTTCGCCACGAGGCGCAGATGCGAGGTGACGAGCTTGTGCGCGGCCTCAGGGTCTTCATGCTCGACCCAGCGCTTGGCCAGCATGAACTCCTCATCCCTTTCCAGCATCGGGAATTTGCGGATATCGGCCAGATAGCGGCTGAGGCCCTGTTCCGGGCTCATGGCGATAGCGGGCAGATTGGCCATGCTCTTCGTCTCCCTTCCGGGGACGAACCGCGCCGGGCGGCGCGGGTTCCCCCCGCATGTCAGCAGACCCGCAAGACTAGGCCCGGACCTGTGGCCCGAATCTTACCGGATTCTGCGAATTTCGTTATCTTCCCCCGAGGCGCGGCCCAGCGGGGCGCGCCGGACGATCCGGCCGGTTCCCGCCGGTCTTTATCCTATCTGGGGTGCAAATATCGTGGCGCAATGGCCAGACCGGGCGCGGCGAAACAAAAATATGAGCAGCCGTCAGGAGACGATGTGACGCGCAATGCGCTGGAGCAGTATCAGGTCTTTTTCTACATGGCCGCCATTCTGGCGGGGCTGTGCGCGGGCGCGCTCGCGCCCGGCGCCGGGCCTGTGCTGGAGGCGCTGCTCTGGCCCGCTCTGGCGGTGCTGCTCTATGCCGCCTTTACCCAGGTTCCGCTGATCTCCCTGCCCGGCGCGTTTCGCGACGGGCGTTTCATGGCGGCTCTGCTGATCGGGAATTTCGCTGTTCTGCCGGTTCTGGCGTTCGCCCTGCTGCCGCTGGCGCCCGCCGACCCGGCGGTGCGGCTGGGCGTGCTGCTGGTGTTGCTGGTTCCCTGCACGGACTGGTTTGTCAGCTTCGCCCATCAGGCGCGCGGCGACACTGGCCGGGCCATCGCCGCTACTCCGGTTCTGCTGCTGGGGCAGATCGTGCTGCTGCCGCTGTATCTGACGCTGGCTCCCGGCGGCGCGGCGGCGGGCGTTCTGGACGCTGGCCATATGGCGATGGTGTTCCTGATCGTGATCGCCACGCCGCTGCTGCTGGCGTTGCTCACCGAAATCTGGGCGGCGCGCAGGCCCGCGCGCGCGGCGCGGATTGCGCATCTGGGCTGGGCCCCGGTCCCGCTGCTGGCGCTGGTAGTGTTCCTGATCGCCGCGTCGCAGGTGGGCGCGGTGATGGGCGCGCTGCCGCTGCTGGGCGCGGTGCTGCCGGTGTTCGCGCTGTTTCTGACCGGGGCGGGCGCCGCGGGCGTGCTGTTGGCCCGGCTCTTCCGCCTGAGGCCGGCGGCCGGGCGCACGTTGCTGTTCAGCTTTTCCACACGCAATTCTTTCGTGGTCCTGCCGCTGGCGCTGGCGCTGCCGGCGGGGATGGAGGCGGCGGCCATTGTCATCGTTTTCCAGTCGCTGGTGGAGCTGTTCGGGATGCTGATCCTGCTCTGGCTGACGCCAAGGATGCTGATTCCGGATTGAGGGAAGCCCCGAATCGGGGACTTGGGCGATTCTGCCGGGGGCTTTTTTCCCCTACACTTGCGAATCGGCGCGCGGGCCGCGCGCGAAAGGCCGGGGGCCGGCGTGGAATCCGAGGTCCGGGAGCTTGCAACCCTGATCGTCACCGCCGGGGCGGTGACCTTTGCGCTGGGCGTCGCGCTCTGGGCCTGGCGTCTGACGGCCGGCGCGCGCGAGGCCGGGGGCCGCTGGGCCGCGCGGGCGGAGGCGCTGGAAACGCGGCTGGAGCGCGCCGACGCCCTGTTCGCCGCTTTCCCCGGACTGGTTCTGACCTGGCCCGACGATCTGGCGGCCGAGGGCGAGGGTTGGGGTTCGCCCCGGCTTTACGGCTCGCCCACCGCGCTGGCCTCGTTGCTGCGCTTCGCTGACGCTTCGGACGGGCCGGGCGTGGCGGGACGGCTGCTGGACGGGCTGGCCGATTACGAGGCGCGGGACGGCAGCGGCGAGGAGACGACGCTGCGCCACCGGCTGCGCCTCCTGCGCACCGCGGGCGAGCCGTTCTCGCTCACCATTCTTGGCCCCTCCGGACGGTTTCTGGAGGCCGACGGGCGCGCGGCCGGCGACATGGCGGCGCTGTGGCTGACCGACGCCACCGCCAAGGGGCTGGAGGAATCGGCCGGGCGCGGCCGGGTGGAAGAGCGGCGCAGGCTGCTGGGCGGCGATCCGCTGGCCTTTCTGGAGGCGCTGGACCGCAGCCCCCTGCCCGCCTGGCGCATGAGCTCCGGCGGCCGGCTGGTCTGGGCCAACCGCGCCTATCTGGAGGCGGTCGAATCCGGCTCGCTGGAAGACGCGCTGCGCGAAAAGCGGCTGCTGCACGCCGACCTGCCCGAGCTGGCGCGCCGCGCGCTGGAGGCGGGGGAACCGGCGGAAGAGACCCGCCGCGTGGTGATCGGCGGGCGGCGGCGCATTCTGGGCCTGAGCCTTTATCCGGTTTCCGGCGGCGCCTGCGGCGTGGCCATCGACGTCACCGGCGAGGAGGATGCGCGCGAGGCGCTGGAACGCCATGTGCAGGCGCATGACGAGACGCTGGACCACATGGCCGAGGCGGTGGCGATTTTCGGCCCCAGCCGGCGGATGATTTTCCACAATCGCGCCTTTGCCGAGATGTTCGGGCTGGAGGAAGCCTGGCTGACCGAGCGTCCGGCGCATGGTGCGCTGCTGGACCGGCTGCGCGAGGCGCGGCGCCTGCCGGAACAGTCCGACTACGCGGCGTGGAAGGCCGGCGAGCTGCGCCTCTATGAAGAGATCCCGGACGAGATTCCCGAAGAGCTGTGGACCCTGCCCGACGGGCGGACATTGCGGGTGGTGCGCCAGCGTCATCCGCTGGGCGGCGTGCTGCTGCTGTTCGAGGATGTGACCGACGAGCTGGCCCTGCGCGCGCAGTACAAGACGCTGCTGACCGTGCAGCGCGCGACGCTGGACAATCTGCTGGAGGCCGTCGCCGTGTTCGGCAGCGACGGCCGGTTGCGCCTTTCCAATGCCGCGTTCGAGCGGATGTGGGCAATCCCCCCGGAAACGCTGGCCGAGAAGGCGACCTTCGAGGACGTCGCGGCTCTATGCCGGCCACTGTTCCATCGCGAGGACGTCTGGCGCGACATCAAGAACCGTATCACCGACCCGTCGCCAGAAGCGCGCATCGGCCAGATGGGCGAGATGGAGCGTACCGACAATTCCGTTCTGACCTGGATTTCGCAGCCGCTGCCGGACGGCGCGACGGTGATCGCCTGGGCCGACGTGACCGCCGCCAAGCGCGAGGAGCGAATCCTGCGCCGCCATAACGAGGCGCTACAGGAGGCCGACCGGTTGAAGACCGAGTTCGTGCAGCACGTCTCGTATCAATTGCGCACGCCGCTCACCACGATCACCGGCTATGCCGAGCTTCTGGACAGCGACATGGCCGGCGAGCTGGCGCCGCGGCAGAAGGAGCATGTCCGCTCTATCCTATCTTCGGCCGAGCAACTCGGAAAACTGGTCAGCGACATTCTGGACATCGCCGCCATCGAGGCCGGAACGCTGGAACTGGATCTGGGCGACGTATATCTGGACGAAGTGCTGACGCATGCGCTGGAGCTGGTGGCGCCCAGGGCGCAGGAGGCGCGCGTGAAGCTGGCGCTGGACATGCCGGAAGGGGGGGCGGGCGTGATCCGCGCCGACGAAACGCGGGTCAAGCAGGTGCTCTATAATCTGCTCGCCAACGCCATCCGCCATGCGCCGCCAAAAACCGGCGAGGTGGTTCTGGGCGCGGCGCGGGAGGATGAGATGGTGCGCATCCGGGTCGCCGATAATGGCGAGGGCGTCGGCCCCGAAGGCCAGGCCAAAGTCTTCGACCGGTTCGAATCCGGCGGGCGTGGCGGCGCCGGGCTCGGCCTGTCGCTGGTTCGTGATTTTGTGGAGATGCACGGCGGCTGGGTCGAGTTCGAATCCGAACCCGGCAAGGGAGCCTGCGTCACCTGCTGGCTGCCGGAACAGGCGCGGGCCAGAGCGGCCAGCCCGGAACTGGCGCTGGCCCCCCGCGACGTGGCGGCGGAATAGTTACAGCCAGACAGAGCCGCTTAAAATGAAACGGGCGGCCAGACGGCCGCCCGTTTCCGGTCCGGTATAAAACCGCCTTTACGACGCCGGAACGAGTTCGGTCGAGATCACCAGCTCCACCGGCTCGGGCAGGCCGAAATTGACGCCAAAGCCCAGGCCCCATTCGGAGCGGGTCAGCGTGGTCTTGGCCACAAAACCGATGGCGTAGCCGCCCATGCCTTCGGCCGGCCGCTCGCCGACCAGCTCGACATCGAACGTCACCGGCGCGGTATTGTCCTTGATGGTCAGGTCGCCGGTCATTTGCGCGGTGTTCTCGCCCGTACGCTCGACGGAGGTCGAGGTGAATGTCGCGGTCGGCCAGGTCTCGACCTCGAACATGTCGGCGGTTTTCAGATGGTCGTCAAAGGCGGGCACAAAAGAATGAATGCCTTCGACCGGCAGGGTGACAGAGACCGAGGACGCCTCGATATTGTCGGGATCCCACATCACCTGACCATCGAATTCGGTGAAGAAAATCTGCAACGGCGCGCCGGCGTTATGAATCCAGGTGGCGCTGATCTGGGTGTGGTTCTCGTCAAACTGGAACGGCTGCGGGTCGGCCAGCGCGGCGCAAGGCAGCGTGATGGCGGCGGCGGCTAAAAGCGCGATACGGGTCATGTCTGTCTCCTGATTTCCCCGAAACATTTCCCGGACCTGCCCGGGCGCTGATGTCCATCATACAGCGGCGCGGCGGCGGGGAAACGCCCCGGCGCCGCACGCCAACATAATGTGATGATCCTAGCCCGGATCGTTTTCCATAAGCTCGGTCGCGATCACGATGGTCACGTCCGTTCCCATACGGGCGGCGCCCTGCTCCACGCCGAATTGCGCACGGTCGATCACCGCCCGGGCAAGGAACCCGCGCACGGTCTGGCCGCGCAGCTCTACCTCGCGCGTGAATTCGACATCGAACGTCACCTCATGTGTCTGGTCCCGGATGGTCAGATCGCCGGTCAGCGCGGCGGTATTCTCGCCGGTGCGCGTCACGCCGGTTGAGACGAATTTCGCCTCCGGATAAGCCGCGGTCTGCAACAAAGGACGCTCCGCGTCTCTCAGATGGTCGTCCCAGAGCGGGATGCCGGTCCACATCTGCTGCATATCCAGCATCACCGTGACCGAGGAGTTTTCGATCGCGTCCGGGTCGAAATGCACCTCGCCCGAAAACGCCGGGAACGCAATCAGCAGCGGCGTCATGCCGTCATGCGTCCATTCCACCCGGATCGAGGTGTGGTTCGGATCGAGATAGAGACGCTGCGCCTCGGCCTGCGCGGCGGCCGGAACGGCGGCGAGCGCCGCGGCGAAAAACAACGGGCGGATCATGCGAAATGGTCTCCTGAAACGGGCTGGCCAACATTTAGCTTATCGCGTTTTCGAACCGAAAAAGTGAATCCACTTTTTCTGAAAACGCTATGGCGCGGGATTGAAGCCAAAGCCGGGCCGCGCCGCCAGCCCCCGCCGGGCGATGACGATCCCGTGATCCAAAGCCGGATTCAGGCCTCCGCCCCCACGGCGTGGAGCAGCCCGCCATGCTCGGCCAGCCATGCCCCCGCTTCGTCCGTGTGCGGGGCCAGGCGGCGCTCCAGCGCGCGGAACCGCGCGCCGTGATTGAGATGCACCAGATGCGCCGCCTCGTGCGCGGCCACATGATCCAGCACGAAGGACGGCGCACAGATCAGCCGCCAGGAAAAGCCGATGGCCCCATCCGCCGTGCAGGAGCCCCAGCGGCTGCGCGTATCGCGCAGCGTGATGCGCGGAACCGGCAGGCCGAGCGTGGCGCAATGGCGCGCCAGCGCCGCGGTCAGATCGTGCTGCGACTCGGCGCGCAGAAAGCGGCGCACGCGGCCGGCAAAGGCGTCTGGTTGTCCGGGGACCAGCAGCACGGCGCTGTCTTCACGCAGGATTGCCGGGCCGCGCCCCGGCGCGGGTTCCAGCCGGACCCATTCCCCGCGCAGCGGGATCGTGCTTTCCGGCCTCAGCGGCAGCGGCGCGGGCAGGCGCGCCAGCTCGCGCTGCGCCCAGACCATGCGCTCATCCAGAAAGTCGTAGGCGGCGCGGCGCGCCCGCGCGCTGGGCGCGGTCAGAACCAGACGCCGCCGCGCCGGGCAAACAGACAAAGAGATACGGCGCGCGCGCCGGTCGATACGGAACTCGACATCCGCGATCTCAGTGGGCCGCATCGGCGAGCGCGGCGAAATCCGGACGCGCATCGCGGTCGGCGCGGGCGTCCCAATGGGCGCGCATGAAGCCCGCCATGGCGGGCGCGATCTCCGCGCGGAACCGTTTGCCATTGAACACGCCGAAATGCCCGACTTTGGGCTGCACGCGGTCCACCCGCATGGCGGCGGGAATATTGACGCACAGATCGTGCGCCGCCTGGGTCTGGCCGATTCCGGAAATATCGTCGCGTTCGCCCTCGACGGTCATCAGCGCGGTGTTTGCGATCGCCTCCGGCCGGATGGGGCGGTCGCGATGCGTCGCCACGCCGCGCGCCAGGCGATGCTCCTTGAACACATCGCGAATGGTCTGGAGATAGAATTCCTCGCTGAGGTCCAGCACCGACAGATACTCATCGTAAAATTCGCGGTGCTTTTCGGCGCTGTCGCCATCGTTCTGCACCAGATGCTCGAAAAAGCTCCAGTGCGCGTCGACATGCCGGTCCCAGTTCATGTTCATAAAGCTCATGAGCTGGAGAAAGCCCGGATAGACCCGGCGCAGCGCCCCCGGATAGGGCGGCGGCACGGTATGGATCATGTTTTCGCCGAACCACTCCATCGAGCGTTTCTGCGCCAGCAGATTGGGCGTGGTGGGGCTGCGCCGCGCGTCGATGGGCGATCCCATAAAGGTCATGCTGGCCGGCGCCGCCGACGAGCCATCCTCGGCCATCAGCGCCACGGCGGCCAGCACCGGCGGGCCGGGCTGGCAGACCGCCGCGACATGGGTTTGCGGGCCCAGAAACTCCAGCGCCGCGCGCACATAATCGGTGTAGTCGTCCAGATCGAACCGGCCCTCCATCGCCGGGATCATGCGGGCGTCTTCCCATTCGGTGACGAACACCTCGAAATCCGGCAGGAAGGCCTGCGCCGTGCCGCGCAGCAGCGTGGCGTAATGGCCCGACAGCGGCGCGACCAGCAGCAGTTTCGGATCGGGGCGGCGCCGGGTTCCGCGCGCGGCGCGCAGCGCATCGGGATCGCGCTGGAACCAGGTCAGCCGCATCCAGGGCTGGCGCTGCACGGTGCGCGGGATCACCGGAATCTCGTGTCCCTCTATCGTGGTGGAATGAATGTCCCAGGCCGGGCGGCCATAGCGCCGTGTGGCGCGCTCGAACATCTCCGCCGCGGCCGACATGGTGCGGCCCATCGGCGTATAGGAGACAGGATTGAACGGAGAACCATAGAAATGACCGGCCGCCGCCGCGGCGGCCCGCCACGGCGCAACGACGACACGCGACATCTCATAGAGCGCGTATAACAAGCCCGTCCCTGCTTTTTTGCACCTGCGAAGATACCCCCGCCGGACGCGGTTTCAATGCCCCATTTCGCCATGCCTACCATGTCCGGGGCCGCCACGGCGTTAAGAGAGCGCAGCGATCTGTGGAGAGGCTTCGGATCCGGAAAACCGGAAATCAGGAGATCAGCGTATTCAGACTGGCGGCGATGGTGTCGGGGCTTTCGGAATGGCCGAAGGCGGCGTGAAAATTTCCTTCATCATCAAGCAGATAGATGAGGCTGGTGTGATCGACCAGATAGAAATCTCCGGCTTCCTCGCCTCTGGCGGAATAGATTCGCCAGACCTGCTTGGCCTCTTCCACCTGTTTTTCGGTTCCGGTCAGGGCTGTCAGATCCTGTGGAAAGCCGGGCGTGCCGGCATAGAGCTTCAGCCGCTCCACCGTGTCGCGTTCGGGATCGACGCTGATGAAAAGGGACCGCACCTGGTCCCGCTTGCGCTCGGGCAGGCGCGAAATCGCCGCGTTCATCACCTGAAGCGACAGGGGGCAGACATCGGGGCAGTAGGTATAGCCGAAATAGATCAGCGTCGGCCGGCCGCGCAGATCGGCCTCGGTGAAGGTCTGGCCGTCCTGATCCACCAGCGTGAACGGCCCGCCAATGGCGGCGACGCCGCTGACCCGCGTCATCACGGCGCCCGGCTGTGATTCTTGCGGACGGATGGAAAGAGTCAGCACCACCGCGCCCAGCAGCAGCACGACAGCAGCGCCAGCGGCGGCGGCGGTAAGCCAGAGTGGCGGTCTTGGACGCGGTCCCATTCCTGCTCTCCGGTCCTATTCCCCGATCTGCAACAACATGCCCTGCCGGCGCGCTGACGCCAGAAAAGCGAAGAAGGCGGCGCTGCCGGCGGCCAGCCACACCGCGTTCAGCGCAAAAGCGGTCAGCAGCAGGCCGGGATCGACCGAGCCCTGCACCACGACGCTGCGCATGCCCTCGAAAATATAGGCTGGCGGCAGTACGGACCCAACCGCCTGAAACGCCGCAGGCAGTACATCCAGCGGGTAATAAATGGCGCTGAACGGGGCCAGGCCGATCATGATCGCCCAGGGCATGTCCTGCGCGCCCTGCCCGAACCGGACAACAAGGCCGATCACCAGCAGGCTGATCGACCAGGCGAACATGACCAGCGCCACGATAAAGGCGGCGAGCGCTGGGCCAAGCGAGAACAGATTAAAGTCGAACGCAAAGGCGGCGATGGCGACAGCCGGCACCACGGCCACAAAGGTCTTGACCATGCTGACGACAATCAGCCCGGCGATCAGCTCGGCGGGGCGCAGCGGCGAGACCAGAAGATGGCCGAGATTGCGCGACCAGATTTCCTCAAAGAAAGCGAGCGAAAAGGATAGCTGGCCGCGCCAGGCAAGATCCCAGAGCAGGATGGCGCCCAGCAGCGCCGAGAGCAGCACCGCGCCCGGCCCCGCCTCCTGAAAGACGTGCAGTTGCAGAAAGCCCCAGAGCAGAATCTGCACGATGGGCCAATAGATAATGTCGACCATGCGCGGCCACGAACCGGCGAACAGCCACCACTGGCGCAGCACGACAGCCGTTATCCGTCCTGCAATCCTGCTCATTGCGCCGCCCTGCGCGCCGCCGGGCCGTCACCCTCGTCCTCGCGCCCTGTTTCCGCGAAAGCAACATCCTCGGTGGAGCGGGCGATATGCAGGAAAACTTCCTCAAGATTGGCGCGGCCATGACGCGCCAGCAGCGCCGCCGGCGCCGCGTCGTCCACAATCCGCCCGGCCTTCATCATCAGCACGCGGCTGGCCAGACGCTCCACCTCCCCCATATTGTGTGAGGCGAGCAGAATGGTGGCGCCGTGCGCCGCGCGATAATCCTCCAGCCGCCTGCGCACCCAGTCCGCCGTATCGGGATCCAGCGAGGCGGTCGGCTCGTCCAGCAGCAGCAATTCCGGCGTGTTGATGAGCGCCTTGGCGAGACCGACGCGCGTCGCCTGCCCGGCCGACAGCGTGCCGGTGCGCCGGTCGAGCAGCGTGGTCAGCGCCAGCGTCTCCGCCAGCTCGGCGATCCGCGCTTTCGGATCGGCGACGCTGTAGAGTCGCGCATAGACGTCGAGATTCTGACGAACGGTGAGCCGCTTCGGCAGGTCCACATAGGGGCTCTGGAAATTCATCCGCGCGCGCGAGGGGCCCGCGCCGCGCCGGCCCATATCGCGGCCGAACACCATCACCCGGCCGGAAGTCGGAGTCAGCAAGCCCAGCATCATGGCGATGGTCGTGGTCTTGCCCGCGCCATTGCCCCCCAGCAACGCCAGCGTCTCCCCCGGCTCCGCGGAAAAGCTTACCCCCGCCACGGCCTCGAACGCGCCGAACCGCTTGGTCAAATTTTCCACGACGATTGCGGCTGTCATAATTTTTTGTCTGCCGGTCCTGGAAAGCCGGTTGTTCTAGATCATGCCGGGATGTGGCGAAATGGCGCAAAAGCCTAAAAACTGCGGTTTTTTCGCGCCGGGTCGGACACAAGAGGGTGAAAGAGCGCGATCCGCTGACCCAGCGATTGCGCTGAAGGGGGAGGCCGGCGTGACCGGAAATGAGGCCATAGGGGATGAACAGCGTGCGCCGCGCCCGGCGCGCACGCTGGGCATGGTGCGCCTGCGAACGCTGGTGGTTCTGCGCTGGCTGGCCGTGACCGGCCAGCTCGCCGCCGTGCTGGTGGTGCATTACGGCTTCGGCTTCCCGCTGCCGCTGGTTCCGGCGCTGCTGGCCATCGCCGCGTCGGCCCTGCTGAATCTGGCGCTGATGGGGACACAGCGTCTGGACCGGCTGGCCCGGCCGGACGAGGCGGCGGCGCAGCTTGGCTTCGACATCGTCCAGCTCGCCATTCTGACCGGCCTGACCGGGGGGCTGGATAATCCGTTCGTCATGCTGATGGTCGCGCCGGTAGCCATCGCCGCCAGCGTGCTGCCCCGCAATCACGCGCTGGCGCTGGGCGCGCTGGCCGCGCTGTGCGCCGCCGCGCTGCTGGTGCTCTGGCTGCCTCTGCCATGGACAGAGACCGGCCTGCATCTGCCGCCGCTGTATCGCGCCGGGGTGGTGGTGGCGCTGCTGATCGCCATCGCCTTCGCCGGACTCGCCGCATCGCGCGGGGCGGCGGAAGCCGAGCGCATGTCCGGCGCGCTGGCCGAGACCCAGGCCGTGCTGGCGCGGGAAGAGCGGCTGACCGCGCTGGGCGGGCTGGCCGCCGCGGCCGCGCACGAGCTGGGCACGCCGCTGGCGACCATCCAGCTTGTGGCCAAGGAAATGGCGCGCGCTTTGCCAAAAGAAGGACCGCTGGCCGAGGATGCGCGTCTGCTGGTGGAGCAGGCCGAACGCTGCCGCGACATTCTTGCGCGCCTGTCACGCGGCGGGCTGGAAGACGATCCGGGCATGCTGCGCGCCGCGCTCCCGGCGCTGCTGGAAGAGGCGGCCTCGCCGTTGCGCGGGCTTGGTCCGGACATCGTCATCGCCTTGCAGGGTGAAGGCGAGGCGCCGGTGCTGCGGCGCGGACCCGAGACGCTGTTCGTGCTGGAGACCCTGCTGGAAAACGCGGTGGATTTCGCGCGCAACGAAGTGCGCGCCACAGCCGAATGGGACGCACACACCGTGCGCGTGACCATCGAAGACGACGGGCCGGGCTTTGCGCCGGACATCCTGCCGGCGCTGGGCGAGCCTTATCTGACCACGCGCGCGCGCGGCGACGGGCCAGGCGGGCTGGGGCTCGGCGTTTTCATCGCGCGCACGCTGATCGCGCGCACCGGCGGCGAACTGCGATTCGCCAACCGGCCGGAGGGCGGTGCGCGCGCCGCCGCGATCTGGCCGCGCAGCCGGATCGCCGCGGAGACCGAAACTGCGGAAAACCGTGACGCCGGGGGCAAAACCGGGGCATAAACAGAGAGATGGTGGCCATGACCAGCCAGATCGAAACCCGAACGGAGGCAAGCATGTCGCCGGAGCTTCCCGAAGAGCGCACGCTGCTGATCGTCGATGACGACGGCGCGTTCCGCACGCGGCTCGGCCAGGCGATGACCGAGCGCGGATTCCAGGTCAGCGCCGTGGCCAATGTGCGCGACGGCGTCGATGTGGCGCGGCTGAACCCGCCGGCCTTCGCCGTGCTGGACCTGCGGCTGGATGACGGCAACGGCATGCAGGTGGTCGAGGCGCTGCGCCGGCACCGGCCCGACTGCCGCATGGTGATCCTGACCGGATACGGCAATATCGCCAGCGCGGTTTCGGCGGTGAAGGCCGGAGCGGTGGACTATCTGCCAAAGCCCGCCGACGCCGACATGGTGATGAATGCGCTGCTGGGCGGCTCTGCGCCGCGCACGCCGGAGCCGGAAGCGGAAGCGGAGGCCAGCGGCTTTCGCCCGATGTCGGCCGATCGCGTGCGCTGGGAGCACATCACCCGCGTCTATGAGCTGTGCGGACGCAATGTCTCGGAGACGGCGCGCCAGCTGGGCATGCACCGCCGTACGCTTCAGCGCATCCTGGCAAAGCGGGCGCCGAAGTGAGCCTTGCGAACTTCGGAAAGGTGAGCGGCCAAAACGTGCGAGCGCCGAAATGGACGGCGAACGCCTGAGCGCGCTATGACCGGAGCATGACCCGCTGGAAAGAGCAGACCGCGCCCAGCCTGGACGAATTTCAGGCCATGGCCGAGTCGGCGTGGGACGCCCTGCCCGCGGAGTTTCGCGCGATGTGCGGCGAGGTGGTGCTGGTCGTGCAGGACTTCGCCGCCGAAGACGTGCTGCGCGATCTGGGCATGGACAATCCGTTCGAACTGAGCGGCCTGTATCAGGGCGTGGACCTGACCCAGAAATCGGTGATGGACAGCGGAACAGAGCCGGACATGGTGTTTCTGTACCGCCGGCCGCTGCTGGATGAATGGTGCGAGACGGGCGACATCACTTTGCCCGATCTCATCACCCATGTTCTGGTGCACGAGATCGGGCATCATTTCGGCTTTTCCGACGACGACATGCACCGCATCGAGGATGCGGACTAGGACCGCCGCCCTGCCCGCCTGATCGCTGGCCCGAAGCATTCCCCTGAATCGGGAACATGCTTGCCCTTTGCCCGTCCTGCTGATAGCCGCGCTGGAGCGTTTTCAGAAAAACCGGATCCGTTTTTCTGTTCGACAGCGCGGCGAAACATGAGGGTGCGCCCATGATCCGCATCGTGGCGTTGCTATTGGCGATGACGGCGGCGGCGAACGCCCAGAACCTGTGGTCCGGGCGCGGCGCACTGGCCGATTCCGCGCCGGCGCCGGCGATCACGCCGCAGGACTTTATGGTGCTGCTGGATTCCATGGACATCCAGGCGCAGATAATCGCCCTGCCCGAAGGGCGCGATCCGCGCACCCATGCGCTGGCCGTCACCGCCAATACAGACGGCCTTTATTGGGACGCAGTGTTCTATAATTGCGGCGTGGAGACGCCGGATGAAAACGGCGCGGCGCAGCGCATCGCCTTGCGCCCCGTGCGCGGCTGCCGCGATTTCGCCCTGTCGGCCGGATTCAGTCTGGAATATCCGGTCAGCGTGCAAACCATCAATCGCTTCAACCGCGAGCATCGCTTTGCGCGCGCCACGCTTTCGGACGAGGGCGCGCCCATCATCAGCATGGATGTGAATCTGGAAGGCGGAGTCAGCCGCCGCGCGCTGGAAGTGGAGATCGGCGCATGGCGGGCGCTGCTTCTCTCCTTCTCCCGCTATGTCGGCTACTGAAACCTCCGCCCGCTAGTTCTCCATGTCCAGCGCGGCGCGCCCTCGCAGGATCGCATCGGATTCCATGCTGTGCGCGCCATCGCCGTCATGCAGGACCAGCGGCGCCAGAAGGCGCAGCGGCGCGTTCACGCCCTTGCGCGCCGAAATCACCACGCGCACGGCCGCCGCGCCCGCTTTGGGCGCCAGCGGCCGCACCCGGACATCGCCGGCGCGGCCGCGCAACAGCGCCAGAATTTCATCGAGCCGGTCTGCGCGGTGAATCAGCGTGAGCCGGCCACGATCCGTGAGCCGGCGCAGCGCCGCGCCGATCCAGACCGGCAGGCCGCCGTCTGTTTCCTCCGCCGCCGCGCGGCGTTCGGCGGCGGGCGCGCGGCCCTCGCCCGGACGGTTGAACGGCGGATTGAAAAAGACCTGATCGAATTGCGCGGCGCGCAGCGCCGGCGGCGGCGCGGCGATATCCCCCTCCAGAATCGTGATGCGTTCCGCCATTCCATTGCGCGCGGCGTTATCGCGCGCGAGCGCGGCGGCGGCAGCATCGCGCTCCAGCCCCGTAAAGACACAATCCGGCAGGCGGTGCGCCGCCATCAGCAGCGCCGCGCCGGGGCCGCAACCAGCCTCCAGCAGACGCTCGCCCGGTTTGGCGTTCAGCGCGGCGGCGAGAAACACCGCGTCCGCGCCGGCGCGATAGCCCTGTGCGCTCTGCCGCACACGCACCGCGCCGCCCAGAAAGGCGTCGCCATCGTCCGGCGCCGCCTCCGCGCTTGCGCCGGTTACGGTCATTCCGGGTCCAGCCCGTGGCGCAACAGCGCGCGTGCACGCGCCTCGTCTTCGTCCGCGACCATCACGCGGCGGGGGAAAATGCCGATCGACCCTTCCATGATGCTCATATGCACATCCAGAACCAGCGGCGCGATACCGGCGTCGCGCAGCAGCGCCTGCGCATAGGAAAGGCGCACCGGATCGTTGGTTCTGAGGATTTCCCGCATTGCCTCCCTGCCCCTTTCCCCCGTCGCTTTTTCCCAGCCCTTTTCCCAACCGCCGCCCTGGATCACGTTCGGGCGCCTGCACGCCCCGCTTGCTTGCGGCGCGGGGGGCCGCTTTCTATTGTCCGGCTCTCGAAGCCGCCGACAAGAGGGGCGTTTTGGCTGTTGCACTGGATGCTCTCCGCCCTGCCGGGCAGGACTTAAACGCCGTCGCCCGGCTTTCCGGCCTGCTGGGCGCCGATATGGCGCGGGTGGAGACCGAAATCGCCGCCCGGATGCAGAGCCCGGTCGGCATGATTCCCGAGGTCTCCGACCATCTGGTCGGCGCGGGCGGTAAAAGGCTGCGTCCCCTGATCGCGCTGGCCGCGGCGGGTCTCTACGATTTTCGCGGCGACGGCCATGTGAAGCTCGCCGCCGCGGTGGAGTTCATCCACAACGCCACGCTGCTGCACGACGATGTGGTGGACGGTTCGGCGCTGCGCCGGGGGCGGCGCGCCGCGAACCTGATCTGGGGCGACAAGGCCAGCGTACTGGTCGGCGATTTTCTGATTGCGCGCGCCTTCAACCTGATGGTCGAGGCCGGATCGCTGGATGCGCTGAATGTGCTGTCGCGCGCCGCCAGCGTGATCGCCGAGGGCGAAGTGCGCCAGCTCGCCGCCAAGGGCGTTCTGGATCTCGGCGAGGCCGAATATCTGGCCATTATCGAGGCGAAGACCGCCGAGCTGTTCGCCGCCGCCGCCGAGGCGCCCGCGATCCTGGCCGGCGCCACGCCGGAAGAACGGCGCGCGCTGGACCATTACGGCCGCGCGCTGGGCCTGGCGTTCCAGCTTGTCGACGATGCGCTGGATTATGGCGGCGACACATCGGCGCTGGGCAAAAGCACCGGCGACGATTTCCGCGAAGGCAAGATCACCATGCCGATGTCGGTCGCACTGCGCGCCGCCAGCGGGGAAGAGCGCGCCTTCTGGAACCGGGTGATGATCGAGGGCGATCAGACCGAAGGTGACTTTACGCGCGCGCTGGATCTGGTGCGCCGCCATGGCGGTGTGGAGGCGACGCTGGACGCCGCCCGCGCCCGCGCCCGCTCGGCGGCGCAGGCGCTGGAGATTTTCGCGCCGTCGGAGCTGCGCGCCGCGATGCAGGATCTGACGAAATTTGTGGTAAGCCGGGCCGCATGAGCGACGACACCCTTATTCTGCCGTTCGGCCGGCGCCGTCCCGGCGACCCGGAACACGATCCGGACACCTTCCCGCAACAGGGCTATGAGCGGATTCCACTGAGCGCGCCTCTCGGCCGCATCGGCCAGGATGTGCCGGACCCGGAGCCGGAATTGCTGGCGCGTCTGAATCCGCAGACCGTGATGATGATGGGGACCAATCCCGATCTTCCGCCGATGCCGAAAAAGCCGAAACTGATCGACTTTTTCTACGCCCGGTTCTGCGACATCACCTTCCGCCACCTGCTGAACAGCGCCAAGGCCGCGCTCGACGCCGGGCAGGAGGAGAAGGTGGTGCTGGCCTGCCTGCTGCACGACATCTCGAATGGCTGCATGGTGCGCTCCGATCACGGCTATTGGGGCGAGCAGATGATCGCGCCCTATGTCGATGAAGAGATCGCCTTCGCGGTGAAATATCACCAGCCGCTGCGCTATTTCGCCGATCCGTCGGTCGGCTACGAATATCCGGACAGCTACCGCAAATTTTTCGGGCCGGACTACGATCCGCCAGACTATCTCAAACGCGACGCCGAGTATGCCCGGAACCACCGCTGGTACATGACCGCGCGGCTGGTGACGATGTATGACATCTATATCCTCGACAACACGCTGGATCTGAATCCGGAAATGTTCGAGGACATTATCGGCCGCCATTTCCGCCAGCCCGAAGAAGGTCTCGGCATGGACAATACGCCTGCCTCGCATATGTGGCGGACGATGATTTGGCCGAATAATTTCCTTTAGGATTCAGGTGGTTCCATGCAGCGCCAGCCGGCGCCGCAAAGCCAGAACACCGCCAATCCCCAGAACCGCGACGATCAGCAATGTGGCTAGCGCCGCGAGCGGACCGCGCCCGAGCGCCAGCGCCGCGGCCAGCGCGCAGACCACGCCCATTCCGGCATAAAGCATCGCCACCGCGAGATGCGTCCAGCCGCGCGCGATCAGCAATTGATAAAGATGCTCGCGATGCGCATCGAACAGCGGCGCCCGGCGGCGCGCCCGCACGATCAGCGTGGCGAACACATCGGCCAGGAACGGCGCAAGCAGAAGCGGCGCAACCCAGACCGCGCCGGGACGCGCCTGCGACAGGTCGAGTGCGCCGCATGCGAACAGTGCGCCGGCGAACAGCGCGCCCGTATCCCCGGCGAAGACCTGCGCGCGCGGCGCATTGAACGGCGCATAGCCCGCGAACGATCCGGCCAGCAGCACCCCGCACAGCGCCGCGACCGGCGCGCCGGACGCAAGGCCGAACGCGGCCAGCGCCGCGCCGGCGGCAAACAGCCCGGCGGCGATCATGCCGTTCGAACCGTCCATGAAATTGACGGCGTTCACCACGATGAACACCCAGAGCGCGGCGCCCAGAAGCCCGGCCAGCCAGGGCAGCGCCACGGGCCCGGCGCCGAAATCGAGCAGCGGCGCAGGCCCGGCGGCCCAGGCCGCCAGCACGGCCAGCAGCACGGCACCAGCAAACTTCACGCGCAGACCGATAACGGAAAGATCGTCCAGCAGACCGAAAAGCCCCCATGCCCCGGCTGCGAACAGGATCAGGCCGAGCCGGACCGCATCCGGCCCCAGCGCGGCGCGCAATTCCGGCGCTGCGCCAAACGCCAGCGCCAGCGCCCCCGCGCCCGTCCCCAGCAACAGAGCCAGACCGCCGGCGCGCGGCCGGGGCCGCACATGATTGGAGCGCGCATTGGGCGTATCCATCGGCCCGCATTGCGCCGACCAGAATCCGCCAATCGCCGCGGCCAGCGCGGCGGCGAGCAGCAGCGCCGCGATCTCAACCCCTCCTTCCAAACCGATCCCCTCAGACTGTTTTTACGTTCCGCACATTTATATTCCGCGCACTTATGTTCCCCCCAGGCGGGTCGCCGCCGTCCACCAGCGAGGGCTAGCCCGCGCGATACGCGCACGCGCACGCGCCGCCGATCCGGCGTTTCCGTATAGACCGAAACAGGTCGCGCCAGAGCCGCTCATGCGCGCCAGAATGCAATTTTCCTGTGCGCGCAGCGCCGCCAGCGCCTCGGCGACCGGAGGCGCCAGCGCCAGCGCCGCCGGCTCCAGATCGTTGCGGCCTGCGCGGATCAGGACCAGCGCCGAGGCGGCGCCTGCCGCGCCGCGCGCCCCGTTCAGAGATAAAGCCGGGCTGGCGCCCGGCGCGGCGGCATGGCGCGCGAATACCTCCGCCGTGGAAAGCGGAACGCGCGGATTGACCAGTACGGCGTGCAGTTGCGGCCAGGCGGGCAGCATCCCCACGCGCTCACCGGCGCCCTGCACGAAAGACGGGCGGGAGCGGACACAGACCGGAACATCCGCGCCGATGCCCGCGCCGATCTGCTCCAGCCGTTCTGACGGCCAGTCGAGAGACCAGAGCGTATTCAACAGGCGCAAAGCCGCGGCGGCGTCCGCCGATCCGCCGCCAATCCCGGCGGCGACCGGCAGTGACTTGCGCAGACCCAGGCGCGCACCGCGTCTTTGTCCGCCCGCTGCGGCGTCCAGCGCCATCGCCGCTTTTATGACAAGATTGTCCGCCGGATCGTTCCGGCGTCCGGCTGTTCGCAACGCGCCCGCCTGCGGCCCTGTCACATCGAGCGTCAGCGCGCCGGACTGCGCGGGGTCGACCGCGCGCGCGGAAACCTCGTCTCCCGTGTCGCGGGCGAAGACGATCAGGCTGGAAAGCTCGTGATACCCGTCGGGGCGCCGCCGGCCGGTATGAAGCCACAGATTGATCTTGGCCGGCGCAAAGCCGGGATTCATCGCTGCTCCGCCATTGCGGGCGAATCGTCCGCGGGCGGCAGGCCGGAATCCAGCTTGGTTTCGATCCCGGCGCGCAGCTCCGGCTCCGGGTCCAGCGTCAGCGCACGGCGCCACTGGAACCGCGCCTCCAGCTCACGCCCGACGCGCCAATAGGCGTCGCCAAGATGATCGTTGATGTCGGCCTCGCCGGGTTGCAGCGACGCGGCGCGCTCCAGATGCGTCACCGCTTCCTGATAGTCGCCCAGCCGGTAATAGGCCCAGCCGAGACTATCAATGATATAGCCATCGCGCGGCGCCAGTTCGACGGCGCGCTGGATCAGCGCGAAGCCCTCTTCGATGTCCATGCCGCGATCGACCATGACATAGCCGAGATAGTTGAGCAGGCCAGGATCGCCGGGATTGATGGCGATGGCGGCGCGGAAATCCGTCTCGGCCGGCGCCCAGTTGTCCTGACGCTCGCGCATCACGGCGCGGCTGTAATGCAGGCGCCAGTCAGGAGAATCTCCTCGCGCCGCGCGTGCGTCGATCAGTTCGGTGAGCAGCGCCTCGCCCTCTTCCCATTGCTCGCCCGCGCGCAACGCATCGGCCAGCGCCCGCGCGGCCGCTTCGCCGCCGGTCTCTTCCCACAGCGCGCGCAGCAAAGCGCGGGATTCCGCCTCGTCGCCGCGCAGGGACGCAAGCTGGGCCAGACGAATGCCCGCCTCGCCACCCAGCGCGGGGTCGACGGCGGCCGCCTGGAACATCTCGGCCGCCCGGTCATAGCGTCCCTGGCTGGCGACGATCTGGCCGAGCAAGATGCGAGCCTGCGCGAATTCGTCATCCAGGCGCAGCGCCATCACCAGATAGGCTTCCGACCGGTCGGAGAAATCGCGTCCGATCAGCGCCGCCGCCGCGCTATAGAGCGCCAGCGCCGCCGCCTGGGTTGGGGCCATGGCCGGCGCGCGCCGGCGGCGCTCCAGACGCGCCAGTTCCTGTTCAACCACGCGATCCTCAGGATCGGCGGCCAGCCGGTCGCGATAGACCTGCTGCGCCAGATCCCGCCAGCCCTGACGCTCCAGATAGCGGCCATATTCGCGCACCGCGAAGCTGGGCAGCGCAAAAGTCTCAAGCGAGGCGCGCAGCGCCGGTTCCGCCGCCGGATCGCGGGCGCGATCCAGCAGCAGCGCCTTGTGCAGCCCGATCAGGGCGGAGAACAGCAGCGTATCCGCTGAGTCATCGAGCGAGACCGCGGCGCCGGCGGGGTCGCCCGCGCCTGCCTGCGCCCAGGCCTCCAGGATCGAGGCTGTGATGGCGTCCAGCGCGCCGAACGCGGCGCCATCCAGCAGCGCCGACGCCGCGCGCCAGTCGCGCCGCGCCATGGCGTCCACAGCCAGGGTCAGGCGGGCGCGGCTGTTTTCGGAATCGGCCTCAAGAACTTCAGCGCCCAGACGCGCGGCGATGTCGTAATCCCCGGCCAGCAGCGAGGTATTGAACGCCTGTGCTGTCAGCATCGTATCGCCCGGCGCCTTTTCCAGGGCCTGGCGATAGAAATGCGCCGCGTCTTCTGGCGAGCGCTGGGCGCCGGCCCCGCGCGCGGCCAGATAGTCGCCATAGGGCTCGGCTGATCTCTCCTCCGCCCAGACCGGCGCGGGCGTTACGGCGCAGGCCGCAAGCGCGACAGACAGCACGGCGGCGAGCGCGGCGGCGCAAGGGCGGCATGGGGCGGGGGATGTGTTCTGAGTCACGGCGTCCTCGTCACTGCGTTTGTCACTGCGTTCCGGCAGGCGCGTCACATGCCGGCATAGTTCGGACCGCCGCCGCCTTCCGGCGGGGTCCAGACAATCTTCCGGCCGGGATCCTTGATGTCGCATGTTTTGCAGTGGACGCAGTTCTGCGCATTGATCTGGAAGCGCATTCCACCCTCCGCCGTCTCTACGTATTCATAGACCCCGGCGGGACAATAGCGCGTCGACGGCCCGCCATATACCGCCAGTTCCACCTCGATCGCATAAGCGGGGTCCAGCACTTTCAGGTGCGGTGGCTGGTCTTCTTCATGATTGGTGTTGGACAGAAACACCGAACTCATCCGGTCGAAACTGAGCACGCCGTCGGGCCGGGGATATTCGATGGGCTTGCTGGCCGCCGCCTTCGCCGTGGCGTCCGCGTCGGTTCCGCCGTGCCCCAGCGCGCCGAATGGCGAGAGCCCGCCCAGCAGCGTGGTCAGCCACATGTCGATTCCGCCCAGCAGCACCCCGCCCAGCAGGCCGAAACGCGACCAGAGCGGCTTTACATTGCGCACCAGGCGCAGCTCCCGCGCCACGGGGCCGGAATCATAGGCCTGCTGATAGGCGTCCAGCCGGTCATGCGCGCGGCCCTCAAGCAGCGCATCGAACGCCGCGTCCGCCGCCATCATGCCGGTGCGCACGGCGTTATGGCTGCCCTTGATCCGCGGCACATTGACGAAGCCCGCCGCGTCGCCCAGCAGCGCGCCGCCGGGAAAGACCAGCGCCGGAACCGATTGCGCCCCGCCCTCTGCGATGGCGCGCGCGCCATAGGCGATGCGCCGTCCGCCCTCAAAGACCGGCGCGATGTCCGGGTGATGCTTGAATCGCTGGAACTCGCGATAGGGGTCCAGATATGGATTTTTGTAATTCAGATGCACGACGAATCCGGCGGCCACGCGCGCCGCGTCGCCCTCGCCATAATGATAGAGAAAGCCGCCGCCGCCGGCCCCGGCGCCCCCGCCCAGCGGCCAGCCCATCGTATGCTGAATCAGGCCGGGCCGATGCCGGTCCGGTGCGACCTGCCAGACTTCTTTCAGCCCGATGCCGTATTTCTGCGGCTCACGCCCCGCATCCAGCCCGTAATCGGCGATGACGCGCTTTGACAGGCTTCCCCGCGCGCCTTCGGCCAGCAGCACATAGCGGCCGAGCAGCGCCATGCCGGGCTGGAACGAATCCTTGCGGCTTCCATCTTTTGCGATGCCCATATCGCCGGTGACGACGCCTTTCACCGCGCCGTCCTCCACCACCAGATCGGCGGCGGCGAAACCGGGATAGATCTCCACGCCCAGCGCCTCGGCCTCTTCCGCAAGAAAGCGGCAGAGATCGCCCAGACTGCCGATATAGCAGCCGTGATTGCGCATCAGCGGCGGCAGGATGAAATTGGGAATGCGGAAAGACCCCGCCTCGCCCAGCAACAGATAGCGGTCCTCCGCCGCCTGTGTGGTCAGCGGCGCGCGGCCGCGCCAGTCAGGGATCAGCGTATCCAGCCCGCACGGGTCAATCACCGCACCGGACAGGATATGCGCGCCAACCTCCGAGCCTTTTTCCAGCACGGCGACCGACAGCTCCGCTCCGGATGCGATGGCGCGCTGTTTCAGCCGGATCGCGGCGGCCAGGCCCGCGGGCCCGGCGCCAGCGATCACGACATCGAATTCCATGGATTCGCGCGCCGCGCCGTCTTCGCCGGTTCCGGCCATGCCTTCTCCCTCATCTGCGCGGCCGGACCGCGCCTCGTCTTCCGCCGTCCGAGGTCTTATCGTATGGCCGCATGATGGGCCAGAACACGATGGAGCCGGACCGGCTGGAGAGCGCCCGCGCGGCGCTGGAAGCCTGGTGGACAGAGGCCGGGGTGAGCATCCCCCCGGCGCCCCCGTCCGCGCCCCCCATAGTTTCGGGCCCTGCCCCGCGGGCTGAGCGCGCCGCCAGCTCTCAGGCCCGGAGCGCGCCAGACGGGAGCCAAGACCGGGGCGCGGCGGTCCCGAATCCGGCCATCCAGAGCGAGGAAACCCGGATCAAGGCCCTCCAGAGCGAGGCGCGCGCCGCCGCCGCTTCCTGCGCCGATATGGAGGCGCTGCGCGCGGCGGTGGAGGCGTTTGAGGGCTGCGCCCTGAAGCGCACAGCGAAGAACACCGTCTTCGCGCGCGGCTCGCTCGCCTCCGGCGTGATGATCGTGGGCGAGGCGCCGGGCTTTGACGAGGATGCGCGCGGCCTGCCATTCGTCGGCCGCTCCGGCGTGCTGCTGGACCGGATGTTCGCCGCCATCGGACTGGACCGCGAGGCGATCTATGTCAGCAACATCCTGTTCTGGCGCCCGCCCGGCAACCGCAATCCGTCCGAGGACGACATCCGCGCCTGCCTGCCGTTTGTGGAGCGGCATATCGCGCTGGCCGCGCCGAAGATTCTGGTGTTCGCCGGCAAGCTGGCGGCCACGACGCTGCTGCGCAGCAACGAAGGCATCATGCGCCTGCGCGGGCGCTGGTCGGACTATCGCGTGAAGGATTCCACCGGCGAGCCTACGGGCGAGACCATCCCGGCTCTGCCGGTTCTGCATCCGGCCTTTCTGCTGCGTCAGCCCGCATGGAAGGCGCAGACCTGGCGCGACATGCTCAGCCTGCAAGCGCGGCTGGAAGCATCGGACCAATCCCCGCCGCAAGTCTGAGCACGATCTGCTGCGCCAGACACTTTCGTCTGGAAACCCGGACCTGGCGCGACATGCTCTCACTTCAGGCGAAGCTTGAGCAGGTCAGTGAAAAAGGGATTTAGAAATAAAAGCTTCCGAGGGTGAAGCCGATCCAGCGCCCGGTCGTGACGACCGCGATCCAGAACACCAGCGACAGCCCGCCGGCGAGCTTGGCGCCAATCGGCGTCGCGCCCAGATCCCAGCGCCCGACGCTCTTCCATGTGATGAGATGGAAAGCCAGCATGTTGAGCGCCGCCAGAACAAGCAGGACCATCTTCCACTGGAAGAACGGATTGGCGGCGTAGGAGCTGGCGTTTCCGGTGAACAGCAGCAGACCGGTGATCGCAGCGATGGCGAAAGCCACCCAGGTCCAGGGCAGAACGTCGCGCGAAAGCCGCGTCACCGGAATTTTTTTCGACGCGAGGCCGAGCAGGCGCAGATCCATAATGGCGATGGAGCCGACCACCAGCGCCAGACCGATCACATGCACCGATTCCAGCGTGGGAAAGGCCCAGGCGGAGGTGGCCACGAAATCGCCCACCGGCGAATATTCCAGCCAGTTCCAGAACGCATCCAGGTCCATCAGCGCGGCTCCCCTTCGTCTCTATCCGTCCAGAGCATTTCCGCTCTTCTTCGAATCGCGGAAATGCTCCGAACTCTTGATTGTCGCGTCTCCGGACGGCGAACCGGTTCTCACTTCGCCGGGAAACGCTCTAGATCGGCGCGTAGGCGATCCAGCGGCCGAGCACGATAATCACGCACCACAGGGCAATGACGGCGAGCGCGCCGGCGCAGATCAGGCCGCGTCCACCGGCCGAGGCCCGCAGGAAGGGAGCGTCGCGCCGCACCGCGCGCTGGAACCACAGCGTGATGGCGGCGGCGGCGATAACCAGGATCATCTTCATCCAGAAGATCGGGTTGATCAGCTCGCGATGCGGCTCGCCGATAATCATAAGAATTCCGGTGACGATCAGCACCACAAGACCCCACCAGATCCAGGGCAGGAAACGCGAAGCCGTCGCGTCCAGATCGCCGCTTCCGGCCCGGCGCAAGATGTGAAGGCATATCATGAAGGCGCTGGCGAAGGTCGCGGCGATGGCCAGGATATGCACGGTCTGGATCGTCGGGATGACCCAGAAATTCATCTGGATCCACTGGCTGAACGCCGTCGCCGACAGCCAGTTGGACAGGTCCATCAGCGGCGTCGTGCGCATCCATTCCGCGAGTTCGTACATCGACCCCGGCCCTCCCCGTTTCCCGGCGCTCCGCATGGCGCGGACCGCCTCGGGGCGCGCCGGACCTTTCCCGCGTCCAGCTTGCGCCCCCTGGAGCAATATCGGTTTGAATGGAATCACAGATACCATTCAAACCGATGAAATTGCTCACCATCAAAGTGTAGGGTGTGATCCGTGCAGGCGGATCGCACCCTATTTCCCCACCTTCGGTTTAGGCGCTGACCACGGCCGCTTCAAGTTGCGAAACGGTCGCCCCGCGGCGCGCCTGCGATGTTACGCACGTGTTACTGGTAGTTACAGCACCGTACCGCCCGAATGGCTGCATGGTGCTGGAATCAAAAGGTGATTCGTCCCCTGCCCGAACCACGCTCAGAAAACCGCCGCGTCGTCCCAGCCCGGAATCTGCGAGGCCGGCGTCCACCAGCCATGCACCTGGCCGAACACCCGCCAGGGCAGCTTCACCCGCGCGATCGGATCGCTGTCCAGCCCGTCCGTATCGAACATCAGCAGTTCGGAGCGGCGCTCCTGCCCGTGATGCGCCATACCGATCAAATAGCCGTCGCCTTCCGGCGAGTCGGGTCGACGGGGCACGAAGCACATCTCCTCCACCGACATGCCCGGCCCGGCATAGGCGTGCTGCACCGTGCGCGTGGAATGATCGAACCGCACCCAGCTATTGCGCGCGCCCGGCCCGCCGGGCGCGGTGGGATGCGTGCCCGGCATGAAGCCATAGCGATAGGGCAGCGTCAGATAGCGGTCGTCCTGACGCGGCAGATAGCCGGGGAATTGCTGTCCATACAGATACTCGATGTCATAGATTCGCGGCTCCCTGTTCGACGTATCCACCGTCATGCGCGCGACATAACCGCCGGCGCTGACCGGATTGAACGGCTCGCCATGCACGTTCGGGAAGAAGGGGAACTGGTTGGATTCGCCCATGTCCATGTCGAAATAGAACATGTCGCCTTCGGACCAGCAGCCCATCGTGTGGGTCGACATGCGCGGCGGACCCTGCAGCCACATCATGTCCGACCCGTCGCCGCCGCGCCGCATCACGCCGAGATAGGACGGCAGATTGGAGTCGTAGCTGAACGGCAGGCCGCCTTCGCGCGCGCGCTGCATGTCCACCTGCATCGGGATAACCAGAAAGCCGATATGGTTCTGCGTCACCGCGAAGTCGTGCAGCATGCAGGCGAACGGCGCCTTCACCCAGGCGTCCCAGGTGATCTTGCCGGCCGGATCGCAGGAATAGAGATAGATGTCTTCGGTGCCGCGCCCCTTTGCCTCATAGGCGAAGCCGATCATCTCGCCGGTGACCGGGTCGATCTTCGGGTGCGCCGTATGGGCGGGCGCGGCATAGTCGCCGCCGAACAGATAGTAATTATCCGTCGTCTCCAGCGTCAGCGGATCCATCGCCACCGGCGGGCTGTCTTCCTTCAGCGCCAGCAGCTTGCCGTGATGCACCACGATATGGGTGTTGGCGGTGCCGGCGCTTGTGCCTTCCGGCAATGCCGGGTCGAGCGTAAAGGGGTTGCGGTACATGCCGAACAGCGCGCGCCGCGCCTCGGCCTGCGCCAGCCAGCGCTGGGTGCGCGGATAGCGACTCTTGAAGTCAACATGGCCGTTGCGGAAGAAAAACGCGCCCACATGGCCCTCGCCGTCAAAGGCGATGTTTTCGGGATAGCGGAACGGATATTGCGGGTCCGGCCCCACCCGGTAGAAAGCGCCGGCCAGATCGGCGGGGATGGTTCCCTCCACCTCGCAATCATGGATCGAGGCTTCGGAACGGAAATGCAGCCCGCCATCGGTGAAATCGGTGGGCGATGTCTGCTGGCGCCGCGCTGTGGGCGGCGCATTACCAGCCGCGCCGGCCAAGCCGCCCGGCGCATCGGCCGGAACCGGCTCGCCGCCCGCGCCATAGCGTTGCTGCTGCCCGTGCGCGGCGCCGGCGGCCAGCGCCGAAAGCCCGGCGCCAGCGCCGGCAATCAGGCTGCGCCGGCTCACTCCGGGCGGTTTTCCCTCTGCCGATTTGATTTTATCGTTCATCTGTCCTGCCTCCCTGCAAGACCCGCCGGCCGCAAACCAGTCCGGGCGGAGCGCCGGCCCCGGCTCTTCGGCCCGTGGTCGCGACATGTTCACATAATTGTGGCCCCGGGAGCCGGGGGGAACAAGCCTAGAAACCGCCAGCGCGCTGCGGCGCGGCGTCTCAGCCGCCCGTGGGAGCGGGGGCCAGCGCGGCCGTGTCTCCGCCCATAAGCCGCTGTAATAGCACAGCTATTTCTGGCTGCGCTTCCGGCGGCGGCGCGAAACGCTCGCGCGCCGGACGCCCCTCGGCCAGAGCCAGGGGCGTCATGCCGTTATTGTCTTCGATCGTGAGGTCCGCGCCCAGCCCGGCCAGCGCCTCGATGATCCGGCCCCAGCCCTTCTGCACGGCGGCGTGCACGGCAGTCTGGCCGCTTTCATTGCGCGCATTGAGATCGGCGCCAGCCCCGGCCAGCAGCCGGATCGATTCCACGCCCTCTTCCTCGGTCTTGTAGCGGCCGCGCGTCGGGTTCACGCCATGGCCCATGCCGGCGGCGATCAGCAGCGGCGTCACCCCCGTCGCGGTGGGCAGATCGACCAGCGTGCGCTCGTCGGCCAGCAGCAGGCGGATGGCGTCATTGTCTCCCGCCTTGGCCGCACGCAGCAGCGGCGTGGCGCCGTTGGAAAGCACATTGTCGCCGCCGCGATCCTGAATGACGTTGCGATAGGGCGGCCGCACCTTGAGCTGAAGATTCGGATTGGCGCCACGCTCCAGCAGCATGCGCGCAATGTCCAGCCCGCTATGCCGGTCGGTGGAGGGGATGTCCGGCCGCCCGCCCGCCGGAGTGGTGTTCAGATCAATCGCCATATAGAGCGGGTTCTGGCCGTAAAGATCCCATTTATCGACATCGGCGCCGGATTCGATCAGCGCCGCCGCCGTATCGAAATGCATGCTCATCAGCGCCAGGACCAGCGGCGTGGCGCGGTCGGCGTCGTGCTGGTCCGGGTCGGCGCCCCCGGCGATCAGGCGGCGCACGCATTCCGCGCAGCCTTCGCGCGCAGCGAACAGCAGCGGCGTCAGCCCGCCGCGATCCATGTCCTTGGGCCGCGGCTCTGCGGTGATGCGGCGGCTCCAGTTGCGCACAATGCCGCGCGCATTCGGGTCGGCGCCCGCTTCCAGAAGCACATCGATCATGCCGGGATGGCCGCGCGCGGCGGCCCACATCAGAGCGGTCTGACCGCCCCAGCCTTCCACCGCGTTCGGATCGGCCCCGGCGCGGACCAGCAGGCGCGCCGCCTCGACATTGCCGGTGCGCGCGACCGCCATCAGCGGCGTCTGGCCTTCCAGATTGGCGATGTCCGGATCGGCCCCGGCGCGCAGCAGCAGGCGCACGATCTCCGTATCCCCGGCCGCTGCCGCCTCGCCCAGCGCGCTGGCGCCGTAGTCGTTTGTACGGTCGGTTTCCGCCCGGGCGCGCAGCAGCGCCTGAACCAGCTCCGCATCGCCATGCCAGGCCGCCCACATCAGCGCCGTGGCGCCATCGCTCTGCGGCGCGTTCACATCGGCGCGCGAACGGATGAGCGAGAGCGCCGTGGCGCGGTCCGCCGCCTCGGCGGCGTCCGCCACGGACGAAGCCGCGAACGCGGGCCCGCCCGCCATGAGCGCGAGGGCCAGAATTGCGGCGATGGGCGCCTTTTTCATGCCGGTCAGATCTCCGAGAAGTCTTCCCGGCCCTCGTCGCCGAGCCGCTCAATCTCGACCCCGCCACGCTGCAACAGCGTCAGGATCAGATTGGCGTGCGGCGTATCCTGAGGATAGGCGACATGCGTTCCACCTTTGATCGAGCCGCAGCCGTGACCCAGGATCGCCGCCGGCAGCGGATCGTTATTGTGCAGATCGGAATCCGACATGTTGGAGCCATAGAGAATGATCGAATGGTCCAGCATGGTTCCGTCGCCGTCCGGCATATTCGCCAGCGCATCGACGAATTTGGCGAAGCGTTCATTGTGGAAGGTCTGCACGCGCGCCAGACGGTCCATCTTGGCGGCGTCGCGCTGGTGGTGCGACAGCGGATGGAAAGCATCTGAAACATTCAGGTTCGGGTAGGAGCGCATGCTGACCTCGCGCGCCACCATAAAGCTGATAACCCGCGTCAGATCGGCCTGCCAGGCCAGCGCCATCAGATTGAACATCATGTCCAGATGGTCCTGGAACACGGCGGGCACGCCCACCGGCGCATCCGGCAGATCCATGGCCGACATGTCCTGGCTGGCCATCATTTGCAGCCGGCGTTCGATCTCGCGCACGGAGTCCAGATAGTCCGCCACCATGCGGCGGTCGCCCGCGCCAAGGCGCGCGCGCAGCGTGGCGGCCTCGCCCGTCACCGCATCCAGGATTGAGCCGGTCTCGCGCGCGATGGCTTCGCGCTCTTCCATCGTGTCGCCCTGACCGAACAACTGATAGAAGACCTTGCGCGGATTATACTCCATCGGCAGGGGCTGGCCCGGGCCGCGGAACGAAATCGTATCGCCATAGGCGCAGCCGAACGTGGCGTCGCAATTCTTGCCGGTCTCGGTCGCCAGCTCCAGCGAGGGCAGCGGCGTATCCTGACCGATCTGCCGCGCGGCGATCTGGTCGGCGCTGATTCCGCCACCATTCCGGGGATGGACGCAGGGCAGCCACGTGCCGGCCATCAGCGCATGCGGCGCCGGGCTTTCACCGGCCTTGTTGCGCAGGCCGCTGACGATGGTCATGTGCTGGCGATACGGCTCCAGCGCCGCCAGATTCGACTTCATCGTATAGTTCGGACCGGTCTCGTCCGGCGTCCAGCGGTCCATGAGCTGGCCGTGCGGGAAATAGATGAAGCCCATGCGCATTTTTGGCGCGGCGGCCGTATCGGCGAGAGCGACGCCGGCCGGAACCATGGCGTCCAGAAGCGGCAGGGCGACCGCCGCGCCTGCGCCGCGCAGCATGGTGCGGCGGGACAGATGCAGTTTGCGAATCGTCATCGTCTTCCTCCTCTGACGCCCCGGATTCCTAGAATTTCTTCCTACGGACGCAGGGCTGCTTCTTCTATTCTACCCTCTTCTTCCCCCGGCGTCGCCGACATCAGGAACTGGTCCGAGTTCACGATGCCGAGAACGATGGAGGAGAACCGGTAGTCCTGTTTTTCCGCCTCACGGACAATGGCGCGCACCGCGGGCATGTCGTGATGCTCCACCGGGCGGCCAAGGCCATACATCATCAGCTTCTGGGTAAACGTCTGAACGAACTGTTCGGGCCTGCGCACCAGCGCCTCGCGCAGATCGTCCGGCCCGGCGATGGGCGAACCGTCCGGCAGCTCGCCGGAGGCGTCGATGGGCTGACCGGCGAAGCGATCCATGTCGCGCCACACGCCAACCGCGTCGAAATTCTCCAGCGCCAGGCCCAGCGGGTCCATCAGCGCGTGACAGGAATTACAGTTCGGATCGGCGCGGTGGACGACCATGCGCTCACGCACCGTCAGCGCCTGCTGGCCCACCGGCGTTTCAGGCAGCGCCTCGACATTGGGCGGCGGCGCGGCGGGCGGCGCGCCCCAGATATTTTCCAGAATATAGGCGCCGCGCAGCACCGGCGCGGTGCGGTCGGGATAGGATGTCAGGGTCAGCACCGCGCCCTTGCCCATCAGGCCCCAGCGCGGGGAATGCTCCAGCGTCACGCGGCGGAAGGCGGCGCCTTTCACCGTGTTGATCCCGTAAAGCAGGGCGAGCCGTTCGTTCAGATAGGTATGATCGGCGGTGAGCAATTCTGCGACATTGCTGTCCACGCGCAGCACGCTGTCGACAAAGCGCAGAACCTCTTCTTCCATGTCGGCGCGCACATCGGCGTTGTATCCGACCAGATCGCGGTGCTCGGCGGCATAGGGAAACAAGTCCGGGTCGGGGACCACATCCTCCAGCTTGAAAAGCTCCAGCCATTGATAGGCGAAATTGCGCGCCAGCGACCCGGATTTCGGGTCGGCCAGCATGCGGCGCACCTGCGCCTCCAGCGTGCGCGGATTGTTCAGCCGGCCACGCTCGGCCAGCGACAACAGCTCATCATCCGGGATGCTGCTCCACAGAAAGAAGCTGAGCCGCGACGCCAGCTCCAGATCGTTGAGCGCGAATGGCTCGTCGGGTCCGGCGGCTTCGGGCGGCGTGATCGCGCGATACAGGAAATTCGGGCTGGCCAGGATACGGGTCAGCCCGCTGCGCACGCCTTCCTCAAAGCCCCCCGCCGCGTGGCCGCTTTCATAGGAGGCCAGCAGTTCCGCCATGTCGGCTTCCGTCACAGGACGGCGATAGGCCCGCCGCGCCAGAGTCGACAGGATTTCATCGGCGCAGGCGGCTTCCTGCGTCGCGCTTTCGGGATAGCAGGAGAAAATCGCCTTGCGGCTTTCGGTCTCCGCAAGACCGGTCGGGTTGAACGGCCCGCGCACCTCCACCGAGGTCACGCGCGGCACCCGCTCCAGCCCGCCGCCGGGCGCCACGGAATTTCGCTGGGATTCCGACTCCGCAAAGCTGCGCGCCACGAACGTGGCGCCGACCCGGTGAACGCCGGCCGGTGCGTGAAAGCGAATGTCGCGGAAGCGCCGGTTGATCTCCTCGACCGCGGGGGCCTGAAGCTGGTCGATGCCGCGCATATCGTCCTCGCCGCCGACCGTGGTCTCGTAAACCTTCCGGCCATTCAGCGTCAGGATGAACGTGTGCTCAAACTCCGTGCCCAGGAAATACACGCCATGGGCCATGTCATTCACATTGACGACATACTCGCCATCGGCGGGGAAATCATGCTCCACCACCATGCCGCCGCGCGTGCCCAGCGGCAGGCCCGGCACATGGGCGGTCTGTTTTACGTTCTCCATCGGCCGGGGCAGATACAGCTCGCTGCCCGGACGCGCCTGCGGGTTGCCGATGGCGCGGCGCGCGATGCCGTGCGCGGCCGCCAGATACTGATCGAGAAAAGACGGCGAGACCTGAAGCACCTCGGCGATATTATCGAAGCCCTCATGCACATTGTCCTGCGGCAGCAGGATGGCCGGATCGACCTCCATGGCCAGCAGGTCGCGCACCGCATTGGCGTATTCCTTGCGGTTCAGCCGGTGCAGCGGGACATGGCCGGGATGCGGCGCCAGCGCGCCGGAATGATCGAGATAATCCTCGACCCAGCCGACAAATTCAAAGATCGCGTCCTCGCTCGGATGATCTGCGGCCGGCGGCGGCATCAGCCCGCCGCGCAGCTTCATCAGGACGGTCTCCCAGATTTCCGCCTCTTCGGGAATTTCCGCCGGGTCCATGACGTCGAAGGCGACGCCGCCGGCCCATTCCTCGAAATTGTGGCATTCGACGCAGAAGCGTTCGAGGAAGGCGAAACGGTCTTCCGCCTCGCTGAACCGGGCGAAGCTCTCGGCCGCATGCGCGCCCGCGGCCTGCGCCGGGACCGGCGCGAATGCCGCGGCGAGCGCGGCGGCGGCAACGGAGCGGATCAGGGTCGTCGTCTTCATCGTCACGAATCCGGGGTCAGATGCGGCCACAGGCTCTCAAACGCCCGGACCAGGAACCGGTCGGGCGAGCCCCATTCCGGATGCTGGCCGTCCAGCAGACCGGCCTCCAGCACATCCTCGGGCCCCATGCTCTGAAACAGCATGTCGCGCAGCGCCGTGCCCAGTTCAGCGTACATCGCAACCTGCGCTTCGACTTGGGCCCGTGTCGCCACCGGGCCATAGGCCGGGACAATGCGCGTCTCGTCGTCGGACAGCGCCAGCAGGGCCTGCAACCCGCCGACCATCCCGCCATAGGTGGGGATCAGCACAGTGTTCAGGGAGGGAGAACGTCCAACGCCCATCCAGCCGCCGGTCCACCAGTCGATCTCGGGCCAGCGGTCGGTCACCAGCACGCCGCCCGCGGCGATCACGTTCCGCTGCGGGAAATGCACAATAATGTCGCCGTCGGTGTGCGCCTGAAGCACATAGCGGGCGTGCGCCTCGCCATCGGCGAAGGCCAGCGACTCTTCCTGATAGAAGGTGCGGCTGGGCCGCGCCTGTTCCGGCAGCGGGCGATAGACCCGCTCCTCATAAGGCGGCTCGATAGTCTGGGTCAGCCACAGGCGCGTATTCTCATGCGCCAGGATGGGCGTGCCCGCCGGGCCCAGAATCCCGTTCAGCCCGGTATGCCCGGGCCGCCAGCTGGTGTTGAACAGCGCGCGCGCGCGGCTCTCTCCGGTCTCGCGCTGGATAAAATCCAGCAGGGCGGCGGCATGGGCCGCCAGACCGCCATCGACCAGAAGCAGGCCGTCCGAATCCGCGCCAGCGATCATATTGGCGCCCGCGCCCGAGACCATGATGAGATCGTCCGCCAGCGGCGTGGCGCGCAGGTCCGCCGCATCCTGCGCCAGGCCGATGCGCGGCATCGCCGCCATGGCGGCGACCCCCCCGGCGGCGGCAAGCAGGTCTCTGCGGCGCACGCTGCGCATTGTCACGTCCTCCCTGTGCACTCCCGCGCCGCGTGCGCGGCGTCAGGTCGGTGCGCCTGGCTCCACCGGCCCTGACGCCTGCTCGCCGGACATCAGACGGCGCAGCGCCTCGGCGGCTTCCGGCTGCACCGAGGAATTGGCGCCCAGCCCGGTCTGCAAGCCCATCCGCCCTTCCGCATGATCGAGCGCGGTGCGGCCGGCATTGTCTGGCGCGTTCAGATCGGCGCCGAGCGCGACAAGCTGCTCGATCGCCTGCACCCAGTTTCTGCGCGCCGCGCCGTGCAGCGCCGTGCGGCCCTGATCGTCGCGCGCATTGATGTCCGCGCCGCCATCGACCAGCACCTGAATGACCGCCATCGCCTGCGCCTCGGTATAGAAACGGCCGCGCGTATCGGCGCCGCCATGCCCGACACCGGCGGCGAGCTGCAACGGCGTGATGCCGACAACCTGCGGCAGATCGGGATCGGCCCCGTATTGCAGCAGCAGGCGCACAATCTCGACATCGCCGCCGCGCGCCGCACGGTGCAGCGGCGTGGCGCCGATGGTCAGGGTGGTGTCGCCGCCGCGATCCGCGCCTACGGCGCGATAGGGCGGAAACAGCTTCAGTTGCAGATTCGGATTGGCGCCGGCCTGAAGCAGTTTTTCAACAATCTGCGGGCCACTGGTGCGGTTGTCGGAGGGGAGGTCGGGCCGTCCCCCCATAGGCAGCGTGTTGGTGTCGGCCGCGGCGTAAAGCGGATTGCGGCCCCACAAATCCCACCGGTTCGGATCGGCGCCGGCATCCACCAGATACGAGGCGGTGTCGTAATTCATGTTGAGCAGCGCCATCACCAGCGGCGTCACATTGTTCGGATCGACCAGATTGATGTCGGCCCCGCCTTCCACCAGCGCGCGGGCGCATTGCGTGCAGCCCTCGCGCGCGGCATAGAGCAGCGCGGTCAGGCCGCCATCGTCCAGATCCTTGCCGCGCGGCTCGGCCGTCACACGCCGGTCCCAGTCGCGAATGGTGGAACGCGCGTCCGGATCGGCGCCCGCCGAGATCAGATACTCGACCATCGCCGGCTGGTGCTGGGCGGCGGCCCAGATCAGGGCGGTCTGCCCGGCCCAGTCCTCGGCCGCGTCCACATCAGCGCCAGCCTGAACCAGCAGGCGCGCCGCCTCGACATTGCCGGTGCGCGCGACCGCCATCAGCGGCGTCTGGCCTTCCGGATTGGACAGGTTCGGGTCGGCGCCGGCGTCCAGCAGCAGACGCACGATCTCCGTATTACCGATGATCGCCGCCTCGCCCAGCGGCGTGGCGCCGTAATCGTTCGCCGCATCCACATCGGCGCGGGCGCGGATCAGCCGCCGCGTCAGATCGTCGTCGCCATTATGGGCGGCCCAGATCAGCGGCGTGGTGCCGTCCGGCTCCGGCAAATTGACCAGAGCGCGGTCGCGCATCAGCCGGATGGCGGCGTCACGGTCGCCGGCCTTCACCGCGTCGGTAAGCGGCGTCGCCTGCGCCGATGCGGCGCAGGCGAGCGAGAGAACGGCGGCGAAGGTACAAACGCGGAGCATGGCCATATCCTAGACGTCGAACACGCCATTGGAGTCGCCGATCGATTCGGCCTCCAGACCCGCTTTCTGCACGATGGTCAGCAGCGTGTTGGCGTGCGGCGTGCCGCGCTCCGCGGCGATGTGCTTGCCGCGGCCCAAGGCCCCGGCCCCGCCGCCCAGAATGGCGGTCGGCAGCGGGTCGTGATTGTGCGCGTCCGAGTTCGCCATGTTCGATCCGTAAAGCAGGATCATGTTGTCGAGCAGCGAGTTCTCGCCATCCTCCATCTCCGCCAGCTTGGCGACATAGCGGGCGAAATGCTCGGTATTATAGGTCTGGATGCTCGCCAGACGGTCCAGCTTCTGCGGATTGTTCTGGTGATGCGACAGCGGGTGGAACGCATCCGAAACGCCAACCTGCGGGAAGGTCATATTGCTGACCTCCGACTGCGTCATCATCGCGATCACGCGCGTCAGATTGGCCTGATAGGCCAGCGCCATCAGGTCGTACATCAGGTCCAGATGCTCGTCATAGTTGGTCGGCACGCCGACCGGAGCTTCCGGAAGCTGCATGGCGGAGAAGTCCTGATCGCCCATGCGCTGAACGCGGCGTTCGATCTCACGCACCGAGTCCAGATAGGCTTCCAGCCGCACGCGGTCCGTCGCGCCCAGAGTCTGCTTCAGCGACGTGGCGCTGTGCGCGACCTGGTCGAGCACGCTGCTGTATTGCTCCACGATCAGCGCACGCTCCTCGGCGGAGTCGCCCTCGCCAAACAGGCGATAGAACATCGTGCGCGGATTATATTCCATCGGCAGCGGCTGGCTCGGCGTGCGGAACGAAACCGTCATGCCGTAGGAACAGCCATAGGCGCGGTCGCAGGCGCCGGCGTTGCCGCCCTGCTCGGTGGCGAATTCCAGCGAGGGGAATTGCGTATCCTGGCCAAGCTGCCGGGCCAGCATCTGGTCGATGGTGACGCCGCCATAGGGCTCGTGGCTGATGCGCGGCTCAACCGCCGAAAGCCAGGTTCCGGGCACCACAGCGTGCGTCGGCGGCTTGTTGGCCGGCTGATTGCGCGTGCCGGTGATGACGGTCATCCGGTCCTTGTAGGCATCCAGCGGCGCCAGAATCTGCGGCAGGTCGTAATCATGGCCGGTCCCGGTCGGGGTCCAGCGATCCTCCACCGCCCCGTGCGGGAAGTAGACGAAGCCAAATTTGACCCGCGGCGCGGCCGGCGTGTTGGCCAGCGCGGTGCCGGCCGGAACCATCGCATCCAGGAACGGCAGCGCGACAGCCGCGCCGGCCCCGCGCAGCACCGTGCGCCGCGACAGGCTCTTCTTGGTGAGATTGAACATCGTCATGCCTCCCATTCTTACATCTAGCGCGGACGCTGCTATTGCAGCGCCGCCTCCTGCACCGGCGGGGCGTCCGGCGTTTCCTGCATCCGGAACTGGTCGCTGTTCACAATGCCCTTGACCAGAGCCGAAAACCGATAGTCGTCCTTTTCCGCCTCGCGCACGATCGCACGCACCGCGGGCATGTCGAGATGCTCCACCCCGCGGCCAAGCGCGAAGGTCATCATCTTCTCCGTCAGCGTCTGCACAAACTGGTCTGGCCGCGCCGCCAGCGCATTGCGGACATCGACCGGCCCGTTCAGCGCCACGCCGTCCGGCAACTCGCCCGAAGCGTCGATCGGCGCCCCCGCGAAGCGGTCGATATCGCGCCAGGAACCCAGAGCGTCGAAATTCTCCAGCGCCAGGCCCAGCGGGTCCATCACCGCGTGGCAGGAATAACAGTTCGGATCGGCGCGGTGGGCGACCATGCGCTCACGCACCGTCATCGGGCGCTCGCCCTCATCGGGCTCGACCAGCGCCTCCACATCCGGCGGCGGCGCGGCGGGCGGCGCGCCGATGATGTTTTCCAGAATGAACGCGCCGCGCAGCACCGGCGCCGTCCGGTTCGGATAGGACGACACCATCAGAACGCTGCCCTTGCCCAGCAGGCCAAAGCGGTTGGGATCGTCCAGCGTGATGCGGCGGAAACGGTCGCCCTTCACATCGGTGATGCCGTAATGCAGGGCCAGCGTTTCGTTCGCATAGGTCCAGTCGGCGGTGATGAAATCCATCACCGGACGGTCCTCGCGCACGATCGCGTTCACAAACAGCCGCATCTCCTCGCGGAAGGCGGATTTCAGCGCCGGCGTATAGTTCGGGAACATCGGCTCGTCCGGCGTGAACGCATCCAGACCGTTCACCTCCAGCCACTGGAAGGCGAAGGCGGTGGTCAGCGCCTCGGCCTTCGGATCGGCCAGCATCCGCTCCACCTGCGCGTTCAGCACGCGCGGCTCGCGCAGGCGGCCCTCTTCGGCGACGCTCAGCAATTCCGCATCGGGCACCGAGGACCAGATGAAGAAGCTGAGCCGCGACGCCAGCTCCAGATCGTCCAGCTCATAGACATCGCCGGGCTGCACGCCTTCCGGCGGCTGCGCCGTGCGGTACAGGAAGTTCGGGCTGGCCAGGATCGAGAACACGGCGTTCTGCACGCCCTCCTCGAACCCGCCGCGCTCGTGGCCGATATTATAGAAGGCCAGCGCATCGGCGAGATCGGTCTCGGTCGGCCGCTTGCGGAACGCCTGGGTCGCCAGGCTGGCGATGATCTCGCGCGCGCACGGCTCTTCTTCCGCCGCCGTTTCCGGATAGCAGACGAAAATCTTCTGCCGGCTGGGCGTCTCGCCCAAGCCGCGCGCCTCGAACGGGCCGCGCACCTCGACGCTGGAGACGAACGGGATGCGGTCATGGCCGCCGCCCGGGGTGAAGCCGCGCAGCCAGTTGTCCGACTCCGCGAATGTCTTGGCCAGGAAGGTGACGCCGATCCGGCGCGGCCCGGCCTCCAGTTCAATCGGGATATTCTTCAACCGCTCATTGATCGCGGTGACAGCCGGGGCCTGCTCCTGATCGATGGCGCGCAGATCTTCCTCGCCGCCGATGCGAGTCTCGTAAACACGCACGCCGTCCACGGTGACGATCAGCGTGTGCTCGAACTCCATGGCCAGCACATAGCCGCCGGTCGCCATGTCGTTGATGCTCAGCACATAGTCGCCCGCGGAGGGCGCCTCATAGATGAACAGGTTGCCGCCGCGCGTGCCGGGGGGCAGGCCCTCGACATGAAACGCCTGGTTCACGCTGCGGTCAGCGCGCAGGATTTCAGCGGCTGGACGCGGCGCGGGATTGCCCACCGCGCGCACCGCGAGATTGCGCGCCGCGGAGATATACTGGTCGACAAAGGTCGGGGAGACCTGAAGCACCTCGGCGATCTTGTCGAAACCGTCGCTGATGTCGTCGCGCGGCAGCAGGGCGGCGGGGTTGACGTCCAGAGCCAGCAGATCGCGCACGGCGTTGGCGTATTCGGTCCGGTTCAGCCGTTGCAGCGGCACATGGCCGGCGTGCGGGCGGCTGGCGGCGGCATGGTCCAGATAGGCCTCCATCCAGCCGACAAAGGTTCCGATTTCCGCATCGCTGGGATGCACTTCGCCCGGCGGCGGCATCAGCCCGCCGCGCAGCTTGCGCACCGCTTCTTCCCAGATTTTGGATTCCGCATGCGCCTCGGCCGGATCCATAATGTCGAAGGCGACGCCGCCGGCCCATTCCTCGAAATTGTGACACTCGACGCAATACTGGTTCAGAAAGCCGAACCGCTCATCCGCCTCGCCGAAACGCGGGAAGCTGCCCGGGTCGTAGGCGTGCGGATCGGCCGCGTGCGCGCCCACCGCGCCAAAGGCGGCGAGGGCCGCGCCCGTCATCAAGGCGGCGCCGGTCCGCGCAAGGCGGCGGAAAGGATCGGTTCTGGTCATCGTCTCAGTCACTGTTTTTCCGGTCTCTTTTGGTTTCTTCCGGTTGTCTGCTGCGTTCGCGCCCTTCCGGCGCTTCCTCCTGGATCGTGCGCCGCCTAGATCGTGCTGACGCGGCGATCCCCTCTGATATGGCCCCAGGTGCTGCGGTAGGAAAGGGTTACAAATTGTTCAGGATCACCCCATCGGTCGTCGAATTCGGCTGTTGGACGGGCCGCCAGCACCTCGGCGAAACCGTAACTTTTCCGCAGCATCTCGGCCAGCCGGGTCAGGATGGTCGAGTACATCTCGCGCTGTTCCTGTAAATCTGAACGGGTAACGACAGGTCCGCGTTCCGGAACAAAGCGGGTTTCATCATCCGAAACCGCGATCAGCGCATCCAGTCCGTCGATCAGGCCGCCCAGCCAGCCGCCCGTGCCCCAGTCCAGCACCGGCCAGCCATCGGCGACGCCCACGCCGCCGCTGGCGATCACATTATATCCGGGAAAGCGTACATAGATGTCGCCATCGGTATGCGGCTTCATCAGATAGGCGGCCTCGACCCCGCCCTCGCCGAAATCGCTCTCCCAGGTCTTGTAGAAGGTCTCGTTCGGGCGCGCCGCCTCAGGCAGCGGGCTGTAGGAGCGGTCCTGCCACCAGACGTGGAAATCATGGCTCAGCCACAGGCGCGTATTTTCGTGCGCCACGATCTTCGCGCCGGCCTCGCCCAGAATCTGGTTCAGGCCGGTCTGCTCACGATGCCAATGGGTGTTGATCAGCGTCTTCACCCGGTCGCGGCCGGTTTCGCGATACAGAAAGTCCAGCAGCGCCGCCGCATGCGACTCCGGGCCGCCATCGACCAGAACCAGCCCGTCCGGCTCCACGCCCGCCACGACATTGAATCCCGGCCCGCCAACCGCCAGCAGGGACTCCCCGAACCGGGTGACAGCGAATTCCGGCGCGCCCTGCGCCCCTTGCGCAAAGGCCGGCCAGGGCGCGGCCAGCGAAACGGCGCCGCCCAGGGCCGCCTTCAGAAGATCACGCCGCTGCGGCGCCGCTTTCATCACCTGTCCTGTCCTCGTCTCGTTCGTCTTCATCGCCGCGCCCTCACGCAATCCGCATGCGGTGGCCGCGCATCTGTAACACCATGCCCCGATAGGTCAGGGCAAGGAAATGGCGCGAATCGCCCCACTGCGCCTCATACGGCGCAGTGGGACCAGCCTCGATCACCTCATCCACGCTCTGACCCTGACGGATCAGGCGCAGAATGTCCTGCTGGATCGTCCCGAACATTGCGCGCTGCTCCAGAATGGAGGCACGCGGGACCAGCGGCCCGCTGGCCGGCAGGATGCGCGTGTTCTCGTCCGACAGGGCGGCAAGCGTGTCCAGCCCGTCCATCAGGCCGATGATCCAGCCGCCCGTGCCCCAGTCCAGAACCGGCCAGCCATCGGTGGATCCGACCCCGCCGGCGAGGATCACATTGTCGTCAGGAAAGTGAATATAGATGTCGCCGTCCGTATGGGCCTGCGCCATGTAGCCCATCTCCACACCGTAATCGGGCAGCGCGTGGGTCTTGTAGAATGTCTCGTTCGGGCGCGCCGCCTCGGGCAGCGCGGCATAATGTGTATCCTGCCAGCGCACCCAGAAATCATGGCTCAGCCACAGGCGCGTATTTTCGTGCGCCACGATCTTCGCGCCCGCCTCGCCCAGCGCCAGATTCGAACCGGTCTGTTCGGGGTGCCAGTGGGTGTTGATCAGCGTGTGGATGCGCGTCTCGCCGGTTTCGCGGCGCACAAAGTCCAGCAATTGCGCGGAATGCGCGGCAAGACCGCCATCGACCAGAATCAACCCGTCAGGCGTCGAAACCGCCGCGACATTGCCCCCGGCGCCGGAAATCCAGAGCAGGCGGGGCGAAAGCGGCCGGGCGCTCAGCACAGCCGGCGCCGCCGCCAGGCCCGGAATCGGCGCGGCCGCGCACGCGGCGCCGGCCAGCGCCGTCCGCATCACGTCCCGCCGATTTGGCCTCATCCTCACGGTTCCGGCTCTCCCAAGGCCATGAACAAGCCACACGCCTGTTATTTGAATATTTTATCACGGATCGCACTGAACGCGGGTTAAACCGGCGTCATCAAGTGCGGCGCGCCGCCTCAGGTAAAAATCAGGCAAAACATGGAAATCAGTTAAGAATCCAGCCGATCAGCCCGGCCGAATCCGGCGTTCCGGCCGCCAGCGCAGCACTCAGCAGGCGCGCTTGCGCCGCCAGCGCCGGATCGGCCGAATCCCGCGGCACAGGGCGCGCGCCCGGCGCGATTTCCAGATGCAGCCGCCGCCGCGTCTCGGCCGCCTGACCGCGCAGCACCAGCGAATCGGCCCAGGATGTGACGCCCATCAGCGGAACGCCATCGCGCAGAAACGGCGCGATCCGCGCCGCCCAGACGCGCACCGGATCGGATTGCGCCGGCAAAGTGAGCGAATACGCCCCCGCCGCGCGCGCCATGCGTAAAGCCGTCTCCGCCGGAATCTCCGCCCCGGTCACCAGCAGCGCCTGACCCGGCGCGGGCGTCTGGCTTGCCGCGAAACCCGCGCCCGGCGCCAGCGCGGAGAGCGCCGCGCCAGAGGCCAGAATCTGCCGCCGGTCCCAAAGGATACGCGGATCGAAATCGGCGCTCATGGCCGGGCTCCTTCCTGCTCCTGTGTCCGCGCGGTTTCGATCAGCCAGTCAGAAATGACGGCGATCTCCGCGTCCGACGCGTCGGCGCGGCTGATGCGCGGCATATTGCCAATGCCGTTGCGCACCGACGCGAGGATATAGTCCGGCGTCAGGAAGCCGCGGCGCTCCAGCATCGGATCGTTATCCGGATCGCGCTGCGCGATCAGGAACGTGCCCATGCCGCCAACCCGGTCGGCTTCGCGATGGCACATGGCGCATTTCTCGATGAACAGCGCCTCGCCCTCCGACGCGGCCAGTGCACGGCCGGTCGTGATCCCGGGCGTCACCGGCGGCGGCCCGCCGCCGCCAGCCTCCGCATCCGCCGCGCCCACGTCCGCGTCCGTCCGCGCCGCGTCGCCGCAGGCCGAAAGCGCCAGCAGCATCGCAGCCGCCATCATCGCCCGCGCACTCATGCGCGCGCCCCCTGCCCGGCGGCCCATACCCCGCTCTTGCCCGGCGCGAGAATCCCGTTCGGGTCCAGCGCGTCCTTCAGCCGCTCGTTCAGGCGCAACAGCGCGTGACCGTTGAAATCATAGGTGCCGGCGATCAGGTCCATATAGTCGATATGGGCGCGGTATTCGCCATAGCGCTGGGCGCTGGCGTCGGCCACCAGCGCCTCGAACATGCGGGTCACGCGCGCGACCATGTCCGGATCGTCCTTGTTGAACTGGATGGCGTTCACATTAGTGATGTGGCGCTCGCCCATGGCGAAGCTGCCCTGATAGTCGTGATCGAATTCGTCATAGCGCGCCTTGGTGCGCCGCATCTGCGCCAGCGCGGCGTCGCCATTGGCGGGGATCGCCGGCGAATAGCCAATATGGCCGCCGCGCCCGCCATGCCAGTTCACGCTCTGGAGCGGCATGGTCATCGGCACGCCGGCCCAGGCGCTGTTTTCCTTCGGTTGACCCTGCGTCCAGGCGGCGTCGCGCACCGACAGCAGCTCGTGCTTCTCGAACGCTTCACGGATAATCCGCATCCTGGCGAGGTTCACATCCTCATAGCCATAGACGCGCATCGAAAGACCCCACCAGCCGAGGCCGAACGTAGCCCGGATCCGGTCGATCACATCGTCCGGCACGCGGCCCGGCCCCTCATACCAGTCGGTGCGCCGCGTCAGCGCCGCGGCGGCGCGCATCCAGTTGCCAAAGCTGGGCGCCTGGATCAGCAGCCCTTCCTTGCGGAACCCGGCCACCAGATCGACGGCCCAGCCGAGATCGTCCATGTTCGGCAGTTCGATATCCATGCCATGCACGGCTTCGGGTTCTGGCATCAGCCACACGCCGGCCTTCGTCACCACGCCGAAATTCGACTGGAAGAACATGCCCTGCCAGTCCGGCCCGAAGCCGTAGGGGTGCAGGTTGAACAGCGGATTGCCGGCCATCGCGCCCATGCCGGTGCGCAGCATCTGGCCATCCGGCAGCACCACTTCCAGCCCGTGGATTTTCGAGGCGTGCTCGCCGTATTCGGTATAGCCGACGCCGCGATCCAGCGCGTTGCCGACCACGCTGCCCCAGCTATTGCCCGGCACCGACAGCCACAGCGGAATATTGTTTGTCTGGATGTGATCGTAGAGATCGAAAAACCCGACGCCCGGCTCCAGCAGCGCGACGGCGTTTTCCACGTCGATCTCGATCTTTTTCATGCGCGAGAGATCGAGCACGACAGAGCCGCGCATCACCGGCGCGGCGCCGCCATAGCCAAAATTCTTGCCCCGGCTGATGACCCAGAGCGGCGTGCGATGCTCATTCGCCAGCCGCACGATGGCCTGCACCTGCTCGGCTGTCTCCGGCGCCACGGCGGCGGCGGGCGCGTGCGCCGCCTCGTCCCATGCGAACTGGTCCAGATAGGTGTCGCGGTCCAGATCGGTGGCCAGCACCCAGTCGTCGCCGACCACGCCCGCAAAGGCGCGTAGCGCCGCTTCGAATTGCTGGAGCGACAAGCCCTCCGGCAGGACAAGCTGCATCTTTCCCTCCCCCGCGCCGCCTTCTTCCGGTGCGCGCCGGGGCAGATTACACAGGCTTCACGCAGCCGGCAAAATCAGGCTTTCATGCGCGGCTGAATAATGGGGAGAAGACATGACCGACTGGAACACCACGCCGCCGGGGCTGGAATTCGCCTTTGAGGTGCGGCTGAAATTCGAGCGCGCCGACAAGATTCCGGACACGCCCTTCGGCTTCACGCGCGGCGCGGTGTATCTGGACGAGGGCGAGTTCGACGGCCCCGATATCAGGGGCAAGGCGATCCCCGCCTCGGGCGGCGACTGGGCCATCTTCCGCCCGGACGGCACGCTGCGGCTGGACGCGCGCTACATGCTGCAAGAGGACGACGGCACGATCATCATGATCCACAATCAGGGTTATCTGTGGGGCCGCGAGCCGGACACGATGGCGAAACTCCGCGCCTTCGGTTTCGAGGGCGGGCCGGAAGTGGACCCGGACGAATATTATTTCCGCACCGCGCCGATTTTCGAGGCGCCCGTGGGCAAGCACGACTGGCTGACACGGCATCTGTTCATCGGCGTCGGCCGCCGCGTGCTCGGCGGCAACCGCATCCGCTATTTCAAGGTGCTGTAGACTCAGAGATCGTCCGGCTTCAATCCCGTCTTCTTCGCGATGCGAGAGAGCATTTTCGGCCCGATCTCCTCGCGATCATGAAACGCGAAGACGACATTGGGCCAGCCTTCCCGCGCAAGAATTTTGTGCGAGCCGGTTTGACGCTTGACGCTCCAGCCGATCTTCAGCAATGCGGCGAGAACCCGTCTGGCCGGACGCGATGGCCAGTTATCGGCATGAGTCATCATTGGCGCCGCCTCGTTGCTGTGCGCATAGCGTATCTCCGGGATTGACGAGGGCTAGCCTGCTCGACGGCAGACACAAAAAACCCGCCACGGTTTTCCGGGCGGGGTCAGGCTGTGCAGATTATGAGGTTACGAATCAAAAGCGCCCCGCCACGGGGGCCGCCGCGCGCGCCCACGGAAAAGCCGCCTCCGGTTCCGGGGCTGCTGCTTCGAGGCGCAATTTTCAGGATGGGAATTTCTGCGCGGAATTCGTGTCGCATGTCAAGCGCGGGGGTAGCATAGGTAGCGTCTCAGTTTGGAATCTGACTGAGAGACTACCCCGAATCAGGCTCTCCCTTTCGAGATCATGCCGCTGCGAAAAGACCGGTCAGTTCCGGGATGCTTTCGCCATGCTCCAGACGATCCGCCAGAACCCGCAGCGCCAGCGCCGTGGCTCTGGCGCGCGCGTCCGCCTTGGTCGCGCCATAGACCATCACGCCCGCCAGAGCCGGAATCTCGGCAATCCAGCGGCCGTCGTCCTCGCGCTCAAACTCGATCGTGAACATGGGGGCTCCTCACCATGCGCAAGATAATGGCAAACGCCCTTGCTGGCGAGGGCGGCGGAATGCGCGCCGCCTTACTCCCTATTGCGACAGGCCGGCCGTGGCCTGGCCCCGGCCGGCGGCGATCAGCTCCTCGGTGGTCAGAGGCGGCAGGCGCGGACCGACCTCAAGGCCCTGTTCCCGCATCTTCGCCTCGACCAGATCCGCCATTTCCGGCAGCAGGCCGACGACATTATTGCCGCCAAAACCGAGCTGGTCCGCGCGGCCAATGGCGTAGTCGCGCGGCGTGCGGCCGCGCGTATCGACGGCCTGCAAATCCGCGCCGTGATCGGCCAGCCAGGCCACCACGTCCAGATAATTGCGGCGGATCGACGCCATCAGCGGCGTCTGCCCGCCAGCGCCGGCCTCGTTCACATCGACGCCGTGCGCCGCCATGATTTCCAGCGCGGCGACAATGTCCCGCTGATTCTTGTCCGGCGCGCGCGTGCCGCCCGGACCGGCGACCGCGAAGACCGGCGTGGTGCCGTTCGCGTTGGGAATGTCGGGCCGCGCGCCATGCGCCATCAGCAGTTCCAGCATCTCCAGATCGGCGCCATAGGCGGCGCGCAGCAGGGGCGTCGCCCCGGTATTCAGCACGCCGTCATCGACGCCGCGGTCGAATACGATATTGCGCGGCGGCGGAACGTTTTTCAGACGCAGATTGGGATCGGCGCCCCGCTCCAGCAGCATCCGGGCGACATCGACGCCGGTGGTCAGATCGGTCGAAGGCAGGTCGGCGCGCGCGCCCTGCGGGGTGATGTTCATGTCCGCCGCGGCGTAGAGCGGGGTGCGGCCCCACCAGTCCCATTTATTGGGATCGGCGCCGGCCTCCACCAGATACGCGGCGGTGTCGAAGCGGAAATTCAGCAGCGCGGCCAGCAGCGGTGTCACGCCGTCCGGGTCGGATTTATCCGGGTTCGCCCCGGCCTCGATCAGCGCGCGCACGCATTCCACACAGCCCTCGCGCGCGGCGTAAAGCAATGGGGTGAAACCGCCGGAGAAGAGCTCCTTGATACGCGGCTCGGATGTCAGGCGCCGCTCCCAGTCGCGCACGGCGGCCTGCGCGTCCGCGTTGGCCCCCGCCTCGATCAGAAGGCGGATCATGTCGGGGTGATGCTGGGCGGCGGCCCACATCAGGGCCGTCTGCCCGCCCCATTCCTCCGCCGCGTTCACATCCGCGCCGGCGCGGATCAGCAGGCGCGCGGCCTCCAGATTGCCGGTACGCGCCACCGCCATCAACGCGGTCTGGCCTTCGGGGTTCGGCGATTCCACATCGGCGCCCGCGCGCAGCAGCATGCGGATAATCTCCGCATTGCCCGCGGCGGCGGCGAGCTGCATCGGCGCGACGCCGTAATCATTGGCGCGGTTCACATCGGCGCGGCGGCGGATCAGCTCGCGCACCAGATCCTCGTCCTCATAATGCGCCGCCCAGAGCAGGGCGGTGGAGCCGTCCGCCTCGACCGCGTTCACATCCACGCCGCGCTGGCGCGCAAGCTCCATCGCGGTGTCTGTGTCGCGGCTCTTCACCGCCTCCAGCAGAGGCGATGCGCTCCACGCCACGGCGGGCGCGAAGGCGAGAACAAGAGCGGCGGCCGGCGCAGCCGCCGCCGATAGAAGGGCGGCTGCCCGGCCGTTCATGCTCAGACCTCCGAGAACATGCCGGTGGAATCGCCGTGGTGATCGCGCTCGATCCCGACGCGGTCGAGCATGGTCAGCATCAGATTCCCCAGCGGCGTATCCGCCGGATATTTCAAATGCTGGCCGCCTTTCACGCGGCCCGCGGCGTGGCCCAGCAGCACCGACGGGAGCGGGGCGTTGTTGTGCAGGTTGGAATTGGCCATGCCCGACCCGTAGAGGATCAGCGAATTATCAAGCAGCGTGCCTTCCCCGTCCGGGATTTCCGCCATCTTGCCAACAAACCGCGCGAACACCGACATGAACCATTGCTGCACATTGGCCAGACGCTCCATCTTCGCCGGATCGTCCTGGTGGTGCGACAGCGGGTGGAAGGCGTCGGAAACGCCGATATTGGTGAAGGTGCGCATCGACACTTCACGGTCGCTCATGAACGAGACCACGCGCGTCAGGTCGGCCTGGAAGGCCAGCACCCACAGATCGTACATCATGTTCATGTGATCTTCGAAGACCGCCGGGATGCCGACCGGCGCTTCAGGGATCGCCATGTGGGACAGATCCTGGGCCTGAAGTTTCTGCACCTGGCTTTCGATCTCGCGCACGGAGTCGAGATAGGTCTCCATCGCCGCGCGGTCGGACCTGCCGAGCCGGGCTTTCAGCGACGACGCATCCTCGGCGACCAGATCGAGCAGACTGCCCGTCTCGGCGACGATGGCCTCGCGCTCCTGCGCCGTGTCGCCCTCGCCGAACAGCCGGTAGAACAGCCGGCGCGGATTGGCTTCCATCGGCAGCGGCTGGGTCGGCGTGCGGAACGCAATGGTGGAAGCATAGGCGGCGTTATTGGTGCCGCCGGACGCGGTGGCCAGCTCCAGCGAGGGGAAAGGCGTCGCGTGGCCGAAATGCTGGGCCGCGATCTGGTCGGTGGAAACGCCATCCGCCGGGTTTCCGTTGCCGCCCGGCGCGACGCAGCGCAGCCATGTGCCGGCATTGATGCCGTGCGGATCGGGGCTCTCGCCCGGCCTGTTGCGGCAGCCGGTGACGACCGTCACATGCTGGCGCAGCGGTTCCAGCGGATTGAGGATGTGCGAGAATTCGAAATTCGCGCCTTCGCCCTTGGGCTCCCAGTAATTTTCCACAGCGCCGTGCGGCACATAGATAAAGCCGACGCGCGGCGTCGGCGCCGCGGCGGTGTTGGCCAGCGCCGTGCCGGCTGGGATCATGGCGTCCAGCAGCGGCAGGCCGATTGTGGCCCCGGCTCCGCGCAGCATGGTGCGCCGCGAAAGATGAAGCTTGCGAATGTTCATCCGTATCCTCCTTCGGAGCCCCTTCCCCTACGGGCTCCTTCCTCTGTGTCGCGCGAGCAAACCGCCGCGCTCTTTTTCCGGGCGGCCCGCCGCCTACTGCAACGTCAGCGCAGCCTCCTGGCTCGGCCCAGCCTCGGGAACCGTCTTCATCCTGAACTGGTCGCTGTTAACGATCCCCAGCACAATAGACGAAAACCGGTAATCGTTCCTCTCCGCCGCGTGCACAATTTCGCGAACGCGCGGCATGTCGCGATGGTCCAGCACGCGGCCAAGCGCGAAGGTCATCAGCCGGTTCGTCAGCGTCTGCACAAACTGGTCGGGACGCTCCATCAGCGCATCGCGCAGCGCGTCGGGACCCGTCACAACCACACCATTGGGCAGCTCCGCTTCCGAATCGATTGGCGTGCGGGCAAAGCGGTCAATGTCGCGCCAGCGGCCGGTCGCGTCGAAATTCTCCAGCGCGAAGCCCAGCGGGTCCATCAGGCCATGACAGCCCCGGCAGGATGGATCGGCGCGATGCACGATCATCCGCTCGCGCACGGTCAGCGCGCGCTCGCCCGGCTGGGTTTCCGGCAGCGCCTCCACATTGGGCGGCGGCGGCGCCGGTGGCGCGCCGATAATTTGCTCCATCACATAGGCGCCGCGCAGCACCGGCGCGGTGCGGTCGGGATAGGCGGCGATCATCAGCACAGCGCCCTTGCCCAGAAGGCCGTGACGCACGGAATTTTCCAGCGTCACCTTGCGGAAGCGGTCGCCCTTCACGGTCGGGATGCCGTAATGCACCGCCAGATCCTCGTTGAGGAAAGTGGTGTCGGCGGTCAGCAGCTCTGTCACATCGCGGTCGTTGCGGAAAATGTCGCCGACGAACAGCATCAGCTCTTCGACGAACAGGCGGCGGATATTGCCTGGCACATCGGCGAAGATCGCAGGGTCGGGATCGACTTCCCACAGATGCGGCACGTCCAGCCACTGATAGGCGAAATTGGTGGTCAGCGTCTCCGAACGCGGATCGGCCAGCATGCGGCGCGTCTGCGCCTCCAGCACGCGCGGGTCGGACAGCCGCCCGGCCTCGGCCAGCGACAGCAGCTCCTCGTCCGGGATCGACGACCACAGGAAGAAGGAAAGACGCGAAGCCAGTTCCAGATCGGTGAGCGGGATCGGCTCGCCCGGCACAGCGTCGGCGGGCTTCGTCTCGTCGCGATAGAGGAATTTCGGGCTGGCAAGGATCGCGGTCAGCGCCCGGCGCACGCCCATATCGAAGCTCAGCCCGCCCTCGCGCCCGGCCTCATAGGCCGCCATGATTTCCGTGAAATCGGCGTCCTCAAAATGGCCGCGATAGGCCAGACGCCCGGTCTGGCGGACAATCTGTTCGGCGCAGGCGCGCGCTTCGGACTCGGCTTCCGGATAGCAGGTGAAAATCTGGTTGCGCGCCGGCGTCGGCGACACGCCGCTGGGATCGTACGGACCCAGGATTTCGAACGAGCCGAGACGGATCACATTGGCGTTGCCGCCGCCCGGCCGGATCGGGGCCAGCACGCCTTCATGCTCGGCAAAGCTGCGATGCACGAAGGTCACCGCCACGGTCTGCGGGCCGGCCTTCGCCTTGAAGCGGATATTCTTCAGCCGCTCGTTAATCGCGTCCACGGCCGGGTCGCCGATCTGGTCGATGGCGCGCAGATCCTCGCCGCCGCCAATATCCAGCTCGAAGAATTTCTCACCGTTATAGGTGGCGATCACTGTGTGGGTGAATTCCTGGTTCGAGACCCACAAAGCCTGCGCCAGATTGCCGATATTCAGCACATAGTCGCCATCGGCCGGGAAATAATGCTCCACCGCCATGCCGCCGCGCGTGCCCAGCGGCAAGCCCTCGACATGGGTCTCCTGATCGCCGCCGGGCGGAACATTATAGACCGTGCCGCCGGTGCGGGCCTCTGGATTGCCGATGGCCTGCGCCGCGACGCCGCGCGCCGCCGAGAGCGACTGGTCCAGGAAACTTGGCGTGACGATCAGCGCCTCGGCGATATTGTCGAAACCGTCAGACGTGGCGTCGGCCGGCAGATAGTCCGCCGGGTCCACTTCGATGCCGAGCAGGTCGCGCACCGCGTTTGCGTATTCCTTGCGGTTCATGCGGTGCAGCGGAATATGGCCGGCATGGCGCTGCTGCGCGCCGTGATGGTCGAGATAGGTTTCCATCCAGGCGACGAAATCCCAGCGCGTCGCGTCATCAGGAATTTCGGCGCCCAGCGGCGGCATCAGTCCGCCGCGCAGTTTCAGCACCGCGTCTTCCCAGATATGGCTGTCGCCGGCGATCTCGCCCAGATCCAGCACGTCGAACGCGACGCCGCCCGCCCATTCCTCGAAATTATGGCACTCGACGCAGAAGCGTTCGATGAACTGGGCGCGCGCCTCCGCCTCGCCGATCCCATGGAACGGCGCGGCGCCGGCGGCCAGCGCGGGCGCGGCGGCGAGGGCGGTCGCGGAAGCCGCGGCGGCGGCGAGGAAACGGGTGGTGCGGCGCATGTCCGGTCGTTCTCCTGTCGCTCTTCTAGGGGATGGACCCAAGACGGCGATTCCCTCTCAGATGGGCGTAATAGGACCGGTGCGCCAGCTCGGCGAAACGGTCGGCGTCTTCCCATTCGGGATAAAACCCTTCGGTCGGACGGGCGGCCACGGTTTCGGCCGGGCTCTGCGCCGCCTTCAGCGACGTGCCGATCCGGTCATAGAGTTCGGTGTACATCGTGAACTGGGCCTGCAGCCGGTCGCGGTCGATCGCCGGGCCGCTGGCGGGAATAATTGTGGTGTTCTCCCCGGCCACCCGCAGCAGCGCGCCATAGCCGTCGAGCAGCCCGCCCATATAGCCGCCGGTCCACCAGTCCAGCATCTGCCAGCCGTCGGAACGCACGGCCGGTCCGGTGACCAGCACGTCCGCCTCCGGGAAATACGCATAGAGATCGCTATCGGTATTGGCCTGCAGCAGATAGCCGATGCGGATTTCGCCCGCGCCGAAGGGCAGCGTCCCGCCATCGTCATAAAGCACATGGTCCGGCAGCGCGGCTTCGGGCTGCGGCTCATAGACCACGCCGTCGGCGCGGTTCTCCGTCCCGTATTTCAGCCATTGATGCGTATTGGCGTGGGCAAGGATGCTTGCGCCCTGCCCGGCCATCACGGCGTTCGAGCCGGTGATATCAGGCCGCCAGCCGGTATTCACCACGGCCGCCACCCGCGCGGCGCCGGTCTCGGCCAGCACGAAATCCAGCAGGGCCTGCGCATTCTCCTGCGACGCGCCGCCGATCAGGATCAGGCCATCGGCGCCCTCGGCGGCCACGACATTGCCGTCCGGTCCGCTGACCAGAATCAGCCCGCCGGGCAGTTCAGAGGCGGTGAAGTCCTGCGCCAGCGCCGGGGCCGTGAACGCCAGCGCGCCGGCTGCGAAAGCCGCGCCCAGAGCCCGGCCCAGGCTCCCGTCCAGACTCGCCCGCAATCCACGCATGACCGCCCGATCCTCCACTTGCAGCGCAACGGCTTGGCGTAACGCTGGCGCGGCCGGCGCACCCGGCTCTTTCCAGGATCACGCTCTACCACCGCAGGCATGAATTTGCCATAATTCGCCCTGTCGGCGGCATCACAGCGGCGTTAAATATCGGTAATCGCGGCGCGCGCGGCGCACAGATTACATTGAAATAGCCACCACTTGAGAGAAGTGCGTGCGGCGTTCAGCCGAGCAGCACAAGCCCGGCGCCAAGCAGAAAGCCCATAATCCCGCCGCTGATCGCCGCCAGACAGAGACCAAGAGCAACCGCGCCGCCGTCCCGTTCGCCGTGACGATCTTCAAGGGAGCGCCAGACTTGTCCCGGCCCCCGAGCGGGGGCCTGCCCCGGTCTGTATGATGCGGGCAAATGAGCCGTCATCGCCGGTTCCTTTCCGGTTGGCGCCTGTCTGGCCCCGTGGCCAGCCAGTGAACATGGCGCCGAAGGACGTAACGAACGGCAAACGGAAAGGATCGCATTGCGGGGACTTTAGGTCCGGAGACGGGGTTTTCGCCCGCCAGCCCGAACGCCGCTCCTCCCGAACGCCGCCCGATTCGCACAGACTACGCTGAATTCGCCAAAACCGGAACGCCGCGCGCCTTGGCGCCGCCCGGCGTCCGTCCCACAATCCGGACAAAGGCGGAGCGGGACCGGCGCGAACCCGGCCGGAGCGCGGCGCGATACGTGACACATAATTAGCGGGGGAGACGCAGATGAATCTCAGGACCGGGCGCCGGGCGCGCCGGCTCGTTCTCGCCGTTCTGGCTGTCCTGCTTCCCGCGGGCCCGGCGCTGACCCAGACTCTGGCCCAGCTCCAAACGCCCGCCTTCGCCGCGGATCAGGCGGCGCAGGGCGCGGCGCTCTACGCCCAGCATTGCGCCGTCTGCCACGGCCCGGATCTGAATGGCGGGCCGTTCGGCCCGGCGCTGGCGGGGGAGGCGTTCCAGGCCCGCTGGGGCGGCGCGCCTCTGGACGAGCTGTTCGACTATCTGCGCGCCTCGATGCCGCCCGCCGCGCCGGGCGGGCTGGACGCCGCCGGTTACGCCGCCCTGCTGGCGCACCAGCTGGAGGCGAACGGCGCGGCGGCCGGCGATGCTGCGTTGCCGGGAGACGCGATGCTGCTGGCCGGGTTCGCGTTTCCGGGCGAGGCCGCGCCGGACGGCGACGCCTTTGTGCGCACCTTCGCCAGCCTGTCTTCGCGCGCGCGCGTGCCGGACTGGCCGGCGCCGCCCGACCGCATGGCCGGGCTGCGCGCTGTCGACGATTCCGTTCTGGCCGATCCCCCGGCGGCGGACTGGCCGGCCTGGCGGCGCGGCCATCGCGGGCACGGGTTTTCGCCGCTGGCCCGGATCACGCCGGAGAATGCCGGAAGCCTGCGTCTGGCCTGGTCGGCGGCGCTGCCCGGCGGCCCGACAACGGGCGAGCCGCTGGTGCGCGACGGCGTGCTGTTCGTGTTCGGCTATGGCGACGAGGTGCTGGCGCTGGACGCGGCGAGCGGCGCCCGGCTGTGGCGCTACGCCCGGCATCTGCCGGAGAATCAGGCGCTGGAGCCAAAGCGCAATATCGCGCTCTATGGCGAGCGGCTCTATGTCGCCACCTCCGACCTGCACATCGTGGCGCTGGATGCGCGCACCGGCCGCCCGGTCTGGGACCGCGCGATCACAGACCGCCAGGGCTTCCGCATCACCGGCGGGCCGCTCGTGGCGGACGGCGTGGTGATGCAGGGCCTGGTCGGCGGGCGCACGCCCGGCGGCGCGCAGATTGTCGGCATGGACGCCGAAACCGGCGAGCGGCTCTGGGCCTTCAACACCATCCCGGCGCCGGGCCAGCCGGACGGCGACACCTGGAACGGCCTGCCGCAAGAGGCGCGCAGCGGCGGCTCGGTCTGGGTCGCCGGAACCTATGATTCCGAAAGCGGCCTTGCGCTGTTTGGCCCCGCCCCGACCTACGACACCGGCCCGATGCGCTTCCGCGAAGAGGGCGAAAACAACGACGCGCTCTATACCGACGCCACCATCGCGCTGGAGCCGCGCACCGGCCGTCTGGTCTGGTTCTATCAGCACATGAAGAACGACCAGCTCGACATGGACTGGGCGTTCGAGCGCACGGTGGCCGAGCTTTCAATAAACGGCGAGACGCGGCGGGTGATCGTCACCGGCGGCAAGGAGGGCCTGTTCGATATCCTCGACGCCGATCGCGGAGAGTATCTCTCCACCTTCGACATGGGGATGCAGGATTTCGTCACCGCCATCGACCCCGTGACCGGCGAAAAGACGGTCGACGACTCCATGATGCCCGGCGGGCGCGACGATGTGATCCGGCTCTGCCCCTATGCCGGGGGCGGGCGCAACTGGATTCCCACCGCGTTCGATCCGCGCCGGGGCGCGCTCTATGTCGCGGCGCAGGATGTCTGCATGGACATCGTGCCCGCGCCGGGCGGCTTCATGACCACCGGCATCAATATGGAGATCGCGCCCCGCCCGGACAGCGACGGCCGCTTCGGACTGATTCAGGCGCTGGACGTGGCGACCGGCGAGACGCTGTGGCGCGCTCGTCAGCGTGCGCCACAGACCACGGGCGTTCTGGCCACCGGCGGCGGCGTGCTGTTCGCAGGCGCGCTTGACCGCGATGTCACCGCCTATGACGCCGCGACCGGCGACAAGCTCTGGAGCGCCGGCCTGCCCGATACGCCGAATGGCTCGCCAATCAGCTTCGAAGCGGACGGCCGGCAATATGTCGCCTTCGTCACCGGGCACGGCAGCCCCGTGACATCCGCCTTCACCAGCCTGGCGCCGGAAATCGTCATCCCCTCCACACGCGGCGCCGGGGTCTATGTCTTCGCCCTGCCGGAGTGAGGCTCCGAAGCTCCAGGGCCACAACGCCAGATTCCACGATGTCTATGTCAGGGCGCGGTGATCTCCCCCTGCGTAGCGGGGGGAGGGGACCGCCGGAGGCGGTGAGGGGGGCGAGTGCGCCCCGGTTTTGACATCCATGCTGCGTCCGCCCCTTCCACCATCTTCGCTGCGCTCGATGTCCCCTCCCCCGCGCTGCGCGCAGGGGAGGATCACGCTAGCGCCCTTCATTAGAACATCGAAAATATCGTGGGCCTTCACTTCACGCTCACTACTCCACCCCAACACCCGCAACGCCCTCCACGAAAAACTGCGGGGAAATTTCCGCAAACCTCCTACACCCCTCCGCTGCGCATAGGATGGCTGCGTTCCTTCCTCACGAGGGACGCGCGCAATCAACGTGGGGGAAGGAAGTGCGTGGCCTGTCCGTGCTTCAGGGATGATAGCCTGAAGCTCCGGCAGGGCCTTCAGGGCGGCGAGCGGCACTAAACGACCGACCGCGTCAAAACCCTGGACTGGAATCGGGACGGAGACGTTCCGGCAAATCCACGCGCGGGGCGCTCAAAGGGGGCGCACCATACGTACCCAGAACAGGAACACCCGCGTTCCCCGCGGGCGCCCCGCTTCCCTCACCTCTTTCAGAACGCACTCGGGGCGAACGCACGCCTGTGTCTGAAATTCTGCGTTTCTGAAAACAGAGCGCCGTTGATCTCCCCCTGCGTAGCGGGGGGAGTGCCGGGCGAAGCCCGGAAGGGGGGCGAGTGCGCCCCGGTGTCGAATGCGGCGCGTGTTTCCGCCCCCTCCACCACGCTGCGCTAACGCTGCGCGTGGTCCCCCTCCCCCGCGCTGCGCGCAGGGGAGGATGCCCATACCACCCACCACGCTCCTCGGGATGAGGTTCAGAAACTCAGGCGATCAAGAAATGCTCAGCCGCGCCCGCTCGCCGCAGGACGGGCGGCGCACCTCGACGGCGCAGAGGCCGGGCAGCGCATCTTTCAGCCGGCCGAATATCCAGAGACAGAGATTCTCCAGCGACGGATTCTCCAGTCCCGGAATCTCGTTCAGCATCCGGTGGTCCAGCTCGTCGGCCACCAGCCGTTCGACAATGCCGCCGGTCTCGACCAGGTCGCGCACCCATCCGGTCGTATCGCCGGCCTCGCCGCGCAGCGTGACCGAGCCTTCAAAACTGTGGCCGTGAATGCGGCGGAAGGCGTGGCCCTCCGGCTTGTGGCCGAAATAATGCGCGGCCTCGAAACGGAAATCCTTGGAGATTTCCAGAACAGGAGCGCCGGTGCGTGGTGATGTCATGCGCTTTTGCTCACAGGTGGCGCGAACTGTGCCGGGCGCAGGCGCGCCCGGGACATGTCTGGCGGTGGAAGAATTAGTCGATACGGCCCGTCTGAACGAAATTGAGAACCGCGAATGCGGCGAGGAAGATGGCGATAACGATAATAGCGGTCATGCTGCGCTCCAGCCGAAGAGGATGCTCCGCTCTATAGGTGACCCCGCCGCCGCTTCCAAGCCGCCCCGGCGCCCGTCATCGCGCGCTCCAGCCCCCATCGACGGTCAGCGCCGCGCCGGTGACGCCCGAACCCCAGTCCGAGACCAGATAGAGCAGCATGCCGGCGATCTCGTTGGTCTCGATGAAACGCTTGCTGGGCTGGCTGGCCAGGATCACCTCGCGGATCACCTCGTCCTCGCTCTTGCCGTGCGCTTTGGCCTGATCGGCGATCTGGTCCTCCACCAGTTTCGTCTTCACAAAACCGGGACAGATGGCGTTGCAGGTGATTCCGGTCTCGGCCAGTTCCAGCGCCACGGATTTGGTCAGGCCGACCACGCCGTGCTTGCTCGCCACATAGGCGGACTTGAACGGACTGGCGACCAGTCCATGGACCGAGGCGAGATTGACGATCCGCCCCCGGCCGCGCGCCTTCATCGCCGGAACCGCCGCCTTGATGGCGTGAAATGCGCTGGAAAGATTGATGGCGATGATGCGGTCCCATTGCTCGTCCGGGAAGGACTCGACCGGGCTGACATGCTGCACCCCGGCATTGTTCACCAGAATGTCGACGCGGCCGAACCGCTCCATCGTCTCGCCGATCAGGCCGCCAATCTCGCCGGGCCTGGTCATGTCGGCGGGGTGATAGGCGGCCTGCACGCCGTAATCCTGCTCCAGCGCCGCGCGCTGCGCCTCGATCTCCGTCTCGTCGCCAAGCCCGTTGAGCACAATGTCGGCCCCCGCGCGGGCCAGCACTTCGGCCAGCGCCGCGCCGATGCCGCTGGTGGAGCCGGTGATGATGGCCGCCTGGCCTTTCAGAAACAGCGGGATCATGGCGCGCCTCAATTTTCCGGTTGCGCCAGTGTTCGCCGCTGGCGCCGCGGGATCAATAGCCGGTCATTTCCAAATAGCCGCGGCCGGGATGGGTTCCGTCCGCGCGCACCGGACCCTCCCAATATGGCACGGTTCCGGGATTCCAGGCGCCGGGATTCAGCGGGTCCAGAATCACGTCCAGCCCGCGCGCCGGAACCCGCACGCGCCAGCGCACAGGAATGCGCCGTCCGGCGACGCGGCGGGCGCCCAGCGGCGTCAGTTGGATATCCGCGCCGGCGAGCGGCGCGGGCGTTCCATCCGCCGCGATCCAGGAACCGGAGAGGAATGCCGGCGCATTTTCGCTGCGCAGCGCGAACGCCATCAGTTTCTCGCCGCGGTCCAGATGCAGCGACAGCCAGTCCCATCCCTGCTGGCCGGGCGCGAGCGGCTGGCTCGACCATTCACGGTCCAGCCACGCATCGCCGCTCACCGCGATCTCGCGCCCTTCCAGCAGCAGCGCGCCTTCAACGGCCAGAAACGGCTGGCTGAAATAATGGCTGGCCTGTCCGGTCGCGGATTTGACGCTATAGCCATCCTCGCCCTGCGGGACGAACGGCCCGGCCCGCGTCAGCGACAGGCGAAAGGCGAAGTCCGGGCCAGCTGCAATCATGCTCCAGACATCGTTGTTGGGTTCATTGGTGTTGGCGCCGCCCCGCTCCAGACTCCAGTCGTCGATAAAGGCGCGGAACGGGTCCGCCTGCGCCCCCGCCTGTCCGGTTCCGCCGCGCGCCAGACGCTCGGCGAAACGGTGCATTGTGGCCGAGGTCAGCGCCGCATGCCCCATCCAGACATGCGGGTCAGCCCAGGAGTCTTCGCTGCGCATCGGGGCCAGCGCCTGGCGGAACAGCGTCCATTGCACGCCCCAGTCGCGTCCGTCCGCGTCCGTCAGATTGGCGGTGACATACCACCATTCGGTGCGGAATTCGGGATGCGGGCCAAGATCGTCCGGGAAGACCAGCGCCCGTCCCCGCTGCGGCAGCGCAAACCCGTCCGCCGGGGCGCCCAGACCCGCAAAGCCCTGCCCGAACGCCGTCGCGGGCAACAACGCTCCCAGTCCCGTGATCGCGCTCCGGCGAGTTGGATGGACCTGCATGGCGCCTCTAGCGTTCATGCGCGAACACCCCTGCCAGCGCGGCCGGGCGCGTGCGCGCCAGACGCAGCGCCGGTCCCGCCCCGGCCAGCAGCGCGATCAGCAGCGCCAGCCCCGCCATCGCCAGCCATTGCACCGGAAAGACATGCAGCGGCAGGCGCCAGCCAAACGCCTCGACATTGATGACCGCGACCAGCATCCAGGCCAGCGCGATTCCCAATGGAATGGCGAGCATGGCGGTCAGCAAAGCCAGCGCCAGCGTGCGCCCCAGTTCCAGCAGCGACAGGTGCGCGCGCGTCGCGCCCATCGCCCAGACCGGCGCCAGATGCGGCAGGCGCCGCTGCGCCAGCGCGCCAAGACCGGCCAGAAGCGCGCCGCCCGCGACCGCCAGAGTCAGCGCGCCAAGCGCCGCCGTCACCGCGAAGGTGCGCTCGAACACGGTGAGCGAAAACCGCTTCACCGCCGCCTGATCGAACACCGGCCCCGCCGCCGGGCCAAAGCGCGTGCGCAGGGCGCTCATCACCTCCGGCGCCGCGCCGGGCGCCGTGACGATCTCCAGCCCCGAGATTTGCGCATCCGGCCATCGCGCCGCCGCCGCGCCGATCTCCGCCCGGATCTGTCCGCGCGGATTGCCGTAATCGGCATAAAGCCCCGCCACGCGCAGGCGCCAATCGCCGGATGGCGTTGGCAGCGCGAAGACATCGCCGCGCGCAAGATGAAGGCGCCGCGCCGTCTGCTCGCTGATCAGCACCGCCTCGCCGCGCGCAACAGAATCCCAATCAGATTCTGTGAGCGGCGCGCCCAGCACCGGCCATGTCTGGCGATGGAAGGCGTGATCGGTGAAGCCGATCACTTCGACCGGCCAGTCACTCGTGCGTGTATCGGCGCGCAGGGTCGGCAGGGCGGCGGTCACATCGTCGCGCGCGCGCAGGAAGTCCGCGATATCCTCGGCCAGGTCCGGCCGCGCCAGATTGAGATAGACATCGGCCGCCAGCCGCCGGTCCAGCCAGTCGGTGAAGGCGGCGCGGAATCCGCCAACCATCGAGCCGACGCCGATATTGGCCGCCAGCGCCAGCAGCAGCGCGGTCAGCGCCAGTGACAGGCCGGAAAGATCGCGCCGCGCCTCGGCCCAGAACCATTCCGTCATCGGCCCACCGCCGCGCGCCTGCGCCGCGCGCAGCAGCAGCGCCAGCATAGGCGGCAGCGCCAGCGCGGCGGCCAGCAGCAGCGCCCCCAGCGCCAGAAACCCCGCCGCCAGTCCCTCGCCGAATGCCAGAAGCCCCAGCCACGCCGCGCACAACAATGCCGCCGCGCCAGCCTGAACCTGGGTCCAGCGCCGCCGCGCCGCCGCCCATGCGCCGGGCCGGGCCGTCTCCAGCACCGGCATCCGCCAGGCTCTGGCCAGGCCCGCGCCCAGCGCCGCCGCCGCGCCCGCCAGTCCCATCGCCAGACCCGACGCCGCCCATGCGGCGCGGAATGCGGGCGCGTCCGGCGCCGGGGCGCCATAGAGCGCCTGCAACGTCATCCCGACGCCCGGCAGCAGCAGCGCCGCCAGCGCATATCCGGCCATCAGCCCCAGCGCCCCGGCCAGCAGCGCCAGAACCAGCATTTCCACGATCAGCGCCCCGGCCAGCGCGCGGCGCGAAACGCCACAGGCGCGCAACGTGCGCAGCGCGGGCAGGCGCTGCTCGAACGCCAGGCCCGCCGCCGCCGCCGCGATGAACAGGCCGACAATGAACGCAAGCAGGCCAAACGCCGTGAGATTGAGATGGAAGCTGGCGGTCAGGTCCGACAGGTCGCGCGGGCCTTCCGGTACCACGCGGCGCAGGCCGGGCGCGATGCTCTCCAGTTCCGGCGCGGTCAGCGATGGCGGCCCGGTCAGGATCAGGCCGGTCAGCGCACCGTCCATGTCCAATACGGTCTGGTTCAATAGTGTTTGGGTCGCGCCAATATCCATCAGCGCGACCCCCGGCTCCACGCCACGCCGCGCCTCGACGGGCGGCAAAGCGCGGCCATCGTCCGTCACCGGCGCATCGCCGGGCGAAAGCCCCAGCCGCCGCATCGTCTCCGGCGCCATCCACACGCGATGCGGCGGCAGCATGAAAGCGGCCATGTCCGCCTGCCCATCCATCATCGCGCCCAGCATCGCACCCGCGCCCGCTGCTCCGCCGGGCGCGGAGAGCAAGGTCGCCGGCTCGACGCCGCGCACGCTCAGCGCCGCGCCTTCGAGCGTCACCCGCCCTTCCAGCATTGGCGAGACCGGCCATCCGGCGCGGCGCAGCGCCAGAAAAACCTGCTGCGAAATCAGCCCGCCATCCGCGGCGGCCAGCGTGTCCGGCTGCGCGTCCAGCGCCGCCTCGGCGCTTGCATAGGAGGCGCGCGCCTCGGCGTTCAGCGCCTGCACCCCGCTCCACAGCGCCGTCGCGGCGGCAAGGCCCAGCAGCAAGGCGGCGAACTGCGCCGGGCGCCGCCGCCAGTGCGAGGCCAGCACGATCAGCGCCTGGCCCGCCGCCCTCATGCGATGCGCCCCGCGTGCAGCACGGCGCAGCGATCCAGCCGCGCCGCCAGCCGCGCGCTGTGCGTCGCCATCAGCACGGCGCAGCCGGTATCGGCGGCCAGCTCCAGCATCAGGTCCAGCACCGCGTCCGCCGTGCGCTCGTCCAGATTGCCGGTCGGCTCGTCGGCCAGCAGCAGGCGCGGCCGCACAGCCAGCGCCCGGCCGATGGCCAGGCGCTGCTGCTGCCCGCCCGAAAGCTGTTCGGGCCAGCGCGCGGCGGCCTCCAAAAGGCCCAGCCGCGCCAGCAGCGCTTCATGCCAGGCGCGGTCGAACCGCCCGGCCAGCCGCGCCTGAAAGGCGAGATTGGCGGCCACGCTGAGGCTGCCGATCAGGTTGAACTGCTGAAACACCAGCCCGATTTCCGCGCGGCGCAGGCGCGCGCGCGCCGCGTCGTCCATCGCGCCAAGATCGCGTCCGTCCAGCAGAATGTCACCCGCATCGGCGCGGTCCAGCCCGGCGATCAGATGCAGCAGCGTACTTTTGCCGCTGCCCGACTCGCCCATCAGCGCCAGCGTCTCTCCGGCGGCCAGATCAAGGTCCGCCCCGTCCAGCACGCTCAGCCGCCCTTTATCTCCGGCATCTCCCCCGCCTTGCGGCGTCTCATGCGCCTTGCACAGACCGCGCACGCGCAGCAGCGGCGGCGCCTCCGACGCCGCGCTCACAGCATCACGCGCGGGTTCATGATATTGTGCGGGTCCAGCGCGCGTTTGATGGCGCGCATCATGTCCATCTCCACCGCGCTTTTGCGGCGGGCCAGCTCCGCCTTTTTCATAATCCCGATTCCGTGCTCGGCGGAGATCGAACCGCCCAGCGCCGCCGCCGCGCCGTGCACGGCCTCGGTGATCGCGTCGGATTTTGCAAAAAACGCCGCTGCTGCGTCCGGCCCGCCGCGCGGCGCAGCGATATTGAAGTGGAAATTGCCATCGCCGGCATGGCCAAAGCACAGCACGCGGCCCTCCGGCGCCACGGCGCGCACCGCCTCCACGCCGCGCGCATAAAGTTCCGGCATGGCGGCGACGGGCACAGAGACATCGTGCTTGATCGCCGGGCCGTCGGCGCGCTCGGCCTCCGGCGCCATTTCACGCAGCCGCCAGAAGGCTTCCGCGTCCGTCTCGCTCTGCGCGATCACCGCGTCGCGCGCCAGCCCGGCCTCGATCCCAGCGGCCAGCGCCGCCTCCATCGTTTCGCACGCGCCGGCCTCGCGCCCGAACGACATTTCAATCAGCGCATACCAGGGGTGCGGCTCTGCGAGCGGGTCGCGCGTGCGCGGAATATGAGCCAATACCAGCTCCAGCACCTCGCGCGGCAGAATCTCGAAGCCCGTCACCGCGCCGCCGGACTCGGCCTTGCAGAGCGACAGCAGTTTTATCGAAGCAGCGATGTCTGCCACCCCGGCGATGGCGACGGCGCGCGCGGCGGGCAAGGGAAACAGCTTCAGCACCGCAGCGGTGACGACGCCCAGCGTGCCCTCCGCGCCGATGAAGAGCTGCTTCAGATCATAGCCGGTATTGTCCTTGCGCAGCGCGCGCAGACCGTCCCACACCCGGCCGTCCGGCGTCACCGCCTCGATCCCCAGCACCAGGTCGCGCATCATGCCATAGCGCAGCACGGCGACGCCTCCGGCATTTGTGCTGATCGCGCCGCCCACGGTGGCTGCGCCCTCGGCGCCCAGCGACAGCGGAAACAGACGCCCCGCTTCCCGCGCCGCCTGCTGCGCCGCCAGCAGCGTCACGCCCGCCTCCACAATCATCGTGTCGTTCAGCGGGTCGGCTCCGCGCACACGGTTCATGCGGCGGGTGGAGAGCAGGATTTCGCCCTGCGGCGTCGCGCCGCCGGCCAGACCCGTATTGCCGCCCTGCGGCGTCACGCCGATGCGCGCTTCGGCGCAGATGCGCACGATGCGCGCCGTCTCATCCGTGCTGGCGGGGCTGAGCATGATCGGCGTTTCGCCGGTCCAGCGTCCGCGCCATTCGGCCAGATGCGGGGCCAGCAAAGCGGGATCGGCGGTCCAGCCTTTCGGCCCCACAGCCGCTTTCAGCGTTTCCAGCACGGGATCGGGAATGGCGGACATAGGCCGCTTATAGCGCCCGCGCGGCGCGCCCGCGACCGGGCCGGCCTGCACGCCGGCGCGATCTCTTCGCTGATTGCCAGCACACCGCTCAAAAAAGAAAGCGGCGGGCCCTGGGGCCCGCCGCGAGATACGCGATACGTCTGTGGTTCGGTGCGTTGTCTCTTAGAAGGAGACGTTCGCGCCCATGAAGAAACGCCGTCCCAGCACGTCGTAGAAACCGCCTTGTTGATAAGTCCCTGGCAGGGGGAACGGCGTGGCGTTGGGATTGCCAGCCGAGCGCGGCGGCTTGGTGTTGAACAGGTTCTCGACACCGGCGCGGATCAGCACATTGTCCGTGACCCAATAGCCGCCGGTCAGCGCGAACACATTGTACGAGCCGACGTTTCCATTGGGGTTGGGGTTGGCCGGGCTGCCGCCCTTGAGGCTCGGACGATGCTGCCAGCGCAGTGAGGCGTTCCACGGACCGGTGAAATAGTTCAGGGTCGAGAACACCGTGTAGCGGTAGTTGCTGCCGCTGACGCCACTCGCCGGAGAAGAAGCAAAACCGCGATGGTTCAGTCCGGCGGTGGTTCCGAAATCGGCCTTCACCTCCACCGGGATCGTGGCCAGCACGTTCAGGGCGACGCCGCCCGGCAGGCCAAGCCCCAGATCCTGAAGCTGGGCCGACCAGTCGAGCTGGACGTCGACGCCGGACAGTTTGATGCCCCCGCCATTGACGCGGAACGTATCGATGAACGCCGCAGCGCCATCCGTTTGCTGACGCTGGATCGCCTGACAGGCGACGCTGCCCAGGGCCTCGGCCACGGTGGCGTTCGTGTTCATGCTCAGACAGTCATAATAGATGTCGTCCGGGGACCGGAAGGTGACATAGTCCTCAAGCTTGATCTGGAAATAGTCCACCGAGAGCCGCAGACCACGCACCAATGCGTGTTCGAACGGCGAGGACAATACCAGACCGACCGTCCACGTATCCGCCTTTTCCGAACCCAGATTTGGGTTGCCGGCCGTAGCGGTTTGCCCCGTCCCGCCAGCAACGCCTGTGGCGGCATTACCAACAGTGGGCTCATTCGCATAATACTGGGCGGCGCCGCCAGAGCCCATCATGGCCTGACAGATCGCCAGCGCATGCGCCGCGCCCGCCGCGCCATTCTCGTTGGCGTTCTGGCCTTCACGCGAGTGCCCGCTGCCGACCGGAACGGTGCCCGGATTGGCGGTCACCAGGCTGGCATAGTTGTTCGTCGAACACGGGTCGCCCTGCGCCGCGGCCGTGCCAAAGGCGGTGGTGGTGCGGGCCTGGAACAGTTCCCCGATATTCGGGGCGCGGTTGGCGCGGTTATAGCCGCCGCGGACCCGGGCGAAATCGGTGATGCCCCAATCGACCAGCGCCTTGTAGGTGAACACGCCGCTGGTGACATCATAGTCCGAATAGCGGCCGCCCAGTTCCAGCTCCAGATGCTGGATAAAGGGCAGATCGCGGACGATCGGAACCAGCAACTCGCCATACACCTCGGCGGCCTTGATCCCGCCGCTTGTGCTGCCGGCCGGGAAAATGCCGATGGCCTGATCGCTGAAGCTGGTGATGCTCTTCAGCGGATCGGTGCGGAACTCATAATTGTTCTCGCGATAGGATGCGCCGATATTGAAACCGACATCGCCGGCCGGCAAAGCGAACAGATCGCCCGTGATATTGCCGTCGACGATGGTCTGCCGCATCAGCGAGGTTTCCTGCATGTTGCGCGAGAGCGCCTCAATGCAGTCCTGCGACGGGATAAAGTCCTGCATGATCGGCAGGCCGGTGGTGCAGCTCGCCGCACCGGCGGCGAACGTGCTGCCATCACTCGGGTTTTCCTGCCAGAAGCCGGCCCGGCCATAGTTCGGCGAGGTGACGACATCCAGATAGGCCGACAGTGAGGCGAAGCCGACGGACTGGATCAGGCTGTCCGCCTGACCATGGCTGACCGCCACATCCCAGAACCAGTTATTGGCCAGCCGGCCCTCAAACCCGGCCATGATCTGGAAATTCGTGCTGCGGTTCGCCGTCTGGCGCCGCGGCAGATAATCCATATTCCGGTTCAGACGCCACGGAGCGTTCGAGTCGGGCCGACTGTCGAGCAGGGCCGCCAGCTCAGCCGAAACCGGGAACACCTCGCTGTTCGTACAACCGCCGACAGGTCCGCAATTCAGCCCATAGGCGCCGCCCGCCTGATACTCGGCCAGCGTATTGCCCATACCATCCACCGAGTCGGCATAGATGTCCGTGCCGTAGGGGATGCTGGCGCCCCAAGCGTTATTGGCCGGAGAATATTGCAGCAGCGTGTTCGTCCGCGTGCGGGCGAAGGTGACGTTGACGAAGGCGGTGATATTGTCGGTCAGGTCGAAATTCGCCGAACCGAACATCGAATACCGCTCCAGCGGCGTGGAGATATAGTTGGCGAGCTGGTTTTCCACCCACTCGCCGTTTGGCAACTGCTTCCGCCAAATCTGGCCCGGATATTCAGCCTGCTCAAGCGGACCAGCATATTTATAAGCACCAGCGAGGCCGCTGTTGGGATTAGTTGGATCAGCATAGCCGAAAAAGCCGACAAATCCGGGTGTAGTGCTATAAACCGTGCCGGTACCATCCGGCGTACGGTTGACCAAGAACGAGGCAAAGGGCCCAACAGCCCCCGGAGCCGCCTGCGGAAACAGGCTGTCAATCACTGCCTGATCGGGCTGATTGAGGAAATCCGTTGTAAAATAGGAATCGGAGAACCAGAATTCGGTACCCGCGGCCGCAATATCCGGCGCGTTACGCTGCTCGACATACCAGCTCCGGTCGTTCCAGGAGGCGAAGCCGCGCGTGGAATGCTCCACACCCAGGGTCACATTGCCGCGACCATTGGCCAGATTGGCGCCGAACAGCGCGGAAATGCGGAATTCCTTGTTATCGCCCTGTTCGGTGATGCCGTACTGGGTGTCGATCGTCAGGCCTTCATAATTATCCCTCAGGATGAAGTTCACCACACCGGCCAGGGCGTCCGCGCCATACACGGCCGAGGCGCCGCCGGAGACGATTTCCACCCGCTGGATGGCCGCCGAGGGAATGGCGTTGGTGTCCGTCGCCATTTCAGCGTTCAGCGGCACCGCGCGGCGGCCATTGACTAGAACCAGGGTCCGCGTCGGGCCGAGACCGCGCAGGCTGACATTGGAGGCGCCAGGCGTCTGGAACGGGTTCGGCTCGACGTTTTGCGAGTTGAACTGGGTGAACAGCGCCGGCACGAATTGCGGCAGCTGGTTCAGCACCGTCTCAATGCCCACCGTGCTGGTGTTTTCGAATGTCGACGAATCGACCGTCACCAGCGGGCTGTTGGCCTGATAGTCGCGGCGCGCGATCCGCGAACCGGTGACCACCACGCGGTCGCCGGCCTCTACATCTTGCGCCAGAGCAGGTGCGCCGGCGGAAACGGCGAGCGCCGCGCCGATAACGGCGGCGCTGGGCGCCCCCAGCATGGCGGCGCGAACAGATTGCTTTTTCATGGTTTCTCCCCTCATGGACCGGTTTTTGTCCGGCTTTCACGATGGAGACTGCCTAACGAATACGAAGAGTGTCAAAATATAAGGTTCTAACCATTATATAATGGTTGTATAATAATAATCTAATGTTTTATTGTTGAAGTTGTTATAAGAGTAAATATGTTATAGAATAAAGATCTATACTCTTATGGGTAAATATATCTCCATCTGTGATGCGAGATGAAATCTCGCGCCAGCGTGGCGCGCACGCCACACCAAAAGCCGGACAATTCAGGAGCGGGGACAACGACACACATGGCGAACCTCTTCACCGATTGAAGCCGGGGCGCGCCGCCGCCATGCTGCGCCCGCAAACGGGGTGGGGGCGTCATGGACCGCAGCATCACATCACTGGCAGGAATTATGGCCGGGATTCTGGCTACCGCCGCGCTGGCCGGGACGGCCGTGGCGCAGCAGGCGCCAGTCATGGCGGCCACGCCGCCGGCCTTCGCAGGCCAGACCGCCGCGCCGCCGCCCGAGACGCCCTCCTCCTACCGGGTCGAGACGCTGGTGACCGGGCTGGCCAGCCCCTATGGCTTCGCGCTGCTGCCGGACGGCAATTTTCTGGTCGCCGAGCGGCCCGGCATGATGCGCATCGCCCGGCCGGACGGCGTGGTGTTCATGCCGCTCTCCGGCCTGCCGGAGATCAAGGGAGTGCAGGCGGGCGGCCTGCACGATGTGACGCTGCACCCGGAATTCGCGGCCAATCGTCTGGTCTATTTCACCTATACCGCGCCGCCCGATGGCGAGCCGGGGGCGCGCTGGCCCGCCTCTATCATCCAGCAATGGAACGCCAGGCCGCTGGAAGAGCAGATCGCCGAGCCGTTCGTGCATGAGCGCCTGGCCCGCGCGCGGCTGAGCGATGACGGCCGCGCACTGGAAAATGTGGAAGTGCTGCTGGACGGGCTGGACCGCCGCGCTGTGTTCGCGCCGGACGGCACGCTCTATGTTCTGGGCGCGGAGCGCTACCGCTATACGGAGTCCGATGTCGACGGCATCGACCGGCCGCTGCCGCGCGATGTGCGCATTGCCTATTCCGGCCGCGTCGCGCGCATCCATGACGACGGCTCTATCCCCGCCGGTAATCCGTTCGCGGATGGAGAGGATGGCGCCGCGCCGGAGACGTTCAGCTTTGGCCATCGCGACCCGCAGGGCGCCGCCTTCCATCCCGAAACCGGCGAGTTATGGACCGCGGAGCACGGCCCGATGGGCGGCGACGAGATCAATATCGTCCGCCCCGGCCGCGACTATGGCTGGCCCAATATCACCTATGGCCTGCAATATAGCGGCGAGCCGGTCGGCACGGGCGAGGCCGCGGGCGAGGGCTATGAGCAGCCTGTCTATTTCTGGCGGCCCTCCATCGGCCCCTCGGGCATCATGTTCTATCAGGGCGATCTGTTCCCGGACTGGCGCGGAAACCTGTTCGTCGCGGCGCTGCCCGGCCGGCATCTGGCCCGGCTGGTGCTGGACGGCGAGCGCGTGGTCGCGGAGGAGCAATTGCTGACCGATCTGGAGCAGCGTATCCGCGCGCTGGAGACCGGGCCGGACGGCGCGGTCTATGTGCTGACCGATGGCGGCATGATCCTGCGCCTGACCCCGGGGGAATAGGCGCAATAAGGCGAATAGTCAGTGGCACAACTCGTTTTTTATATTCGTAACAAGCCGCAAAACGCCGATGCGATTGATCTCTGTCGGGAGACCAATCGTAGTTTCATCGGTTACCCTGTGTGGCGAAAGGAGTTTGTAGGGCGGGAACACGATTTTCGTAGGTCATTGGTCGATATTTCCGTGTCTGACCCGGACTGGGAAGAATGCGTCGATGATGACCCTTCATATAGACGGCAAGTTTCTACGAACCGGAATTTGGTGAGAGATGTGGAGTCCGGCTCCATAACGCTCATACCAAGGCCGGACCGTGGATTAGTCTATGCGGGCCGGGTCGAAGCGTTCGAGCTTGTCGATAATCCACCATGGGGACAGACCTATTTGGATTTACGCGCCAAGCAAGGATTGGAGTACGATCCTCCCGGATATCATTTGGCGGATGTCGTACAAAGTTGGCGAGTAGATCGCTGGCGGCCTGTGCCATTTTCCGTTGTGCCGGCATGGATTAGGCGTTCGTTTTTTGGCCGCTCGACAAGCGGGCGCATTTACCCGCTGTCGGAATTGGGGCTGAATCCTTTTACGGCATTAGACACCCTTATTGAAAACCCGCGCCGTATCAATCGCTCTTGGACAATGGATGTAAACGAAGTTGAACAGCGGCTTGTCGCCGACATAGGCCCAACGGCCTTCGAGCACTTGATGGTCGCGCTCCTTCAATATGAACAACCAGACTTGGTTTGGCAGCATGTAGGGGGCAGTGGCGATGGCGGCGTCGATGGTCTTGCCGCGGATTCCGCTGGCCATGTCGCGGCGCTGCTCCAGTGTAAATGGAGATTTGAGGGAGGCTCGGCTGGCTTTGATGAAAAAGCCGATCCGAAAATTACGTGCTATGTGGCGGCGTTGATCCATCCCGCAGAGGTCGCCACGATAGAAAAGGCGAAGTTTTGTGACCGCCGGTGGGTTGCTGAGCGCATTATCCAGCATAGCGCTAAGCTTCCATGGGCGCACTCAATGCGCATCGGTCGCCCTGCCTGATGGTAGGCGGCTCGGGGGCAGCTTGTTATATAGCGACCGCGCGTCCCCGTAGCTCAGCAGGATAGAGCATCAGATTCCTAATCTGAGGGCCGGAGGTTCGAATCCTCTCGGGGACGCCATTCTCCCTTCGGCCCTTCGCCGTCCCTTACACTTTGAAGAATTCGGACTTCGTCCGATGGGGGACGCCATTATCTTTATGCCTCCCGCCCCCTGCGGCGCCGGGTCATTGGCTCCCGGCCTCCGGGGCGGCTATAGGGGCGGGGAAAGGCGGTCCGCGCCCGCAGGACGCAGCATCGGAACACAGGTTTCAGAACGCAGGTTCTGATTACGGGCGCGGGACGGCAGGCGCGAAACAGCACAGAGAACAAGGGAAGACGCATGGCCCGCATTATCGGCGCAATCGCCACCTCGCACACGCCCACGATCGGCTTCGCGCTGGACGCGAACAAGCAAATGGATCCGGCCTGGAAGCCGATCTTCGACGCCTATGAGCCGATCAAGGCCTGGCTGGACGAGAAAAAGCCCGACGCGCTGTTCATCGTCTATAACGACCATATCAGCTCGTTCTTCTTCGATCATTATTCGCCGTTCGTGCTGGGCATCGGCGAGGAATACGGCGTCGCCGACGAGGGCGGCGGGCCGCGCAACCTTCCGCCGATCAAGGGCCACGGAAAACTGGCGCGCCATGTCGTGCGCTCGCTGGTCGCCGACGAATTCGACATCTCCACCATGCAGGGCAAGGGGCTGGATCATGGCTGTTTCAGCCCGCTCTCGGTGCTGATGGACCATGACGATAATGGCTGGCCGATCCCGATCGTGCCGCTGCAATGCGGCGTGCTGCAATTTCCGGTGCCGTCGGCCAAACGTTTCCTCAATCTCGGCAAGGCGGTCCGCCGCGCCATCGAATCCTATCCCGAGGACATCAAGGTGGTGATGGTCGCCACCGGTGGCCTGTCGCATCAGGTGCATGGCGAACGCTCCGGCTTCAACAACACCGAATGGGACCAGCAATTGCTGGACCTCTACGAGACCGACCCGGAAGGCCTCACACAGTTCACCCATGCCGATCATGCAAAGCTGGGCGGCATGGAGTCGAGCGAGTTTGTGATGTGGCTGGTGGCGCGCGGCGCGCTGGCGAGCGGCGTGAAATGCGTTCACCGCTCCTATTATCTGCCGTCGATGACCGCCATCGCCACGGCGATCTATGAAAATCAGGCGGTCGATATGCCGGCCGCTGCCGCTGAGGATATCCGCCGCCGCAACACCGCCCAGACTGAAGCCATCAAGGATATCGAGGGCACCTATCTGTTCGATCTGGAGCGCAGCGTCGAGAATTTCCAGCTCAACAAGCTGCTGCACGATCTGGTCTATCCGGAACACCGGGCGCAGTTCGTGAAGGATCCCGAACCTCTGTTCGAGAAATACGGGCTGAAGGAATCGGAGCGCGAGCTGATCCGCAAGCGTGACTGGATCGGGCTGATCCATGCCGGGGCGATTTTCTTCGTGCTGGAAAAGCTGGCCGCCGTGCTGGGCGTGCCCAACCCGCACGTCTATGCGCAGTTCAACGGCATGTCGCCCGAGGACTTCCAGAAGACGCGCAACCAGCAGGTGACCTATGGCGTCGGCGGCGGCGAAAGCCAGAAAAAGGTCGAGACCGCCGGCGCGCGCTAGAGCAATATCGGTTTGCGTTGAATCAGGGATGCAACACAAACCGATAAAATTGCTCGACATTAAAGTTTAGAGCGTGATCCGCGCGTAGTCGGATCACGCTCTAGAATGCGTGTCAGAATGCCTGTCAGGCGATAGAGGGTAATCATGGGCGAGGACGCCCGGCGCCAGGCGCTGTCGGCCTTTCTGAAAAGCTGCCGGGCGCGTCTCGCGCCGGCCGAGGCCGGCCTGCCCGAGACGCGGCGCCGGCGCACGCCCGGTCTGCGGCGCGAAGAGATCGCCGCGCTCTCCGGCGTCAGCCTCACCTGGTACACCCATCTGGAACAGGGCCGCGACGTGCGCGCCTCGGTCGACGTGCTGGAGCGGCTGGCCGCGGCGCTGCGTCTGAATAGCGTCGAGCGTGAATATCTGTTCGAGCTGGGCCAGAACCGGCCCGCGCCGCTGCCGCGCGGCGGCGTCGATGACGTGACGCCGGCCATGCGGCGGATGCTGAACGCGCTGCCCGTCCCGGCCTATATCACCACCATGCGCTGGGACGTGGTGGCGTGGAATCCGATGTGCGCCGCGGTGCTGCGCGATTATGGCGCGATGCCGGAAAAGCGCCGCAACCTGATCCGCATCCTGTTCTCCCAGAGCGGATACCCTGACGACCCGGAAGAATATCACGCCATGGCGCGCCGCTTGGTGGCCAAGCTGCGCATCGACTACTCCCAGTTTCCCGGCGATCCCGGCATGGAGCGTCTGGTGACGGACATGTGCCGCGATTCCGCCCTGTTCCGCGAATTATGGGCGACGCCGGAAGTCGAGGACCGCTCGGAAGGGATCAGTGTCGCGCCGCACGAGACCGGCCCCGTCCAGCTGGAGCATACATCCTATGTGCCGGAAGGTTCGCCCACGCTGCGGGTCGTAATCTTCACGCCGCTGGACGAGGAGGCGGCCGGCAGGCTGGCGCAGATCCAGGCCGGGCTGAAGACCGGTTAGACTGGTAGAAAAACTGATATGATGCACCGGCCTCTATTCCGGGCCGGCGGCGCCGTGCTACGGGGCCCGGCCGTGTAAAACCGGCTGCAAAAGAAGACCTGCCGGAAAACGGCGGGCCGGCCACGCCGGACGCGGGGTCCGGCGCAAGGAGGAAACAGTTCGACCGCGCCCCGGCGCCGCTCCGGGCGAATGGTCCCGATTTTTCAGCGTGGCCGGCCGTCCGTGGGGGGCGGGACGGCCCTGGTCCATCTGGTCCGGCTTTGCCGGACCCTTCCCCATACGAAGGAATGGAAGAATGAGCGCCAAGACTCTCGCCGACTTGCTGGCGAACCAGAATCCGGTCGACATGCTGCGCAATTCGCAGGCCGGACCGAACGTCTATCCGGGCGTGCCGCCGGAATATTCCAACTGGCGCGACGAACAGAAGGCCTGGCAGGAAGCCGCCGTTCTGTTCAACCAGTCCTACCATATGGCCGACCTGTTCGTGGAAGGCCCGGACGCGTTCAAGCTGCTGGAGCATCTGGGCATCAACAGCTTCAATAACTACAAGCCCGGCCGCGCCAAGCAATTCGTGCCGGTCACGCCGGACGGCTACGTCATCGGCGACGTGATCCTGTTCTATTACGAGGAAAACAAGTTCAGCCTGGTCGGCCGCGCGCCGGTTCTGAACTGGATCATGTTCCACGCCGAAACCGGCAAATACAATGTGAAGGTCGAGCTGGACCAGCGCACAGCGCTGCGCAGCGATGGCAAGCGCCGGATGTACCGCTTCCAGGTCCAGGGCCCGAACGCCATGAAGGTGATCGGCAAGGCCATCGGCGAAACCCCGCCGGACCTGAAATTCTTCAACATGACCTCGCTGAAGATCGGCGGCAAACAGGTCGGCGCGCTGCGTCACGGCATGGCCGGCCAGCCGGGCTTCGAGCTGTATGGCCCGTGGGAAGACTATGAGGCGGTGCACACCGCGCTGGTCCGCGCCGGCGAAGAGTTCGGCATGAAGCTGGTCGGCGGCCGCGCCTATTCGTCCAACACGCTGGAATCGGCCTGGATCCCCTCGCCGCTGCCGGCCGTGTATGCGGGCTCGGGTCTGGCCGACTATCAGAAATGGCTGCCGGCGACCGGCTATGAAGGTTCGGCCTCGGTCGGCGGCTCGTTCGTCTCAAAAAATATCGAGGACTATTACTTCACGCCGTGGGATCTGGGTTACGGCCCGTTCGTGAAATTCGACCATGACTTCATCGGCGCCGAGGCGCTGAAAGCCAAGGCCGAAGGCCCGCACCGCAAGAAAGTCACGCTGGTGCTGGACGAAGCCGATGTGCTGGGCGCCATCGGCAGCCAGCTTCAGAAAGGCAACCGCGCGAAATTCTTTGAATTTCCGTCGGCGGTCTATTCGATGCATCCGTTCGATCTGGTCACCGGCAAAGGCGGCAAGACGGCGGGCGTGTCCACTTGGGTCGGCTACAGCTCGAACGAGCGCGCCATGCTGACCCTGGCGGTGCTGGACGAGGAATTCGCCGCGCCGGGCACCGAAGTTACCTTCGTCTGGGGCGAGGAAAACGGCGGCACCACCAAGCCGACCGTCGAGCATCCGCACTCCCAGACCGAGATCAAGGCCACGGTCGCCCCGGCGCCCTATGCCGAGGTCGCCCGCAAGGCCTACGCCTCGGGTTCCTGGCGGGAAAAAGCCAAAGCCTGATCCACCGGATCGGTTGCAAACGTCGAAGGCGGCGGGGATAGTCCCCGCCGCCTTTTTCGTTTGGGCGCAATATTAAGGCCCTGGCGGGAAGGCGAACGGGAAGGGGAGGCGTTCATGCCGATGCAGCTTCATCCCAGCGATCAGTTCGACAACAGCGCCCTGCCCTGCAAGACCATCGAGGTGCGGCCGCTGGCCGCCGCCATGGGCGCGGAAATCTGTGGCGTCGACATCCCGCGCATGACGGATGAACAGGCCGAAGATGTCCGCCAGGCCCTGTTCCGGCACAAGATGATCTATTTCCGCAACCAGCGCCTGACGCATGCGGAGCATGAGGCGTTCAGCCTGCGCTTCGGACCGTTCGCCGAGGACGCCTATACGTCCGGCGTGCCGGACCACCGCAATGTGCATCCGCTGATCAAGGAAGCCGATGATCGCTCCGGCATGGTGTTCGGCGAAGGCTGGCATACCGACTCGCCCTTCCTGCCAGAGCCGCCCTCCATTACCGCGCTGCGCTCGGTGCAGATTCCGCCTTATGGCGGCGACACGATCTGGGCCAATGCAGCTCTGGCCTATCGGGCGCTCAGCGATACATACCGGACCATGATCGCGCCGTTTCGCGTGCATTTTTCGATGCGCGACGTGCTGCGCGCGGCGCAGGACGCGGTGGAGACGCGCGACACGCCGATCGGCCGGCTGGCCGCGACCCGCAATCTGGACAGGCTGCCGGATGACCTGATCCGGAAGATCGAAGGCAGTTTCCATCCGATGGTGCGCACCCATCCTGTGACGGGCGAAAAGTCACTCTATACGGATGGCGCCTACGCCATCGGCATTGAGGGAATGCGCGAGGAAGAGGCCCGCCCGATCCTCGACTATCTCGCCGGCCATATCGTGCAGCATGCCTTCACCTGCCGCCTGCGCTGGGAGCCGGATATGGTGACGGTCTGGGACAATCGCCTGTGCGTGCACCAGGCGTTCAACGATTATCACGGCTTCCGCCGCGAAATGTACCGCACCACCGTGGCCGGCGAGCGCCCGGCCTGACACCCGGCATGTCATGCGGCCGTCACAGAATATGGAGAGCAGCGGCTCTTCCATACGCCGCATGGAAATCACCATGCTGTTCTTTTATATAATGGCGCGGAACCGTCTATCGCAGCAGACCGAAAGCGAGCCTCATCGTGCAACGCAGTACTGACCGTATCCTCACCACCCATGTCGGCAGCATCCCGCGCCCCCAGGCCATGCTGGATCTCTCCAGCTCCAAATCCGGCCCGCCAAAGGACAAGGCGCAATATCTCGAAGTGCTGCGCCAGTCGGTGAAGGACGTGGTCCGCCGCCAGGCCGAGATCGGGCTGGATATCGTCAATGAGGGCGAATACGGAAAGGCGCACTGGGCCAACTACATCATCAAGCGCATGTCGGGATTCGAGCTGCGGCCCGACCAGCGCCGCGAGCCGGAATTTCTCGGCCGCGACCGGTTCCGCTTCCGCGATTATTTCGAGCAGAGCATTCCACATCTGATGCTGGGCGGCGCGACAGAGGCCTGTGTCGGCCCCATCGCCTATGCCGACCGGGAGTCCATTCAGGTTGCGATCTCCGCCTTGAACGATGCGCTGAAAGAGGTGGATGTCGTGGAAGGCTTCATGACGGCGGTGGCGCCCGCCTCAACCGCCTATGACGGCGTGAACGAATATTACGATAATGAACATGACTTTGTGTTCGCCATCGCCGATGCGCTGGCCGAGGAATACAAGGCGATCCATGAGGCCGGCCTGGTCGTGCAGGTGGACGATGCGGTTCTGGCCAATATGTTCGACGCACTGAACAGCCAGAGCCCGGAAAAATACCGCGACTGGGCGCAGCTCCGGATCGACGCGCTGAACCACGCGCTGCGCGACATCCCCGAAGACCGCGTCCGCTATCATGTCTGTTTCGGAAGCTGGCATGTGCCGCATGTCTGCGACGCCGAGCTGGCGGACCTGATCGACCTGGTGCTGCAGGTAAAGACCGGCGCCTATCTGATCGAGGCGGCCAATCCGCGGCACGAGCATGAATGGCGGGTGTGGGAGACGCGCAAGCTGCCCGAAGGGCGCATCCTGGTCCCCGGGGTCATCACCCACCATCTGGTGACGGTGGAACATCCGCGTCTGGTCGCCGACCGCATCGTCCGTTACGCGAAACTGGTCGGGCGCGAGAACGTCATCGCCGGCACCGATTGCGGATTCGCCCAGCTCGACACCTACCAGAAAGCGCATCCCGAGATTATGTGGGCGAAATTCGAGGCTCTGGCCGAGGGCGCGCGCATCGCCAGCGCCGAGCTGTGGGGCCGCGCGGCGGCGGCCTGAGGCGGCGGCGGCGGATTCGGGCGGATGGTTTTTGGTCCGTCCGGCGCTATGCTGGGCTTTATGGCCGGTCCGCCGGGGCCTGGACCCGGGTCTGGATCGGAGCGATCCGCCAGGCCTGAATAGCCACAGTGGCGGCAATGGCCGGGCGCAGGGTGGCAAAAAAGATTGCGCGGGACCACATGCCCCGCCGAAACAGGAACAGGGAGGTTCGGATGGACACGCAAACTGGACATGGCGCCGCTCCCCACGCCGAGGGCGCGGGCGATGGAGCGGATCTGGCGGCCTATCGCGCAAATGCGAAAAAACGCCAGTCCGGCAATCTGGTGAAGCGGCTCCACCACCACGCCTATCTGGCGCGGGACATGGAGGAGACGCGGCATTTCTACGAAGACATTCTGGGCTTTCCGCTGGTCGGAACCTGGATCGAGCGCTTCAACCCGGTGACCAACAAGCCGGACAATTACATGCATACCTTCTTCGAGCTGGGCGACGGGTCGTGTCTCGCCTTCTTCCAGTTCAAGAACAAGGAATACAACGACGCCATCGCGCTCGGGCAGTTCCAGAACAACAATCCTTTCTCGCACCACATCGCGCTGGAATGCGACGGGATGGAGGCGCTGGAGAAGATCAAGGACAAGCTGAAAAAGAACGGCGTCGACTATGTCGATACCGATCACGGCTTCTGTTACTCGATCTATTTCTTCGATCCGAACGGCATGCAGGTGGAAATCGCCACCAATGTCGCCAAGACGGATGAAATGTTCGCCCAGGCCGGGCCGGATGCGCTGGAGACCATGCGTACCTGGCTGGCCACCGAGGACATGGCGACCAACAATACCCAACGCGCCAAGGAAGGCTGGGTGCAGGGCCGCTAGAGCATTTCCGCTCTTCTTCAAATCGCGGAAATGCTCCAACTCTTTGTTTGCCGCGTTTCCGGACGGCGAACCGGTTTCCGCTTCGCCTGGAAACGCTCTAAGGCCCCGCCCGCCGCGGATGTTCACAGGTCAGGGGCGCGGTCCGAAAGGGCCGCGCCCTTTCTCTTTAATCCAGGAACGGACGGTTGCTCAGGACACCAGGTCGAAGCGCGAGGGCGCCGGCTCCACCAGCACGGCGCCCGTGGGCGTGAGCTGATAGATGGCCAGGCCCCGTTCGGCCACGCCGCCCGGCGGCAGACGGAACAGGCCGTCCGCGCCCAGATAGCCGTTCGGGTTCTCGATCACGTCCCAGTCGCCAGCGTCGCCCCGTAATTGCGCGGCCAGCGCCACCGCGTCATAGGCAAGGCTTGCGAGCTGGCTGGGAGATTCGCCGAAGGCTGCGCGATAGGCGCTCGTGAAGGCGGCGTTCTCGCCGGTGTCGCGGCTCGCCACATAGGCGCCGGAAATCACGCTGATGGTCGATGCCGCGGGGTCGGTGCGCCAGGATTCAGAGCCAATCATGAAAATATCGGCGGCGGTCAGGCGGTTGCCGCGCAGCACAGGCGCCAGTTCGCGCATCGCGCCGGTTCCATCGCTGATATAGACCGCATCCACAAGGCCCGCGTCGCGCGCGGCGGCGATCTGTTCGATCAGCAGCGTCGCCTGATTGTAGTTATCGGGCGTGTAGAACAGCGTGTCATGCACCGGCGGGCCTTCGCCGCGCGCAGCCGCCTCGCGCAGCACCTCGCCAACGCGCCGGCCCAGCGCCGTGTCGGCGGCCAGCAGGGCGATGCCGCGCGCGCCGCTGAAGCGGGCATATGCGGCGGCGCGGCGCACCTCGGACTCCGGCGCGAAACTCAGCAGATAGACGCCCTCGCCGGCCACTGCCCGGTCGGTGGAAAAGGCGATCACCGGCGTGCCGCGCGCCCGCGCCGCCGCGCCCGCGCCTTCCACCGCCTGGGCGAAAAGCGGGCCCAGCACCACATGCGCGCCCTCGGCCAGCGCCGCGCGCGTCGCGGCCTCGGCGCCGGTGCGCGTGCCGCCATCGTCCTTGGGGATCAGCAGAAGTTGCTCGCCGCCGCGCTCGAACAGCGCCAGTTCGGCGGCGTTCAGCATGGATTGCGCTTCGCGCCGCGCCGCCTCGTTATTGCTGGAAAATGGCAGCAGCAAAGCCGCGCGCACGACCTGCCGGCCGCGCATATGCGGCGGCGTCACCCCTGCGGTGTCGACCTGCGGCGCGCGGTCCGGACGGAACGGGATAATGGGGCCGGTTTCCTGTGGCGGCGGCGGCGGCGGGATGTTCTCCACCCGCGGGCCCGGCGCGGTGGCGCAGGCAGCCAGCAGACCGGTCATCGCGGCGGCCAGAATCGCATTGCGGGCGTTTCCGATACGGCCGAACAGTGAGATGCTGCGCGGGATCATGAGTCCGACTTTTTCATCCAAATACGGCGAAACTGGCTCCTGGCCCGCGCCGGCGCAGCAAATCGCGCCCGGCCTGTATATCATCGCCACGCCGATCGGCAATCTGCGCGATGTCACGCTGCGGGCGCTGGATATTCTCAGCGTCGCCGATCTGGTGCTGGCCGAGGATACGCGGATCACGCGCCGCCTGCTGGACGCCTATGGAATCCGGACGAAGCTGTCGCCGTATCACGAGCATAACGCAGCGGCGGCGCGGCCGGGCGTGCTGACGCGCCTGCGTGAAGGTGCGCGCGTGGCGCTGGTTTCGGACGCCGGTACGCCACTGATCTCCGACCCCGGATACCGGCTGGCGAAAGAGGCGGCGGAACAGGGAATATTGGTGTTCGCCGCGCCCGGTCCTTCAGCGGCCCTGGCGGGGCTCGCCGTTTCCGGCCTGCCCAGCGACCGTTTCCTGTTCGCCGGATTTCCGCCCGCCAAACCCGGCCCGCGCCGCCGCGCCTTCGCGGAACTGGCGTCCGCGCCGGCCACTCTGGTGTTTTTCGAGGCGCCGCCACGCCTGTCCGCCTCGCTGGCCGACATGCTGGCGGCGTTCGGCGACCGGCCTGCCTGCGTCGCACGCGAACTGACCAAGGCGTTTGAGGAGACGCGCCGCGCGCCGCTTTCCGAACTGGCGGCGCATTATGCGGAGGCAGGTCCGCCAAGGGGCGAGCTTGTGGTGCTGGTCGGCCCGCCCGCGGCGGATGCGGACGGCTGGGACGATTCCGCGCTCGACGCCGCGCTGGGCGAGGCGCTGGCGCGCGGTCCGGTCAAGGCGGCGGCGGCGGAGGTGGCCGAGCGCAGCGGCCGGTCCCGGCGCGAGCTTTACGCCCGGGCGCTGAGGCTTGCCGGCGGCGGGAAGGCAGAACCGTGACCGGCAAACGGCGCGCATGGACCGGGCGGGCGCGCCGCCGCGCCGCCGAAACCCGCGGCCGCCGGGCCGAGGCCGCCGCGGCCTGGCTGCTGCGGCTGAAAGGCTATGCGATCCTGGCGCGGCGCTGGCGCTGCCCGATGGGCGAGGTGGACCTGATTGCGCGCCGGGGGCGGGTGCTGGTCTTTGTCGAGGTGAAGGCGCTGGCGAGCAAGACGGCGCGTATGGCTCCCGTTTCGCCGCGCCAGCAGGAGCGCATCATGCGCGCCGCCAGCGCGTTTCGCGCATCGCGGCCGGCGCTGGCGGAACTGGCTCTCCGCTACGATCTGGTGCTCGCCGGCGCCGGAGTCTGGCCGCGCCATCTGCCCGACGCCTGGCGGCCCGAATCTACCTCGCTCGCCGCCCTGCTCTGACGTTGCACGCCCCGGCGGCTTGGAACCGCGGCGCCAGATCGGCTAAAGCCTTTCCCGGAAGACGGCGCGGGACGCCGCAGGGCCGAAAGAGCGGCGCATGGCGCCGCGGGGGAGGACGCCGATGAACCGTTCGGGAATCGCAGGCGCGGCGCTGGCCGCCATTCTGATGCTCGCCGCCGGATGCGGCGCGCCACAGACGGAACAGGCAGAACAGACCGCCGCGCCGGTTGCGCAAGGCCCCGCCGCCGTGGATGGCGCGCGCATCCGCAACGCGGATGCGGCGCCCGGCGACTGGCTCACGATCGGCCGCACATATGACGAGAGCTATTATTCGCCGCTGGATCTGATCGGCGAGCACAATGTCGCCGAGCTGGGCCTGGCCTGGTTCCACGATCTGGAGACGTTCCGGGGGGTGGAGGCGACGCCGCTGGCCATTGACGGCGTGCTCTATGTCATCTCCGCCTGGAACATCACCTACGCCTTTGACGGCGCCACGGGGGAGCTGCTCTGGACCTTCGATCCGGAAGTGGAGCGGCAATGGGCGCGCTATGCCTGTTGCGAGCCGGTCAGCCGGGGTCTGGCGGCGTGGGAAGGCAAGATCATCATCGCCACGCTGGACGGGCGGCTGATCGCGCTGGACGCCGGAAACGGCCAGCCGCTCTGGACCACGCAGACCTTCGATCCGGACTGGCCCTATTCCATCACCGGCGCGCCGCGCGTGTTCGACGGCAAGGTGCTAATCGGCAGCGGCGGCGCCGATTTCGGCGTGCGCGGCTATGTCGCCGCGTTCGACGCCGATACGGGCGAGGAGCTGTGGCGCTTCTGGACCGTGCCGGGCGATCCGTCGCTGGGCTTCGAGAACGACGCCATGGAGATGGCCGCCGAAACCTGGGCCGGGGAATGGTGGGTGCTGGGCGGCGGCGGCACGGTATGGGACGGCATCGTCTACGACCCGGACCTGAATCTGGTCTATGCCGGCACGGGCAACGGCTCGCCGCTGTCCTGGCATTACCGTTCGGAATCGACGGGCGACAATCTGTTCCTGGCTTCCATCGTCGCGCTGGACGCCGACACCGGCGAATATCGCTGGCACTACCAGACCGCGCCCAGCGACAATTGGGATTATACCGCGACCCAGCCGATGATCCTGGCCGATCTGGAGATCGGCGGGCAGGAGCGCCGCGTGCTGATGCAGGCGCCCAAGAACGGCTTTTTCTATGTGCTGGACGCCGCCACGGGCGAGCTGCTCTCGGCCGAGGCCTATGTTCCGAACAATTGGGCCGACGGCGTCGATCTGGAAACCGGACGGCCCAACATCAATCCCGATGCGCTGTATTTCGGCGAAGACCCGGTGTTGCTGACGCCCGGCCCCGGCGGCGGCCATAACTGGATGCCGATGTCCTACAACCCGGATACGGGCCTGGTGTATTTCGCCGCGCAGGAGCAATGGTTCATCTTCTCGCTGGCGCCGGACTTCACCCCGCGCCGCCTGCGCCCCAATGCCGGACTCGGCTTTGGCGGCGGCGATCCGCATACACGCCAGGAAATGAACGAGTTTGCCGCCTCGCGCGAATCCGGCTGGCTGACGGCCTGGGATCCGATCGAACAGCGCGAGGTCTGGCGCGTGCCGCAATCGCGAATCGGCATGACCGGGGTGATGTCCACCGCCGGCAATCTGGTTTTCCGCGGCACGGTGGACCAGACGGTGGCCGCCTGGCGCGCCACCGATGGCGCGCTGCTGTGGGAATCGCCGAACGTGCAGACCACGCCGATGGCCGCGCCCATGACCTATCTGGCGAATGGCGAGCAATATGTCGCCGTCGCCGCCGGCTGGGGCGGCGGTCAGGCGGCGGTGGAAAGCCGCATGACCGAGCGCAACGCCCAGCGAGCGCAGGCGCGCCTGCTGGTCTACAGGCTGGGCGGAACGGCGGAATTGCCGCCGATGGAACAGGCGACGCTGCCGCGCACGCCGCCCCCGGCGCTGACCGCGTCGGAAGAGACAGTCGAGCGCGGACGTTTGCTCTATGCCGATCATTGCCGGATCTGCCACGGCGTCGAGGCGCGCGGCAGCGAGCGCGACCTGCGCTTCCTGTCGCCGGGCGGGCATGCCGCCTTCATTCCCATCGTCATTGATGGCGGGCGCGAGGATCTGGGCATGCCGGGATTTGCCGGCGAGCTGAGCGAAGAGGATGCGGCGGCGATCCAGGCCTATGTGATCGCGCGCGCCAATGAGGACTGGCTGGATGATCCAGAATAAGGACGAGTCGCGCGACAGGCGAATTTTTATCGCGCCTTAAGCATGAGCGCTTGCTGGTGTATGCTCCCCGGCGGGCACGGGGGAATACGCCATGAAATCGCTTATCAAGCTTCTGCTTCTGGTCGCCGTTCTGGCGGTCGCATTCGTTGTGGCCGACCGCTATGTGGCCGACGGGGAATGGAGCGAACGCATCGGGGTCGCGGAATGGATCGAGCGAGTCTGGCCGCGCGAACCCGCGCCGGAGCCTGCCCCGGAACCGGCGCCCGATCCGGATGCGCCGCTGGTCGAGCCGGTGGTGATCGGCGGTTTCATGCTGCCCGAAAGCGCGGTGCACGACACGGTCACCGACCTCTATTACGTTTCCAATGTCGGCGGGTTCGGCCCGGCCAATGACGCTTTCATCACCGCCCTGACGCCGGATGGAAGGGTGCTGGAGCGCGAGTTCCTCATCGGCACGGATGAGGCGCCACTGGCCAACGCGCTTGGCATCGCGATTCATAACCGCAGGCTCTATGTCGCCGACTCGCCTTTTGTGCGCGTGTTCGATCTGGAGACGCGCGAGCAGGTGGCGGCCTATGAGGCGCCAGGCGCCGTCACGCTCAACGATCTCGATGTCGATATCGACGGCACGGTCTATGTCAGCGACATGGGGACCGAAGCGCCGGAGACCTGGGCGGTCTATATGATTTCGCCCGAGGGCGAGGTCAGCGAATATGCGCGCGGCGAAGACCTGCAACGGCCCAACGGTCTGGAAGTGGATGCTCAGGGCCGCGTTGTGCTGGCCACCATCGCCTCGCCGCTGCTGGTGATCCTGTCGGCCGAATCCGGCGAGGTAGAGCAGACCATCACATTGCCGGACGGCGGCTATGACGGCGTGGTGATACTGGAAGACGGCTATCTGGTCTCCAATCCGTTCGGTCCGTCCATCTACCGCATCGCCATGGACGGCGTGGCGACGCCGATCAGCCTGGAGATTCCGCTGCCCGCCGCCATCGGTTTCGATTATGGCCGCAACCGGCTGATCGTTCCGCAATTGCAGGACAATACGGTGACGCTGCTCGATCTGGATTGATCTGAACTCTGGAGTGATCCGGGGCGTTCAGTCTGTTCCGGCGGGCCGGCCCAGATATTCGGACAGGTCGTCGAACGGAATGTCGCTCGGCGCCTCGCGCCGGGCGATACGCCAGCCTTCGGGCAGGCGCGCCCAGTGGTCGAAATACCGGCCGCCCAGCGCCATCGCCGGCGCGCCGGTTTCGCCCGGCACATTGAATGTCCAGCGGCTGACGGCGGTGGCGCTCTGGCCGTCTTCGGCAAGCCGAACCTGCGGCGCGGACATCATGTGAAAGCCGGTGACGCGCGGGCGCGGCCCGTCGCCGATAAAACCGCGCAGCATGGCTCGGATCGCATCCTGTCCCTCGAACACGCCGCCGCCGCCGGCCCAGACGCCGTCCGGCGCGAACAGGCCGACATAAGAGTCGATGTCGCCAACATCGACCGCGCGCGAATACTCGTAAATGCCCTGCTCGATCTCGCGCAGCGATTCCAGCCGGTCGATGCGCGCCAGCGCCTCTTCCAGCGTGGGTTGCTGCGCGAAGGCCGGCGGGGCCAGCAGCAGGGCGGCGGCAAGGATCAGACCAGTCTGGCGTTTCATGCCCCGTCTCCCGAAGCGTTGGTGTAGATCTTGTTGCGGATGACCCAGCGTCCGCCGATTTTCATCAGCAGCAGATAGTCGGTGAACAGCCAGTCATGCACGCGCGTGCGCACAAAGGCGCAGGCGGTGTCTTCCGTCCAGCGCGCGCCCAGAATCTGTTTGTCGTAAGGCTCGCCGCGCGACTCCTCGCTCGGCGACCCCATCAGCCGGGCGATGAAATCCGGCGCCGCCTCATCGGCGTAATTCCCGTCAATAAAGCCGGCAATATGCGCCTCGGGATGAAAGGCGCGCTCCAGCCGCGCCCGATCGCAATGCCAGGCGCCGCGCAGATAGTCCTCGACCGCCTGGCGGATGGCTTCGGGAATGTCCGCTTCGCTGTCCGCCATGCGCTCTGCCTGCCTGCTCATGCCTGTCCCTCCGCCATCTGTATCCGCCGCAGCCGCCATTCGCGGCCCAGAAGAATAAGACCCAGCGCGGCGCCGATCATGTCGGTCCAGCCCGCGCCGGGAAAGGCGCCCGCCGGGGTCAGCGCCGTCAGGCCGGCGACGGCGAACAGGATGCGCGTCACCGGCGGCAGCGTGCGCACGAAATAGCCGGCGATGGCGATACAGACCAGCCAGACGCCGATAGCCGCGGTGACCACAGCCGCCGCGATCTCGCCCGCTCCGCCGATCAGCAGCAGCGTCGGCGACAGCACGAACAGCACCGGCACGATATAGGCGACCCAGCCGAACGCGACGCTGGACCACGCGGTCTTCATTGAATCGGCGCGCGCCACGGTGGCGGCGGCGAAGGCGGCGATGGCGATGGGCGGCGTAATCATCGACATCATGCCGAAATAGATCACATAGAGATGCGCGGCGATGGGGTTCACCCCGGCGCTGATAAGCGCGGGCGCGACCAGGGCGGCCAGCAGCACATAGACGCCCACGGTCGGCAGGCCCATGCCAAGCACGATGCTGACCAGAGCGGTCAGCGCCAGCAGCAGGATCATCGACTCGCCGCCAATCTCGACCAGCGCATAGGTGAGGTTGAAGGAAAGCCCGCTGACCGACAGCACGCCGATCACGATGCCCGCGGCGACGCAGATCAGGATGATTTCCAGCGACGCCATGCCGGCGCTGCGCACCGCGTCCAGCAGCGCGCGCACCTCAGGACGCTTGCCGGCATAGCCAAGCAGCATGGCGGGAATCACGGTCGCAAGGATGGCCCACAGCGCCGCCTTTTGCGGCGACTGGTTCAGCCCGATCATCGCGAACAGCAGCACCGCGAAGGGCAGCACGAAATAGGCGCCGGTCAGCACGGTTTTCATGCGCGGCAGCAAATCGGCGGCAAGGCCGCCGACGCCGCGCCTGCCGGCGTCCAGATCGGCCTGGATGAACAGCGCCAGATAATAGAGCAAGCCGGGGATCAGCGCCGCGGCGATCACCGTCGCATAGGGAATGGACAGGAACTCCGCCATCAGAAAGGCGGAAGCGCCCATGACCGGCGGCATAAGCTGGCTGCCGGTGGATGCGGTCGCCTCGATGGCCGCCGCCTTGTGCGCCGGATAGCCGCCGCGCCGGATCAGCGGGATGGTGACCGGCCCGGTGGAGACGATATTGGCCACCGCGCTGGAGCTGGCCGAGCCGATCAGGAACGAGCCGGCCACCGCCACCTTGGCCGGGCCGCCGCGCATCCGGCCCAGCCCGATCAGCGCCAGATCGGTGAAAAATCCCGACCCGCCCGAACGGGTCAGCAAATGGCCGAACAGGATGAAGATGATGACGATAGTGCTGGCCACCGCCATGGCCGGGCCGAGTACGCCATTGGCGTCCATCGCCAGATAGGGGGCGAGCTGGCTCCATTGCATCGGCTGGGCGCCCATGCGGCCGGGAATGACATGACCAAGTACGCCATAGGCCAGAAAGGCGATGCTCACCAAAGGCAGCGTCAGGCCCGTGGCGCGGCGCAGCGCCTCCAGCGCCAGCACGATCATCACCGCGCTGGCGGCCACGGCTTCGGGCGGCGGCGCCATGACCAGATCGACCAGCGCGTCGTAACGCAGGATCAGGAAGGCGGCGCAGGCGAAGGCGAGCGCGGCAAGGCACCAGTCGTACCAGGGCACGCTGAGGCGCGGCGTCCGCCGCCGGGCGGGAAAGGCGATAAAGGCCAGCGGCAGGGCGATGGTGAGCATCGCGCCGTAGAATTGCGCGTCATAGACCGCCAGCCCGGCGCGGGTCGCCAAGTCCAGCGCCCAGGCGAGGGAGCCCAGCGTCAGCAGGCAGGCGAGCAGCGCCTCCAGACGCCGCGCGAACGGGGCGCGCGGCCCTGATTCCTGCGCTTCTGTTTCCGCCGGGGCTGGCTCAGTCCGCGCCATCGGCGCTCCCCGCAAGCAGGCCGGCCTCGCGATAATAGGCGAGCGCGCCGGGGTGCCAGCGCACCTCGTCCGTATCGGCCACCATCCTGTCAGGCTCCATCAGGCTGAACGAGCCGAACGCGGAGATGAGCGCATCACGGTCTTCGTGCAGAATCTTCACCAGCGCATAGACGGTTTCGTCCGGCACACCGGCGCCGGCGACCAGAATGGCGTCATGGGTGATGGTGAAAATCGGCTCCAGCACGCCGGTATTGGCCGGGCCGGGGTCCACCGCGCTCAGATATCCGGCGGCCCAGTGACGCCGGATCGCGGCCAGATTCTCTGGCGTGTCGGGGATGGAAAGCGCGCGGATGCCGCCCGCCGAAGCATCGGCCTCGCGCACCTTGGCCGCGCCCAGCGCGAAGAAGAACGAGTCCGCATTGCCTTCGATAAAGGCCGTGGCGCCGCCCACCACATTGGGCACGCGCACTTCATGTAAATCGGAGACCTGCAAATCCGCCGTGGCCAGCACCGCCTCGAACAGCGGCAGCACGCTTTTCTGGCCGGCGAATCCCGTCGGGGTGCGGCGTCCGCGCAGATCGTCCAGCGTCCGCACTGGCGAGTCTTCCCGCACATAGACCGCCATGCGCAGCGGGAACAGCACCGCCACCGCGCGCAAATTCTCCAGCCGGCGCCCCTCGAAATGCTGCTCGCCGGCGGCGGCGAGCCGCACATCGCCTGCGTTCGAGACGCCAAAGGCGATTTGGCCGGAATTCACCGCGTGCAGATAGACGTTCGGGCTGGCGAAGGCCTGAACGGTGGCGGGGATGCCCGCGCTGTTCATCACCGAGGCGATGGCGGTTCCGGCCGAATGGAACACCGCGCCGGGGGCGGAGGTGGCGACGCCGATCATCCGGGCGCGGTCGCGCGGCGCCTGCATCGCCGCCAGCAGCGCCAGCGCCAGCAGCGCAACCGCACCGGCAACCGCCCACGCGACGGGGTTGCGCCCGACAGAGCCGGGCCCGCTCAGGCTGCGCATGACTCCTCCCCGCGCGTGTTCCCGCGCTTTTCCCGATCCTAGGCCAGAGCGAGGGCGGCGGGAACCGCGCCCTCCCATGCCCGCGCCAGCAGCGCCTCGATGGCGTCCCGCTCCACCGGAACCGGGTTCCAATAGGGGTTCTGCACGGCCAGACCGGCGGCCTTCGCCACATCCTCGCGCGCCATGCCCAGCGCCTTCAGCCCGTGCGGCACGCCCGTCTCCCGCCCGATCTCGTGCAGGCGCCGCGCCGGATCGTCCGCGCCCAGCGCCCGGCGCAGCGCGGCCACGGCCCCCGGCGCACCCGGCGCGTTATAGGCCAGCGCATGGGGCAGCAGGATGGCGTGCGTCTCGGCGTGCGGCAGGCCGAATGCGCCGCCCAGCGTGTGGCAGAGCTTGTGATGCAGCGCCATGCCGGCGGCGGCGAGGCAGATTCCGCACAGCCATGACCCGTAGAGCGCATCGGTGCGCGCCTCCCGGTCAGCCGGATCGGCGGCGATGCGCGGCAAGGCGGAGGCCAAAGCCCGGGTTCCCTCCTCCGCCATCAGGCCGATCACCGGATTGAAGTCGCGCGAATACAGCGCCTCGACGGCATGGGCGATGGCGTTAAGGCCGCTGGCCGCCGAGACGGCGGGCGGCAGCGTCAGGGTCAGGTCCGGGTCGTAGATCACCGTTTCGGGCAGCACCTCCATGCTGCGCTGGGTGGTCTTTGCGCCGTTCTCGGTCTGGCCGATGATCGGTGTCATCTCCGAGCCCGCGTATGTAGTGGCGATGGCGAGCTGCGGCAGGCCGGTGCGCAGGGCCAGCGCCTTGGAAAGGCCAATGGTCGAGCCGCCGCCGATAGCGATCAGAACGTCCGCGCCGCTCTCTTTCAGCGCGGCGAGCGCCCGGTCCGTCACATCGGTTGGCGTGTGCATCGCCGCCCCGGCGAAGAGACCCGCGGCCAGATCGCCGAGCTGCTCCGCCAGCGCCCTGCCCTGGGCTTCCTGATCGGGGGTCGTCAGCACCAGCGCGCGCCTTCCCAGCGCCCGCACCTCTTCATTGGCGGCGGCCAGCCTGCCGGGGCCGAACACCACCCGCCCGGGCAGGGCGTTATAGACAAAGGGCGCGATCATGGCAGGCAGGGTGGCGCCTTGCCGGCGGACTGCATAGCCCCTGCATCGTCGCCGTTTGGCGCGCGGGCCGCTTTGCGTTAGAGCGTGATCCGACCGTGCGGATCGCGCTCTACACTTTGATGGCGAGCAATTCGCGGCAAGAATGACGGGGGAGGACGCCGTGCACAGCAAGGACCGCTTTCTGACCACCCATACGGGCAGCCTGCCGCGCCCGGACGATCTGATCGAAATGATGATCGCCACCCAGAAGGGCGAGACCGTCGACAAGGATGCTCTGGAGGCGAAGATCAACGAGGCGATCGACGAATCCGTACGCCGGCAGGTCGAGGCGGGGATCGCCATCGTCAATGACGGCGAGCTGTCCAAGCCCAGCTACGCCACCTATGTGCTGCAGCGGCTGAACGGCTTTGGCGGCTCGGGCAACACCTACCCGTTTCAGGATCTGCAGGAATTTCCGCGCACCATGGCGCGCGTGGTCGGCGACCCCGGACGCAAGCACCGCAAGACGCCGGGCTGCAACGCCGAGATCAGCGTTTCCGATTTTGACGCCGCGAAGCACGACATGGACCGGCTCTCCGCGATGGCGAAGAAACATGGCGCGCACGCGACCTTCACCAGCGCGGCGTCGCCGGGCGTCATCTCGTTCTTTTTCAAGAACGAGTATTACAAAAGCCACGAGGAGTATGTGTACGCTATCGCCGAGGCGATGCGGCACGAATACGAGGCTATCGCCGCCGCGGGCGCGGAGGTGCAGCTCGATTGCCCCGACCTCGCCATGGGCCGCCACGTTCACTATCAGAACATGTCGACCGCGGAATTCCGCAAGGTGGCGCAGCTTCATATCGAGGCGCTGAACCATGCGGTGCGCAACATCCCGGCCGAGCAGCTGCGCATGCATTTCTGCTGGGGCAATTATCCCGGCCCGCACCATTGCGACATTCCGCTGAAGGACATTATCGACCTGGCCTGGATGGCCAAGCCGCACGCCTATCTGATCGAGGCCGCCAATCCGCGCCATGCGCATGAATGGGCGATTTTCGAGGACATCAAGCTGCCTGAGGGCAAGGTGCTGATCCCCGGCATGATCGAGCCGCAATCCACCTATATCGAGCACCCGGAACTGATCGCCCAGCGTATCGGCCGCTATGCCGATCTGGTCGGGCGCGAGAATGTGGTGGCCGGCGTCGATTGCGGCTTTTCCATCCATGTCGGCATGGGCGGGGTAGATATCGACGTGGTCTACGCCAAGCTGAAGGCGCTGGCCGAGGGCGCGGAGATCGCCAGCCGCAAATACTGGAAGCGCGCGGCGTAGGGGTTATCTCCCCCCCGTTTACGGGGGGAGGGCCGCCCGAAGGGCGGGAGGGGGGCGGACACAGCCGCGCTGCTCCCGCCCCCTCCACCACGCTACGCGTGGTCCCCCTCCCCCGCGCTACGCGCAGGGGAGGATCACGACCGCCCCTAATCCCAGAGCAGGGGTTCGGCGGCGGGTTTGATCTTCATGAACGCCTCGACCGCCTGCATCTGGCCGTCATAAATCTTGAACGCCTCGAACACGCTGAGCGAGCCGTCATCGGGCCGGCCGGGGCGCGGGAAGATCGAGCCGGGGCCGAAATCCATGCGCACCATGACGATGCCTGCCTCTTCGTCCACCGCCGAGATGTGATGCACGATCTGCGACAGCACCGGCAGGGTCTGTTCCTTCATATTGTCGCAGCCGGGAATGAAGCTGCATCCCGGCCCGCCCATATACATGCCGTTTTCCAGCCGATAGACGTCCGGCGCCATCGGCACATCGCTGGTCACAAAACTGCCCACGCGCAGCCCCTCGGGATAGCGTTCGGCGATGTCGATCATCTCTTCGCGCGTGTTCAGCGAACCGGGCGGGGGCGTCGCGATCATCTCTTCCCGCACAGTCTGCACCCCGTCCAGATTGAACAACATGCCTTCCTCGGCGTCGCGCACCACCATGGTCTCGACGCCATGAATCCGGCCGCCATCGGTCAGCAGACGCACGGTCATCAGAACGTCCGCGCCGTTTTCCTCCACCCGCGTCATCGCCACGGCGATCTGTTCGCGCACGTCGATAACGTCGTAGCGATAATCGGTGAGACTCACATCGCTGGCCCAGATGCCCCCGGCGCCGAAGGCCAGCTCCTCCTGGTCCTCGGTGAAGCGCACCGTGTCCGTCACGGGCACAAAGCCGGGATCGCCGGCGTCCAGCGCGGCCAGATACCGGTCCAGAAGCCCGGTCAGGCAGGCGCGGTCACAGGGTCCGCCCTGCGCCTCTGTCTGCGCGCCTTGTTGCGGGCCGCAACCGGCCAGCGCCAGCACGCCCAATGTCACGACGATGGATGGGCCAATGGATGCGATGCGGATCATGCCGTCCTCCCCTGTGTCCCGCGCGCTATAGCATGGCGCGGCGCGGCGTTGGAATTGAAACGGGGGCGCGATTGCGCCCCCGTTATGGTTTTCAGCAAGGAGAGCAGCGATCAGATGTCGATCGGCTCGTTCACGCGGCGCAGCAGCTCTTCCTTCTGGTCCTTGAACTGCGGCGAGACGATGAATTCGCGCCCCAGCTTGTCTGGATCTTCGTCCGAGGTGAAGCCGAGCGAGACCGTGGCCTCGAACAGCGCGCCGCCGGGCGTGCGCACATAGATCGACTCGAAATAGCCGCGATGCTTGCGGTCGGAGAAGTCGGTAAAGCCGAGACCCTCGACATCGAACTTCACCTGTTCCTGCACGTCGTAATCGTCGACGCCAAAGGCGCCGTGATGGATCATGCCCTCGCCATAGAACCAGGAGCCGGACGGCGCGTCGCGCTGTTCGTGCAGGTCGATGATATGCGAGGCGTCGCCCTTGCCGACGACATAGCGCGTGTAATCGCCGTCCGCGCCCAGCTTCTTGTAGTTCCACGCCTCGTTCATGAAGGCGTGCATGTCGTCCAGCTCGCGCGCCATCACGGTCCAGCTATGGAAGCCGCGAATGGCGTATTGCTCCGGCACGATATCGGATTTGAAGCCCTTGCGGTCGTCATTGGCCTCTTCCACCAGCTCCAGCGGCACGCCGCAATCGGGATGGACGAATTTCAGAACCTGCTGGCCAAACCGTTCGGTGCGCTCGATGCCGGGCACATTGTTGCTTTCCAGATGCGCTTTCCAGAAGGCGTCGAGCGAGCCCGGCGGCACGGAATAGGAAATGGTGCTGATCTGACCTGCGCCGCGCCGCGCCTTTTTGCCGGTCTGGCGGAACGGGAACACGGTGGTCAGCGTGCCGGCGTCACCGGTCTCATTGCCGAAATACAGATGCAGGATCGGCGCGGAGCCGTCATAGAGCAGCGTGCGCTTCACCAGGCTCATGCCCAGCGTCTTGTAAAACAGGTCCACATCGCCCTGCGCGCTGCCGGTGCAGAGCGTGACATGGTGCAGACCCTTGATGCGATCGGATTCCGACATTCCATCCTCCCCACGGGGTTCGGCGCGCCCGGCGGCGGACGCGGCGCAATGCGCCTTTTCGCGCGTTCATATGACAAAATTAGAGACCCGGGCGGGGGCGGGTGTCAATGCGACGGCTGTTCGCGCCGGATGACGATCCCGTCCAGCGCCCCGGAATTGGCGGGCAGGGATTCTTCCCCCGCCGGGAAGGCGTTGGCCGCCAGAACCGCGGCCAGCAGGGCGGCGATCTCATCCCCGCGCAGCGAGCCGGAAGCGTTGGGCGGCATGGTGGCGCGGGTCAGCTCGCCCAGCTCGCCCAGCGTCCGCCCGTCCCAGACATAGAGAAAGCCGATCCCGGTCAGGGCCGGGCCGAGCATGGCGCCCTGCATCCCCGCGCCGTGGCATTCGGCGCAGAGCCGCGCATAGAGGCCCTCGCCGCGCGCCGCCTGCTCCGCATTGTACACGCCATCCCATGTGGTGAGGGATCCGGCCTGCGCGCCGGAGGCGGCGAGGAGCAGCACCAGACAAGCGAGCAGCGGCTTCACGGTTTTCACGGCCACGATTTTCACGGCAGTGCGAAGACGAACAGATTATTGGCGGCGCCGGTCCGCAGGCCGGAGGCCAGCGGGGCCAGGCGCGTAGCGCCCGTGCTGACCGCCACATATTGCCGGCCGTCCACACTATAGGTGACAGGGAAGCCGGAAATGGGCGCGCCCAGATTGATCTCCCACAGCATTTCGCCCGTTTCATGATCCAGCGCACGGAACCGGCCGGCGCTGTCGCCGCCGAAGATCAGGCCGCCATCGGTGGCCAGCAGCGACAGGGTCACGCCCTGCGTCTGGAACACCCATCTGGTGCGCCCGCTCGAAATCTCGATGGCGTGAATCGAGCCGACGCCATCCTCGGCGCCCGGCGCCTCCATACGGGTTGTCCGGATGCCATAGACCCCGGCGCCCTGAATGTCGGCGGGAACGGCGGTGACGGCGGAGCAGGTGTTCTGCACCGGCATATAGATGGCGCCCGTGCCGGGGCTATAGGCCCCCGCCGGCCAGTTCTTCCCGCCCAGCGGGCCGGGGCAGATCTCCACCTGATCGCCATGCTGGTCCATCAGCGTTTCAGGATTGGGGATCACCGCGCCGGTGGCGCCGTCGATTTCCGCCACCAGATTCTGATGCACGGTCGGGCGCGCCCAGAGAAACTCGCCGGTCGCCGCGTCCAGCGTATAGACAATGCCCGATTTGCCGGGGATGCCGGTGATGATCGTGCGCCGCTCGCCGGGCCGGAGGTTCGGGTTGATCCAGTCCACCGCGTCGGGATCGGGCGCGATCTCCGTTTCCAGAATCAGGCGCTCGAACGGATGGTCCATGTCCCAGTGATCGACCAGATGCTGGTAGTGCCAGACGATGCGCCCGTCATCGGCGTCCAGCGCCAGGGTCGAGTTGTGATAGAGATATTGATGCTCGTTGCCGCCAAGCTGGTATTTCGGCGCCGGGGCGCTGACCGACGTGCCGATAAAGATCAGGTTCAGTTCGGGGTCGAAACTGGGGACCATCCATGTTCCGACATGGATGCGTTCTTCATAGGGAACGCCGCCCCATGTCTCGTCGCCCGGCTCGCCCGGCGCCGGGATGGTGCGGGTACGCCATAATTCCTCGCCGGTCAGCGCGTCGTGCGCGGTGATGACACAGGCCTCCGGCCCGCCTTCGGGCTCGCAGCCCCGGCCGGCGATCGCCTTGCCGTTGGCGATGATCGGCCCGGAGGTCTGTTGCGATCCGCGCCGGTAATCATGCACACGCGTCTTCCAGACCAGTTCGCCGGTTGCGACATCAAGCGCGAACATCTGGCTGTCGGCGCTGGTGTCGACGATGAGATTATCGAAGATCGCCAGATTGCGGTTGATGTCCTGCGCCGGCAGATAGTCGCCGAGGTCGTCCGGCAGTTCACCGCGATATTCCCAGAGCATGTCGCCGCTGACGGCGTCGAACGCCTGGATCACATCGTTCGGGCCGGGGAAGACCATCACGCCTTCATGCACCAGCGGCGTGCCTTCCTGCGAGCCGGTTGGCAGGCCGCGCGCCCAGACCATGCGCAGATCCGCGACATTGGCGCGGTCGATCTGGCGGAGCGGGCTGTGGCCCCAGCTATTCAGCGTGCGGCGCCACATCAGCCAGCCGGCCGGATCGGGATCCTGAAGCATGGCGTCGGTCACCGGCGTCAGGGAAATGTCCGCCGCCTGCGCCGCAGGCGCCAGCATCATGGCCGAAGCCATGATGGTTGCAGTCATTGCGCCTGCGCGCCGAATCCGGCGCGCGCCCCGTGGTTTCCGCATTGCCTGCCCTCCCCGTCACGGCGTGACCCGCCGCCCTCCGGCGCCGCCCTTCGACCTTTATGGCGCGGGCGGACCCTTTATAGTCGCATTGTCACTGGACAGGACGCCGCGCACAAGCGCGCAACAAGACGGCGCCGGGGAGACCAGGAGAGACAGAATGAGCGGACCATGGATGACGTTACGGCCGGCGCTGCTTTGCATGACAGCCGCCGCCATGTCCGCCGCCGCGCCCGCCGCGCTGGCGCAGGACGGGGAAGCGTTCGACCGCGCCAACGCGCCCACAACATGGGAGCATCCGCCCTATGCCAGCGCGGAAGAGCAATTCATGGCGCGGTTCGCGGCGGCGGGGTCGCGTTCGCACGAGGAGTCGCTGCCGGACTGGTCCGGCCTGTGGGAGAATGCGCGCTTTCAGGGCTATCCGTTCTCGCTGCGGCCGGGCGAGCAGCCGACCGGACGCGGTCTGGCCACTGAAACCACAATGAGGCTGACGCCGCGCTTCGCCGCTGAATATGAAATGCGTGCCCGCGCCGCGGCGGCGGGAGAGGATTTCGATCCGCTGTCCTGGTGCCTGCCGGCCGGCTTCCCGCGCAATCTCAGCTCCATCATGCCACGGGAGTTTGCGCCGGCGCCGGGCGTGAGCTTCATCATCAATGAAGGTCAGAACGAGGTGCGCCGGATCTATACAGACGGGCGCGGCCATATGGACCCGGACTTCGCCTGGCCGATGTGGCATGGCGATTCCATCGGTTTCTGGGACGGTGACGTGCTGGTCGTCTGGACCAAAAGCCTCAAGGGCAATCTGACCGGACGTGACCAGCCGGCGCTGAGCGAACAGCTCGAAGTCTATGAGGAATGGAGCAAGGCCGCCGATGACGTGATGCGGGTGCGCGTCACGTTTCACGATCCCGTCGCGCTGGAAGAGCCATTCAGTTTCATCCGCTATTACCAGAAGGCGGATACGCGCGGCGGTCTGATCCGCGCCACGTATGCCGCCTGCAATGAAAACCAGAACGTGGTGCGCAGCGCCACGGGCGGTTCGGATTTCGGCTTCATTCCGGGCGTGGACGACGTGCTGGACCTGTCCAACCCGGAGACATGGCTGATGTTCGACGAGGCGGAGGAATCAGGTCTGGTCGCGGCGTTCGAGGCGGCGGCGGCGGCGGGGCGGCCCTATCCGATGGGCGAGTGAGGCGGCGATGAAGAACGGTCCTACCTGTCTGAAAACGGTTGGCGGCGCGGCGGCGGCGGCGGCGCTGGTTCTGGCGGCGGGCGCCGCGCCGGCGCATCACTCCACGGCGATGTTCGACTTCACGCAGGAGGTCGTGATGACCGGAACGGTGGTGGAGTTTCAATACACCAATCCGCATTCCTGGCTGATCGTCGATGTCGAGGATGAGAACGGCGAGACCGTGCGCTGGGCGTTCGAGGGAGACGGGCCCGGGGTTCTGATCCGGCGCGGCATTGCGCGCAGCAGCCTTGAGCCGGGCATGGAGGTGACGGTGCGCGGCGCGCCGATGAAGGACGGGCGGCCCGCCGCCTCATGGCTCGAGGCCGTGCTGCCGGACGGTCAGGTGCTCAGACCTTAAGGCCGCCGCCTTGCCTTCCGGCGCGGCCGGGCGATGATGTGAAGACATTTGCCGAAGGAGGCCGCGATGCGGCGCATGTTCACGGCCGGAAGCGTGGCTTTGGCCACGCTGGTTGCGGTTCTGGCGGCGGAGACCGCGCAGGCGCACCACCCGATCACGATCTATGACACGGACAGCGAGGTGACGCTGCGCGGCCGGGTGATCGAACTGCGCTACACCAATCCGCATTCCTGGCTGATCGTCGAGGCGGAGGATGGCGCGGACGGACGGCTCGCGCGCTGGGCGTTCGAGGCCGAAGGCGCGTCAAATCTGCAACGGCGCGGCTTTATGCGCGACACGGTGACGCCCGGCATGATCGTGACCGTGCGCGGGCATCCGCTGAAGGACGGGCGCCCGGCGGCGCTGCTGGCCAGTATTGTTTTGCCCGATGGGACGACGCTGGATTTATAGCCCGCGCCGGGATGCATCGCGGCGCCGGGCGCCGCATAATGGATACAACACCGAATAAGGGGGGAGGATCATGACCAAGACACGCAAGGCCCGCCGGGGCGCGCTGGCCGCCGGCGTATCGGCGTGCGCCGCCATGCTGATGAGCGCGGCGCCGGCCCATGCGCAGGGCGGAGAGGCTGGGCCGATCAGCCTGCGCGACCAGGGGTTTTTCTGGGTCGGCGCGCGGACGACAGACATAGAGAGCGGCATGGTGGGCTTTGGCCCGCCGGGCCCCGGCACGGCCATCGAAGGCCAGATGTATGTCGGCTTCCAGCTTGTGGCCGAGCCGCGCCACCCCTACCCGCTGGTGCTGGTGCATGGCGGCGGCGGACAGGCGACCGACTGGATGGGCACGCCGGACGGGCGCGACGGCTGGCTGGATTATTTTCTCGCCGCGGGTTTCGACGTCTATTTCGTCGACCGCCCGGCGCACGGACGCTCGCCCAATTCCCGCGCCTATGGCGAGCTGGGCGGTCCGGCGACGACGCAATTCATCGCCAACGCCTTCACCGCGCAGAGCGAGCAATATCCCGGCGGCGGCGGCGCGGACACAATTGAGGTGATCCAGCACACCGCCAGCTCCGAGCCTGGACCCACCGTCTCCAACGCCGTGCTGAAAGAGAATTTCGCCGAGCTGCTGGACCGGATCGGCCCGGCCATCATGGTGACGCATTCGGCGGGCGGGCCTTCGGGCTGGCTGGCGCTGGATGCGCGGCCCGATCTGGTGAAAGGCGTGCTGGCCATCGAGGCGGCGACCGACCTGACGGGCGGTCTTGCGCCGCTGCTGACATGGGACCGGCCGCTGGCGGAAGGCGAGCGGATCGAGACGGTGGAGTTGCCGCCCGAGGCGGATGGGCTGACCCCGTGTCGCCTTCAGCCGGAGGACAATGTGCGCACGCTGCCGGCCTTCACGGACAAGCCCGTGCTGGCCGTGGTGGCGCCGCTCTCTTTCCCGATGTTCACGCCGAGCCTGCATTGCACGGTGCATAATCTCAATCAGGTCGGCGCGAACGCGACGTTCGGCCGGCTGAAAGAGGATTACGGCATCGAAGGCAACGGCCATTTCATGAACGAGGAGCTGAACAACGGTCAGATCGCGACCGAGGTGTTCATCCCCTGGCTGGCGTCGATCGAATAGGGAGCATCCTCCCCTGCGCGTAGCGCGGGGGAGGCGTTTCCGGGCCGGATTTACGCAAACATTTTTGCGTAGTTGCGGCGCTCGCGCCCCTTCCACAGACCTTCGTGCCAGGCGGCGCTGGCGATCAGCGGCACCACCGTGGTCGCCTCGGCGAACACCATCTGCTCATAGACCGTGTCGACCTTGCCCCAGCTCGCGGCCTCTTTCAGCGTCGAGGACGAGCAGGCGCCGTCGCGCACATCGGCGACGGTGATCTGCACCGCGTATTTGTGCATCGGCGCCTCGTGCCCGAGGATTTCAGCGCACACCACCGTGTCCTGGATAAAGTTCTTCGGCACACCGCCGCCGACCATTAACAGGCCGCTGGAGTCCGAATTCAGCTTGATGTCGGTCAGCTCGCGGAAATCCGCGATGGAGTCGATGGTCATATAAGGCTGGCCCGCCTTGATGCGTTCCGCCTGATGCTTCACCAGCCCGAACCCGGCGGAGGAATCGGTGAAAGCCGGGCAGAAGATGGGCACACCATGCTCATACGCCTCCTGCACCAGCGAGCCGGGCTTTTTCGCGTTGCCGGCCGCCAGCCATTTGCCCATCTCGTGGATGAATTCGCGCGAGGAATATGCGCGCGGCTCCAGCGCATTCGCGATCTCGTAGATCGTGGCGTCGCAGGCCTGAAGCTCTTCCTCGTCGATATAGGTGTCGTAGATGCGGTCGATATAAAGCGCGCGCAGCTCGTTATCGTCGCGCGCCTGGTCGCCCTGATAATGCTTGAAGCCGAGCGCCTCGAAAAAATCCATATCGACGATGGAGGCGCCGGTGGAAACGATGGCGTCGACCATGCCGTAGCGCACCATGTCGCGATAGACATGCATACAACCGCCCGCGGACGTGGAGCCGGCCAGCGTCAGGAACACGGCGCAGCCCTTCTCCTTCAGCGCCATCTGATAGATTTCGGAGGCGCGCGCCGCGTCGCGCGAGGTGAAGGACATTTTCGCCATCGCCTCTATCAGCGGGCGGGCGTCGATCTGCGTGATGTCGATATGCTCCACCGGGGTGGAGAGCAGTTCGGCCTTGCGGTTGCCGGCGGCGGTTTCGGTCATGGCGTTTCCTCTACGGATTCAGGTGCGCAATTCAGCTACGGCGTTCAGGGCGGCCGGGGCGCGGCCGCCCTGTCTTTCTGGCGGAGTTCAGGTTCAGCTTCGTGACAGGTTCAGACCGCCGCGCGCGCGCCGTCCAGCACCGCGACGGTGGCGTCGGAATAATAGCCGTTGAAGCGCGTGGCCATGGTCTGGCCATATGCGCCCAGCGCGCCGATCTCGATCCAGTCGCCTTCCGTCGCATCGGCGGGAAGAACGAACGGGCCTTCCATCCGATCCGCCGAATCGCAGGTCGGGCCGAAGAAGCGGTATTCCGCCGCCTCTTCCGAGGCCGCGCGCTCATCCGCCGGGATCAGCCGCACCGGATAGCGCCAGGCGAAATTCGCCGCGTCATAGAGTGAGCCATAGGAGCCGTCGTTCAGGAACAGGTCGGCGCCCCGGCGCAGCTCGATCCGCGCCAGCGTCGCGCCGCCATCGGCGACCAGCGCCCGGCCGGGCTCCGCCAGCAGCTTTGCGCGGCCAAAGCCGTGCGTCTTCACCGCCTCGGCGATGGCGTCGAAATAGGCCTGCATCGCCGGCGGCTCCATGCCCGGATAGTGGGCCGGGAAGCCGCCGCCAACATCCAGCGCGTCGATGGCCACGCCGGCGGCGTCCGCCGCGGCGCGGGCATGGGCGATGGCGCGGGCATAGGCCGCGGGCTCCATGCACTGGCTGCCGACATGGAAGGTGAGGCCAATACGCCGGGCGAGCGGGCGCGCCGCGCGCAGCAGCTCCGCCGCGTCGTCCAGCTCCGCGCCGAACTTGCCGGAAAGATCCATCAGCGAGGCGCCGCCTTTGGGCAGGGCCAGGCGCAGATACAGAGTCAGGTCCGCCGCGCCGCCAGTCTCGCCGACGATCTTGCGCAGCTCCGCCGCCGAATCGAAGGCGAACACGCGCACGCCTGCCTCATAGGCCTCGCGGATCGCGCGGCGCGGCTTGACCGGGTGCATGAACGCCATGCGGGCGCTGGCTGGCAGAACCGACTGAACCAGCGCGATCTCGCGCGCCGAGGCGACATCGAAATCGCGCACGCCGGCGGACCACAGCGTGCGCAGCACAGCCGGGTGCGGGTTCACCTTCACCGCGAACATGGTGCGGCCGGCGAATCCGTTCAGGAACAGCTTCGCCGCCGCCGCGATGCGGCGCGGATACAGGACGAACAAAGGATCGTCGGACTCATGCGCGGCCAGCGCCTCCTGAACGGAAGCGAAGACCGGCAGGCCCGGCACGCCGTGGGCGTCAGGGAGAATGGATGGAACCGGCGCCAGCGCCGGACGGCCGTGGGGCTGTTGCATTGATTCTGACCTTGCACTTCCCGGGGCCGCCATGGGCGCCGCGGGTCTTCCGAAGCGCGGGCCATACGCTATCCGGCCCGCAGGGATCGGGTTCGGCGGGCCTTAGGCCCGCACCACGTAGTGCAATTCCAGAACGAGCTGCGCGAACTGCCGGTGATGGCCGGACAGGAAAGCCGGGCGGAGAACGCCGCCGGAAAGATCGCGAAGAGCGGGATGCCGAGCCATCGCCGAAAGTTCCCTTGTTTCATCAGAGGCGGTTTGAACCGCCAGGCCAACAAACCAAGGCGTCTTGCGTAGCCCGTACTGACCTCCAACGGCGATTCCGGACCGGGGTCCGGGAAGAGCGCCGAAAGCGTCGTAGCGTTACAGTGTCGCCGAGCGCGGACTTAGGGATATTCCCCCGCTGGCGCAAGGGAAAAATCGGTAATACGCGTTAAGGATTGCAGCCGGGCCGGGGCGCGCCCGGCCCTGTGAGCGGACGCGCTCAGGCGGGCGCTGTGGCGATCTCCAGCGAATAGCCGGCGCTGCGCACGGTGCGGATCGGGTCGGCCAGGCCCGGCAGGCGCAACGCCTTGCGCAGCCGCCCGATATGCACATCCACCGTGCGCGCCTCGACATAGATGTCGCTGCCCCAGACCGCGTCCAGCAATTGCTCGCGCGAGAACACCCGGCCGGGGTGCTGCATCAGGTGATCCAGCAGGCGGAATTCGGTGGGGCCCAGATGCAGTTCCTGCCCCGCCCGGCGCACCCGGTGGGCGACGCGGTCGACCTCGATATCGCCACAGGCCAGCGTGTCGTCGGCTAGACCCGGCCGGATGCGGCGCAGCACCGCGCGGACGCGCGCGAACAGTTCGGTCATCGCGAACGGCTTGATAATGTAGTCGTCGGCGCCGGTGTCCAGCCCGCGCACGCGCTCTGTCTCCTCACCGCGCGCGGTCAGCATGATGATCGGCAGGTTACGCGTGGGCTGGCGGCTGCGCAGCCGGCGGCAGACCTCGATGCCACTGAGACGGGGCAGCATCCAGTCCAGGATCATCAGGTCCGGCGGCGCCTCGGAGACCATGGTCATCGCCTCCTCGCCGTCCGGGGCGACGGCGACGCGGTAGCCCTCTTTCTGAAGATTGTATTCCAGAAGCTGGGCGAGCGATTCCTCGTCCTCGACGATCAGAACATAGGGTTTCATGCCCTGTCCTTTCCTGCGGGTTCGGGAAGGTCTTTGCGGTTCAGTCCGGGCACGGTCTCGCCCTTGGGCCGGTCGCCCGCGAGCCGCTCGCCCGTGACGCTGTAATGGACCAGCTCGGCGATATTGGTGGCGTGATCGCCGATCCGCTCCAGATTCTTGACAACGAACAGCAGGTGCGCCGCCGTGCTGATCGTCCGCGGGTCTTCCATCATGTAGGTGAGCAGTTCGCGGAACAGCGAGCTGTATTGCGCGTCCACATCCTCGTCGCGCGTCCAGACCGCGACGGCCCGCCCGGGCTCTTCGCGGGCATAGGCGTCGAGCACGGCGGAAAGCTGGGCGATCACGGCGCGGCCCATCGACTCCACCCCGCGCGCGATCAGGGACGGGCCGGCGGGCTCCATGGCCAGGCTGCGCTTGGCGATGTTTTTGCAAAGATCGCCGATGCGCTCCAGCTCGGCGGAAATTTTCAGCGCCGTGAAGGTGATGCGCAGATCGGCCGCCAGCGGCTGGCGCCGCGCGAACAGACGGATCGCCTGGCGCAGGATTTCCGCCTCCGCCGCATCCACCTGACGGTCCCGCTTCACCACTTTTTCCGCCAGGTCCGGATCGCGCCGCACCACCGACTGCACCGCGTCCGCGAGCATGGATTCGGTCAGCCCGCCCATGCGCGAAATCTCCGCCGCGAGCGTATCCAGCTCTTCCCCGAAGGCCCTGACGATATGTTCGGCCATGTCCTGCGCGTCTCCTTCGCCGCCATGCGGATTGCGCGGCGCGTTGCGAACGCGGCCCCGCTCTATGACGCCTGCATGACAGTTTTATGAAGCCGAGTCCCCTGTTTACAGGGAGCCGGGTCAGGAGGCGCGGGCGCCAGCGGAAACCGGGGCGCAGACGGTGAAGACGGTTCCCCGGCCGGGCTGGCTTTCCACGGCGAAGCCGCCGCGATGCCGCGTCATCACGTGTTTGACGATGGCCAGGCCCAGACCCGTGCCCTTGCGGTCCTCCGCCTTGCCTTCCTCGACGCGATAGAAGCGTTGCGACAGGCTGGGCAAATGCGCCGCCTCGATGCCCGGCCCCTCATCGGTGATGCGCACCGCCGTCACCGGACCCTCGCCGGCCGGCGCGACGATGGTGAAGCGGCCGGGCGCCGGGCCGAGACTGGCCGGCGGACGCATCGCCTCGGCCGGAGACAGACCGGGAATGACCTCCAGCCGCACCGCGCCGCCGCGCGGCGAATATTTCAGCGCATTATCGACCAGATTCTGGACCACGGCGGCGAGCTGGTCGCGGTCGCCGGTCACCGGCGCGCCGCCCTCCGGCGCGCTCAGCACAATCGCGGCGCCGCGCGCATCGGCGATGGGGCGCAGCGCATCGGCGGCGTCCCGCGCCACAATGGCGAGGTCCACCACGTCCGAAGGCGGCAGATGCTCGCTCATCTCGATACGCGACAGCGACAGAAGATCGTTGATGAGCCGGCTCATGCGCCCGGCCTGGCCGTGCATGATTTCCAGAAAACGCTCACGCGCCTCCGGGTCGTCCTTGGCGTGGCCGCGCAGTGTTTCGATAAAGCCCGCCAGCGAGGCCAGCGGCGTGCGCAGTTCGTGGCTGGCGTTGGCCAGGAATTTGGCGCGCATCTGTTCGGCGCGGCGCAGATCGGTTTCGTCGTGCAGCACCAGAATGGCGGAGGCGCGCCCCTCCGGCCCGGCGGGCAGCGGCGCGGCGAACACTTTCACGAACATCTCATAGGGTGTGCGCGCGTGATGCTCCACCGGCATCGGCTGCTCGCCGCGCAACGCCGCGCTGGCCGCATCCAGCACTTCGGGCTGGCGCAGAACGGCGGCGATATTGGCGGGCTCGCGCGACAGGCCGAAAAACGTGCGCGCGGCGGCGTTGGCGCGCTCGATGCGTCCACCCGGACCGATGAGCAGCACCGGGTCGGGCAGGCGCTCGATCATGCTGGAGGCGACATCCTCGCGCGGCGGCGCGGCGGGCGCCGGCGTCGCGGGCGGCGCCCCGGCGGCAGCCGCGCCTGAATCCCGCGCAGCATCGCGCCCCCCCGTCAGCCTTGAAGCCGTCAGCCTTGAAGCCGTCAGCCTTGCATAGGCCAGCGCCAGAGCCGCGAGCGCGGCGACGGCGAGCCCGGCATAAGCCAAAGGCGCGCCGGAGGCCGCGGCCAGCGCCGCGACGACCAGCGCGGCAAGTCCCGCGACAATGGCGATGTCCCTGTTCCTGTTCACGGAATCCTGCCCATTCGACTCTGCCGCCCGGCCTGAAAGCCCGGCGGCGATACGCGGCGATACAATGCCGCCCGCTTCCGGTCTAGAATTCCCGCATGGCATCCAGACCCGCACGCACGCCCGAACCCGCCGCCGGGGCGCGATTATGGCTGCGCGTGCTGACGCCTTCGGGCGCGGCCATCGGGCCGGGCATGATCGCCTTGCTGCGCGCGGTGCGGGATGAAGGCTCGATCAGCGCGGCGGCGCGCCGCCTGGAGATGTCCTATCGCCGGGCATGGCTGCTGCTGGAACAGACCGCCGCGGCGCTGGGCGCGCCGGTGGTGGAAACCAGCATCGGCGGCGCCGCGCGCGGCGGCGCGACGCTGAGCGAGGCGGGCGCGCGTCTGGTGGCGCTGTATGAGCGCGTGGAGGCGGACGCCAACGCCGCCGTGGCGCAGGAGCTGGACGCATTTTTCGCCAGCCTGAAAGGCTGAGCGTCCGGCCCATCATTATGATGCGAGAGTGCGGCGCGAAGGGCGCGGATGCTTCCTCTCTCCCACCTCCGCCCTCATCCCGAGGAGCCCGAGGAGCCGCCCCTCATGCTGAGGAGGCGGCGAAGCCGCCGTCTCGAAGCAAGGGCGGCGTCACGAAGGGCGTCTCGAGGGACGATCCAGCGTGACACAAGCGTTGATGGAATCTGGAGCGTGCTTCGAGACGCGCGCTTTCAACGCGCTCCTCAGCATGAGGGCTGTGTGTGGTATCAACGAGTGAAATCAACCGCGTTCTGTCCAGACCCGCTTGTGGAACATCACGCCGGAACGGCGAAGCGGGAAAATTCGCGCACGACCTGCTCATAAACCGGGCGTTTCCAGGGAATAATCAGGCCGGGCGCCTCGGCCAGATCGCCCCAGCGCCAGGCCTCGAATTCATCGGAGCGCGACAGGTCGATATCGGAATCGGCGCCGAGAAAGCGGAAGGCGAACCATTTCTGGCGCTGGCCGCGCCAGTTCCGGTTCTTTTTCCGCGCGCGCACCTCTGGCGGGAAATCATAGGAAAGCCAGTCCGCAAGCTCGCCCAGCATCTGCGCCAGACGCGGCGGCGCGCCAGTCTCTTCCTCCAGCTCGCGCAGCGCCGCGGCCCGCGGCGCCTCGCCCGGGTCGATCCCGCCCTGCGGAAACTGCCAGTTATGGGGGCCGGGGGTCGCCGTGCGCCGCCCGAAAAAGACGCGGCCGGAGGCGCTAAACAGCACAATGCCGACATTGGGCCGCCATGCGCTGATGTCCGCGGACTCCGCATCGCTCATGATGGCGCGCGCGCGGCGGCTTTCAGCCTGAGCGCCGCCGAAGCCGGAACCAGGGCGTAGCCGCGCCGGTCGGCCTCTCGCGCCCAGGCGGCGGCCTGATCGACTACGACCGGATAGGCGAAGCCCGCGCCCATCGCCACGCCGCCGCGCGACGCCGCTGCTTCGAGCTGGAGCAATTGCTGCTGCACGTCCTGCGCGGCCAGGCTGGCGTCCAGCGCCCGGTCCGTGACCGCCCAGACCAGACCTGAGGACTCGCCCGCGCGTTCGGCCGGCGGGCGGACAGGAACGCCGTCATAGATCATGTCGATTCCACGCCCGGCGATCTCCGCCAGCACCGGGGACAGCGCCGCCTCTGACCCGACGAAGCGGCCCCCCATATAATTCATCACCGCGAAATACCCGCTTGCCCGCGACATCAGCCATTCCAGCCGGGCGATATTGGCGCCCGAACCGAGCCCGGTCAGCAACGTGTGCTCGCCCGGATCGTTTTCGGGATAGTCGAACGGCTCCATCGGCAATTCGATCACCACCTCGTGGCCGCTCGCGCGGGCCTCGTCGATCCAGTGTTGCAGGTCTGGCGCGTAGGGCGAAAAGCCCAACGTCACTTCCGGTGGCAATTCATTGATGGCCCGGCGCGTGCCTTCGGCGTCCCAGCCCAGGCCGCCGATCACCAGGGCGATGCGGGGCAGGCCGCGATCCTCGAACGGGCGCGCATAGGCGTCGGCCGGGCGCAGACCGCCCTCGCCGATGACGGGCAGCAGGCCGCCGGGTCCGGGCGCGGTAAGGCCGGGCAGCGGCGCGCGCGGCAGGGCTTCGCGGACGGCGATGGCAACGGGCTCGGGCTCGGGCTCGGGCTCGCCCACCGAGAACGCCGCCGGTTCGGGGGCGAACGCCTCTGGATGATCCGCGTAATCGGCATAATCGGCCGGCGCCGGCGCGCCCTCCGCCAGTTCGTCCAGACCCGGCCAGTCGGTGCGCAGCAAGCCTTGCGGCTCGGCGGCGCGAACCGGCGGGGCGGGCGCAATCGGCGGAACCTGCGCCACGGCGCGCGGCAGGGCGTCGCGCGGATCGCCGGCCAGCAGCACCCAGGCCGTTCCGGCGCAGAGCGCAGCGGCCAGAACCAGCCCGCCAATCGCATGCAGGTTCAGCTTCGGTTCGCTGCGTTTCATCTGGAAGGCGACGCTCATCAGGCCGGCCGGTCCGCTCTCCGGGAATCTTGGTTAACGGACTGGTTAACGCGCCGCGGGTAAAGAATGGGTAACGGTCCCGGGCGGCGGCAAATTAAATCGCAGAAACGGCCGGGATGGCGCCGGGCGGCAGGGCCTCATCGGAAGCCTCAATAAATCTCTTCGGCGACGCAGCCGTCGCCAACGAAGCGGAAATCCTCCACCAGCCCGGTCAGGCCGATGACAAAGCGCGTCTCGCAATCCGTCCACCATTCGCGCGGCGGCTCATAGACCGACTCGGTCCAGGATTCGGTGATCTCGACGATCTCGCCGTCGCGGTCGCGCCGCCGGACCGTGCGCTCGCGCGGCACATTGCGCGTATAACCGTCGCTGACATGCCGCTCGCGCACGAAATAGGTCCAGACCTCGCGCCCGTCGCTGAGCCGGTCGCGCGCCACGGGTGAGCCGCGCTCCAGCAGCAGTGCGTCGGCGGGCGCGCCCAGCCACAGCGCCGTGCGCTGGCGATAGCCTTCGGCTGTGGCGCAGGCGGCCAGCAACGCCGGGACGGCGAGCAAAGCCAGCAGGGATGGGCGCAACCGGATCATGGTTTCCAGATTACGCCGCCGCGCTGCTGAACCGAAGCTGAACTTTTTGGCGGGCAAGGGCGCGATCCGGGGCCGGAAACCCGGAAATATGCTAGGCAGCCGGCATGAGCCTCTCTCCCGGCGAAATCGAGCGCTATGCCCGCCATATCGTCCTGCGCGAACTGGGCGGGCCCGGCCAGAACCGGCTGAAATCCGCGCGCGTGCTGATTGTGGGCGCCGGCGGCCTTGGCGCGCCGGCGGCCCTGTATCTGGCCGCGGCGGGCGTGGGGCGCATCGTGCTGATGGATGGCGACACCGTGGCGCTGTCCAATCTGCAACGCCAGATTCTTTACGCCACGGCGGATCTGGACCGGAACAAGGCGGAGGCGGGCGCGGAACGTCTCGCCGCGCTGAACCCGGACATCACCGTCGAAGCGCGGGCGGAGATGCTGGACGAACGCAACGCCGATGAGACGCTGGCCGGTATGGATGTGGTGCTGGACGCGCTGGATTCCTTCGAGCCGCGCTTTCTGCTGAACGAAGCCGCGCTGCGCGCCCGTGCGCCTCTGGTCTCCGGCGCCGTGGAGCGGTTTTCCGGCCAGGTCGCCGTGTTCGATCCGCGCGACCCGGCCTCGCCCTGCTATCGCTGCCTGACGCCCGAGGCGCCGCCGGACGCCGCCTCCTGCGCGCAGATGGGGGTGCTGGGCGCGGTTGCCGGGATCGTGGGCGCCTGGATGGCGCTGGAGACGGTGAAGCTGCTGACCGGCGCGGGCGAGACGCTGGCCGGGCGGCTGGTGCTGATCGACGGGCTTTCCGGCGAGGCGCGCGCCGTGCGCCTGCCGCGCGATCCGCAATGTCCCGCATGCGGCGCGCCCGGCGCGGTTACGGTTAGCGCCCGGTAAAACCGACCGCACACGCAATGGGGGCGCCCATTTATTGGGGATAAATCCGCTTTTGCTATGCAGACCGCGACGGGGAAGCGGGTTTGCAGGGCGGATAGTCCATCGTGCGCGATCTGATAAACATGAAATGGCCGCGGCTTCTGGCGGTGAAGATCACGGCGCTGCTGGCCGTGCTGATCGCTGCGTTCGGAGCGCTGTCGCTCACCGTCCATGTAATGGGCGAACGCGGCGCGCAGGCGGAAATCGCCGCCGACGCCGCGCGCATCTATGCCGGGCGGATCGCGGAAATGGCGGCGCTGGCCGGATCGCTGGATCACCCCGATGTCCGCGCCGCGATCGGGGAAGCGGCGCGCCAGGATTATATTCTGCACGCCCGGCTTTCCGACAGCGACGGCAATATCGTTTTCGAGCGCGGCATGTTCGACGCCGAGTGGACGCGCGCCGATGCAAACCTGACACAGGACGCGATCTGGCGCGGGGAGGCGGGCGCGGCCAGAAGCGGCGTGGCCGGTCATGTCGCGGCGCCGGTGATGGTGGCGGGGCGTATCGCGGGCGCGGTCAGCGTCACCGCCGAGATTCCGGGCGCCGGAAGCGCGGCCGAGGCGGCGCTGCGCCGCTCGCTGATCGCGGTGGCGCTGGGCTTTGTGCTGCTTGTTCCGGCGGCCGGCCTTTATCTGATGTGGGCGACGCGGCCGCTGCGGCGCATCTCCATGGCGGCGCGCAAGGCGGCGCGCGGGCGCCTGGACGAGCGCCTGGACATGCGAACCGGCGACGAGATTCAGGATCTGGCCGAAGGCGTCAACGCCATGATGGACCGGCTGAAAGGCAGCCTGGAGCATGTGCGCCAGCTCGCCTATGCCGACCATCTCACCGGCCTGCCGAACCAGACCGCCTTTATGGAGCATTCGCGCGCCATGCTGCGCGAGGGCTGCGCGGGGGCGGTGTTTCTGATCGACCTGGACCGCTTCAAGCGGCTGAACGATACGTTCGGCGCCAAGCAGGGCGACCGGCTGATCCGCATGACGGCCCAGCGCATCCAGACCGCTGTGGCCCGGCATGAGGAAAACCTGCGCGCGGCGGGCCTGACCGGCGCCGGCGCGGAAGAGAGCGCCTGCGGCAATGTGCTGGCCCGCATCACGGCCGACGAATTCGCGCTGCTGGTGACCGGCGCGGCCGGGGACGCCGAGGCGGAAAATCTGGCCACGGGAATCCTGCGCGCCATCGAACAGCCGATTGAAATTCTGGGCCAGCATGTGGTCATCGCCTGCTCAATCGGGATCGCGCATTTCCCGCGTCATGGCGAGGGGCCGGAACTGCTGCTGCGCAACGCCAATCTGGCGCTGGACGAGGTGAAGAAAATCGGCGGCGCGGGATACCGCGTGTTCGACGAAGGCCTGACCCAGGCGGCGATGGCGCGTGTGACGCTGGAACACGAATTGCGCCGCGCCATCGAGCGCGACGAATTCAGCGTCTATTACCAGCCCAAGATTTCCGCCCGTTCCGGCGCGCTGACCGGCGTGGAGGCGCTGGTCCGCTGGCGCCATCCGGACGGGACGCTGCGCGCGCCGGGCTCGTTCATCCAGGTCGCCGAGGAGACCGGCCTGATCGCCGAGATGGGGGGCTATGTGCTGGCGGAAGCATGCCGCGCCGCCGCGCGCTGGCGCGCCAAAGGCTACGCCATTCCGGTTTCGGTGAATGTTTCGGCGCTACAGTTCGAGCGTCCCGATTTCCGCCAGACGGTGGAAACGGTGCTGGCTGAATCGGACCTGCCTGCCGAGCTGCTGGAGCTGGAGATCACCGAATCCGTCGCCATGACCGATCCGGAGCGCGCGCTGGCGCAGATCGAGCCGCTGCGGCGTCTGGGCGTGCGCTTCGCCATCGACGATTTCGGCACCGGCCATTCCAGCCTGGCGCATCTGACGCGCATGCCGTTCGACACATTCAAGATCGACCAGTCGTTCGTGCGCGTGCTGGGCGACGACCCGAACGCGCGCGTGATCGTGCAGACCATTCTGGCGCTGGCGCGTTCGCTGCGGCTCGACGTGGTGGCCGAAGGCGCCGAGACGGCCGAACAGGTCGCCATGCTCCAAAGCCTCGGCTGCAATATCATCCAGGGCTATTATTTCGCCCGGCCGATGCCGGAGGCGGAGATGACCGAATATGCGCGCAAGGCGCCGCTGGAAGAAACGCAACGCGCCTCGGCCGAGATCATCGCCCCGTTCAGCGCGGCCAGCAGCGCCTGACAGGACACCAGACAGGACACCAGACAGGGACGCCGGCCGCGCACGCCGGGCGGGCGCCCGGCCTCAATGCATCAATGACGGGACGTCAGTGCGTGTCGCCCTGACGCATCGAGAATTCTCCGCCGCGAATCCGCTCTGGCAGAGTCTCCGCCATTTCCGCCACGGCGTTCTCGCCATAGGCGTCCACCATATCGGACAGGGCCGCGAAAATCGCGGCCGTGGCGATCAGTTCCGGCTCGCAGCCATCGCCCAGCGCGTCGTCCCACGCATCCAGGATTCGGTCCAGCGCAACGGATTTCTGCTCGTCCTCGTCCATCGCAAGGTGCGAATCATCGCGCCTGATATCGGACATGAACACGTCCCCCCCTCGTTCGCGCCTATGTTTCGCGGGCCCGGGGGGCGCGGTCAAGCTGGCTCCCGCACCGGGCGCATTCGCCTGCCCGCTTCACCTGTAGGGGGCGCCCAGCGCCTCTGCCAGGAACAGGCCCCGCTCCGCGCTTTCGCGCTGCGCCGTCCGCGCCGCGCCGGAGCAGGAGGGAAAGGCGCGTTCGCTGGCGCGGTACTGGTCATTGAACGCTTCGATCATCGCGGCGCGCAGAAAGCGGTCGGCGGCCTCGGCGTCCAGCAGCGTCATCATGCGCTCGCGCCAGTACTGATTGCCGCGCCCCTCGCAAACAACGGCGAGATAATGCACCGCGCCCAGCGTGCCGGCGAGTTCGTGCAGCATCCCCGCGCGGCCGCGCGGCGCGTCGCCCGAAGACGGCGCCTGGAGCACCCGCCACTGGGCGGCGGCGGGCGCGGCCAGCGCCAGCATACAAGCGGCGGCGAGGATCGCGGCGCGCGCACAGCGCAGGCTGGAAAAGGAAACTGTGGGAGACATGAATAACGCCGGTGGAGAGGATGCGGGCATGAGGGTGGAAAATTACGGCCGGAGCATGGCGCGCGCCAGATTTATGGCGCGCAGCGTCTCATCCCACAGGCCGAGCCCCGGCAATTCCTCCGGCGCGAAAAAGCGCGCATCCGACACATCGTCCGCCGCGCGCGGCTCGCCCGCGCGCCAGCGCATCGCATAGTCGATCAGCACAACGTGCCGGTCTTCGCCGATAAAATCGAACACGCCGGCCAGGCCGATCACCTCCGCCTCCACGCCGGTCTCCTCGCGCAGTTCGCGCAGGGCGGCGGCCTGCGCCGTCTCGCCCCATTCGATGCGCCCGCCGGGGATCGACCATTGCCCGTCCAGCGGCGGTTTGGCGCGGCGCACCAGCAGCACCGCGTCGCGCCGGAAGACGATGGCGCCCGCGCCGGGGACGGGGGCCGCCGCAGGGGTGGAAACCTGGTCCTGATCCATAATCTCCGCTTCGCCCGGGGCGCGTTCCGGGTCAATCTGCTCCGATGCTGTTGCGCGCCGCCTTCCGCCTCGCCCGCCCGCTGATCCACGCCCACGGCCGGCTGCGGCGCGGCATGGTTCTGGGCGTGCGCGTGGTGCTGACCGGCGATGACGGCCGCGTGGCGCTGGTGCGCCATTCCTATGAGGCCGGCTGGCATTTTCCCGGCGGCGGGGTGGAGCGCGGCGAGACGGCCGAGGACGCGGCAAGGCGCGAGGCGCGGGAGGAGGCCGGATGCGAGCCCGGCGCGCTGGTCCTGCTTGGCGTCTTCAATAATGAGCGCGCCGTGCCCGGCGATCATGTGCTGCTCTGGCGTGCGCAGGACTGGCGCCCCGCGCCGCCGCAAAGCGGGATGGAGATCGCAGAACGCGGCTGGTTCAGCCCGGACGAGGCGCGTTCCATCGCCAGCCCGGCGACGCAGCGCCGCCTGGCCGAGCTGTTCTCCGGCGCCCAGCGCGATCCTTACTGGTGAGGGGGTGTTTGGTTTGTCCGCTTAGAGCATTTCCGCTCTTCTAATCGCGGAAATGCTCCAACTCTTTGATTCTCGCGTTTCCGGACGGCGAACCGGTTTCCACTTCGCCTGGAAACGCTCTAAGACGCCGCCGCGTCCTGCTCTTCCCCGCCATCGTCGTCGCGGTCGTCGCTGAGGGCGAGCACGGAATCTGGCAGGGATTTCGATGTGCGTGCTTTAGGTGGTCAACATCCTATGGATCCAAGGATATGTCGATGTGCTCTATTTCCTCTGCGAATTCTTCCGCAACTTTGGCCATGACATCCTTAGTCGCTGCCTCCGGTAACGCCTCAACAGCCTTCAATTGTCTGTCGACTGCACGGCGTCGAACCCCAGCGGCCTCAACGGTTTTTTGCGCCTCTCCCAGTTTCTTTTCCACTTTATCGAGCACGTTTCCAAATTTCTGGAATTCTGTTTTAACGGCGCCCAGCACTCGCCAAACCTCACTGGAGCGTTCTTGAATAGCCAAGGAACGGAATCCCATACGCAGAGAAACCAGAAGGGCCATCAAGGTGGTCGGCCCGGCGACAACAACCCGGCAATCTCTTTGCAGTGAATCGACAAGCCCAGGACGACGCACAACTTCAGCGAACAAACCTTCGGTTGGCAGGAACATCACAGCAAAATCCGTCGAATGCGGAGGGTTGATATATTTTTCGCAAATTGTGCGCCCGCACAGACGGATGGCCCGCTCAAATGCTTTTGCCGCCTCTTCAACTCCTACAGCGTCCCCCCTCTCGGAGGCTTCGGCTAATTTTTCATAATCTCCGAGGGGCACTTTCGCGTCGATTGGAAGCCATATCGGCACGTCTTCATCACCGGGAAGCTTAACAGCATATTCTACCCGCTGCCCGGTATTGGGGACCACCTCAACGTTCTCAGCATATTGTTCCGTAGCAAGCACTTGTTCGAGCAACATGCCCAAATTGGTTTCACCCCATGTGCCCCGCGCCTTAACATTCGACAGGACGCGCTTGAGGTCGCCAACTCCGGTAGCAAGGCTTTGCATCTCACCTACCGACTTGAACACACGCTCCAAATTCTCATTGACTTGGTTGAAGGATGCCCCCAGTCGCTGCTCGAGCGTGCCCTGAAGCTTTTCATCGACAGTGAGACGCATTTGTTCAAGTTTCTCTGCATTCTCACCCCGAACCTTGTCGAGCTTTTCTTCGACCGTTTGGCGTAGCGCATCGTGACGCTTTTCGTTTGAATCCATAAGGCCTTTAACAGAAGCAACAACCGCCTCTAGTTTTTCCACTTGATTGCGCGATGAGGTTTCAATCCCCTCTGTTATGCTTGTCCTTAGAGCCGAAAGCGTATTGCCAACCTCTTCGCGCAGCGCACGCGCCTCCTCACTCGCGGCCTTCCGGTGATCCGAAAGGCTTTGGGTAAAGCCATCGAGACGCAAAGTGATGCCCTTCGATAATTTATCGAAACTGCCCATCAACTCTTCGCGCAGGGATTTTGCGTGTGTCTCTGCTGCGCCACGGCTTGTTTCTAATTGAGAAGAAAATTCCTCTCGTGCACTTCGAGCGGCATTGGTCATCTCTTCCCGAACAACCGCTATTACCTCTGAGAGATTCTTTTCAGGACCGCCTGCCTTTGGGTGCCGTAGCAGCAGCAACAGACACAGAAATATATTGACGATTAGCATCGCAAGAACGGCGATGGCGATCAGTTCCGGCGACAGCCAAGCGGGCATGGCGCGAATCCCTCTCCCTGCGAAGCGCGCAGTCTAAGCATATCGCCGCCCGGATGGAACAGATGGCGAACTTCACCGCGGGGGCCGCGCTTGACGCGGGCGCGCCGCCGGAGGATGCGGAGCCATGTCCGCCGCGCCCATCCTGCCCGCCGACGATCCCGCCGCCATTGCGCGCGCGGCGGCGATTCTGCGCGCGGGCGGTCTGGTGGCGATCCCGACCGAGACGGTCTATGGCCTGGCCGCCGACGCGGCGAACGCCAGCGCCGTGGCGCGGCTGTATGAGGCCAAGGGCCGCCCGCGCTTCAATCCGCTGATCGCGCACGTGACGGGCGCGGACATGGCGGCGGCGCAGGGCGTCTTCAGCCCGCTGGCCGGAACGCTGGCGGCGCGCTTCTGGCCCGGCCCGCTGACTCTGGTTCTGCCGGTTCTGCCGGACGCCAGCGTCTGCGATCTGGCGCGCGCGGGCCTTTCCACCATCGCCCTGCGCGCCCCGGCGCACCCCGCCGCGCAGGCGTTGATCGCGGCGTGCGGCTTTCCCCTGGCCGCGCCCAGCGCCAATCCCTCCGGCGCGCCCAGCCCGACAACGGCGCAGCATGTGGCCGAGGGGCTGGGGGATCGCATCGATCTGATCCTGGATGGCGGGCCGTGCCCGGTCGGCGTTGAATCCACCGTGATCGCCGTGCAGGGGGATCGCGCGGCGCTGCTGCGCCCCGGCGGGCTGGCGCGGGCGGAGATCGAGGCCGTGACCGGCCCGCTCGCCGCGCCGGACATGGAAGCGGCGCCCGCCAGCCCCGGCATGATGCTGCGCCATTATGCGCCGCGCGCGCGCCTGCGGCTGGACGCGGCGGGCGCCGCACCCGGCGAGGCGTTTCTCGGCTTTGGCCCGGTGGCAGACGCGGACCTCAATCTTTCACCCGCCGGCGATCTGCGCGAGGCGGCGGCGAACCTGTTCGCGCATCTGCGCACGCTGGACGCGCAATATGAGCGTATCGCCGTCGCGCCGGTGCCGGAGACCGGGCTGGGCGAGGCGATCAATGACCGTTTGCGCCGGGCCGCCGCCGCTCACGATTGAGCTGAATCAGGGCGCCGGCGGATACAGGTGTCATGTTGCGGCGCAACAGATACGGCGCCATATCGGATGCAAGCCCTTTTCCGCCCGCGCACGGAGATCATCGCATGCCCGAGACCCAGTCCGACCCCATCGTCATCGCCGGTTATGCGCGCACGCCCATCGGCGCGCTGCTGGGCGAGCTGGCCGCCATGCCGGCCAGCGAGCTGGGCGCCACCGCGATCAAGGGCGCGCTGGCCGATGCGAAACTGGACCCGCACACGGTCGATACCGTCATCATGGGCAATGTGCTTCAGGCCGGTCAGGGCCAGGCCCCGGCGCGCCAGGCGGCGCTGAAAGCCGGGCTGGAAAAATCCACCCGCGCCATGACGCTGAACAAGGTCTGCGGCAGCGGCCTTCAGGCCGCCGTTATCGGCGCGCAGGCTTTGCTGGCCCGCGACGCGGAGGTGATCGTGGCCGGCGGCATGGAGTCGATGACGCGCGCGCCGCATCTTCTGCCCACGCATCGCGCGGGGTTCAAATTCGGCGCCGACACGCTGCACGACCATATGGCGCTGGACGGGCTGACCGACGCCTATGACGGCAAGGCGATGGGCGTGCACGCCGACGCCACGGCGGCGAAATACCAGCTCACGCGCGAGGCGCAGGATGAATACGCCATCGAGACGCTGCGCCGGGCGCAGACGGCGCAGGTCGAAGGCAAATTCAGCCGCGAGATCGCGCCGGTGAGCATCAGGGACCGCAAGGGCGAAATCACGGTCAGCGAGGACGAGCTGCCGAAAAAGGCGCGGCCCGAGAAGATTCCGGAGTTGCGCCCCGCTTTCGGCCCGAACGGCACGATCACCGCCGCCAACGCCAGCGGCATTTCCGACGGCGCCGCCGCGCTGGTGCTGATGCGCGCGTCGGAGGCGGAAAAGCGCGGCCTGAACCCCGTAGCGCGCATCGTCGCCTCCGGCTCGCACAGCCATGAGCCAGAGCTTTTCACCACCGCGCCGGTGGGCGCCATCCGCGCGGCGCTGGCGCGCGCGGGATGGGAAACGGGCGATGTCGATCTGTGGGAGATCAACGAGGCCTTTGCGATGGTGCCGATGATCGCGATGAAGGAGCTGGGCATCCCCCGCGACATCGTGAACCTGCATGGCGGCGCCTGCGCGCTCGGCCATCCGATCGGCGCATCGGGCGCGCGGGTCATCGCCACGCTGCTGAACGCGCTGGAACGGACCGGCGGAAAGCGCGGGATCGCCAGCCTGTGCATCGGCGGCGGCGAGGGCGTGGCGCTGGCGGTCGAGCGGTTTTAGAGGGCTGCGCTCATACTCAATAAGGCTTGCGGTTAGCGGCCGCCTCACTCAGGGCGTGAGCGCAGCGTCCTCCAGGCCATCGCGCTCGCGGCCGCCGAAGACCGCCGCGACACAGGCCGCGAAAGCGCCGGCCAAAAGCGCGAGAAAGGTGGCGATGGCCAGCGTTGCGCCAGCGGCGCGGATCGCATCGGCGCTATCACGCGCGGTCTCTTCTGCGGCGCGAAGATCGGTCAGCGCAGCATCTACACGGGTCTCTGCCTCGCCGGCGCCGATGCCGGCCTGCGCGGCCACGAGCGTGACCAGATAGTCCCGGTCAGGGGCGGAAACGCCCGCCCCCCCATCCGCCAGTCCGCGGGCGAAGATACGCCGCGACTCGGCGCGGGCGGCCTCCGTAGCCGCCGGGCTGGCCCCCCGGAAAAGCCGGTCGGAGAAATAGTTCAGCGGGTCGGCCTCCTCTCCCTGGGTCATCACCGCCGCTGTCGCGGCGTGCGCGCCAATGGCGCCGGCGGCGCCGATTCCCCCGCTCAGCACCGTGAAGACCAGTAGTGTTGAGAGAGCCCATGTCAGCAGGCCATGAGCAGTGTCGCGGAAAAAGACTTCGTCGCGCTGGATCGACCAGCGGACCCGGAGCCTGCCCGCGAGATATCCCCCCAGCGCGGACGCCGCGATCTGGACGAAAATCAGCCAGATTACAGTCACCACGCCGATAGTCGCGAGGGAGAGCCCCTCGCCCGTGAAGGGCGAGAAGCTGGCGAAGCCGAAAGCAGACCCCAGAATCAGCAAGGCGGCGGTTAGCGCGCCGGCCGCCATGGCGCCGGCGATGATCGCCGGCCAGCTGACAGCCGATTTCGACCAGCCGCCCGAAGGGCCGGAAGGCGCGGCGACGATGAGGGTATCGGCCATGTCCGCTCTCTAGAAGATTATAAGAAGAAGGATGATGAGCGGGATCGGAACCCCGAACAGCCAGAGCAGGATCGCCTTGCCCATAACGCATGCCTCCCATTCGCCCCTTGCAGATGGAGCTTTGACGTGAAAGCGCATGAGCGCGAAAGCTGTTCCCGAAAACCGCCATGGGATGGCGGTGAGGGTGGGATTCGAACCCACGAGACGGTTTCCCGCCTACACGCGTTCCAGGCGTGCGCCTTCGACCACTCGGCCACCTCACCATCCGCGCGGCGGACCGTCAGGGCCGGACGCGAAGGCGCGCTTATATCCCCGCGCCAGACCCCGCTTCAACCGCTTCATCTGAATCCGCTTCTGGCCCGCGCCGCCCCTGAAGGATATGATGATTGTCCACAGGGGCCGAGCCATGCTGACCGAGCAGCAGACATCCTCCGCGCCGGCGCTGAAACCGGCTTCCGGCATGCTTCACGCCGTCAACGGCCGGCCCTTGCGCGGCCCCTGGCCTGAAGGGCTGCGCGTCGCCGATTTCGGCATGGGCTGTTTCTGGGGGGCGGAGCGCCTGTTCTGGCGCCTGAAGGGCGTCTGGGTCACCGCCGTTGGCTATCAGGGCGGCCATACGCCTGACCCGGCCTATCGCGAGGTGTGCGGCGGCGAGACCGGCCATGCCGAGATCGTGCGCGTGATCCACGACCCGGCCCGGATTTCCTATGACACGCTGCTGCGCGCGTTCTGGGAAAACCACGATCCGACCCAGGGCATGCGTCAGGGGAACGATGTCGGCGCGCAATACCGTTCCGCCATCTTCACGCATGGCGACGACCAGTTGCGCGCGGCGCTGATGAGCCGCGAGGCGTATCAGGCGGCGCTGAACGCCGCCGGTTATGGACCCATCACCACCGAGATCGCGCCCGCGCCGGACTTCCATTTCGCCGAGGACGGCCACCAGCAATATCTGCACAAGAATCCCGGCGGCTATTGCGGCCTGGCCGGATGCGGAATCGCCTGCCCGGCTCCCGAACCCGTGCTTCAGGACCGCTGAAGCGGGGAGTGGCGAAGCGGCGCGTGGCGTCCGGCGTCCGCCCGCTCTAGATTGCGCCCGATGACGGTCCCGTCCCCCGATCCTGCTCTGTCCGCCAATACGGCTTCCAATGCGGCGCGCACCGTGCCGTTTGGCGCGCGCGACGTGGATGCGCGTGAAAAGCCCGCGCTGGTGCGCGGCGTGTTCGACGCCGTGGCCGGGCGCTATGATTTGATGAACGATCTGATGTCCGGCGGCGCGCACCGCATCTGGAAAGACATCGTAATCGCGAAGGCCAATCCGCGGCCGGGCGAACTGCTGCTGGATGTCGCGGGCGGCACGGGCGATCTGGCCCTGCGCTGGCTGAAACTGGGCGCGCGCGCGGCGAAGCGGCGCGGCGGACCGGCCCCGCGCGCCATCGTCGCCGACATCAACGCCGACATGCTGGCGGCCGGGCGCAAGCGGCGCGGCGCGGAACATGCGCTCTGGGCGCAGATCGACGCCGAAGCGCTGCCTTTCCCGGACCGCAGCATTGACTGCGTCACGATCGGTTTTGGCATCCGCAATGTGACGGACCGGGCGGCGGCGCTGTCTGAGGCGCGGCGCGTGCTGCGCCCCGGCGGGCGGTTCCTGTGCCTGGAAATGTCGCATCCCACGACCGCGGCGCTGGACCGGCTCTACCGGCTCTATTCCGGCCGGATCATCCCGGCGCTCGGCCGCGCCGCCGCCGGGACGGCCGAGCCCTATCGTTATTTTGTCGAGAGCATCCGCCGCTTCCCGGATCAGGAGGTGCTGGCCGCCGAGTTGCGCGCCGCCGGGTTCGGAAATGTTTCGTATATGAACTTTGGCGGCGGCGTGGCCGCGCTGCATACCGGCTGGGCGCTCTGATGGGCGATTTCGGCGCGGCCCTGAGGCTTGTGCGGGCCGGTTTCGTGCTGGCGCGGCACGATGCGCTGCTGCCGCGCGAATATCAGGCGAAGCTGCCGCCCTGGGCGCGCGGTTTTGCCCGCCTCACGCGCCTCATCGCCCGGCCGCGGCGTGCGGATAATCCGGGCGAGCGCTTCGCCCGCGCGCTGGAGCAACTCGGCCCCACCTATGTGAAGCTGGGCCAGTTTCTGGCTACGCGGGCGGACATATTGGAACCGCGCTTCGCCGCCGGACTGGCGCGGCTGAAGGACAATGCGCCGCGCTTTTCACAGGCGGAGGCGCGCGCCGCCATCGAGGCGGAGTTCGGCCAGAGCACAGAGACGCTCTATGCCGAACTGGGCGAGGCAGTCGCCGCCGCCAGCGTGGCGCAGGTGCATCGCGCCGTATCGCCCGACGGGCGGGATGTGGCGGTGAAAGTGCTGCGCCCCGGCGTCGAGCAGCGCCTGGCGCGCGATGTCGAATCCTTTCGCCTCGCCGCGCGGATGCTGGAGCGTTTTGTTCCCTCTGCCCGCCGTCTGGAGCCCGGCGCCTTTGTCGAGACGCTGGCGCGGTCGCTGGCGCTGGAGATTGATTTGCGGCTGGAGGCGGCGGCGGCGGCTGAAATGCTGGAAATCGCCTCCACCATGGACGGCGTGCGCGCCCCGGCGCCGGACTGGCCGCGCTGCGGCCGCCGGGTGATGACCACCGAATGGATCGACGGCGCGCCGCTCAGCGATCCGGACGCGCTGGCGCAAAGCGGCGTGGACCGGCGCGCACTCGCCGCGCGCGTTATGCGGATGTTCCTGTCAAGCGCGCTGGAGTTCGGCGTGTTTCACGCCGACATGCACGAGGGCAATCTGTTCGTGGCGCCGGACGGCGCGCTGGTGCTGGTGGATTTCGGTATTATGGGCCGGCTCGGCCCGGCCGAACGGCGCTATCTGGCCGAGATCATCTTCGGCTTTCTGGAACGCGATTACGACCGCGCGGCGCGCGCGCATTTCGACGCCGGCTATGTGCCGGCCGGGTTCGCGCACGCCGAATTCGCCGCCGCCCTGCGGGCGGTGGGCGAGCCGATTTTCGGCAAGACCGCGCGCGACGTGGCGATGAGCCGCGTGCTGCTGCAACTCTTCGAGATCACCGAACTGTTCGACATGCGGCTGCGCCCCGAACTGGTCCTGCTGCAAAAAACGATGGTGCAGGCCGAAGGCGTGGCCCGCGCGCTCGACCCGGAGCTGGACATCTGGGCGGTCTCGCGCCCGGTGGTGGAGCGGTTTCTGCGCCGCGAACTGGGGCCGGAAGCCATGCTGGAAGAGGCCGTGACAGACCTGCGGCGGCTGCGCGACGCGGCGCGCGACCTGCCCCGTACGATGGAAGACATGCGTAGTCTGGCCGCCGCATGGCGCAATGGCGCGGTAGCGCTGGATACGAAGACGGTGGACGCGCTGTCGCGCCGCATGGCGCGCTCGCGCCGCGGCCTCACATTCGCGCTTTGGGCCGCGGCGCTGGCCGTGCTCGCCGCCACGGCCATTCTGGAGCTGGGTTAGGTGCACAATCCTCCCTGCGCGTAGCGCGGGGGAGATCACCCTGCTTCGCCGATTTCCAACTACTGCCCCACCCGGGCGATCAGGGCGCCGAGCGGGTCGTCCTCGCGCGGGGTCTGGCGCGTGACCGCCGCCGCCGGCGCCTGCGGCGCCGCTTCGGGGTCGGGCAACACCCAGTCGCCCGGCGCGGGCGCGGCCTCGGGCGCGGGCCGGTATGCGGGCTGGGACTGAAACTCCAGCCGGGCCTGCAAGGCGGCGGTGAAGGATGGCGCCGCCTGCATGAACCGGCCCCAGATTTCGGCGGGCAGCGTGCCGCCGGTGACATCGGTCATCGGTTTGAAATCGTCATTGCCGACCCAGACCAGACCCGTCACGCCATCGGCATAGCCTGCGAACCAGGCGTCGCGGAATCTGTCGGTCGTGCCTGTCTTGCCGCCGACATCGCGGCCCGGGATCGCCGCGCGGCGGCCCGTGCCCCGCGCCGTGACGCCGGCCAGCAGATCGCGCATCTGCGCAAGCGCCCAGGGCTCGACGGCGCGGCCGGGGCCAGAGCCGCGGCGCTCGTAAATCACCTCGCCCTGCGGCGTGCGGATGCGCGTCACCCCATGCGGGATCACGCCCATGCCGCCATTTGCGAAGGGAACATAGGCGGCGGCCAGTTCCAGCGGCGTCACCTCCTGCGCGCCCAGCGCCAGCGCCGCCTCCTGCCGCAGCGGCGAGACAATGCCCAGCCGCCGAGCCGTGCGCGAGACCGCCGCCAGTCCGGTTTCCTGCGCCAGACGCACCGCGACGCTGTTCGAAGACTGCTCGAAGGCGCGGCGCAGCGTTATGTCGCCCTCATAGCGGTTGTTGTAATTGCCCGGCGCATAGTCGCCGAAGCGCACCGGACCATCCAGCCGCACGGTGTCGGGCGTCAGTCCCGCCTCGATGGCCGCCAGATAGACGAAGGTCTTGAACGCCGAACCCGGCTGGCGCCGCGCCTGGCTGATGCGGTTGAACTGGCTGCGGTCATAGGCGCGGCCCCCGGCCATCGCCAGCACGCCGCCATCGGGGTCCAGCGCCAC
>JBJHDH010000002.1:0-152115 GCA_050486445.1 Euryhalocaulis sp.
AGAGCGGCCTGGCCTATGGCTATGGCGGTCTGGCGCTGGGCGTGCCGCTGACCTTTATCGACTCCGCCTATGGCGACTGGTCGCTGGATTTCGGCCTCACCTACTACATCACCAGCGCCTCGGCGATCCCGGGTAATCCCGACAAAAGCTTCCTGACCAGCTCGGTCGGCATCAGCGTCGGCTTCTAGGGCGGCGCGAGCCAGCGGGCGCAACTACGGAAGACTACAGAAAGGCGAACAGGCGAAAGGCGAATGGAATGAAAGCACTGAAACATCTTCTTGTGGGCTGCACGGCGCTGATGGCGGCGTCCGCGGCCCACGCCCAGAGCGGGGAGCCGATCAAGGTCGGCGTCCTGCACTCCCTGTCCGGCACGATGGCGATCAGCGAAACCACGCTGAAGGACGTCATGCTGATGCTGGTCGAACAGCAGAATGCGAAAGGCGGCCTGCTCGGCCGCCCATTGGAAGCCGTGGTGGTGGACATCGCCTCCGACTGGCCGTTCGCCGCCGAAAAGGCGCGCGAGCTTCTGGTCGTGGATCAGGTGGACGCGGTGTTTGGTTGCTGGACCTCGGTGTGCCGCAAGTCGGTGCTGCCGGTGTTCGAGGAGCTGAACGGTCTGCTTTTCTACCCGGTTCAATATGAAGGCGAGGAAAGCCAGCGCAACGTGTTCTACACGGGCGCCGCGCCGAACCAGCAGGCCATCCCCGCCGTCGAGTATCTGATGGAAGAGGAAGGCGTGGAACGCTGGGTGCTGGCCGGCACCGACTATGTCTATCCGCAAACCACCAACAAGATTCTGGAGCAGTTCCTGCTGGATCATGGCGTGGCGGCGGAAGACATCATTATCAACTACACGCCGTTCGGTCATTCCGACTGGCAGACCATCGTCGCGGAAATCCGCGCCTTCGGTTCGGCCGGAAAGAAGACGGCGGTGGTCTCCACCATCAATGGCGACGCCAATGTCCCGTTCTATCGCGAACTGGGCAATCAGGGCATCGCCGCCACCGACATTCCCGTGGTGGCGTTCTCGGTCGGCGAGGAGGAGCTGGCGGGTCTGGATACGACGCCGCTGGTCGGCCATCTGGCGGCCTGGAACTATTTCATGTCGGTCGAGACACCGGAAAACGCGGCCTTCATCGAAGCCTGGCATGACTTCATCGGCTCGACCTCGCGCGTCACCAACGACCCGATGGAAGCCCATTATATCGGCTTCAATATGTGGGCCGCGGCGGTCGAGGCGGCCGGGACAACCGATCCCGACGCCATCATCGACGCCATTATCGGCGTCGAGGTGCCAAACCTGACCGGCGGCACGGCGGTCATGCTGCCCAACCACCATATCACCAAGCCTGTGCTGATCGGCGAAATCCGCGCCGACGGCCAGTTCGATGTGGTCTGGGAGACCGACGATCTTGTGCCAGGCGAGGCGTGGTCGAAATACCTGCCGGAGTCCCGCGATCTGATCGGCGATTGGACCGACCCGATCAATTGCGGAAACTACAACACCGTCACCCAGGTCTGTCTGGGGTCGGCAGCGACCCAGTAGGGCCAGGGACAGGGAAGTCATCCTCTTCCCGCAACGTGTGGCCAGGCGCGTGTTTCCCCGCGCCTGGCCAATTCGCCTCCCTCGCGCCCGCGCGCGGTGGTTTCCATCACAAGCCATACTGACAATCGAGCAGGCATGATGCGCCTTCTTCGTACCCTCTGTTTCGCCGCGGCGCTGGGCCTTGCCGTGGTGCCGGCCATCGCTCAGGAGCAAGAGACGGCGCTGGATGGCGCGCCGCGGGCCGATCCGGATTTGGTAGCGGACACCGCTATCGAAGACGGTGAAGCGTTCGCTTCAGCCGACGATGCGCCCGCGACAGACATCTTCGTAACGGGCGACTATGACTTCGAGGATGTCCTGACTGCCTTCGATGGCGGAGGCTTCGCCGAGACCGAAACTTTCCTGCAACGCATCGCCAATACAGGCGATGAGCGCGCGCTGGCCGTGGTCGATGCGCTGGAGGCTGGCAATCTCTATATCCGCCGCGCCGATGGCGCAGTCTGGATCGCCGAACCGGGCGAAGAGCGCGGCATGCTGAATCTGGTCGACCCCCTGACCGGCGATGAGGCGGATGAGGCCGTGGCCGCCGCCGATTTCGCCCAGGTCCGGGTGAACAACCGCGTCCGCCGCGCCCTGCAAGCAGCACGCGGTTCGCTGACACTGCTGTCCGACAATCCCTCCGTCCGCGCGCGCGCGGCGGATTCGGTGTTCCGCTCGCGCGACGCCTCGGCGCTGGACATGGTGCGCCAGGCCATCGCGGAAGAGGAGAACAGCGGCATCCTGAAAAAATTGCGCGAGGCCGAAGCCGCTATCGTGCTGGATCAGGCCAGCGACGGCGAAGCGGCCATGATCGCCGCCGTCGAAATCGTGGTGGGACGCGGCAATCGCGATGCGCTCAGCCTTCTGAATCGCACCGCCTCCCGGTCCGAAGGCGCGGTGCGCACAGCGGCCCTGGCCGGGGTTCTGACGCTGGAGCACCGGCTGGAGCGTCTGGGGGTCGTGCAGAACCTCTGGTACGGGGTGTCGTTGGGCACGGTCCTGTTGCTGGCGGCGGCGGGGCTGGCCATCACGTTCGGCGTGATGGGCGTCATCAATATGGCGCATGGCGAACTGGTGATGCTGGGCGCCTACACCACATTTGTGGTGCAGAGCCTGTTTGTCGCCTTTGCACCCGGTGCGCTGGATTACGCCCTGCTGGCCGCCGTTCCGGCCGCCTTTCTGGTTTCCGGCGGTATGGGCGTGGCTATGGAACGCGGGATCATCCGCTTCCTCTATGGCCGGCCGCTGGAGACGCTGCTGGCGACCTGGGGCGTCAGCCTGATCCTGCAACAGACGGTGCGCAGCATTTTCGGCTCGTCCAATGTGCGGGTCTCCACGCCGTCATGGATGACCGGCACGGTGGAGGTGGTTCCGGGACTGGACCTGACGCTGAACCGTATCGCCATCGCCGTGTTCACGCTGATCGTGTTCCTGGGCATGTTGCTGGTGATCCGCAAGACCTCGTTCGGCCTGCGGATGCGCGCGGTTACACAGAACCGGCGCATGGCGGGCAATGTCGGCATCCGCTCTGGCTGGGTGGACGCCATGACCTTCGGCCTGGGCGCCGGAGTGGCCGGCATGGCGGGCGTGGCGATTAGCCAGATCGACAATGTCAGCCCCAATCTCGGCCAGTCCTACATCATCGATTCCTTCCTGGTCGTCGTGTTCGGCGGGGTGGGCAGCCTGTGGGGCGCGTTTGTCGGCGCGCTCAGCCTTGGCGTCGTCAACAAATTCATGGAGCCGATGATCGGCGCCGTGCTGGCCAAGATCCTGATCCTGGTCGCGGTGATCCTGTTCATCCAGTGGCGTCCGCGCGGCCTGTTCGCGCTGCGTGGCCGCGCCGTGGAAGCGTAAGGAGGAGATGGGATGAGCGGGCCTGTCTATCGCGGCTTTCTGTTCCGGGATCGCGCAGGAATCATCTTCATGGCGGCGCTGGTGGCGCTGGCGGTTCTGGTGCCGGTGCTGAACCTGGCCGTGCCGCCGGAATCGGCCTTTCACGTGCCGACCTACGCGGTCAGCCTGATGGGCAAATATCTCACCTACGCCATGCTGGCGGTCGCGGTGGACCTGATCTGGGGCTATTGCGGCATACTCAGCCTAGGCCACGGGGCCTTCTTCGCCATTGGCGGCTACGCCATGGGGATGCATCTGATGCGCGAGATCGGGCCGCGCGGCGTCTATGGCAATCCCGATCTGCCGGACTTCATGGTGTTCCTGAACTGGCGCGAATTGCCCTGGTACTGGCAGGGTTCGGACTCCTTCCTTTTCACCCTTTTGCTAGTGATGGCCGCGCCTGGAATCCTGGCCTTCGTGTTCGGCTGGCTGGCGTTCCGTTCGCGCGTTACCGGCGTGTATTTTTCGATCATCACCCAGGCGTTGACCTATGCGCTTATGCTCGCCTTCTTCCGCAACGACATGGGCTTTGGCGGCAATAACGGCCTGACCGATTTTCGGGACGTGCTGGGTTTCAGGCTGTCGGCGCAGACCACGCGCGTCACGCTGTTCGTACTGAGCGCGCTGTTCCTGCTGGGCGCGTTCATCCTGTGCCGCTGGATCACCGAATCGAAATTCGGCCGGGTTCTGGTTGGCGTGCGCGACGCCGAGAGCCGCACGCGCTTTCTCGGCTATCGGGTGGAGCACTATAAACTGCTTGTATTCACCCTGTCGGCGATGATCGCAGGGATCGCCGGCGCGCTCTATGTGCCGCAGGTCGGCATCATCAATCCGCGCGAGTTCTCGCCCGCCAATTCCATTGAGATCGTGATCTGGGCGGCGCTGGGCGGCCGCGGCACGCTGTGGGGCGCGGCGCTGGGCGCGGTTCTGGTCAATTTCACCAAATCCTATTTCGCCGGCGCGGCGCCGGAATTCTGGCTGTTCATCCTGGGCGGGCTGTTCATCTTCGTGACGTTGTTCATGCCGCGCGGCGTGGCTGGCGTGCTGACCGGGCGCGGCCTGGGCGACAGCGCGCTGGCCAGACAATTGAGCGAAAGGCTGAAGGGGGCGATGCTGAAATCGCGGCCGGGACCGACCGACCCAGTCAATCCGGCAAAGACGGAGACGGTGCGATGATCCCGCCGCCGGCGCTGCCGGGTCAGCGCCCCAACCCGCCGGCGCTCTATCTCAGCGGCGTCACCGTCACCTTTGACGGCTTCCGCGCCCTGAACGAGCTGAGCCTGATCGTCGAGCGCGGCGAGCTGCGCGCGATCATCGGGCCGAACGGCGCCGGCAAGACCACGATGATGGACGTCATCACCGGCAAGACACGTCCCGACAAGGGCGAGGTCTTCCTGCGCCACGATATCGACCTGACGAAAAAGGACGAGGCCGAGATCGCCAATCTGGGCATCGGACGAAAATTCCAGAAGCCCAGCGTCTTCGAGAGCCATACCGTCTGGCACAATCTGGAACTGGCGCGAAAGGCGCCGCGCGGACCGCTGGCCACGCTGCTGGCCCGGCGCACGGCGGAGGAAGAGGACCGGATCGACGAGGTGCTGAACACAATCGGGCTGACTGGCCGCCGCGACTGGCTGGCCGGCAATCTCAGCCACGGCCAGAAACAGTGGCTGGAGATCGGCATGCTGCTGATGCAGGATCCGGACGTGCTGCTGGTCGACGAGCCGGCCGCCGGCATGACCGACGCCGAGACCGAACAGACCGCGCGCCTGCTGAAAGAGATCGCCGGACAGCGCTCCGTCGTGGTGGTGGAACACGATATGGCGTTCGTGGAGTCGCTGGCCTCGCGCGTCACGGTTCTGCACGAAGGCTCGGTGATCGCCGAGGGCGCAATGGCCGAGGTGCGCGAGGATCCGCATGTCATCGAAGTCTATCTGGGGCGGTGAGGATGCTTCAGGCGCGGGATATTCAGGTCCATTACGGCTCCAGCCAGGCGCTGCGCGGCGTATCGCTGACCGCACAGCCGGGGCAGGTGACCTGCGTGATGGGACGCAACGGGGTCGGCAAGACCAGTCTGATGCGCGCCATTGTGGGTCAGGTTCCGGTTTCCGGCGGGCGGGTGGAGATGGAGGGCGCCGATATCACGCGCGCCCCGGCCCATCGCCGCGCCGCCATGGGGATCGCCTATGTGCCGCAGGGCCGGGAAATCTTCCCGCTGCTGACAGTGGAGGAAAATCTGCGCTGCGGCTTCGCCGCCCTTCCGCCCGATCAGCGGCGGATCGACGAGGAGATTTTCACCCTTTTCCCGGTGCTCAAAACCATGCTGCGCCGGCGCGGCGGCGATCTGTCCGGCGGGCAACAGCAGCAACTGGCCATCGCCCGGGCGCTGGTGATGCAGCCGAAATTGCTGGTTCTGGACGAACCGACCGAAGGCATTCAACCCAGCATCATCAAGGATATCGGCCGCGTCATTAGTCTGTTACGGGAGCGCGGTGGCATGGCGATCCTGCTGGTGGAGCAGTATTTCGAATTCGCGCGCGATCTCGCGGATTCTTTCGTCGTCATGGACCGGGGCGATATTGTCCTGTCAGGATCCAGGGCCGAAATGATCGAGGACGATGTCCGCCAATTTCTCACTGTCTGAGGAGGCGCTACAGCCTGCCACCCGGCAGCCCCTGCCTACAGCCTGCGTCTGCGGCGGCCTCCCTTGTGTACGGCTTGCTCAAAATCGTCCTGTTGCACGAAGTCGCGGATTCAGGCCAATGAGCGCGGCTGCGCGGCCTGTTTCCGCCGGCCGCGTCGCGCCATTTTCCTGAATTCCATGCGGAAAACTTCTGCCTGCGCCTGACAGGAGAGCGGGCATGACGGGGGCTCCTCGCTCCTCTATGGTCGCGCGCCCGGACCTTGACGCCCGGGATCAACCCGCCTCGCCTCTGGCGCCGGCGGTTCTGTCAGGGAGGATTCATGCCCACGCCCCGTATGCCGCGCCACATCCGCGCCGGCGCCCGCTTCGCCGCTCTCGCCCTTGCTGGCGTTTTTATGACCGCGCCCGGCGCCATCGCCCAGGATATCGGGGTGGATGGTTGGACCGTGAGTTGCGCCGGTGAAGACGCCGCACGCGCCTGCGCCGCGCAGCAAACTGTATATGTTCTCGAAAACGGGGTCACCCAGCGTCTGCTTACCATCCTGATCCAGCCGGATGGAGAAGGCGGCGAGGGCCTGCTTCTGGCGCTGCCGCACGACGTGTTGTTCACTGCCGGTATTCAGGTTTCGGTGGATGCAGGGACTGCCACGCTTGTTCCGGTGCAGACCAGCGACCCCGCCGGCGCCTATGCCATTACACCGTTGCGGGATCCGCTGCTCAGCGCGATGCGCGGCGGAATCGAGCTGGAAATCACCTTCACGACGGTTGAGCGCCATACATTAACGGTGCCGGTGTCACTGGAGGGCTTTACTGCCGCTTTTGACAACCGGCGGCTGGGCAATCCCACCCAACAATAACGGCGAAGCCTGTTCCTGGCGTTCAGCGGGTCAGCAGTCCGGCCAGGCCGGCGCTCAGCGCGTCGCCGATCAGCGGCTTGTCCAGGATCGGCGCATCCAGCACCGCCGAGGCCTGACGCAGGGCCGGCGTGATCCTCCCGGCCAGAAACAGGGCTGGTCCCCACGCCGCCTTGCCCCGCAGCCGGCGCAGCAATTCCGGCCCGGTCATGTCCGGCAGATGATGGTCCAGGATAAAGGCGTCCGCCCCGAACCAGTCCGGATCGTCAAGCAAGGATTGGCCGTCGGCATAGGCGGCGACGGAAAAATCCTCCGCTTCCAAGGCAAAGCGCAGCGAATTGCGTGTCGCCTCGTCTGCCTCGACGACGACAATCTTTCTACCGCCTTTCATTTTTCTTGTATCTTTCTTTTGCCGGTCAATGCTCTTTCACCATGACTCAGTCATGCGCCATTCGGATTGACCCAGCGCAAACCGCCCGTTCGCCGCACATGGAAAACCTGCAAAAGACAGCGCGCACCACAACATCGGCGATACGGTAAATCGCCCGAGGCTGTAGATTTGTGAGTGAGCGGTTATGCGAAAAATCGGTTTCCATCTTTTTCGCCCGGCTCTTTAGTCGGCGGGCGTGATTCCGCCGCGCAGGGCCAGACGCACCAGCTCCGCGAAACTGCCGGCCTCCATCTTCGCCATGACATTGGCGCGATAGATTTCCACAGTGCGGGCGCTGATGCCCAGATCGTGGGCGATCACCTTGTTCGCCTGTCCGGCGACCAGACCCTCCAGCACCTCGCGCTCGCGCGGCGAAAGCCCGGCCAGCCGCTCGCGCAGGGCGCCATCCATCGCGCCGCCTCCGTCCTCCGTCCCCGTATCGGCGATCCCGGCCCGCACCGCGGCCAGCAGCGCCTCGTCACTGAACGGTTTTTGCAGAAAGTCGGTGGCCCCAGCCTTCATCGCGGATACCGCGACGGGAACATCGCCATGCCCGGTCATCACGATCACTGGCGCGATAAACCCTCGCTCTTTCAGCCGGCGCACCAGCGTCACGCCGTCCATTTCCGGCATGCGCACATCGGTCACCACACAGGCGCAATCGGCCGGCATGCCATCCAGAAACGCCTCGGCCGAACCATAGACCGTCACGCGCCAACCGTCGGAACCCAGCAGAAAGGCGACGGAATCACACACCGCCTCGTCGTCGTCGATGACGCAGACCAGCGCGCCGCTCATGGCGTCCTGTCTCCATCAATGCTCCCTTCCGCGCTTGCCGGCAGGGTGAAACGGAACACAGCGCCCCCGGATTGGCCGGCGTCGGCGCGAATCGTCCCGCCATGCGCCTCGACAATGGTGCGGCAGATCGAAAGCCCGACGCCCATGCCACTCTCCTTGGTTGTGACAAAGGGCTGAAACAGCCGCGCCCGCACATCGGGATCCAGCCCTGGCCCGGTGTCTTCCACACGAAACTCCACCATGGCGCCATCCTGCACGGACGCGGCGCCCACGACCAGATGGCGCTCGCCGGAATCGGCCATTGCCTCGACCGCGTTGCGGATCAGATTCACCAGCACCTGCTGAATCTGCACGCCGCTGGCATAGACGGTCCGGACCTCCGGATGCAGGTCGAAGCGCGTATGAATCGCCAGCGATTTGGCGCCGATCAGGGCCAGCGTGCTGGCCTCCTGCACCAGGCGGGTGACATTCTCCTCCGCCTTTTCGGTCTCGCCGCGCGCGACGAAATCGCGCAGGCGGCGGATAATCTCGCCGGCGCGCATCGCCTGTTCGGCTGCCTTGGCCACGGCGTCTTCCATGGCGGGATCGGCGCCGCTGCGCTGCATCATGCGGCGCACGCCATTGAGATAATTGCCGATGGCCGAGAGCGGCTGGTTCAGCTCATGCGCCAGGGCGGAACTCATCTCGCCCAGCGCGGTGAAGCGCGACATATGCACCAGCTCGCTCTGCAGTTCCTGTAACCGCGCCTGATTCTCCTGCCGCTCGGTCAGGTCGCGCACAAAGCCTGTGAAATAGCGCCGCCCATCCGTGTTCATTTCGCCGACCGCGAGCTCCATGGGAAAGGTGGAGCCATCGCTGCGCTCGCCCACCACCACGCGGCCGACGCCGATGATGCGGCGCTCTCCGGTGCGGCGATAATGCTCCAGATAGGAATCATGCGCTCCGCGATAAGGCTCGGGCATCAGCATGCGGATATTTTCGCCCACCACCTCTTCTGGCCGGTAGCCGAACAGCCGCTCCGCATTGCGGCTGAACGACTGCACAACCCCGTGCTCGTCGATCACGATCATGCCCTCGGGCACAGTGTCGATCACGGACTGCAGATGCGCCTCGCGCGCCTGCACCTCCTCGATGGCGGCGGCGGAACGGACACGCCTGGAGTGACCCCGGATGCCAAAAGCCAGCGCCAGAGCGCACAATACAAGAAAGGCGGCCAGCTCCACGGGGTGCTCCGGCCGGCCGAGCCAGAGCGGCGCCGCGAGCATCGCCACAGCGCCCGCGCCAAAGGCCAGCAGCGACGGACCCAGCCCCCAGAGCGCCCCGGCCAGCAGCACCGCGCACCCGAACAGCAGCGGCGCGGCCTGCGGCGCCGCCACCGCGGCGGACAGCGCCAGGACAGCGGCGGCCAGCGCACCGCCGTAGCGGACAGCGGCGCTTCCCTCCGGCCGGGCGGGTTTCGCAGGCGGGGTCAGGAAATGCGCCTGTGGCGTTTCGGCGGAATCCACGGCGGGGGCCTCGGGGGCAAACAGATTGCGGATCAATGAGATATGTCCGCCGCGCCTCCAGACCATGTTCCGCCCTCCCCGTCGCCTCCGGGATTCCCCTTAAGGCGAAAACCCGAATTTAGCCGCCGGGCGCGGCCGCGTAATCCTTCGCATCGAGATTTCGGAAGGAGACCCCCATGATCGCCGCCCACGCCCGCCACGCCATCGCCGCCGTCCCCAACGCCGTTCTGGCCCAGCGCATCCTGTCAGAGCCGGAAACGGCGAAATCCGCCGGCGCGATGCTGTCCTTCCGGCGGGATCAGGAGATTGTGAGCCAGGAGGCGCCGGCGCGGCGCCTGTTCCGCGTCGTGAGCGGCGTGGTGCGCACGGTGCGGCTGCTGAATGACGGGCGCCGCCAGGTGGGCGCCTTCTATTTTCCTGGCGACTGGTGCGGCGTGGAGCCCTCCGCTTTTCATCGCTTCGCCGCCGAGGCGGTGAGCGACGCGACAGTGGAGGCGCATGACCGCTCGTCCATGATCGCGCTGGCCGATGACCGGCGCTTCGGCGCCGAACTGACGGCGGCGGCGATCGCCGAATTGTCGCGCGCCCAGGATCATCTGCTGCTGCTCGGCCGCAAGACGGCGGAAGAGCGCGTCGGCGCCTTTCTTTATGATCTGTATCAGCGTGACATCACCGATATGCCGATGCGCCGTCAGGACATCGCCGACTATCTCGGGCTCACCATCGAAACCGTGTCCCGCATGCTGACCCAGTTGCAAAGCGCCGGGATCGTACAGGTCTCCAATTCCCGCCGCCTGCGCGTGCTCGACGCCGAAGCACTGGCGCTTCTGGCCGCCTGACCCGCGCTCCAATCGCTCAAAACCTTAAAGAGGCAGATCATGACACTGAACCGCATCACCATGCGTCTCGCGCGAAATCCGGACGCTGGTTTTCCCGAAGGCGATGACCGTTACGGCTATGTTCTGGTGGCGCCGCTGGACCGCGACGGCCGGCTGGCCGACGGCGAATGGCGGGAAAACAAGGAAAAATGCGTCGTCATCCGCTTCACGCCGGATGACCCGAAAGACGCGGACGGCTGGATCAGCCGGCGCGGCGACAACTGGTATTTCCGCTATGATGAAGAAGACGAAGGCCCGGACGAGCCGTTGTTCCGGCTCGGCGACCACCAGCTCCGCCTCGGCGACTATGTCACGGTGCACGAGGCCGATGGCGACAATCTCACCTATCGCATCACCGAATCGCGCCCGATCTAAGCCGCGCCCGATGCGCCGCGCCGGTTCAGGCCGCCCCGCCGACCGGCGCGTGCGTGTTCAGGAATCCAGTCACGAATGTGTCGAGCGCATGCCAGTCGGTAAACTCGATATCCTCGCCCTTGTTGGCGTCCAGGCCACGTTCCGCCGCGATGCGGCGCAGCATCCAGCGCTTGAAGAAATCGTAGCGGGTAAAGCGCAGCGCTCCTGCGGCGTAATGCACGGCATGGGGTATCCAGCCCGTATCGCCGGCGAACAGATCGACATATTCGCGTGCTTCCTCGACGTCGCTTGCCTCCAGCCCGACAGCGTGCAGCGAGACCGAGACCAGCGCCCCCGGCATGCGTTGCAGCGCCTCGGCGTTGCTGCGCACAAAATGCGCCGCCGCCTGATGGTGCCGCCCCATATGCACCGAGGCGACAATAATCACAGCGTCGAAATCGGCCAGGTTCAGACTGGCGGGCAGATGTGCGGCGTCAACGACGCGCGCGGACCGGCACAGGCGCACAGTATGATCGCAAATATGTTCGGCGATCTTGCGGCTCTGACCTTCGACGGTGGCGTAGAGAACAAGAACGTTGGACATCGGTCGCCTTTCTCTGAACAATTCGCGGCGGGGCGCGATCTCGAATCCCGTGCATTTTCGCGCCCGGCGCAGGCTGCGCCTTGATTCCGCTCAAGCAGCGCGCAAACTCTTGGTCAGGATTGCATAAGGGGACAGCCCGATGAAGCAGAACACGGAGCTCCGGACGGTCCTGGCCATGCTTGCGGCCATGGCCGGTGGCGCGATGCTGCTGGCCTGCAATGTTGGCGCGTCGGAGCGTGCGCCGGCAAGCGTGGCGGCGGCCCCCGACACGCCGCCGGACCCGAGACTGGCCGAGGGCCGCGCCATCGCCGCGTCGCAGTGCGCGATCTGCCACGCCATCGGGCCGCAAGGGGACAGTCCGCGGTCCGACGCCCCGCCACTGCGTCATGTGCTGGGGCGCTATAACACCGCCTCGCTGGAAATGGATCTGATGGAGGGGATGCGGGTCGGCCATGCCGACATGCCGCGTTTTGAATTCGATCCGCTCACTGTGGATTCGCTGATTATCTGGCTGGAATCGATCCAGACCCCGCGCGGGCGTTGATCGCACTTTTCCCGGCCCTGACCGTGTACGATCCGGTTGAACCCGCCTTAACATCTTTGGCCGTAAACAGCCCCGATTGGGACCACAAGGCCGGACCATGGCCGAACCGACCGCTGAACCGACCATCGAAATCCTGTCCTCAATGGGCGAAGCGGCGCTGTTGCGCGATTCTTCGGGCGCGGTGCTGTGGGTTAACGATTCCTTCTGCGCCCTGTTCGGGGGCAAGCCAGACGCCTGGCGTGGCCGCGATTTTGGCGCGCCCCGGGTCCGCGAGGGCGGCGAACGCCGCCGCTATGAGGGCGAAACCACGACCCGGCGCGGCCGCCGCTGGATCGAGTGGGAGGAAACCGCGCTGCCCGGCGGCCGCGTGCTCAGCATTGGCCGCGACATCACCGCCCGCCGCGAAGGGGAAGAGGCGCTGCGCGGCGCCTGCGACGAGGCGCTGGCCGCCCGCCGCGCCGGCAAGGCGTTCATGGCCGCCGTCACCCATGAATTGCGCACGCCGCTAAACGGCGTGCTCGGCATGGCGGGCTTGCTGGAAACGTCCGAGCTGACGCCGGACCAGACCGAGCATGTCGCCGCCATCCGCGAGTCCGGCGAGCATCTTCTGGCGATGATCGGCGACGTGCTGGACGCCGCGCGGCTGGAGGCCGGCGCGCTGGAGCTGGAACGCGGCGAGGTCGATTGCGCCCGGCTGGTGCGTTCGGTGGTGGAGCTGCTGGCGCCCCGTGCGTTTGAAAAGGGGCTGGAGATCGCCGCCACGCTGGACCCGGCGCTGCCCGAATGCGTGACCGGCGACGAAGGCCGCCTGCGGCAGATTCTGTTCAATCTCACCGGCGCGGCGCTGCATCGCACCGAAACCGGCGGCGTCACCGTCGCCGCCCGTCTGACCGCCGCTCCCGGTGAAAATCTCGCACGCATCGAATTGTCGGTCGCGGACAATGGGCCGGGTTTTCCCGAAGAGGCCCGTGTCGCCATGGCGAACCCCTCGCTACTGCATGAGGCCGATTCCGGTAACGCCTATAATGCCGGCATGGGGCTGCTGGTGGCGCGCCGCCTGGTCGCCGCGATGGGCGGCGATCTGGAAGTGGAAGAGCCGGCCGGGGGCGGCGCCCGGATCACCGCGCGCATCACGTTTGAGACCGCCCGGTCCGGCGCGGCGGGGGAGGCGGAACTGGCCGGCCGCACTTTGGTTGTCGCCTCGCCCTCCGCCGTCTTGCGCGACTCGCTGTGCGCCCAGGCCAATACGATGGGGGCGGAGGCCGTTTCCGCCGAAACGCCGGGCGCGGCGCTTCAGGCCATGCTCGGCAATCCCGGCGCCGTACTGCTGGTCGATGCGGACTGGCGTTCCCGGGTCAAGAACGCGGCGCAGGCGGCCTCGGCCACAGGCGTGCTGCTGCGCCCGGACCAGCGCGACCTGATCCCCAGGCTGAAATCGCTGAATATCGATTTCTATCTGATGAAGCCGGTGCGCGCCTCCTCGCTGGCGGCGCGGATGAAGGGCGTGGAGCCAGACGACGAGGCCGCGCGCGCCATGCGCGGCGGCGGCGAGGCCCGCCCGGTCAAGGGCGCGCGCATCCTGCTGGCCGAGGACAACCGCGTGAACGCGCTGCTCGCCTCCACCATGATGCGGGGAGAGGGTTGTATCGTCGACATCGTGGCCAACGGCGCCGACGCCGTGGCGGCCGTGCGCCGCACGGCCTATGATCTTGTGTTCATGGATATGCGGATGCCGATCAAGAACGGGCTGGACGCTGCGCGCGACATCCGCGCGCTGGGCGGCGCTTTCCGCGACCTGCCTATTGTGGCCCTGACCGCCAACGCCTTCGCCGAAGACCGCGAGGCGTGTCTTGCCGCCGGCATGGACGATTTCGCCACCAAGCCCATCGACATGGATGGCGTCGCCGCACTGCTGCGGAAATGGACGCGGCGCGAAAAACAGGCGAAGCTGGCCTGAGAGCCAATACTCAAGATGGATCGACCATGACGGCCGCCGCCGCGAAGCCTCGCTTGTCTACATGGGACTTTATCAAGGCGCTGCGAGACCGGCGGGTCTTATGCATGCTGGTTCTGGGCTCGGCGGCGGGCCTGCCCTTCTTTCTGATCTTCGATACGCTGTCGGCGTGGCTGCGCGAATCCGGCCTGTCGCTGCAGACCATCACCATCTTCGCGCTGGCCACGCTGTCCTATGCCCTGAAATTCGTCTGGGCGCCGGTGATCGACCGGGTGCGCCTGCCGGTCCTGTATCGGCTGCTGGGCCAGCGCCGTTCCTGGATGGCGCTGATGCAGGTGCTGATTGTCGTCGGGTTGTGGATGATCGCGGGGTCCGACCCCGTGACCAATCTCGGTCAGGTGGCGCTGCTGGCCGTTCTCGTCGGCATATTCGGCGCGACGCAGGACATCGCCATGGACGCATGGCGAATCGAAGTCGTCGATGAATCGCAATACGGCACGATGGCCGCCGCCTATCAGTGGGGCTATCGCGTCGCGATGATCGTGGCAGGCGCCCTGCCTTTGTTCCTGGCCGACGCTTATGGCTGGAACGTTTCCTACGCCACGATGGCGGCCTGTATGCTGATCGCGGTCGGCGCCACGGTGATGGCGCCGCGCGAGGGCGCGCAGCGCCCGCCGGTGAATTTCACCGAGGGCATGACGCCGCGCCCGATTCTGGAAACCGTGGAATGGGTCTGGCGTCTGGCGCTGATCGCCGCGGGGGCGCTGCTGGCCGGGTCCGGCCTTGCGGCCGACGCAACATTCCTGACCGCCGCTTTGGGCTGGATGGGACAGAGCGGCGAGCAGGCGGCGGCGTTCCGCGCATTATGGGCGTCGCGCGAGACCGGCATTTTCATCCAGTTTCCGGCGGTCGTCGGCGGACTTGGCCTGATCGCGCTGGCATGTATGCCGCTGCCCGGTATGCGCACGCGGCCGGGCGTGTATCTTCAACGCGCCTATGGCGAGCCGCTTGCAAATTTCTTCGGCCGGTTCGGGCTGAAATACGGCCTGCTGATCCTGGCGCTGATCTGCATGTATCGCCTGTCTGATTTTGTGCTGAACCTGATGAATCCATTCTATCAGGATCTCGGCTTTACCCTGTCCGAGATCGCCGAGGTGCGGAAGATTTTCGGCATGTTCGCCTCGCTGTTCGGAATCGGGGTTGGGGCGTGGTGTGTGGCGCGGTTCGGCATCCTCCGCACCATGCTGATCGGCGTATTCGCCAGCCCTGTCTCCAATATCGTCTTCATCTGGCTCGCGGCGCAAGGGCCGAGCGTTCCGGCGCTCTATGCCGCGATCAGCATCGACAATTTCGCCATGGGTTTCGCCGGCACGGCGCTGATCGTCTATATGTCCAGCCTGACGGCGCAGGGCTTCACGGCGATGCAATATGCGCTGTTCAGCTCGCTCTACGCTATTTTCGGCAAGATCATCGCCTCGCAATCGGGCCGCATCGTGGAAGGTTCCGCGCGCATCGCGGAAAATGATGGTCCGTTCGCGCTGTTTCGGCCGCTTTTCACCGGCCTGCCGGAAGGCTCGCTCGCCAGAGGCGCGGAAATCGCCGGTGTCAGCCCCGCATCGCTGGGCGCGGGCTATACTGTCTTTTTCCTGTATTCGATGCTGATTGGTGGAATCGCCATCGTGCTCGCTTTCATGGTCGCACGGCGGCAGAAAGCCGAGGACGCCCGCGTGGCGGCGGACGCAACGCCCGCCACGGCCTGAGCGCGGCTGACCGCTACTCCGCCGCGTCGCGGGCGGCCTGGTCGGCTTCGCGTCCACCCAGATCGAACGCCGCCATCGTCGCCATCATCACGATGTCGCTGACCGGAGCGCCGAGGCGGCAGATCTGCACCGGCTTTTCCAGCCCCAGCAGCAGCGGACCCAGCACCTGCGCCCCGCCGGCCGCGCCCAGCAGCTTGGTCGAAATATTGGCCGAATGGATCGCCGGCATGACCAGCACATTGGCCGGCTCGGTCAGGCGCGAGAACGGGAAGATGGCATGGTGGTCCGGGTCCAGCGCCACATCGGCGGCGATATCGCCCTCATATTCGAAATCGACACGGCGCTCGTCGAGAATGCGGGCGGCGCTGCGAATCTTGCCCGATCGCTCGCCTGGCGGATTGCCAAAGCTGGAATAGGACAGGAAGGCGACGCGCGGCGTCAGCCCCAGATTGCGCGCCGCGCGCGCGGCCTCCACGGCGATGTCGGCCAGCTCCTCGGGGGTGGGGAATTCCACGATATTGGTGTCGGCGATCAGCAGCGTGCGGCCCTGCGACAGCACCACCGAAAGCCCGATGGGCCGTTCGCCCCGCGCTGCGTCCAGCACCAGACGCACATCGCGCAGCGCCACGTCGTAACTGCGCGTCACGCCGGTGACCATGCCGTGCGCCACGCCGGTCGCCACCATCAGCGCCGAGAAGACATTGCGGTCGTTATTCACCAGACGCTGCACGTCGCGGCGCAGATAGCCGTCGCGCTGCAACCGCTCATAGAGAAAATCCGTGAACTCCGCATTGCCGCGCCAGAGCCGGGCATTGCACACCTCCGGCATCTCGTTGGCCGCGAAACCCAGCGTATGGAGATTGCGGCGCACTTCATCCTCGCGCCCGACCAGGATCGCCTTGCCCAACTCCTGGTTCTGGAAGGCGATGGCGGCGCGGATCACCGAAGGCTCTTCGCCCTCGGCGAAGACGATGGTGCGCGGCTGCGCCCGCACCGCGCCTTGCACACGCTGGAGCAGGCCCGCCGAGGGGTCCAGCCGCCGCGCCAGCGCCTGGCGATAGGCCTGCATATTCTCCACCGGCTTGCGCGCCACACCGGTCTTGGCCGCCGCGTCCGCCACAAAGGGCGGCACATAGGAAATCAGACGCGGGTCGAAGGGCGTCGGAATCAGATATTCGGGACCGAAGGCCAGCCTGCGCCCATAGGCGGCGGCCACCTCATCGGGCGTGTCCTCACGCGCCAGCGCCGCCAGCGCCCGCACAGCCGCCAGCTTCATTTCCTCATTGATCGTGCGGGCGCGCACATCCAGCGCGCCGCGGAAAATATAGGGAAAGCCCAGAACATTATTGACTTGGTTGGGATAGTCGCTGCGTCCGGTGGCGACGATGGCGTCGGGCCGCGCGGCCAGCGCCGCCTCCGGCGTGATTTCCGGGTCGGGATTGGCCATGGCGAAAATGATCGGCTTGCCGGCCATCGAGCGCACCATGTCCTGAGTCACCGCGCCGGAGACCGAGAGCCCGATAAAACAGTCCGCGCCCTTCAGCGCATCTTCCAGAGAGCGGCAGTTTGTGTCGGCCGCGTGCGGCGCCTTCCACTGGTTCATGCCGTCCTGGCGGCCCTGCCAGATCACGCCCTTGGAATCGCACATAATGGTGTTGGAGGCGCGCACCCCCATCGCCTGCAACAGGCCGATCACCGAGAGCGCCGCCGCCCCGGCGCCGTTGATGACCACGGTAAGATCGCTCATCCGCCGCCCGGTGATCTCACAGGCGTTGAGAATCCCGGCGGCGGAGATAATGGCCGTGCCGTGCTGGTCGTCGTGAAACACCGGCACGTCCAGCATGTCGCGCAGACGCTGCTCGATGACGAAGCATTCCGGCGCCTTGATGTCTTCCAGATTGATGCCGCCGAATGTGTGGCCGATGCGCGCGACGCAGTTCACGAACTCGTCGATATCCGTCGCCTCGACCTCAATATCGATGGAATCGACATCGGCGAAGCGTTTGAACAGAACGGCCTTGCCCTCCATCACCGGCTTGGACGCCATGGCGCCCAGATCGCCGAGGCCCAGGATCGCAGTGCCATTGGAGATCACCGCCACCATATTGCCCTTGGACGTATAGTCGTATGCGGCGTCCGGGTCGGCGGCGATGGCCTTTACCGGCACGGCGACGCCGGGCGAATAGGCCAGCGACAGGTCGCGCTGGGTCGCCATCGGCTTGGTCGGCCGCATGGCCAGCTTGCCGGGCTGCGGCTGGCGGTGGAAGGCAAGCGCCTCCTCGTCGGAAAAGCCGCGCCGTTCCTGCGCCATACATCCATCCTCCCTTTTGCCGCGCCATTCTTGTGGGGCGCGTTTGGGGCAGGTTAGAGCATGACGCAAGGCGGTGGGAGCCGCGCCGGTCAAATTCCCGCTATCGGGGAATGCCGGAAAACACCCCGTCAGCCGCCGCGCATGACCGGTTCGTGGCCTTCCAGCGCCTCCGGCAGGCCCGGCACATGCTCCGCGCCCTCCAGAACCGTGAGGCTGGAGCCCTCGAAAGCATCGCCAATGGGCTCCTGACGGCCGCCAAGACAGGCGGTGAGGAACCCCTCGCCGGCAGCGGCGAAGGCGAGACCGTTCTCCGGCCGGGCGAAGCCGTGGCCTTCATCAGGGAACAGCAGATAGGTCACCGGCAGACCGTTGGCGCGCATCGCCTCGACAATCTGGTCGGACTCCGCCTGCTTCACACGCGGATCGTTGGCGCCCTGCGCGATCAGCAGCGGACGGGAAATATTCGCCGCGGCATAGAGTGGGGACCGCTCGCGAAGCAGCGCCTGACCCTCCTCGGTGCGCGGATCGCCGATGGCGCGGGTGAACACCTCGAAGATCGAGGCCCAATAAGGTGGAATCGTCTCCAGTAGGGTCTCCAGATTGGACGGGCCCACGATATCCACCCCGCAAGCGAAAGCATCCGGCGTGAAAGCGAGAGCCGCGAGCGTCGCATAGCCGCCATAGGAGCCGCCCGAGATCGCCACTCGGTCCGGGATAGCGATCCCCTCGGCGACCGCCCAAGCGACGCCATCAAGCAGATCATCATGCATTTTCCGGCCCCATTCCCGGTCGCCGGCGGCGACAAAGGCTTTACCGAAACCTGTGGAGGCGCGGAAATTGACGCTGAGAGTGGCATAACCACGATTGGCGAAGAGCTGATGCTCTGTATTGAAGCCATAGGCGTCGCGGCCCCAGGGGCCGCCATGCACGCTCAGCACCATGGGCAGCGGCTCATCCGGACGCCCGTCGCCATCGGAATCGCTTCCCGGCGGCAGCGTGAGATAGGAGACCAGCGTCAGCCCGTCTCGCGATTCGATCTCGACCGGATGCATCGGGACGAGCGTGTAGGGCTCCAGATCGGGGCGCGAGGAAAACAGCGCCCGCACCTCGCCCGCCGCGCGGTCGTACAGATGGTAGGAGACCGGCGCCTCGGCGCTGTAGGCCGCGACGATCCATTTGTCGTCGGCGCGCGTGCGGCTCACCACGACGATCTCGCCGTCCAGCCGGCCGCGCAGGAAGGCGAGCGCATCGCCGATTGCGGGATCGAGCGCGGTCCATTCCGTGCGCAGATAATTCACCGCATAGGCTTCCGGCGCATAGGTCTCCGGATGGATCATCAGACTGGAAATGTCGGCCAGATCGCTCTGCGCCAGCACTTCCGCCGCCCCGGTCGCGGCGTCGATGGCGACAAGCGCCGCTTTGTCGCGCCCACGGCTGTCGACCGCGTAGATGTGCGCGCCCGTCTCGTCGAAATCAAGAAGCGCGGTGGTCAGGGCGTCCTCGTAGGGGATGGGAAACAGATCGCGCAGCCCGTCCCCGCCCATCGTCACCACTGTCCTCGAACCATCCGGCTCGGGACGCATGGCGAGCCGCAAATTCAGACCGTGATCGAAGATAAAGCCGTCCAGCCCGTCCGTGTTCTCATAGATTGGCGTGCGCGCGCCGGTGACAAGATTGATGCGATAGACATCGAACCAGGAAGGGTCGCGGGCGTTGATCCCGACCATCGCCTCGTCAGGGTGCTCCCAGCTTACGGCGTAGGGGATGGCGCGCGCGCCGTCGAACGGCGTCAGATTGCGCTCTTCCCCGTTCGTCACATCGACGGCGTAGAGATGATAATTTTCATCGCCGCCGCGGTCCTGCGGATAGATCACCATGCGGCTATTGGGCGCCCAGTCATATTGCGGGACGCCCCGGCCGCGATCACGGGTCAATGGGCGGGCAGCGTCCAGATCGTCGGCCGGCGCGATCCAGACATTCATCACGCCTTCGTCGGGCGCGCGCCATGTCATCCAGGCGCCGTCCGGGGACAGCATCGGCTGGGCGCGCGTCGGATTGCCGAACAGCAATTCGCGGGGAATCAGCGGCGCTTCCCCGGTTTCGCTCCGGCCGCACCCGGCCAGCAACAACACGGCCAGAACAAGACCGTGCGCGGCGCCTGTCAGTTGCATTTTCATGGCGATGATCCCCGGTCCGGGCGGCGCGGCGCCATTTCGCGGCGGCGGCGCCCGGATGGTCTGTAATCTAAAGAAGGACGGATCGGCCGGCAATCGGACCGTTTCCCGCCCCCTTGCGCCTGACCGGCCTTGGCCTACCCTCCGCCCATGTCCGCCCCCGCCCCCGATCTGAAGCCCCCCGTGGAGGGGGCGACGCCGATGATGGCGCAGTATCTGGAGGTCAAGGCCCAGGCCGGCGGCGCCCTGCTGTTCTACCGGATGGGCGATTTCTACGAGCTGTTCTTCGAGGACGCGGAAAAAGCCGCCGCGGCGCTGGACATCGCCCTGACCAGGCGCGGCAAACACGCCGGCAAGGACGTGGCGATGTGCGGCGTGCCTGTCCACGCCGCCGAAACCTATCTGGCCCGGCTGATCCGCAAGAATTTCCGGGTCGCGGTCTGCGAACAGGTCGAAGACCCCAAAGAAGCGAAGAAGCGCGGCTCCAAATCCGTGGTGAAGCGCGAGATCGTGCGCATCGTCACGCCGGGCACGATCACCGAGGACGCCCTGCTCGATTCCCGCGCCGCCAACTATGTGGCCGCCTATGCGAAGCTGCCTTCGGGCGAGGCGGCGCTGGCCTGGGCGGACGTCTCCACGGGTGAGTTCGCCTGCGCGCCGGTGGAGACCGGATCGCTCGCCGCCGATCTCGCCGCGCTCGCCCCGGCGGAGCTGGTTGTGGAGGACTCCATCGCCGGCGCCCCTTGGCTGAAATCGGCCCTGCGCGGCGGGGCCGCGGCGGTGACGCCTTTGCCCGCGGTGAAGTTCGATCCCGGCGCGGGCGCCGACCGGCTGAAAGCGCATTACGGTTTGGCGGCGCTGGACGGGCTCGGCGATTTCAGTCGCGCCGAGCGCGCGGCGGCGGGCGCGCTGCTGGATTATCTGCAACTCACCCAGGCCGGGCGCGCCCCGGCTCTGGCGCCGCTGTCGCGCCGCGCCGCGGGCGCCTTCATGGCCATCGACCCGGCGACGCGCGCCAGTCTGGAGATCGAGCGCACCCAGCGGGGCGAGCGTAAAGGCTCGTTGCTGGCCGCCATCGACCGCACCGTGACCGGGCCGGGCGCGCGGCTGCTCGCCCGCCGCCTCGCCGCGCCGCTGCTGAACGCCGGCGAGATCGAGGCGCGGCTGGATGCGGTCGGATTTTTCTTGGACCAGCAGGCGCTGCGCCGCGATGTGCGCGCCCGCCTGCGCGAGACCGGCGACGCCGCGCGCGCGCTGTCGCGGCTGCAACTGGGGCGCGGCGGTCCGCGCGATCTCGCCATGCTGGCCGCCGCCCTGCGCGCGGGCGAAACAGTCTGCGCCCTGTTCGCGGAAACGCCGCTGGCCCGCCCCCCGGCAGAGCTGGAGCAGGCGCTCGCCGCCCTGTCGCTGACCGGCAAGCCGGTTCTGGCGGCGTTCGCGAAAAATCTGGAGAAGGCGCTGAAGCCGGAACCCCCGGCCCGCGCCAGCGACGGCGATTTTATCGCCCAGGGCTGGCTGGAGACGCTGGACGAGGCGCGCGCTTTGCGCGACGAGGCGCGGCGCGTCATCGCCGGGCTGCAAGCGAAATACGCCGAGCAGACCGGCATCCCGGCGCTGAAAATCCGCCATAATAATGTGCTCGGTTATTTCATCGAATGCACCGCCAAGGCGGGCGAGAAACTCATGACGGCGCCGCTGAACGAGACTTTCCGCCACCGCCAGACCATGGCGAACGCGGTGCGCTTTTCCACCGTGGAACTGGGCGAGCTGGAATCGAAAATCCTCGGCGCGGCGGAACGGGCGCTGGCGATGGAGCTTCAGGCGTTCGAGGAATTCCGCGCCCGCGCCGATGCCTGCGAGCGCGAGATTCGCGCGGGGGCGGAGGCGCTGGCCGTGCTGGATGTCGCCTCGGGCCTGGCCGAGACGGCGGAATCGGCCCGCCTCGCCCGCCCCGTGGTCGACGACTCACTGGCCTTCGAGATTGAAGGCGGCCGCCATCCGGTGGTGGAACAGGCGCTGGCGGCGGAGAGCAACGCCTTCACCCCCAATGACTGCCGGCTGGACGGCGCGGCGGAGAGCGGCCCGCGCCTGTTTCTGGTCACCGGGCCGAACATGGCGGGCAAGTCCACTTTTCTGCGCCAGAACGCGCTGATCGCCATTCTGGCCCAGACCGGATGCTATGTGCCCGCGCGCGCGGCGCGCATCGGCATGGTCGACCGGCTGTTCAGCCGCGTGGGGGCCAGCGACGATCTGGCGCGCGGCCGCTCTACCTTCATGATCGAGATGATCGAGACCGCCGCCATCCTCAATCAGGCCGGGCCGCGCGCCTTTGTCATTCTGGACGAGATCGGGCGCGGCACCGCCACGTTTGACGGCATGGCCATCGCCTGGGCGACGGCGGAGCATTTGCTGGCGGTCAATCGCTGCCGCGCGCTGTTCGCCACGCATTATCACGAGCTGACAGAGCTTGCCGAACGCGACCCTGCGGGCGCAAACGTGTCGCTGAAGGCGCGGGAATGGAAAGGCGATCTGGTGTTCCTGCACGAAGTCGGGCCGGGCGCGGCCGATAAATCCTATGGCGTGCAGGTCGGGCGGCTCGCGGGCCTGCCGGCCGCCGTGACGCGCCGGGCCGAGGAGGTGCTGGCGCGCCTGGAAGGCGATTCCCGCCATGATGCGCTGGACTCCCTGCCGCTGTTCGCGCCCGCCGCCGGGCCGGCCGGGCCGCTCCCGGCGCCGCCCTCCCCGGTGGAGACGGCGCTGGGCGAGATCGACCCGGACAGCCTGTCGCCGCGTGATGCGCTGGAGGCGCTCTACCGGCTGAAACGCATCGCGACGGAGACCGGCCAATGAATCCGGCCAGCCCGCTGGTCGATTCCGGCGGCGTCATCGACGGCGGCGCGCTGCGGCGGGCGCTGACCGCGCTGGCGCAGACCCATTCCGAATCGGCGCTGCGCCCGGCAGTGCGGACGCTGCTGGACGGCACGCTGAAATCCAGCCGCGCGGCGCAGATGGCGGCGTTTCGCGACGGCGGCGAGGGCGCGCCGGGCGGGCTAGCGACGGCGCAGGCCATGTCGCGCCAGACCGACGAGCTGGTGACCGCACTTTACGACTTTACCACCGTGCATGTGTTCCGTTCGCGCAACCCGACCGAGGGCGAGCGATTCTGTGTCGCCGCCGTGGGCGGATTCGGGCGCGGCGAGCTGGCGCCCTGGTCCGATCTCGACCTGCTGTTCCTGCGCGGCTGGAAACAGAGCGCGTGGGAAGAGAGCGTGATCGAATACATGCTCTATATGTTGTGGGATCTGGGCCTGAAGGTCGGGCACGCGGCGCGCAGCGGCGATGACTGCATCAAGCGCGCCAGGGACGACCAGCAGATTCTCACCAATCTTCTGGACGCGAGGCGCCTGGCCGGCGACGAGGCCCTGTTCGACGATCTGGTCCGGCGCCTGTATCGCGAGGCGATCCAGGGCCGCGAGCGCGACTATGTCGGCGCCAAGCTGGTGGAGCGCGATACCCGCCATTCCCGCGCCGCCTCGCGCTATATGGTCGAGCCGGACGTGAAAGACGGCAAGGGCGCCCTGCGCGACCTGCAGACGCTGGAATGGATCGCCCGCGCCCTGTTCCCGGAAAAGGGCGTCGATGCGCTGCCCGGAAAGGGCCTGCTGAGCGAAGCCGACCGCGCCACCCATGACCGCGCCAAGGCGTTCTTCTGGGATGTGCGGATGCATCTGCACGACGCGGCGAAGCGAGCGCAGGAAACCCTGACCTTCGATTTCCAGCCGGAACTGGCCGCGCGCATGGGCTATCGCGACGCCGAGGCCGCGCCCGCCGTCGAGGCGTTCATGCGCGATTATTTCCGCGTCGCCACCGATGTCGGCGCGCTGGTGCGCGTGGCCTGCGCGCGGCTGGAGGCGCTGCACGCAAAATCCGCTCCCGGCGGCATGTCGCGCTTTTTGCCTTTTGTGCGAGCACGAAGGCCGCATAACCCGGCCTTCGCCATCGCTTCGGGCCGCCTCACCGTTACCCAGCCGGAGGCGATGGAATCCGATCCGCGGCTGATCCTGGACATGTTCGCAGAGGCGGCGCGGCTCGGCGTCGATATACACCCGGACGCAATGGCCCATGCGCGGGCGCTGAACGGCCTGATCGACGATCAGGTGCGCGCCGATCCGCGCGCGGCGGCGGCGCTGTTCACGGTGCTGGATTCCGCCGCGCCGGAAGTCGCGCTGCGCCTGATGGCCGAGGCCGGCGTCATAGAGCAATTTCTGCCGGAATTCGGCCGCATCGTCGGCCGCACCCAGTTCAATATGTATCACGCTTATACGGTGGACGAGCACACGCTGCGCGCCATCAGCGTGCTGGCGCGGATTCGCGAGGGCAAGGCGGCGGACGAGCACCCTCTGGCCACCGAAGCATTCCCGGAAAAGCAGCACCATCGCGCGCTGTTTCTGGCGATGCTGCTGCACGACACCGGCAAGACCGGGGGCGACCAATCCATCGCAGGCGCGGCGTCGGCGCGCTCGGCCTGCACCCGGCTCGGCCTGCCTGAGGAGGAAATCGAACTGATCTCCTGGCTGGTGCTGCACCATCTCGACATGAGCGACGCGGCGCAGACGCGCGACATCGGCAATCCGAAAACCATCGCCGATTTCACCGAAATGGTCGGCTCGATGCACCGGCTGCGGCTGCTGCTCTGCCTGACCATCGCCGACATCAAGGCCGTCGCCCCCGGCGTCTGGACCAGTTTCAAGGCCGAGCTGCTGCGCGAACTGTATCGCCTGACCGTCACCGCGCTGGAGGCGCAGGAGACAGAGGCGGTGGCGGCGGCCAGTCACAGCCTGGCGCATCGCGCATCGCAGGCGCGCAGCACGGTGCGCGCAATGTTCGGCGACGATCCGTATCTGGCGACCTGGGGCGCGGAAATGGAGGATTCCTACTGGCTGTCCTTCGAGCCGGAGGAGATCGCCAAGCATGTGCGCTTTGTCGGCGAGGCGCGGGCGGCGGGAAAGGACATCGCCGTGCGCGCTTCCATCGACACGCGGCGCGGCGCCACGGAGCTTCTGGTGCGCGCGCCCGACCGGATCGGCCTGTTTGCCGACATCGCGCGCGCCATCGCGGTCTCGGGCGCGGAGGTGGCCGACGCCCGCCTCTATACCGGCGCGCAGGGCCGCGCCTTCGATATTTTCTATCTGCAAAACGCCAGCGGCGATCCGTATGGCGCCAGCGCGCCGCGCGCGCTGGCCATGCTTGAGGATATGGTGGCGGAGGCCGCCGGGGGGCTCCCGCCCGCGGATATGCCGGCCCCGGCGCCGGCGCCACTGCGCCAGGCGGTGTTCGAGATCGAGCCTTCCGTGCGGCTGGACGACGAGGCGTCGGACCTGCACACCGTGGTCGAGGCTGTCGGCCGCAACCGGCACGGCCTTCTCAGCGATCTGGCCGCCGCGATCACGGCGCGGAAGCTTTCCGTCGCCTCGGCGCATATCGAGACGCGGGGCGAGCGCGTGGTCGATGTGTTCTATGTCAACGAGCCGGACGGCGGGGCCGTGACCGATCCGGGCGTGCGCAAGGCGCTGGTGGACGCGTTGATGGCGGTGCTGTCCAGCGGCGAGACCGACGCGGAAGAGGCGCTGGCCCGGCGCGGTATGCGCCGCGCGCCATCGTCGGGCCTGCGATGAAACTGCTGAAATCCAGCGCCGTCGTTTCCGGCTACACGCTGTTCAGCCGCATCCTGGGCGGGGCCCGCGACGTGGTGCTGACCGCCACTCTGGGCGCCGGGCCGGTGGCCGACGCCTTTTTCACCGCCATGCAGTTTCCCAACCTGTTCCGCCGCGTTTTCGCCGAGGGCGCGTTCAGTCAGGCCTTCGTGCCGCTGTTCGCCCGCACGCTGGAAACAGAGGGAGAAGAGGCCGCCCGCCGCATGGCCTCGGAAACGCTCGCCGTGCTGCTGGCCTTCACGGCGGGCCTGACGATTCTGGCGCAGATCGCCATGCCGGCGATCATGATCCTGATGCAATGGGGCTATCGCGACGATGCGGACATTTTCCGCCTGTCGATCGTGCTGACCCAGATCACCATGCCCTATCTCACTTTTATGGCGCTGGCCGCGCTGTTCGCCGGCGTTCTGAATGCGTTTGAGCGGTTTGCGCTGGCCGCTTTCGCGCCCAGCCTGCTGAATCTGTCGCTGCTGGTCGCGGCGCTCACATTTCGCGGCGATCCGCGCGATGTCGCCTGGGCCTGCGCCGTGGCGATCACGCTTGCCGGGGCGTTGCAGGCGGGCCTGTTATGGCTGGGCTGCAAGCGGCGCGGCATGCGGCTTCGCTTCGGTGTTCCCCGTTTCAGCCCGGCGGTGCGCCGCGTGACGCGCATCGCCATTCCCGGCGCCATCGCCGCCAGCGCGGTGCAGATCAATATCATCATCAGCCAGTCGCTCGCCTCGATAGAGGAAGGCGCCAAATCGTTGCTGAATTACGCCGACCGGCTGTATCAATTGCCGCTGGGCCTGATCGGCATCGCCGTCGGGGTGGCCGTGCTGCCCTCGCTGTCGCGCGCGGTGACCAATGCCGACGACACGGCGCGTGACCGCACGATGGATCAGGCGCTCGGCCTTTCCATGGGTCTGACCCTGCCCGCCGCCGCCGCGCTTCTGGCGATTCCGGGCCTGCTGACGGATTCGCTGTTCGCGCGCGGCGCCTTCACGGCGGAAGACGCCAGCCTGGCCGCGATGGCGCTGTTTCATTTCGCCTGGGGCGTTCCGGCCTTTGTGCTCATCAAGGTTCTGGCCCCGGCCTTCTATGCCCGCCACGACACAATGCGGCCGATGCGCTACGCCATGCTCAGCGTCGTGGTGAATATCGTGATCGGCGCCGGCCTGTTCTTCTGGCTGCGGGGACAGGGCGTTCCGGGCTTTCCCGGCCTTGCCGTCGGCACCAGCGCCGCGGCCTGGCTGAATGTCTTCATGCTGGCGGGCGCGCTGCTGCGATCGGGTCATTACCGGCCCGGCCCCGTGCTGCTGCGCCGCCTGATCGGCGCCGTGGCGGCCAGCGGCGTGATGATCGCCGCGCTGCTGGCTCTGGCCGCTGTGTTCCCGGCCCTGTCCGGGGCGCTGGGGTCCAAGCTGGTCACCGCCCTTCTTGTCTGCGGCCTGGCCGGAGCGGTCTATATCGCCGCCGCGATCCTGCTCGGCGTGGTGCGGCGAGAGGAGCTGGCCGTGCTGCTGCGCCGCCGCCGCGCCGCCTGACCTTGACCCGGCGCGACCTTGCGCCATTTGGCCCGCGCCGCCATAAGCCCCGGCCATGAGCCAGCATGACACGCCTGCCCCGGGCGCCGATCCGGGGGCCGAATATCAGGGGCCGCAACTGATCCTGTCCGGCATTCAGGCGACGGGATCGCTGCATCTGGGCAATTATCTGGGCGCGCTGCGGAAATTCGTCGCGCTGCAAGCGCGCCGGCCATTCCTGTTCGTCGCTGACCTGCACGCCATCACGGTCTGGCAGGATCCGGCCGCGCTCATAGCCAATACGCGCAACGTGGCCGCCGCCTATCTGGCCGCCGGGCTGGACCCGGAAAAGGCGACGATCTTCCCGCAATCGGCCGTACCAGAGCACGCCGAACTGGCCTGGGTGTTTAATTGCGTCGCCCGCCTTGGCTGGCTCGACCGCATGACCCAGTTCAAGGAGAAGTCCGGCGAGAACAAGGAGCGAGCCTCGGTCGGTCTCTACACCTATCCGGTGCTCCAGGCCGCCGACATCCTGCTCTACAGGGCGACGCACGTTCCGGTCGGCCAGGATCAGAAGCAGCATCTGGAGCTGTCGCGCGACATCGCCGACCGCTTCAATCGCGATTACGGCGTTCCCGGCTTCTTCCCACTGCCCGAGCCGCTGATCGAGGGCCCCGGCGCACGGGTGATGAGCCTGAAGGACGGGACAAAAAAAATGTCCAAGTCCGACCCCTCCGACCTGTCGCGCATCAATCTCACCGACGACGCCGATACGATTGCGAAAAAGATCAGGAAAGCCACCACCGACCCGGCCCTGCTGCCCGAAACGCTGGACGAGCTGGACGGACGGCCCGAGGCGGCCAATCTGATCGCTATCTACGCGGCGCTGTCGGACCGGAGCGACGCGGACGTTCTCGCCGAATTCGCCGGCAAGGGCTTTGGCGCGTTCAAGCCGGCGCTGGCCGATCTGGCCGTCGCGCATCTGGCGCCGGTGACGGCGGAGCTGCGCCGCCTGCTGGACGATCCGGCCGAGATTGACCGCGTGCTGAAGACCGGCGCCGAGCGCGCCCGCGCCACCGCCGCCCCGGTAATGGACGAGGTGCGCCGCACCGTCGGCTTCTGGCGCGGCTGATCTGGACGCGGCGCGCGCCAGCGCATAAGCCGGGGCCTAGGAGAGTCGCGCGTATGCCCGCACGTCATGCTTTCCCGATTCTTGCCGTCCTGTTGCTGGCCGCTTGCGGCCAGCCCGTTGGGGGCGCGCCGGACATTACCCTGACGGACGGCTGGGTGCGGACAACGCCGGACGGCGCGGATGTGACCGCCGCCTATTTCACATTGACCAATAGCGGCGGCGCGGACCGGCTGCTCTCTGTCTCCAGCGATCAGGTAGAGCGGGTGGAGATGCATCGCGGCCATACAGATGCGGCCGGCGTGATGCGGATGGAACATGCCGAATCCATCGCCATCCCGGCCAGCGACGCGACGGCTCTGGCCCCCGGCGGCGACCAGCTGATGTTATATGGCGCGGCGGATCTGGCGCTCGGCCATACGGTCTGCATGCGGCTCAATTTTGCAAAAAGCCCCGGCCGCATCGCCTGTCTTCCGGTAATGGACGAGCCGCCTCTGTTCGGCCGGCAGGCCATTAGGGACTGAATCACGCATTTTGCACTGGCGAGACACGGCCCATGTGCAGCGGGTGCAGGAACGGCGCAGCCATCAGCGTCGTTTCGCAATGACCACGATACCCCGTGGCAATAACCCCGGAAAACGGAGACAGAGATGGCCAATCAGAACCCGCAAAACCAGCAAGGCGAAAACCGCCAGCAACAGGAGCAACGGCAGCAGGAGCAGCAGCAGCAGGCCCGCGGCCGTGAAGGACAACAGCAAGGCCAGGGTCAGCAAGGCCAAGGTCAGCAGGGCCAGGGTCAGCAGGCCCAACAGGAGCAGGACGAGCAGGAGCAGCAAAACCGGCAAAACCGGTAACGCTCCGGTCCTGGGTTTCATTCTGACAACGCCCTCCGGCGCCCGCGCGCCGGGGGGTTCGTCGCGCGCCGCCCTCCTGTATGGTCCGCGCCATGACGCCGCTCTCTTCCCTGAAAGACAGGCTTGCCGCCGGAACCTTCGTTCTGACGGCCGAGATCACCCCGCCCCTCTCCGCCAACGCTGAGGATTTGCTGGAAAAGGCCCGGCCCCTGAAGGACCTCGCCGACGCGGTGAATGTCACAGACGGGGCCAGCGCCCGCGCGCATATGGATTCCACCGTGGCCGCCGGATTTCTGGCGCGCGAGGGGATCGAGCCGATCCTTCAGCTCACCTGCCGCGACCGCAACCGCATCGCCCTGCAAAGCCTGCTGGTCGGCGCCGCGGCGATGGGCGTGCGCAATGTGCTGGTGCTGCGCGGCGACGACCCCAAAAAGGGCGACCAGCCAGACGCAAAACCCGTCTTCGATCTGGAATCGGCCGATCTGATCGCCACCATCGCCACGATCCGTGACCGCAGGGAATTGCCACACGGGCGCGCGGTGGGCGGCAAGGCGGATTTCTTTATCGGCGCCGCCGACATGCCCATCGACCCGCCAGAGGGCTGGGCCCCAACCGGCCTCGAAAAAAAGATCGCGGCCGGCGCCGGCTTCGCCCAGACCCAGTTCTGCATGGATACAGGCGTGGCGCGGCGCTACGCCGCGCGCCTGCGCGAACATGGGCTGACAGAGCGCGTCTCGCTGATCGTCGGCGTCGCGCCTTTGGCCTCCGCCCGCTCGGCGGCATGGATCAAGCAGAATCTGTTCGGCGCCATCGTGCCGGATGAATTTGTGTCACGGCTGGGAAACGCCTCCGACCCGAAGGCGGAAGGAATCGCCATCGCCGTCGATGTCATCCGCGAACTGATGGAGATCGACGGCGTCGCCGGCGCGCATATCATGGCGCCGCTGAACGAAGCCGCGATCCCCGCCGTGATCGAATCCCTGCGGCGGTGAGCCGGCGATGAGTCCGCTGATCTCCGCCCAGGATCTGCGCTCACTTCTCGGCGGGCCGGATGTTCGCCTGATCGACGCGAGCTGGCGGCTGGGCGGCACAGACATGCGCCCGGCCTTTGAGGCGGCGCACATTCCCGGCGCGGTCTTTTTCGACCTGGACGAAATCAGCGACCGCGCATCGCCTTTGCCGCACATGCTGCCCGCGCCGGAGGCTTTCGCGCAGGCCGCAGGCGCGCTCGGACTTTCAGAGACGAACCGCATCGTCGTCTATGACGACGGCGCCTTCATGTCCGCGCCGCGCGTATGGTGGAGTTTCCGCATCTTCGGCGCGGACCGTGTGCAGGTCCTGGATGGCGGCCTGCCAGCATGGAAAGCCGGGGGCGGCGAACTGGAGAGCGGCGCCGCGAACCCCGCGCCCGCGCGCTTTCATGCGCGCTTCCGCCCGGAGCTGGTGCGCGATTACGGTCAGGTTCTGCATGTGGTGAACCATGGCGGCGCGCAGATTATCGACGCCCGCCCGGCGGAGCGGTTCCGCGCCGAGGCGCCAGAGCCCCGTCCCGGCATCCGCGGCGGCCATATGCCGGGCGCGCGCTGCCTGCCCATCGGCGATCTCTATGCTCCGGACGGGCGGATGAAAGACTCGGACGCCCTGCGCGCGGAGTTCGCGGCGGCGGGCGCGGACCCTTCCGCCCCCATCATCTCCACCTGCGGCTCGGGCGTCGCGGCCGCTGCGATCACGCTGGCGCTCGCCGTGCTGGGGCGGCAGGACGCCGCTGTCTATGACGGCTCCTGGACCGAATGGGGCGGCCGGGATGACAGCCCCATCGTCACCGGCGCAGCCTAACCGCCGTTGGCGACGATCCACTCATAGGCCGGCAGGGTCAGGAACTCGGCGCAATCGTCAGCCAGCGACATGTCGCGGAAAATCTCGATGGCGGGGTCCAGATGGGGCCGCTCGCCGCCGGCGGCGCGGAGCTTGCCCATCTCGTCGTCCAGCAGCGAGAGCACCAGCGCCGCGTCCACCTTGCGCCCGTCATCCAGCGCGGCGCCGAAACGCAGCCATTGCCAGATCTGGGTGCGGCTGATCTCGGCGGTCGCCGCGTCCTCCATCAGATTATAGAGCGGCACGGCGCCCCGGCCCATCAGCCACGCCTCGATATATTGCACGCCGACGCGGATATTCTCGCGCAGGCCCGCCTCGGTGCGCGCGCCCGAATGCATCTGGAGCAAGTCCGCCTGGCTCAGCGTATCGGCCGGCGATTTGCCATGCTGGTTCGGCGCGGGCATCAGCCGGTCGAACACCTCCATCGCCGTGGACACCATCGCCGGGTGCGCGACCCAGGTGCCATCGTGGCCCCAGCCGGCCTCGCGCTCCTTGTCGGCGCGCACCTTGGCGTAGGCGGCCTCGTTCGCAGCATCGTCGCCCTTGACCGGAATCTGCGCCGCCATGCCGCCCATCGCATGGGCGCCGCGCCGGTGGCAGACCTGGATCAGGCGTTTGGAATAGGCGGCCAGAAAATCGCTGCCCATGCCCATCACGGCGCGGTCCGGCGTCAGGAAGTCCGGATTCCTGCCCAGCCGCTTGATGGTGCTGAAAATATAATCCCAGCGGCCGCAATTCAGGCCGACGATATGTGTCTTCAGCGCGTGCAGAATCTCGTCCATCTCGAACGCCGCCGGGATGGTCTCGATCAGCACCGTGACCTTGGTGACGCCGGGCGCAAGGCCGAGCCGCTCTTCCGTATAGTCGATGACGTCATTCCACAGCGCCGCTTCGTGGCGCGATTCCAGTTTCGGCAAGTAAAAATACGGGCCGGAACCCGCATCCAGCGTCGCCTGCGCAGTGTGGAACATGTAAAGGCCGAAATCGAACAGCGAGCCGGACACCGGCTTGCCGTCCTTGGTCACATGCGCTTCGGGCAGATGCCATCCGCGCGGCCGGATTTTCAGCACCGCGCGATCCTTGTTCACCGCGTATTGCTTGCCGCTTTTCGGGTCGGTGAAGGCCAGCTCGCCATGCCAGAGGTCGATGAAATTGACCTGACCCTCAATCATGTTCGCCCAGGTGGGGGACGAGGCGTCCTCGAAATCCGCCATGAAGACTTTGGCGCCGGAATTCAGCGCATTGATAATCATCTTGCGGTCGACCGGGCCGGTGATCTCCACCCGCCGGTCCTGAAGATCGGCCGGAATCGGCGCCACTTTCCAGTCGCCCTCGCGAATATCGCGCGTCTCTTCGGGAAAATCGGGCAGCGCGCCTTTGTCGAATTCCGCCTGGCGCGCCATGCGCGCCTCCAGCAGCGCCAGCCGCCTTGCGTCGAACCGGTCGTGCAGCTCTTCCAGAAACGTGAGCGCCTCCTGGCTCAGAACTTCCGCCGCGCGCCCGTCCACGGGCCCAGAAATCTTCAGCACGCTGTCACCTGTCCACTGGTTCAAGGGAATCGCGGGCATTAGCCGCATCGGGGGCGGGCCTGTCAAATCACGCCCCGGACCCCGATCCGGGGCGCGCCCGGCTGCGCCGCCATGTGACAAGACGGACCCCGCCGCCTTGACCGGGCATGGGGGCCGGGGCCAGTTACGCCGCGATGGACGAGGCCCGCCAGACCCCCATGATCGAGACACTGGGATGCCGGCTGAACGCCTGGGAATCCGAGGCCATGCGCGGCCATGCGCGGGCGGCGGGGATCGGCCGCGCAGTCATTATCAATAGCTGCGCGGTCACCGGCGAGGCCGTGCGCCAGACGCGCCAGGCCGTGCGCCGCGCCGCCCGGGCCAATCCCGGCGCGCCGGTGATCGTGACCGGCTGCGCCGCCCAGATCGACCCGCAGGCCTTCGCCGCCATGCCAGAGGTCGCCCGCGTGCTCGGCAATGACGAGAAATTGACGCCCGAAACCTGGACCGGCCTGCTGGACGCGGAAACGCCGCGCGTGCGGGTGGGCGACATCATGCAGGCGCGCCAGACTCGCGGGGAGGCGCGCGGGGCGGAGATTCACGGAACCATGAGCCGCGCCCGCGCGCATCTTCAGGTGCAGACCGGCTGCGACCATCGCTGCACGTTTTGCGTCATCCCCTATGGGCGGGGGAATTCGCGCTCCGTGCCGCTGGTGGACGCGGTGGCGCGCGCCCGCGCGCTGGCCGATGCGGGCCATGCCGAGATCGTGCTGACCGGGGTGGACATTACGTCATGGGGGCACGATCTGGACGGCGCGCCGAAGCTCGGCCGCCTTGTGGCGGAGATTCTGCGCGCCGCCCCGGGGCTGACCCGCCTGCGCCTTTCCTCGCTCGACGCCATCGAGATTGACGAGGAACTGTTCGACCTGATCGCGCATGAGACGCGCCTGGCGCCGCATCTGCATCTGTCGCTGCAATCGGGCGACGACATGATCCTGAAGCGGATGAAGCGGCGGCATTCCCGCGCAGACGCCGTGGCGCTCACCGAGCGCCTGCGCGCCGCGCGGCCGGACATCGCCTTTGGCGCCGATCTCATCGCCGGGTTTCCGACCGAGACGGAGACGATGTTCGCCAACACCGAAGCGCTGATCGGTGATTGCGGACTCAGCTTTGTGCATGTGTTTCCGTTCAGCCCGCGCGAGGGAACGCCCGCCGCGCGGATGCCCCAGCTTGACCGGGCCGGGGTGAAGGCGCGCGCCGCGCGCCTGCGCGCTTGCGCGGACGATGCGCTGGCCCGCCATCACGCCCGCCGCGACGGCAGCCGCGCATCGCTTCTGGTGGAGCGTGCGGGCTGGGGCCGCGACGGCGATTTCACCCTGGCCCGCATCCCGGGCGGCGCGCAGGGCCAGATTCTTTCCGCCATTCTCCGCCCCGGCGCGGACGGCGCCATGAACGGATTGCTGGCGGCGTGACGGAAACGATGGAAAAGAAAGGCCTGTTCAGCCGCTTCACCGAGGGGCTGAAACGCTCATCCGACCGGCTGTCGGCGGATATCGGGGCGATTTTCACCCAGCGCCCGCCAGACGCCGAAACCCTGGAAGAGCTGGAAGATGCGTTGATCGCCGCCGATCTCGGCGCGCGCGCGGCGGCCGGAATTGTGGAATCGCTGCGCGCCCGGCGCTTCGATCCCGGCGCCGGACCGGACGCCGTGCGCCGCGCGCTGGCGGAGGAGATCGCAACCCGCCTGAAGCCGTTCGAGGCGCCCTTCGCGCTGGGCGACGAGCGCCCGCAGGTCGTTCTCTTCGTCGGCGTCAATGGCGCGGGCAAGACCACCACGCTCGGCAAGATCGCCGCGCGCCTGAGCGCGGAGGGAAAGCGCGTGCGGATGGCCGCCGGCGACACGTTCCGCGCCGCCGCTATCGAGCAGTTGCAGGTCTGGGGCGAACGCACCGGCGCGCCGGTCACCGTGCGCGAGGCCGGCGCCGATTCCGCCGGGCTGATTTTTGATGCTTATGAGACCGCCGCGCGCGAAGGCGCCGATGCGCTGCTGGCCGATACGGCCGGGCGTTTGCAAAACCGGCGCGAACTGATGGCGGAGCTGGAAAAGATCGTGCGCGTGCTGCGCAAGAAAAATCCCGCCGCGCCGCATCATGTGCTGCTGGTGCTGGACGCCACGGTGGGCCAGAACGCGCTGGCCCAGGCAGAGGCGTTCCGCGACGCCGCCGGCGTGACCGGCATTGTGATGACCAAGCTGGACGGCACAGCCAAGGGCGGCGTGCTGCTGGCGGTTGCGGAAACCTGCCGCCTGCCTGTTTATTTCATTGGCGTCGGCGAAGGGGTCGAGGATTTGCAGCCCTTCGACGCCGAAGCGTTCGCCCGCGCGCTGGCCGGGCTGGAGGAAGATGCATGAGCAAGCCAGAGCCCGGAAACCCGGCCCCGGAAACTCCCACGAGCGATTCCCCCGGTGGCCAGTCCGCCGGCGAGACCGCTGGCCAGGGCGCCAAGCTTATTGTCGATGTCGGCCCGGTCGTGGTGTTCGTGGCCGCCTATGCTCTGGCCAGCCGCTTCGCCGAGGGCGCGATCTTCTGGGCCACCGGCGCCTATATGGCGGCGATGGCGGTCGCGCTGCCCTTCGCCTGGTTTACCCAGCGCCGCGTGCCGCCGCTGCTGCTGTTTTCCGGCTGCATCGTCTTTGTGTTCGGCGCGCTGACGCTGTGGCTGCAATCCGAACTGTTCGCCTATATCAAGCCGACCATCATCAACACCGCATTCGCGGTGATTATCGCCGGCTCGCTGCTCGCCGGTTACGACATCTGGAAACTGGTCTTCGGCGGGGTGATCGAACTGCCGAAAAGCGTCGGGCGCATTGTCGCCTGGCGCTGGGCCGGATGGTTTGTGTTTTTGGCCGTCCTGAACGAGGTGATGTGGCGCACCACGTCCGAGGCGTTCTGGGCTTATTTCAAGCTCTGGGGCGTGATGCCGCTGACCTTCCTGTTCGCCATGACCAATGTGCCGCTGACCATGAAATGGACCGGCCGCACCGACGAGGAATTCCAGGAGTGGCTGGTGACCAAAGCCCGCTGAGCGTCCGGACGGAAACCTGCCGCCTGCCCATTCATTTCATTGGTATCGGCGAGGGGATTCACAGCCCTTCGGCGCCAGAGCGTCCGACCGCGCGCTGGCCGGGCTGGAGAAAGATGTATGAGCAAGTCAGAGTCTGGAAACCCGGCCCCGGACACCCGGGCGAGCAATTCCTCTGACGGCCAGTCGGCCGGCGAGACCGCCGGTCAGGGCGCCAAGCTTCTGGTCGATGTCGGGCCGGTCGTGGTGTTCGTCGTCACCTATAATCTCGCCGGCCATTTTGGCGAGGGCGCGGTCTTCTGGGCCACCGGCGCCTATATGGCGGCGATGGCGGCCGCGCTGCCTTTCGCCTGGTTTACCCAGCACCGCGTGCCGCCGCTGCTGCTGTTTACCGGCGCCATCATCTTGCTGTTCGGCGCGCTGACGCTGTGGCTGGAATCCGAACTCTTCGCCTATCTCACGCCGACCATCATCAATGGCGCCATCGCGGTCCTGATCGCAGGCTCGTTGCTGGCCGGCCATAATATCTGGAAGGTATTTTTCGACAGCGTGTTCGAATTGCCCGAGCGCATCTGGCGTATCCTGGCATGGCGCTGGTCCGGCTTTTTCCTGTTCATGGCTCTGCTGAACGAAGTGATGTGGCGCAATATGTCCGAGGCGTTCTGGGCCAATTTCAAGCTTTGGGGCGTGATCCCGCTGACCTTCCTCTTCTTCATGGCCAATATTCCGCTGGCCAAGAAATGGTCCGGCAAGTCTGACGCGGAAGCCGAAAAATGAGAGGCCCGCAGCCGCGCCGGGCCTTCATCCGCCTTGCCGCGCCATTGAAGCGGGTCATGGCGGGGATTATGCACGTCGGGGATAAATGTGCCCTCTCCGGGTGTATAAGCCCCCCATGACCGAAGACGCCCATTCCGACGCCGCCCTCGCCGCCGCGACACGCCGCGAGATCGAGCGCGTGCGCGGCAAAGGCGGGCTCGGGGAATCCGGGCGGCTGCGCGAACTGTTCGATTTTCTGGTGGAGCGGTCCGGGGACCGCACGCCGCCCAAAGAGGTGGAAATCGCCGTCGCGGTGTTCGGCAAGACCGAAAGCGAAACCCTGAAGGACGACCCCGTCGCGCGCGTCTATGTGCACCGGCTGCGCAAACGTCTGGATGAATTCTATCGCCGCGCCGGCGCGCCGGAGGGCGTGCGGCTGGACGTGCCCAAGGGCCAGTACCGCATCACCGGCCGGCGCATCGGCGCGGAGACCGCGGAAACCGCGCCGGATGCTGCGCGCCGCGCGCCGCTGGCCTGGTTCACGGGAAAGCGCGGCGCAGGTGTGGCCGCGGCCATGGTTCTGCTGCTGGCGGCCAATATCGCCGTGCTGGCGCTGATCGCGCAAACCGCCAGGCGCGAGGCCCCGGTCCATCCGGTCTGGGCGCAATTCAGCGATCCCGCGCGCCCGGCCATTATCGCGCTGGGCGACTATTATATGTTCGGCGATTACGGCGACGGGCCGTTCTTGCGGCGGCTGGTGCGCGATTTCTCGATCAATTCGCGCGAGGAGTTGCTGCGCCGCCGCCTTGAGGATCGTGAGGCCTTCGACCGCTATACCGACGTGAACCTGCAATATCTGCCGATTTCGGCCGGCTTCGCCTTGGCCGAGATCATGCCCGGCGCGCCACGCGGCAAGCCGGTACGCGCCGTTCTGGCGTCCGACCTGACCGCTGACACGATCCGGGGCAACGACATTATCTATATTGGCCTGTTATCCGGCCTTTCCATGCTGCGCGATCCGGTCTTCGCCCAGTCGCGCTTTTCCATCGGCGGCAGCTATGATGAAATCGCCGATACTGTCAGCGGCGAATCCTATGTCAGCGAAGCCTTCGTCGCCGAATCCTATGCCGGCATGTATCGCGACTATGGCCTGTTCTCCAGCTTCGAGGGGCCGGATGGCGCCCGCATCGTGGTGATCGCCGGCGCGCGCGACACGGCGGCGACGGGGATCGCCGAGCGCCTGTCCCGGCCGGGCGTGCTCGACGCCTTGCGCGAGGCCGTGGGCGGCGCATCGTCCTTCGAGGCCCTGTTCGAGATCGAGGGCCAGCAGAATGTCAGCATGGACATACGGCTGGCCGCCGCGGGCGCGCTGGACAGCGCCCGTATCTGGACGGCGCAGCCCCCGCGCGCCTTTCCCGGCGAATAGACCCGAATCGGGACTATCGGCCGTCGTTCCCAATTTTGCGAATAACCCGCAGCTTTCGGTTCCCAAGACCCGTCGCGGCGGCCTAGACTGGCCACCCGATGCTCCCGGGCATATCGGGAACCACATGCCGGGCCGGGCTTTCTAGACAGATGGCCGCGGTATCACAGTTTTGACAACGGCCTGACGCATATAGTCATTGGCCTTGAGGGGCGGGCTGAAGACAGCCCCGGGCGAACAGGGGAGACATGATCGCGGTGAAGCCTCTCAGGATCGCCCTTTTCTCCGGAAACTATAATTATGTGATGGATGGGCCGGTGCGCTGCCTGAACCGGCTTGTCTCCTTCCTTCAGGACGAGGGGCACGAGGTGATGGTCTTCGCGCCCACCACCGACCGTCCCGCCTGCCGGCACGCGGGCACGCTGATTTCCGTGCCCTCCACGCCCCTGCCGGGGCGCAGCGAATACCGCCTGGCGCTGGGCCTGCCCCGCAGCGTCCGCGCCACGCTGGAGGCGTTTTCACCGCATCTGTTCCATATGGCGGCGCCGGACTGGCTTGGCCACTCGGCGCTGAAACTGGCCCGGCTCCGGGGAACCCCCGCCGTCGCCAGCTTCCACACCCGTTTCGACACCTATGCGCGCTATTATGGCGGCGCATGGCTGGAAACCGCGCTGACCACCTGGCTGACGCGTTTCTACAATCGCTGCGATCAGGTCTATGTGCCGTCGCAATCCATGCTGCGAACCCTGCAAGGCCAGGGCGTGACCACCGATCTGCGCCTGTGGAGCCGCGGCGTCGACCGCACCGAGTTCGACCCGGCGCGACGCGACATGAGCTGGCGCCGCACGGCCGGCGTCGCCGACGATGAGACGCTGGTGGTGTTTGTCGCCCGGCTGGTGCTGGAAAAGGGCCTCGACAAGCTCACCGAGGTCTATGACCAGGCAGAGCAGGATCCCGCCGCGCGCATCCGTTTCCTGGTGGTCGGCGACGGGCCGGAGCGGGAAAAGCTTCAGGCGCGCCTGCCGAACGCCGTGTTCACCGGATATCTCAGCGATGCGCCGCTTGGCCGCGCCTATGCTTCGGGCGATCTGTTCTTCAATCCCAGCGTCACCGAGACCTTCGGCAATGTAACGCTGGAGGCGATGGCCTCCGGCCTGCCGGTCGTATGCGCCAACGCCACGGGCAGCACGTCGCTGGTCGCGCATGGCCGCACGGGTCTTTTGGCGCACGCGCCGGAAGAATTCTACGGCCTGATGCGCCGTCTGGCCGCCGAGCCGAAAACGCGCATGGCGATGAGCCAGGCGGCGCGCCTCGAAAGCCGGCGTTATGACTGGGATGCGGTGATGCGGGGCCTGCTGGATAATTATCACGACGCGCTGATGCAGGCCCGGCCGCTGTATCCCGATGCCTATGCCGGGGTTGCCGCCGTGCGCGCCGCGAAATATGCCGAACCGGCCAGACCGCGCCGATCGGCGTGACCCCTGGCGGCCGCCGCGTGTGAGGTGGTGAATTCCGAACCGGCGAAGGAGCGCGGCGCGGTGAGCCGCCATCATCTGGATATCTACCTTCTGCGCGCCATGGCCGCGCCGCTGCTGGCCACGCTGGCGGTGTCGATGCTGCTTCTGGTGCTGGACCAGATGCTGCGCCTGCTCGATTTCATCGTGAAAGAGGCGGGCCCGGCCGAGCTGGTCTGGCGCATGCTCGCCAATCAATTGCCGGAATATTTTTCGCTCGGCCTGCCCATCGGGCTGTTTTTCGGGGTGCTGTTCGCATTCCGCCGCCTGTCGCTGTCCAGCGAGCTGACGGCGATGCTGGCCAGCGGCGTCTCCTATCGCCGCCTGCTGGCGCCGATCTACGCCCTGTGCGCGGTGATGGCAGCCTTCACCTTCCTCACCGTCTCCTATCTGGAGCCCTTCGGCCAGTATCGCTACGCCCAGATCCGCTTCGCCATCATCACCGGCGCGGTAGAGGTGCAGGTGCGCGCCGGCGAGTTTCTCGACCTGCCAGACGGCGCAATCCTGGGCGCGGTCGGCGGTCAGCAGGGCCGCGCCCTGCGCAATGTTTTTGTAGAAGCATGCGGCGAGGATGGCCGCTGCGAAGCCATGGGCGCGGCGCAGGGACGCCTGGCGCTGCATCCGGGCGGAGATGTGCAGCTCGACCTGTTCGACGGCGCCATCCTGCCCGATCCGGAAGGCGGCATTTCCGGCGCGCTGGGATTCGACACCTGGGCGCTGCCATTCGAACTGCCGCAATTCCGCGCCCGCGGCGTCAATGAACGGGAAACCACCACGGACGAGCTTTGGCGCAGCCTGCGGGCGCCGGACGCCGAAGCGATGGAAAATTATCACGCCCGGCGCGCGGCGCTGCACTGGCGTATCGTGCACAGCCTCAGCCTGTTCGCGCTGCCCTTGCTGGCCATTGCGATGGGCGTGGCGGACCGGCGGCGCGATTCCGGCGTCGGCCCTGTCCTCGGGATCGCCGCCTTCGTCGTCTATAACGAATTGCTGGAGGCGTCGGAGCGCGCGGTGGCGGCCGGCGCCGTCTCGCCCTGGGGCTCCATGTGGCCGCTGCTGGGCGGTTTCATTCTTATCGGCCTGATCCTGTTCCTGCTGGTGTCGGAACGGCCCGGCGGCCGCGTGCTGGACCCGGTAGAGCGGCTGTGGCGGCGCATCCGCCGTCTGGTCAGGGGCATGATCCGTTCCTGGGGGCCGCGTCTGAAAGCCGCGCGCAACAATCTGCGAGGCGCCTGAGCGATGGCGGCTGTCTCATACAATCATGCCGTGGACCGCTATCTGGCGCGCAGCTTTCTCGCCGCCTTCCTCGTGGTTCTCATTGTGGTGGTGACGCTGCTGCAATCGCTCGACCTGATGAACGAGGCAGAGGAGATCCTCGCCGCCGAAGGGTCGGACGTCTCGGACATCCTGCGCTATATTTCCCTGCGGGCGCCGCAACTGGCCGACCGTTTCGCGCCGTTCGTGGCGCTGCTGGCGGCGTTGATCGTTTTCACCCGGCTTGGCCAGCACAGCGAAATCGTGGCGCTGCGCGCCGCCGGAATTTCGCCGCTGCGCGTGGTGGCGCCGGTCTGCGCCGTGGGCGGATTAATCGCGCTCGCACATTTTACATTGCACGAGCTGGTGGTGGTCGACGCCAGCTCCCGGCTGGAACAATGGCGCAGCGCCGGTTACGCGCCCGGTCTGGAGACGGTCGACGCCTCCGTCTTCGATCTGCGGGTCAGTGATGGCGAGCGGATTGTGCGCGCCGACGTTCTTGCCCAGCGCGGCGGCGTCTGGCGGCTGGAGAATCTGCGCGCTTACGATCTGGGCCCGCGCGGCATTGTCGCCGCGCTGCGCGCCGAAACCGCCCTGCATGACGGCGAGGGCTGGCGCGTTGAGAATGCCCGGCGCTTCGACGACGACACGCAACGCTGGTCCGAAGCAGGCCCGGACGTCTGGCGCAGCGGGCCCCATCCGGGCCAGCTCGCCGCCGCCGCCCTGGACCCGGAGCGGACCGGCGTGCTGGCGCTTGGCCGCGCCGCAGGCGCCGCCAGCGGCATGACCACCGCCGCGCGGCTGGAAACCGCGTTTCTGCATCGTTTCGCCGCGCCGATGGCCAGCATCCTGATGCCGCTGCTTGGCGCCATCGCCGGCTTTGGCCTCACCCGCAGCCGCACGCTGCTGGCGCGCATCGCCGCGGGTCTGGCGCTGGGCTTCGCCTATTTCGTGTTCGACAATTTCATGGTGGTGATGGGGCGGCTGGACGCCCTGCCGGCTTTGCTGGCCGCCTTCGCCACGCCGGCCATGTTCCTGGCCATCGCCCTTTCCATCCGGCGCTGACTTATCGCGCGCCTCAGGGCGGGTGCGGGGCGCCGCGCGACAGCGCCGTCAGCACGCCGCGCGCGCGTCCGGGAAAATCCGTTTCGACGGCGGCGATCTGCGTGGCGCGGCGGCGCAGTTTTCCGGCAAATCTCGCCGCGGGGCCCAGCGGCGCATGTTCCGTCGCGCTCCACATTTGCGCGGCGGCATGGCGCACGCGGCCCGCCGCTGTGTCGGCATAGACCGCGCCTTCGACAAAACAGCCCTCTGGATCGGCGAACAGCGTCTTGTAGTGATCGTGGCCGCATCCAAAATCAATCCGCACCGCTCCCAGCGACGCGGCGCCGGTCAGCATGCCCAGCGTCAATTGCATCCCCGGCGAACATTCGGAGAAATCCGGCTCATAGGCGGCGAGCCATGAATGCAGCGTTCCGGCGCCCAGAAGATTAATCTCTCCCGCTGCGAACGCGCCGCCCAGCCGCAGCGTCGCCATGCGCAGGCCGAAACCCGGCTCCGCGCGGTCGTTCAGCCGTTCCAGCATGGCGCGCACCCAGCGCGGACCCAGCACGTCGTGCCGCCCGGTGCGCCGGAACTGCGTGCGCTTCAGCGCCACAATCCGCTCAAACACGGCGGGATCCTGATCGTCCATCACGATCGCCGCCGGGCCGTGCTGGCGCTCCGCCTTGCGCAGACGCTTGCCGAAACCCTTGGAGCGGGTCGGATGCGCCGCCCGCTTGCGCTCCAGATAGGCCGCGCCGTCACCGCCAAGATCGGACACCCAGGCGGGCGCGGAGGAAAACGCCGTTCCGCCGCGTCCGCCCGGTTCTCCCGGCATGGCGGTGTGGATATATGCGGAAAGCTTCAGCGTACGCAGCGCCCGGGGCAGGTCCAGCGCCGCGCCCGGCCGCGTGACCGGCCCGTGCTGGTCGCTGAACGGCGCGCCGATGGGCCGGGCCAGCCCCCCCGGCCGCCGGTGATAGGGCAGGAAACCGAGCAATCCTGCATCGTCTTCGATCACGGCGATTCGAGCGTCCTCGCGCACATCGCCGGCGCAGACAGCGAACCGCCATCCCCTAAAGGGGCTGGGCGCGAGCGGCGCGGCGCGCAGCCAGGAATCCCATGTCTCCCGTTCGGTTTCGCCCAATTCTTCAGGGCGAATTTCCGTCACGCGCATCGCATCTTCCCGTGTGTCTTTCAGCACATGTGTCTTTCAGCATGTGCGCCCGGTTTCACCAGATAGAAACCGCGCCCGGCCATGCTCTAGGCGCAAATGACCAAGATTTCGGTAATAATCCCGACCTTTCGCCGCCCGGACGGGCTGCGCCGTGCGCTGGCCAGCGTGCTGGCCCAGCAAAGCGCGCCGGATTTCGAGGTCGTGGTGGTCGATAATGCGCCCGAAGGCGGGGCGCGCGAAACCGCCGGCGCGCTCGCCGCCGATCCGCGCGTGATCTTCGTGCACGAGCCCAGAAGCGGCGTCGCCACGGCGCGCAATGCCGGCTGGGCGCGGGCGCGGGCGCCGCGCATCGCGTTTCTGGATGACGACGAGGAAGCCACGCCGCGCTGGCTCGCCGCGCTCGATTCCGCCGCGGATGTTCTCAGCGCCGACGCCGTCTGGGGACCGATCCGCGCCGTTCCCCCGCCAGAGGGTTGGGGCGCGCATGCGGATTTTCTGGCGGACTTCTTTGGCCGCGCAGGACCGGACGCAACACAGACGGTCGATGACTATTGGGGCTGCGGCAATTCGCTCATCGACCGCGCGCGCGGGGGGCTGGATGCGCCGCCTTTCGACCCGAAACAGGACAGGATGGGCGGCGAGGACGATGTGCTGTTCGCCGCCATGCAGCGGCGCGGCGCGCGCTTTGGCTGGGCGCCCGACGCGCTGGTCAGCGAGCATGTCCCGACCAGCCGCGCCAACCTCCGCTATGCGCTGGCGCGAAGTTTCGCTTTCGGTCAGGGGCCGAGCCAGACCGCGGCGCTCCAGCGCGCACCGCACCGCGTCGCTTTCTGGATGATGCTGGGCGCGGCGCAGACGCTTGCCTACGGCGCGGCGGCGCTGGCTTTGTGGCCCACGCGATCGCAGCGGCGCGGTCTCCTGCTCGGCCGCGCGGCGCAGGGGCTTGGCAAGGTTTTCTGGATCGACGCGTTCGCGCCGCGTCTCTATGGCGCGCCGCAGGATGACGCAGATCAGTCCAGCGCTCAGTCCAGCGATCAGTCCAGCGCGCTGTCCGGCAAGGAAAGCAGCGGCGCGCCTGCGCCCTCCACTTCCGCCGCGCGCGCGGGCGCCAGCACCAGAACCGACTCGGCGTAATAGCGCGCCAGCGCGATCTTGCCGCGCGCGAACTCCGCGTCGCCTTCCTTGTGTTTCAGCCGGCGCTGCGCCGCCACGGCGCCGACGGCCAGGAAATAGCCGCCCACAACCTCGCCCGCCAATGTCAGGAACGGCGTCGCCCCGGCCAGACGCTCAGGCTCGTCCCGCGCGGGATCAAGCAGGACATCCGCCGAATCCTCCAGCGCGCGCAGCGCCGGGCCCAGCTGCGCCGCGATGCGCACCAGCTCCGGATTGGACGACGCCTGACAATCTTCCAGCGTCGCCTCGATCTCTTCCAGAAGATCGTCCAGCGCCGCACCGTCCTGCATGGAGAGCTTGCGCCGCGCCAGATCGAGCGCCTGCACGCCATTCGTCCCCTCATAGATCGGCGCGATGCGCGCATCGCGATAATGCTGCGCCGCGCCGGTCTCCTCGATAAAGCCGGCGCCGCCATGCACCTGTAGCGCCAGCGACGCGGCCTCCACCCCCACATCGCTGGCCCAGGCCTTGGCGATGGGTGTCAGCAACTGCGCGCGCCTGTCCGCCCAGCGCCGCTCTTCCTGATCGGGGTCATGCTCTGCATAGTCGGCTGCGACGGCGGTGGCGAAACAGATATGCCGCGCGGCCTCCAGCTTCGCCTTCATCACCGCCAGCATCCGCCGCACATCGGGATGCGCGATAATCGGCGCGGGATAATCTCCATCCGGGCCGCGCCCCTGTTTGCGCGCGCGCGCATAGGTGAGCGCGCGCTGATAGGCGCGCACGCCGACGCCCACGCCCTGCACACCGATCTGGAGCCGCGCGGCGTTCATCATGGTGAACATCTGCGCCAGACCCTGATGTTCCTCACCCACCAGAAATGCCGTGGCGCCGTCGAACTGCATCACGCAGGTCGGCGAGCCATGCACGCCCAGCTTCTCTTCCAGCCCGACGGCGGAAAGCGCGTTGCGCGCGCCCGGATTCCCGTCCGCGTCCGGCAGGAATTTCGGCGCCAGGAACAGCGACAGGCCCTTGCCGCCCTCCGGCGCGCCGGGCAGGCGGGCCAGCACCAGATGCACGATATTCTCGGCGCAATCGTGCTCGCCCCAGGTGATGAAAATCTTCTGCCCGGTCAGGCGGTATGTCCCGTCCTCCGCCGGCGCGGCGCGCATGGCGACGGCGCCAAGATCGGTGCCGGCCTGCGGCTCGGTCAGGTTCATCGCGCCGGTCCACTGGCCGCTGACCAGTTTCGGCAGATAGAGCGATTTCTGTTCGTCCGATCCGTGCGCCGAGAGCGCCTCGATGGCGCTGGCGGTCAGCAGCGGCGCAAGGCTGAACGCCATGTTCGCCGAATTGAGCATTTCGCCCAGCGCTGCGCCCAGCGCGCGCGGCAGACCCATGCCGCCATGCGCCTCGGGCGCGGACAGCCCCTGCCAGCCGCCCTCGACGAATTTCGCATAGGCTTCGCGGAATCCGTCCGGCGTTTTCACCGCGCCGTTCGAGAGCGCGCAGCCCTGCACATCGCCGATCCGGTCCAGCGGCGCGAACACATCCTCGGCGAAGCGCGCGGCCTCTTGCAAAACCTGCGCGGTCAGACCGGCGGAAAGCTCAGGGAACGCGCCGGTGGCTTTCAGCCCGTCAATGGCCGCCACGTCCTCCAGACTGAACAGGATGTCGCGCAGCGGCGCGGCGTAGCTCATGGCCTCGGGCTCCTCCGGCGCGAAGACTGACGCAGACATTTGCGCGCCGCCAGTCAAATCGGAGAAAGCCGCAGCCGTTAATTTCAGGGCGTATCTTCCGCGCCATACTGGAACACGTCTTCCAGCCGGACGCCGAGCGCCAGCGCGGTGCGGAACGCCACTTCGAGCGAGGGCGAATATTTCCCCTGCTCCATCGCGATCACGGTCTGGCGCGTGACGCCGATCCGCTCCGCCAGCTCCGCCTGCGTCATGTCGCCCGCGGCGGCGCGCAGCTCGCGAATGCGATTGCGGATTTTGGTGCGCCCCTTGCCCACGCTCAGAGACCGCGCCGGTAGAAAACTAGGATCGACCCGTAATATGCTGTGGAGGCGGCCCATGTGGCGGACCACAGCACGCCAAACGAAACCGGGAAGAATCCACTGCCCTCAATAGTCGAGACCGCAAGGAAGCCGAGGAAAAGGGTCACAACGGCGACATTGTTCGCCTTCAGGCGGATCAGCATCTCGCGCTCGTCTTCCGGCCCTTTGCGGACTCTCCAGTGGCAGACCCCGAGCCAGACGGCGAACGCCGCGATCCCGGCGAAAACGATCAGCCCCCCATAAGGCGTTTCACCGAAGTCCAGCCCGCTCCAGATGGCGGCCCCGATGAAAGCCAACGCGCACAGACTAAGAAGCAGGCCCACCAGCGCATGTTTTTCCCCCGGCGCCATCTCACACCCCCCGCCGGTAATACCAGAGCTGCGCCGCGATCATCGCCGTGATCGCCGCCATCAGAAGCGTGAACGGCGCCCCGGCGGGCAGCGGGCCGGACAGCGTGCCCAGGATATGCAACGCCGCCAGTCCCACGATGCAGGCGCGCCACGCGACGCGCTCCGCCTTCAGCCCGATCAGGCGTTCGCGTTCGTCCTGCGGGTCGGCGTCAAGGGCGGTGACGCCGACCAGGATGAGGAAAAGAAGGACGCCGATCCCAATCGCGGCGCCGATCCATTCATAGCCGGTTTCGCGCAGATCCAGCCCGCCCCATGTCATCAGCGCCCAGACCACTGTTCCAATGGCGCCCAGACACACGCCGCACCACGCCAGACTCTCCCTATAGGCCATCTCACACCCCCCGCCGGTAATAATAGAGCCGAGCGCCGTCGCCTGCGGCGAGCGCAGCCAAGATCACGCAGACCAGCGCACCGGAAGGAACCGGCGCCCACATGCCGCGCCCGAAGGAGAACACGGCGCACAATGCGAATACGCCGGACAGCGCGACGGCCAGAACAAGCCGGTTTGCCAGCAGGCCGATCAGGATTTCGCGTTCATCCTCCGGGGCGGGTTTTTTCAGGACGGCTCGCATCGAAATCCCGACAAGCAGGAAACCCGCGGTGATCAGCCATTCATGACCGTGCAACTGCCCATCCCGCGCGGCAAGGGTGAAGACGGCATAAACAGCGAGCGCAGCCAACAAGAAGCCCAGCCGCCACATCGCGATCCTTTCGCGCGGCGCCATCTCACACCCCCCTGCGGTAAAGCCAGAGCTGGCTTGCCAGCTTCACAATCTCGCCCAGCACCATCGCGGCGAGCAGCAGATGGAGAATCTGCGCCGGCCCGGTTCCGAGCAGCAGAAAGATGATCGCGCTCACCGCCCCAAAGCCGACGACAAAGCCGCCATTGCGCTCGCCGATCAGCTCGATCATCCGGTCGCGCTCGTCCTCGCGCTGTTTGCGGTCGAAAACGGACAGCACGATGTGCGCAACGATCAGCAGCACGATCAGCGAGACCACCGTGCCGATCAGCACCGCGTCCATCGCCTCGATCGGCGGCAACGTGCGCCAGTCGCCCATTCTCAGAAAATAGCCGCCATAGACAAAGACCAGCACAGCCAGCGTCGCCGCCGCGCTCTTTTCCTTGAAGCTCATCCATCCCCTCCGCCGCCGGAAGCCCGCCCGGATCCGCCAAGAATCCGAACCCTGATGTCAGAAAAACCCGACACAATGTCTGTTTTATCTTACATTGCCTCCATGTCAAGTTTTTCGGCCATTATCCCCTTGGCATACGGAGCTCATCCCCGCCGCCCGGTTGCCGCCCCTCGCCTTGCCCCCTACCGTCCGCGCTTCCGGCGGCGGGATGGGGCGCACACGCAGTGATTCTGAACCTGATGTTCGGCCGTGGCCGCGGCGGGCTGGAGCAGGCGGCGCTCGACTATGCCGAGGCGCTGCGCCTGGCAGGGCTGGAGACGCTGAGCGTCACCGATCCGGAAGCATGGGCCAACGCGCCGCTCGCCGCCCAAAGCCTGCCCGCCACGCATCTGCGCGTGCGCGGCGCATGGGACATCCCGGCGGCGCTGCGCCTGCGCCGCATCGCGCGGAAGTCGGGCGCGCGCGCCGCGATCTGTCACGGCAATCGCGCGCTGTCGCTGGCCCTGCGCGCGCTGTCCGGCCGCATCCCCGTCATTGCCGTGGCGCATAATTACCAGACCAGGCGCTTTCCCCGCGCTAGCGCCTGCATCGCCGTGACAGAGCACGGGGCGCAGGCGCTGGTTACGCGCGGCGTCGCGGCGGCGCGCATCCATGTCGTTCCCAACGCCGTGCGCATGCCCGAGCCTCCGGACGATGCGGATGCGGCAGAGCCCCGGGCGTTCCGCAATCCGCCGGTGATCGGGGCGATGGGACGCTTCGTCGTCAAAAAAGGCTTCGATCATTTCATCACGGCGCTCGGCCTTCTGGAGCGGCGCGGACTGCGCTTCCGCGCCATTCTCGCCGGCGACGGGCCAGAGCGTGACGATCTGGAGGCGCAGGCCGCCCATGCCGGCGTGCGCGGGCGCGTCACCTTTTCCGGATGGGTCGAGGACAGAGACGCCTTCTTCCGCGACATCGACGTGTTCGCCTTGCCCTCGCTGCACGAGCCGTTCGGCATCGTGCTGCTGGAGGCGATGGCGCACAGCCTTCCCATCGCCGCCGCCGACGCGGAAGGGCCGAGCGAGATTCTGCGCCCCCATATTGATGGCCTGCTTGTCGCGCGCGACGACGCCCCGGCGCTGGCCGATGCGCTGGAGCAATTGCTGCGTGACGAAGAAGATGCGCGCCGCATGGCGGACAATGCGCGCCAGCGCGTGGAGGAAACCTACGGCCTGGGCGTTCTCGCCGCGCGGCTGCGCGCCGTTCTGGAAAGCGTCATCACCCGGAATTCCGCGTAATCAGCGCGGCTCATCCTCCGGCCTGCGCACCAGCGAGACCAGAACCACGCTGATAATCATCAGCAGGAACCATGAGCCGAGCTTGGCCAGCGAAACCGGAATCCAGCCCTCCTCCTGCCCCGGATAGACCCAGGCGCGCGCGAACGTGCCGATATTCTCGGCGAACCAGATAAACAGCGCCACCAGCAGAAAGCCGAGCAGGACCGGCATGGCGCGGCGGCGGCGGTCCGGCGTGAAATAAAACACGCCGCGCCCGAACACGATCGCCGTCGCGACAAACAGCAATATCCGCACATCCGGCAGAAAATGATGCGCGAAAAAATTCACATAGATCGCGGCGGCCAGAACCCATGTGGTCCAGAGCGGCGGATAATGCCGGAAGCGGATATCGAAAATGCGCCAGATGCGCGCAATGTAGGAGCCCACCGCCGCGTACATAAAGCCGGAGAACAGCGGCACGCCGCCAATGCGCAGCACGCCCGGCTCGGGATAGATCCACGACCCGTAAGCGGTCTTGAACAACTCCATCACCGTGCCGGCGATGTGGAACAGCAGAATGACCTTCGCCTCGTCCAGACTCTCCAGCCGGAACACGAGCATGCCGATCTGGATCGCCACGGCGCCCAGCACCAGAAAGTCATAGCGCGCCAGCGCGGCCTCCGCCGGCCACCACAGATACGTGCCCAGCAGCAGCGCCAGCATCGCCGCGCCGAACAGGCAGGCCCAGCCCTGCTTGACGCCAAACATCAGAAACTCGAAGGCATAGGAGCGCCATTGGACCCGGCCTGTCCCGGAATCCGCCCGGTCCTGGGCGCGCGCCAGCAATCTCCGCCCCCGGATTTCCAGCGGCAGACGGCGCGCCCCGGTCATGTCCTCAGCCTCCCCCTGAAACCGCCATCATGGGCGTTCCGGCCTGAAAAACAATTCTGCTGACCGTGCTCATCTCCCTGCGCCCGTTCCTGCTCGATCAGGGCTTGCGAACAAAAAAGCGTGGAAATTTCCGCAAACCTCCTACACCTCTCCGCCGCGCATAAACTCCGCCTGTTCCTTCCTCACGGGGGACGCGCGCAATCAACGTGGGGGAAGGAAGTGCGTGGCCTGTCCGTGCTTCAGGGATGATAGCCTGAAGCTCCGGCAGGGCCTTCAGGGCGGCGAGCGGCACTAAACGACCGACCGCGTCAAAACCCTGGACTGGAATCGGGACGGAGACGTTCCGGCAAATCCACGCGCGGGGCGCTCAAAGGGGGCGCACCATACGTACCCAGAACAGGAACACCCGCGTTCCCCGCGGGCGCCCCGCTTCCCTCACTTGCCTATGATCCGGCGGCAAACCGCGCGGCGCCGCGAGCGCGCGCCTGCTTCAAACACCAACACGCTGGCGTCAGTGCGTCCCCCCACACGCCACACGCTTGACCTGCCCGCACGGGCCTCTTAGCCCTTGCGGCTCAAAAACAGGGGAAACGGCGATGGCGGACGACAGCGAAAATCGCATGCCGAAGGGCGATCTGATGAAAGGAAGGCGCGGCCTGGTCATGGGCGTCGCCAACAAGAATTCCATCGCCTGGGGCATCGCCCAGCAATGCGCCGCCCAGGGCGCGGAGCTGGCCTTTTCCTATCAGGGCGAGCTGGAAAAGCGCGTGCGCCCGCTGGCGCAAAGCGTGGGCAGCGATTTTCTGGTCTCCGCCGACGTCACCTCCGACGCAGATATGGAAAAATGCTTCGCCGAAATCGCCGCGCGCTGGGGGTCTCTGGATTTCCTCGTCCACGCCATCGCGTTTTCCGACAAGGACGAGCTGAAAGGCAGTTTCACCGAAAACACGACGCGCGAGAATTTCAAACGCACGATGGAGATCAGCGCCTACAGCTTTGTCGACGCCGGGCGCCGCGCCGCGCCGCTGATGAAAAATGGCGGGGCGATGGTGACGCTCACCTATCTCGGCGCCGAGCGCGTGGTGCCCTCTTATAATGTGATGGGCGTCGCCAAGGCGGCGCTGGAGGCCAGCACGCGCTATATGGCGCGCGATCTCGGCCCGCGGGGAATCCGCGTCAACGCCATCTCCGCCGGGCCGATGCGGACGCTGGCGATGGCCGGCATTTCCGGCGGCAAGTCGCTGATGTCGACCGGCAAGACCTGGAGCCTGCTGAAAGAAGACACGCGCATGGAGGGGGTCGCGGGCGCGGCGCTTTATCTGCTCTCCGATCTTGGCCATAGCTGCACCGGCGAGGTGCTGCATGTCGACGCCGGCTTCCACATTGTCGGCGTGCCTGACCCCGACGCGCTGGCGGTGGAGGAATAGGGCGGGAGCGGAAGCCGATGGGGGAGGCCCCGGCGGGGAGAAAAACCAGCGGCTCCGGATATACGCTCTGGCCCGCGGCGCGAAATGTTACTAGATAACGCCGCTGCCGGGCCGCGCCGCCCGGCCTCTCTCTTTTTCCGCCATCCATGACCCAGACCGCCGCCATCGCCCTGTTCAGCTTGCTGGCGGCCATCGCCGCCGCCATCGGCATCGCCGCCTTTGTCCTCTGGCCGGGCGCGGCACGGCGCGGCGGCGCGCATCTGGAGGCCGCGGCCGGCGGCGCGCTGCTGGTCATGGGTCTGGTCTTGCTGGCGCCCGAGGCGCTGCATTTATCGCCTTATGCGTGGATGGCGATTCTGGCGGGCGCGGCGCTGGGCGCCGGCCTGCATCGCGGCGCGGTTCTGCTGTCCGGACCGCGCGCCGGAACCATCACCCTGCTGAGCGGGCTTGGCCTGCATTCGCTGCTGGACGGCGCCGCCTTCACCGCGTCGCTGGCGACCAGTCCGGTGTTCGGGCTGGGCAGCGCCATCGGTCTGGTGCTGCACGATGCGCCAAAGGCGCTGTTCGCCTTCGTGCTGCTGCGGCGCGCAGGGCTTGGTCCGGCCGGGGCCGCGGCCGGCGCGATGCTGACGGCGGCGGGGCTCACCGCGCTCGGCGCATTCGGCGCGGCGCCGGTCGCCGATGCGGTCAGCGATGGCGCCCTGGGCATGCTGGCCGGCCTCGCCGCCGGACTGCTGATCTATTCCGGAGCGGCGTGCCTGCGCGTGCTACGCGCGCCATCCGCCGCCGGCGAAACCCTGAGGGGCAAGGCGCTGGCGGCGCTGGCCGGCGCTGCGGCGATCTGGGCGCTGGGCCTCATCGGCCATCACTGAGAGATTCCCCAAAAACAAAGCCGCCCGCCGGGAAGGGCGGGCGGCTTGCACGGTTCAAACGAAAGGCGGGTCAGCCGCCGCGCACTAGCCGCCGCGCTGGGCGACCGAGGCGACGCTCATCGTCTTCAGCACCTCGATGGCGCGGCGAAGCTGATAGTCCTGGGACGGATCGCCCAGAGTCCAGTCGCTCGGCCAGTCCTCGGGCGGTTGCTCGACATCATGCGGAACTTCCTCCGCGCCCTCCGCCAGAAGCTCGGCGCGCAGTGCGTTGGGCAGATCGGCTTCACGCCGCCCCCGCCGGGTGGATTCCGGATCGACCCGCACAGAGGCGATCTCGATATCCGGCACAATGCCCGTGGCCTGAATGGAGCGGCCCGCCGGCGTGTAATACCGCTGGGTGGTCAGGCGCAGCGCGCCATCCCGGCCGCCGCGCAGCGGAATCACCGTCTGCACCGAACCCTTGCCGAACGAGGTTCCGCCAATGACCGTGCCGCGCTGGCGGTCCTGAATGGCGCCGGCGACGATTTCCGCCGCGCTGGCCGAACCGCCATTGATCAGCACCACAAGCGGAGCGCCATTGGTGAAGTCGCCGCGCTGGGCGTTATAGCGCTGGCTGTCGCGCGGATCGCGGCCGCGTGTGGAGACGACCTCGCCCGAATCCAGGAACACGCTGGACACGGTGATCGCCTCGTCCAGCAGGCCGCCGGGATTATTGCGCAGATCCAGAACGACGCCCGGCAATTGATCGCCAAGCTCGCCCTTCAGACGGGTCAGCGACTCTTCCAGCAGCGTGTGCGTGCGCTCATTGGCGAAGGTGGAAATGCGGATATAGGCGACGCCGTCCTCCACCCGCGCGGTGACCGGATTGAGCCGGATGGTCTCGCGCACCAGATCGACGTCGAACGGCTCCTCGTTTTCGCGCACGATGGTGAGGGTGATGGCGGCGCCGACCGGCCCGCGCATCTGCTTCACCGCGTCGTCGATGGAAAGCCCAATAATGGATTCCCCGTCGATGGCGGTGATGTAATCGCCCGATTTCAGACCGGCGCGATCGGCCGGGGTGTCATCGAAGGGCGACACCACCTGCACCACGGCCAGATCGGGGTCCATCGTGACCTCAAGGCCCAGACCGCCATATTCGCCGCGCGTATTGGTTTGCATGTCGCGGAAGGATTCCGCCGACATATAAGAAGAGTGCGGATCCAGCGAGGTGAGCATGCCGTTGATCGCAGCCTCGATCAGCTCGGCGTTATCCGGCTCGCTGACATATTCGGACTGGACGCGGGTCAGCACGTCGCTGAACAGGTCCAGTTGCCGGAAGACTTCCGCCCGGTCCGTGGCCGCGGCGGAGAACGCCAGAAGCCCCGCCGCCGAAACGGCGCCGATCACAGGGGCCAGAAACAGTTTGCGCATTCGTTCTCTCCGCTTCCGCCGTTACCCGGCATATGCGCCGGGTCGCATCCAGAGCCCGGGATCGACCGGCGCGCCATTGCGCCGGATTTCGTAATACAATTCCGGCGCCGGAACCGCCCGATCAGCCATTTCTCCCACCGGCTCGCCTGCCAGGACGCTCTGTCCTTCGACCGCGTACAGGCGTTCGAGCCCCGTCAGGATGATATGGTATCCGTCGCCGACCGAAAGAATCAACATCCGGCCGTAGTTCCCGAAGACATCGGCATATTCAACTGTTGCATCAAAAGGGGATACAACCTGCGCCCGGGAGCCCGTGGCGATCACGATTCCCTCATTTCCACGCCCCGCCCCGAACCGGACAGCGATCCGTCCTTCCGCCGGCGGGCGCAGCGCCCCGCGCGCCTCGGCGAACCGCATCGCCCCCGAAATGGGGGGCGGCTGCGCCCCCGGCAAGGGTCCGGCGGGCGGGGTTTCAGCGGCGCGGCGGCGGCGTTCCGCCTCTTCCGCCTCACGCCGGAGACGCGCCTCATTCTCCAGCCGGGCGATCAGATCGGCCAGGTCGCTGGCCTGATCGGCGATTCGGCGGGCGGTTTGGGCCGCCCCGGCGGCGTCGGCGCGCAATCGCCGTTCCAGCGCGGCGCGCTCGGCAAAGCGCCCGTCCAGCGCGGCGCGGCGCTCGCCCAGCGCCGCCTGCGCCGTCTCCAGCGCCGCCTGCTCCCGCGCCAGTTCCTCTCGCAGGGCCACAATCTCCGCGATCCGGGCCCGCGCCTCGCTGGCGCGCGCATCCAGGCCCGGCGTGACGGCGGCCAGCAGAATGGCGGCGCGGGCGGCCTCCACCGCGTCATCCGGGCTGACGGCCAGCGGCGGCGGGCGCTGCATCTCCGCCCGTTGCAGCGCCGCCAGAATGCGCAGCAGGGCGGCGCGGTCCGCAGCCAGCGCCCCGGCGGCCGCCTGTTCCTGCTCTGTCAGCTCCGCGAGCCGGGTCCGGGCGGCGGCGGCGTCCCGCTCCAGCCCGGCGATCTCGTCCCCCAGCGCCACCAGATCAGCCTGGAGCCGCGCCACCTCATCCCTGGCCGTATCGGCGGCGCTGGCCAGTTCCGCCTCGCGCGCCTCGGCCGCCGCCTGTTCGGCGCGCAGCGATTCCAGTTGCGCCCGCCCGGCCTCTGGCGTGGCAGGCGCGGCGGCGGCCCCGAACAACAGGACCAGAGCGGCGGCGAGCGTCATCATCATGGCTTATGGCGTCATGCTTTGTGGTAGGACGATCCGCCCAGAATGGTGAGTGCCCGGTAAATCTGCTCCCACAGCATGACCCGGACCAGGCGGTGCGGCCATGTGGCCGGGCCGAACGCCAGCACCAGATCGGCGCGGTCGCGGGCCGCCCCGGTCATGCCTTCCGCGCCACCGATCAGGAACACCGCCTCGCGCACGCCGGAATCGCGCCAGGCGGCCAGCAGCGACGCAAACTCTTCGGAAGGAATCGCCCGGCCGCGTTCGTCCAGCACCACAAGGCGTGCGCCGGCGGGAACGGAATCCAGCAGCGCCTCTGTCTCAGCCTGAGGGCTGGAAAGGCGGCGCGGGTCGATTTCCCGCTCCATCGCTGGCCCCAGACCGATACCGCGCCCGGCGCCCTCGGCGCGGGCGCGATAATCGTCGGCGAGCATCCGCTCGGGCCCCTGTTTCAGACGCCCCACGGCATGAACGCCAATCCGCATCGGCGCGCCCGTCCTATTTGGCAGGAGAGGCGGGCTGCGCCAGCCAGAGTTTTTCCAGATTGTAGAATTCGCGCACTTCCGGGCGGAACAGATGCACCACCACATCCCCGGCGTCGATCAGCACCCAGTCAGCGGTCTGGAGCCCCTCGACCTTGGCGCGCCCGGCCCCCGCGTCCTTCAGCGCGCGCAGCACATGGTCGGCCAGCGCCCCCACATGGCGCTGGGAACGGCCGCTGGCGATAATCATCGTATCGGTGACGGGAGATTTGCCTTCGACGTCGATGACGACAATGTCCTGCGCCTTGTCGTCTTCAAGCCGGGTCAGGATGAGGTCTTCCAGACCCTCGCCCCGTCCTTCACCCTGCGGCGGCGCGCCGCCCGTGGCGGCTTCGTCCGATGGAGACGTGCTCCGAATGCTCGTTGGGGTCAGCGCCCTGCTCCCTGTTTCTCTACAGATTCCATATAGCATCGGCGGGAGCGCTTCGCCATCGGGCGCGCTGCGCGGCGTCTCATTCGGAGGGTCAGCCGCGCGCGCGGATGGCGCTGGAGGATTCGGCGTTGAACGGCGCCCCGGCGAAGGCCCAGCCAGGCGCACCGCGCACGGCCAAAGCGCGGGGATCGCGCCGCGGAATGGCGCGCGCGGCGGGGCAGGTCATGGCGCGCAGCGTCCAGCCCGGCCGCGCCACCACGGCGATGGGCGCGAGCGCGGCGAGCCGGCGCCAGTCACGCCACTGATGCAGGCCAGCGAAACTGTCGGCCCCCATCGTCAGCACGAAGCGCACATCCGGAAAGCGCGCGCGCAGGATTGAGAGCGTCTCCACCGTAAAGCGCGCGCCAATGTCCGCCTCCAGCCCGCTGACATGGATGCGCGGACCGGAAAGCAGCGCCCGCGTCCGGGCCAAACGCTCGGCGTAGGGCGCGAGACCCGTGGCGGATTTCAGCGGATTTTGCGGGCTGACCAGAACCCAGACGGCGTCCAGCCCGAACCGGACCAGCGCGGTGTGCGCCACATGCGCGTGGCCCGAATGCGGCGGATTGAACGACCCGCCATAGAGGCCGATCCACATGCCCGGGGCGACGGGGCCAGCCGCGCGCAGCGCACAAAGTGGCGCGCGCCCGCTCATGGCGTCCAGGATCCGGCGCCGGCGGTTTCGTCTTCCGGCGTTTCCGGCGCGGCGGAACCGGCCTCCGCGCGCGCCTCTGCGATCACAGTCGCCAGCGCGGAGAGCGCCTCGCGCACGCCTTCGCCCGAGGCGGCGGAGAGCAGCAGCACATCACGCCCGGCGGCCTTTGCCAGATTGGCGGCGCGGGCCGTGCGCAATTCGTCTGTCAGCGCGTCGATCTTGCTGAGCGCGACTAGTTCCAGCTTCTCCGCCAGTCCTCCGCCATAGGCTTCCATCTCTGTCCGCACCTGACGCCAGGCTGCGCCGGGATCGTCCTGCGTGCCGTCCACCAGATGCAGCAGCACGGCGCAGCGTTCGACATGGCCGAGAAACCGGTCGCCGATGCCCGCGCCTTCGTGCGCGCCTTCGATCAGGCCGGGAATGTCGGCCAGCACGAAGCGCGTGTCGGCGCCCAACTCGACGACGCCCAGATTGGGATGCAGCGTGGTGAAGGGATAGTCGGCGATTTTCGGCTTCGCCGCGCTGACAGCGGCCAGAAACGTGGACTTGCCGGCGTTTGGCAGGCCGACAAGGCCCGCATCGGCGATCAGTTTCAGGCGCAGCCAGATCCAGCGCTCCTCCCCCTTTTCGCCGGGATTGGCGTGGCGCGGCGCACGGTTGGTGCTGGACTTGAAGCGCGCATTGCCCCAGCCGCCATTGCCGCCGCGCGCCAGCAGCACGCGCTGACCGATCTCTGTCAGATCGGCCAGCACGGTTTCCCGGTCCTCGTCCAGAATCTGGGTGCCGACCGGGACTTTCAGCACCATTTCCGGCGCGCCCTTGCCGTGGCGGTCCTTGCCCATACCGTGGCCGCCGGTCTTCGCCTTGAAATGCTGCTGGTAGCGATAGTCGATCAGCGTATTCAGCCCGTCGGCCGCCTCGGCCCAGACATCGCCGCCGCGCCCGCCATCGCCGCCGTCCGGCCCGCCAAATTCAATGAATTTTTCGCGCCGGAACGAGACGCAGCCCGCCCCGCCATCGCCGGAGCGGATATAGACTTTCGCCTGGTCGAGGAATTTCATGGCGACGATTCAACAGGTTTCGTCATCCGGCGCCAGTCCGCGCGGGTGAGCGCGAGACAGGTATGGGGAAGCTCCGCGTTGCGCGCGCAGCAATGCAGGACATTCCCGCCGGTCACGGCGAAGCCGAGCTTCAGATGCACGCGCAGGGACGCGGGATTGTCCGCGAGGCAGCCCGAATGGATGCGTGGGACGTCCAGGGTCTCGAAGCCGAAACCGAGCACGGCGGAGACGGCCTCGGTCATCAGGCCCCGGCCCCAATGGGGGCGGGCCAGCCAGAAGCCGAGATGGATGTCGCCATGATCGCGCAGCGCCAGGCTTGTTACACCGATACAGGCGCCGGCGCCCGGCCGGGGCGCCAGGACAAACGCATGGACCTGGCCAGAGGCGCGCTTTACCGGCGCGGCCGCCAGCCATTCCTGCGCATCGGCGAGCCTGTAGGGAAAGGGAACAGCGCCCAGCATCCGCGCCACGTCCCAGTCGTTCAGGCCCTCTGTAATAGAATCCGCGTCCGCCATTTCGGGCGGGCGCAGGATCAGGCGGTCTGTCTCCAGCCGCATCACCGTTTCTCCGGGGGAGAATAAAAAAGGGGAGACGGCGATCCGTCTCCCCTTCGCTGTTCGCTTGTGCGGATCGCCTCCCTGGCGGGGCGATCCAGCTCTGGATCGCCTATTTCGCGGCGTCCTCTGTCTGCACCGACACCACGGAGCGGTCGCCCCGCGTGCGCGAAAACACGACGCGGCCGGTCTCTAGCGCATAGATCGTGTGATCCTTGCCCAGACCGACATTGCGCCCGGGGTGATATTTCGTGCCACGCTGGCGCACGATGATGTTGCCCGGAATGACGGCTTCGCCGCCGAATTTCTTTACGCCGAGGCGGCGGCCTTCGGAATCGCGGCCGTTGCGCGAGGAACCGCCGGCTTTTTTGTGCGCCATATCCCTTGGTCCTTATTTCTTCGCCGGGGCTTTTTTGGCCGCCGGTTTCTTCGCCGCAGGCTTCTTGGCTGCGGGTTTTTTCGCCGCCGGCTTCTTGGCCGCGGCTTTCTTCGCCGGAGCCTTTTTGGCCGCCGCTTTCGGGGTGTCCTCGCCCGCCGGCTTTGGCTCGGCCTTTTTCGGCGCGCCAGCCTTGGCGGCGTCGGCATGGATGCCGGTCACGCGCACCACGGTCTCGTGCTGGCGGTGGCCCTTGGTGCGGCGATAGGTATTGCGGCGCTTGTTCTTGATGATGCGGATCTTGGGTCCGCGGCGCTGCTCCACAATCTCGGCGCGCACGGCGGCGCCATCGACCACCGGAGCGCCGATTTGGGGCGTGTCGCCGCCCAGCATCAGCACCTCGAAATCAACCTCGTCGCCCGGCTCGCCGGTCAGTTTTTCCACCGTCAGCAGGCCGCCTTCGGCGACGCGGCGCTGTTTTCCGCCGGCTTTAATGATCGCGTACATGGTTCTATCGCTTTGGGCGCCTGAGGCTTTTCCAGCCACGCGCGGATGAAACGGAACCGCCGGCGCGGACGGGCCGGCCAGCGGAAGGCGCGCATTTACAGGGAGGCGGGGGTCCAAGTCAATTGACGCGGGGCCCCGGATGTCAGGCGAGGACGGCGGAATCGGGAAACGCCGAAGCTGAACGCCGCAAAAGGCTTCGGCCGGAGGGCGCATCGCACACCCCCCGGCCGAACCCGGACCTATGCCGCCACGGCGGCCCCGGACGGCCTTGCAGAACCCGGCCGGCCGGTCAGCGCCAGAAACCGGCGCTGGTGAAATTCGCGCCAATGAAAAATTCGCGGCCATAACCGCCGAACGGATAATGGACGCTGCTCAGGATCGGCTGGACATTGAACAGATTCTTGATCCCGCCATAAATCTCCACCGTATCGGTCAGCCGGTATGAGGCGGACACGTCGTGCCGCCACATATTGCCGGTCCAGGCGTTCAGCACGCTGTCGGCGTTCTCGATCTGGATGCGGCTCGAACGCTCCAGGAATTTGCCGTAATAGCGCGCGTTCCAGTTCACGGTCAGGTCGTCCAGCCGCCAGCGGGCGCCAAAATTGATGACGTGCCGGGGCTGGCCCTCTTCATAGAGCCGGAAATTGACCGCATCGGGATCGGAGGGATCCTCGCGTCGCTCCATCCGGTCGACGAGATTGCCGACAATGCGCAGGGTCAGATCGCCATAGGGCTCCAGCGGACTATACACCCCGCCCAGCGGGAACGTGTACATCAACTGGTAGTCGATGCCTGTGGTCAGGATGTTTTCGAAATTCAGGTTGCTGGAGACGAAACTTTCCAGCCCCAGATAGGTCGGGGAGGCCGGATTGCGGTCGCGCGTGAACTGATCGCAGAACGTATTGGGGAAACTGGAGCCGTCATAACAGGCGTTCAGAATCTCCTGCAGATTAACCGAATCAATCGCGTCGGCGATCGAGATTCGATAATAGTCGATGGACAGCGACAGACCCGGAATGTCGCGCGGCTGCAGCACGAAACCAACCGTGAAGGTCTTGGCGGTTTCGGCCTCCAGATCCGGATTGCCGCCGCTGAAGCCGCTGATCCGCGCGGTCAGTGGATCGGTGAAGCTGGCCGGGATGCCGTCCGCGGCGCAGTTGGCGGCGCGGTGCTCTGACCCGGCGCCGATCTGGCCCACATCGCAGGGGTCGAGCGGACGGGCCGTGAGCGGTTGCAGCGGTGAGAACAGCTCGTTGATGTTCGGAGCCCGGACCGCCTGGGAATAGGTGGTGCGGAAGCGGATATCACTGGCTGGCGACCAGATGCCCCGCAGATTATAGCTGTGGGTGCTGCCCAGAGTGTTGTAGTGCGAATAGCGGTAGGCGCCTTCGGCCGTCAGTTCCCGCGCGAAGGGAAGATCGCGCAGTAGCGGAATGGATAGCTCGCCAAACACCTCTGTCACGTTAAACGAGCCGGTTGTGACATCGGTCGGCGCGGTGACGTCGAAGACCGGGGTGAAGGCGTCCAGAATTCCGGCCGGGTCGGGGCGCGGCAGCTCCAGCGGGTCGGGATAGAACTTGCTTTTCTCCTTGCGGTATTCGCCGCCGAACACCACCCCGATGGGGCCGGCCGGCAAGGAGAAGAAGTCGGAACTGTCCCCGGCCACCACGGCGGTCAGCACGCTTTGTTCGATCGTGCGCTCGCGGAACAGCGGCTGCATAACGAAATTGGCCGCATCGGGGCTGGGCGCGCCCACGCCGAACAGGTTGAGCGGGTGGCACATGCCCGTGCCCGGCTCGAAAGTCAGGAAGCCACGGAACGGGCCGGCGCTGCGCAGGAAGGAGTCTGGCGGCGACGCCGTCGGGTCCAGTTCCGAACGGCATACGACGCGGTCGCTGACCGGATCATAGACCGCATCGGCGGCCGCATAATAGCGGTCAACCAGCATGCCCCAAGCCCGGGTGTCGGCCGTCGTCTTGCCGTAGACGCCGGAGACTTCGAAGTTGAAGGCGCTGTCCGCAATGACGCCTTCGAAGCCGGTGACAAACCGCATCGTGTCACGCTTGGAGGTTATGCGCTGGACGCCAAAATCGGTCATGTCCCGGCCGATCAGGATATTGACGTCCTCCAGCACGAACTCGCCGGGATTGGCGGCCACAAAGTCGATGATCGGATCGCGCAGGTTTTGCGGAATCCAGGGGTTGTCCCAATTGATGATGTGGGAATCGACATAGCCATTCACCCCGCCGGTATTGTCATGGACCGTTTTGGCGTGGACATATTTGGCCTCGCCGAACCAGCGCACACTCGGCGTCAGGTCGTAACGCGCCGAGAAATTGAGGCTGTAGCGCTCATCTTCCGGAATGATCGTGCGCCGGTCCCGGCCGGCATGTGTGCCGTCGCCGCCAAAATAGGCGTTCTCGGCATCGGCCAGCAGACCGTCCTGGAACACATCGGCGGCGCCGCCCGGCGTGCGTGTGACGTGACAGCCCCCGAACCCGCCAAAGCGCTGCAGGACCGTGCCGTTTACGGTCTCCAGACAGTCTTCGATTCCGTTATTGTTGAGATCGAAAATCAGACCGTTCGGATAATTCAGCGACGGATCCATATCTCCTGGATAGAAGGACAGCCAGCCATCACCGTAGAAATCGACGCCAATGAGCGAACCGTAGGAGGTGAGGTTGAAGCGCGGATAGGGATAGATGGCCATGGGCGGCGCGCCGTCGATCCGGTCGCAGAGCGCGCCCTGCCCCCCGCCCAGCGTCATATCGCCCGGAGCGCAGAACCCGCCGATATTTCTGCCAAGCAGCAATGGATCGAGACCGTAATCGGCGACGTCCGATGACTGGATGACAAGCGCCGGGTTGCCATAGACCTGACCCACGCGGTCACCGCGCGTATGTCGGCGCTCGGCCGCCGTCACCCCTTCCCGGTGTTCATAGGTGAAATTGCCGGTGATGTTGCCGCGGCCGGACGCAAAATTGGTTCCCGCTGTGCCGGAGAACATGAAGGACGGCGAGCCGATGCTGTTGTCAACGCCAACCTGGCTGCGGACATCCAAGCCTTCGAAATCATCCTTCATGATGAAATTGACCACGCCGGTCACCGCGTCGGCGCCGTAAACGGCGGAGGCGCCGCCGCTCATCACTTCGACCCGCTCGACCAGCGCGGCGGGGATGGTGTTCACATCGACCGCGGCCGTGCCCGCAAGACCGCCCACATGGCGCCGGCCGTCAATCAGGACCAGCGTACGCTCCTCACCCAGATTGCGCAGATTAAGCGTGGACGCGCCGAGCGAGCCCTGGGCGGCGCGGTTCATCTCGGTATTTTCCGAGCCAATCAACGCCGGCAGGGTCGACACCACATTCACTACATTGATATCGCCCGACAGCGTGATGTCGGTCGCGTCCACCGACTGGACCGGCGACGGGCCGACGAGATTGGGATCGCGGAACAGACGCGAGCCGGTGACCACCACGACATCCCCGCGGGGCTCAGCCTGGGCAAGCTGAATCTCGTCCGTTTCGGCTTGGACGAGCTGGATCGTTTCGGTTTCAACCTCTTCGACCGCCTCTTCGGGCGCTTGCGCCAGTGCGCCGCCAGCGGACAGCAGGCCGGCGGACAGCATCGTGGCGCCAAGAAGACGCGCTCTGGCGCCTTGTCGAGTGGCGAGTTGGGTAAATTGGATTGTCGTCATGGTTCCCTCGTAACCGGTTATCCCCACACGGAGCCGGACTCGGGGCGTCTCTCCCTGACGAGACTGTTGTTTTGCGTATGGGATCGAAGCGGCGGAAGTCGCACAATCTTTCGCAACCGCAACATTGGTGATTGTTAAGAGTTGTTACCGTATCGACACAAAATCGCGATAGAAATTTTGCATCACAGCCCCAATACAGAATAAAATTCTGTTCAGTTCATTACAGGGTTCTGCCGGGAATTCGTATATAACTTCCAGAAAAATCGGCCAAGCGGCTGGGTTTCATTTCACGCCAGCAGCCCAAGCGGAAAAAAACCCGGAAAAATGCGCCCCTTCCCAATGGGCCTTTTAGCCAGCGGTTGCCGATTACTGCAAAAAATGCGGCAGAAATTTATTTTGCGGTTGCGAAGAGAATTGGGCCGCGCTCAGGATACGCATCCAGGAACCCCGCAGTCGTGCGGCCTTGGGCAACTATGGCGCAGCGATGCAACTGGATCTTGTCGATCTGGCGATTCTAAAGGCGCTCCAGGAAGATGGGCGCATCACCAATCTGGCGCTGTCCAGGCTGGTTTCATTGTCACCCAGCGCCTGTCTGGCGCGGGTGCAGCGCCTGTGGCGCAAGGGTGCGATCAAGCGTACCGTCGCCATTCTGTCGCCGTCGCATATCGGACCAGCGCTGCATTGCGTGATGGAGGCAACGCTGGTCAGCCATCTATTGGCCGACCACCAGAAATTCGAAACGGCGATCGCCGAAATCGCGGAAATCACCATGGCGGTGAAGGTCAGCGGCAGTTGCGATTATTTGCTGGGCGTCACAGTCGCCGACATGCCGGCGCTGAATGCGCTCTCTAACCGGATGCTGAAAGGCGAGCTGGGCATCGCCAAGCTGATGACGCGGGTGATTCTGGACGTGGTCAGACCGTTTCAGGGCTTTCCGGTGGAAGATCTGGTCGACCGCGCCGTGTTGCCGAGCGACGCGACACGAATGGCGCGGCGTAGCGTATGACCCCTCCCCAAATGCGGACACCCACGCTGCTCCGCAGGTGCGGCGCGCACAGATGGCGCGGGGACACGGCTTGCGGCACCCTGAAAGCCCCCCTGTGGAGAGGCGCCGGAGCAGCCGGGGCCCGGCGCGGTCTCGAAAACCGTTGCGCGCCTTGAACCCCGCCGCCGCCGTCGCTAGGTTCCGCCGCCCTGAAAGCCCCCGCGGAGAGGTGCCGGAGTGGTCGAACGGGGCGGTCTCGAAAACCGTTGAGCGCGCAAGCGTTCCGAGGGTTCGAATCCCTCCCTCTCCGCCACTTTAGACCGCCTCTGGGCACGCCAATCGCCGCCGATTGCCGCCCTTGGCCAACAATAAGCGTCCTTAGCAGCTCCGTCTTCGATCCCATGATGCGGATTGCGTCGTCGGCGACCTCGACACGCTGCGCCAGGGCGCGCAAGTGATCCCGCCGATAGCCGCCCTCGCTGCCCCGGATGCGCTCGCGTGCGCGCTGCGCGAAGCCCCGGATCATCGTGGGGCTGATGGCACCGTGACCGGGGTTGTCGAGCAACGCCTGTGCCCGGTCGGCGTCGGCCCTGGCTTGATCGCGCATGACCTTGAGGCCAGCGATGCGCTCCTTGAGCGCGGGGTCGTCCAGATCGGCGACGCCCGCCTCAATGGCGTCGTAGAGGCGCTTGAGGCGTAGTTCCGATTCGGCTGCCTTCCGCTCCAATTCGGCGATGTGCTGCCGGCGACGCTCGGCCTGCTCCGACCGGCGGCCGAGGACGCTGCCAAGCAGGTTCTCCAGCCGGTTGGGATCGAGCAGGCGTTCCTCGATATGGCCGATCACCATGTTGTCGAGCTTGTCCATCGGGATCGCGCGGCCCTTGCATCCGGTCTCGCCCTGCCGCGCCTTAATCGAGCAGGCATAGTAGCGATAGCGGCCGCTCTTGCCGGTGCGGATGGTCATGGCTCCCCCGCAATTGCCGCAATAGCAAATGCCGGTCAGCAGGGTCGGCCCGATCACGACGCGCGCGGGCAACTCGGTCTTGGGATTGCGGGCCTGCAAGAGCTTCTGCACCGCGTCGAAGGTCTCGCGGTCGATGATCGGAGGGACCGGAACGGTGATGACCTCACCCTCGGGCTTCAACTCCCTCGACTTGCCGCGCTTGTTGAACTGATGCTCGCCGATATAGGTGCGGCGGGTCAGGACGCGGTGAACCTGCCCAATGCCCCACCTGCCGCCGTCGCGGGTGAAGATGCCGTTGCGGTTGAGATGCTTGACGATGGCCTTGACGCCCATCTGGCCGCTATCGCCCTCGCCCTCCAGGGCGAGGCGGTAGATAAGCCGGATCGTTCCGGCGTGCAGCGGGTCGATCTCCAGCTTCTTCTTGACCTTCACGCCACGCTGCTCGGCCGCGACGACGCGGTAGCCGATGGGCGGCAGCGAGCCGTTCCAGAAGCCTTGCCGGGCATTCTCCTTCAAGGCGCGCATGACGTGCTTGCCGTTCTCCTTCGACTGGTATTCGTCGAACAGGGCCATGATCTGCCGCATCATGACGTGCATGGGATCGTCGCCCATCTCCTGCGTGATGGACACCAGCTTGACGCCGTTCTTGGCGAGCTTCCTGACGTTGAACTCCAGCTCGAAGTGATCGCGGAAGAAGCGCGAGAAGCTGTGGACCACCACCACGTCGAACGGCGCGGGCTTGGACGTGCCCGCCTCGATCATGCGTTGAAACTCTGGCCGGCGGTCGTTGGTCGCCGAAGCCCCTGCCTCCACGAAGGTCTCGACAAGCTGATAGCCGCGCGCCTCGCAATAGGCTTCGCCCTGGCGCTTCTGGTCGGGGATCGACACGTCATGCTCTGCCTGTCGGGTCGTGGAGACGCGCAGATAAAGGGCGGCCCGCAAAGCGACCGTGGGTGATTGTGCGTTCATGTGCGGGTTCCTTTCTTCTTGCGGCGCTCGATCAGGGGCAGGACAAGTTCCACGCGGTCGTGAACGACCTTGGGGACCAGCTTGAGGCCCTTGCCCTTCTCCATGCGGATAAGGCCGCAACCCTCCATTTTCTTGAGCGTGCGTGAGATGTTCGGGGCAGCGCGGCCGGTGATCTGCGCCAGTTCCTCCAGCGATCCCGGTGCGCGCTCATGGATGACGCGCAGCAATTCCCGATTGCTCGCCGACAAAAGCCGGGCGAACGATTCCGTTGACGCGAACCAGACGGTCGGCTCGCCGGGCGCGGACTTTTCCTCGCCTCTGGCGATCCGCATGGTGCGGGCCTTCATTTCTTCGGGGTCGGCGATCCCGACTTTCAGCGTCGTCATGGCAAATCCCGGCGCTCAAATCACTCCTTATCCCTATCATCACGAGATAGGTTTGTAAAGCCGGGAACCGGATCAAGCGAGCCGAACATCTCGTCGAAAACATCGGCGAACCAACGCTCGAACACCTGTATTTCGGCCTCGGTGATGGGCACGTCCTCGGGCCAGTCGTCGATGACGGGCAACTTCTCGACATCGAAGGCGTGGGGCGGCGGACTTCGACGCGGCGCGGGATCGTCGGCGTAGTCGAAAAGATCGTCGGGAAGTGTTTCGGGGACCGGCTGTCGCGGTCGCCTCTTGCGGGCGCGGCGGCGCTCTGCGCACATGGAATCCTCCGTGGTTCGGTGGCGGCTTCCGGGGCGCTCAAGGCCCCGGAATTAGGCGAACCATGGAGGGCAGTCGGCGGCCTGTAGCGTGCCGCATTTGCGCCTGTGCGCTGGCGGCACCCCTGCCGCCAGGATGGCCTTAGCTTGCGGCTCGCCGCGCCTTGGCGAACCCTCTATCCGTGGCGATGAACCGTTCCAGCATCGGCACGATCAGCCTGACAGGATCGGCGACAGGCTGGCCGGTCTCGCGGGTCAGCACCTCGGCATAGGCGGTCAGATCGCGATGGAGCGGCGCGGGCAGCTCCACCGTCACCTTGACGGGCTTGTCGTCGGGCAGCGGGCCAAGTTTCAACTTCGTCATGGTCAACCTCCTGCCGGCTCGAACACAAGGTCGCGGGTGACGATGATCCTGACCGGGAAGCCCGGCCGGATGGTCAGCGTCGGCGCGACCTGCAACTGACGCTGGACGATCTGCTGGCCGGCCTGATTGATGGTGTCCTGCGCCCCGTCGCGGATGGCGCGGATCAGCCGGTCCTCGTCGCTGGTCGCCAACTCCGTCCCGACCGCAAGCAAGGTCGAGAGGCCGGCGGCCCGCATCAGATCCCACCAATGATAATCGACGCCATCCTCAAGGCCGGCATAACCGGAAGCATCCGCGCCCGGCAGGCGCTCCAGCACGATGGAACGGCCGCCCGGCAGGATCAGGCGGTTCCAGACCAGCAGGACACGTCGCTGGCCGAAGGTCACGCCGTCATCGTATTGGCCGATGATGCGCGTGCCCTGCGGGATCAGGAGCAGGCTGCCGGTCGGGCTGTCATAGACGTTCTCCGTCACCTGCGCGGTGATCTGGCCGGGTAAATCAGAACGGATGCCGGTAATCAAAGCAGCCGGAATCACGGCCCCGGCCTGAAGGATGTAGGGCGAGGCCGGTGGCGCGACGCGATCCGGTGCGACGGTCTGCCGATCCACGGGTCCATTGAGGAACGCCGTGTGCCGATCCTGCGCGGCGAGCTGTCCTCCAAGGTCGAGACCGGCAAGGCCGGGCATCGTCATGCCGGGCGTTGCCCCTACGCGCGGACCTGTCTGGAAGAACACGTTGCTCACGCGCGCGGCTTCTTCCTCGGCGCGGCGTCGTTCTTCTTCGGGATCGACGGCAGGCGTCGTGATCGCTGGCGGCACAACCGGCTGTCCCCGGTTTTGCGCGTCGAGGATCGGGCGGCCCAGGTCGCCCGGCAATGCCGGCCCCAGGACCGGCCCGGTATAGTCGCGCGGCAGGCCGGCGAGACCGTCCGCCGTGGGCCGGTTCTCGGTCGAATAGAGTTCGTCGCCTCCCGGTCCCGCATCGCGGGTCTGGAGCGCATAGATCAGTGCGCCCCCGATACCGAGAAGGGCGACCGCGCCGACGCCCGCCAGCATCTTGCGCGACAGGCGTGTGACACGCGGCGGTTCGGCGCGCAGCCGCATGGGGGCTGCGGTATCGGTGATGGTGTCGTCGGTCATGAGGGGGAGTCTCCGGTCGCGCTGACCGGCTGCGCGGCGGCGGCCTGGGGCGGGTTGATGCGGACGATCCTGACGACCTGCTGGCGGTTGCCGCTGCCAAGGCGCAGCTCGGCGGCACCGAACAGCCGGTCCACGATCAGGATGTTCTGGTGGACGCGGGAATTGACGATCTGGGGCTCGCCATCGGAGCCGAGCACGAAGATCGGCGGCATCTCGCCCTGCACGATGCCGGCCGGGAAGACGACATAGACGCGGCGGCCATCGTCGAAGACGGAGATAGGCCGCCATGGCGGGCTGTCTCCGGTCAGGCCGTAGCGATAGTTCCGCGCTGCCTCGGCCGGAATGACCGGCGCGGCCGGAACGGTCTGGCGCTGGCCGGGCGGCGGAGCGGGATAGGCCCAGGCCACGGCGGGCATGTAGAGCGCGTCGCGGGCGCGCAGCTCGATCATGTACATGCGGCGGTCGGTGGTGATGACGAGATTGGTCGAGATGTCCGGCCGCGTCGGCTTCACCAGGACATGCACGCGCCGGCTCGCTCCAGAACCGCTTTCCGTATCGCCGATGATCCAGCGGGCGGTGTCGCCGGCCGCGATCGGCCCCGCGCCGGTCAGGCTCTCGCCCGGCTCCAGCGCGATGGTGGTGATCTGCCCGACTGCGGCATAGACCTGATAGAGCGCGCCTTCGGACCAGGGATAAATCTGGATGGCGTTGTAGTAGCCTTCGCGGCGCGGCTCGACGCGGGCGGCTGCATTGGCGTTCTCGACGCGGCCGGTCGGTGTGCTCGCGGCGGTGCCGCCCCGCGCCACGGTCCATGCCGGAGGGACATGCAACGGCCGGGGCGTGTCGTCGGTCGCGGCCGCCTGCACGGTCGGCAGCGGCGGCACGCTATCGTCATAGCTCCATTGCTGCGTGCGGTTGGTCGCGCAGCCCGCGAGCATAGTGGCCGAAAGCAACATGGCCGCAATTGTCGGGGTGCGGGTGATCGTCTTCATTGGCTCATCTCCCGCGACCACGAAATTGCATTGACGTAGATGCCGAGCGGATTGGCGCGCAGGCGCTCCGCGTCGCGCGGCGGCTGGATCACGATGGTCAGGATGGCCGTCCACCGTTCGGTCGTGGAAAGCTGACCGTTCTCGAAATGGCGTTCGGTCCATGCCACGCGGAAGCTGTTGGGGGATGCCCGGATGACGCTCGAGACCTCGACGGCGATCTGCTGACGGCCGACGCGGGTGAACGGGTCATTCGCCCTTGCGTAATCGTTCAAGGCTGCCGCGCCTCTGTCCGTGGTGAACTCATAGGCGCGAAGCCAGTTCTGGCGGACGATGATGGCGTCGGCCGGGATCGCGCGGACCTGCTCGATAAAGCGGCCGAGATGCCATGCGATCTGCGGATCGGTCGGCCGATAGTCGGCCACGGCCGGCGCGACGGTTTGCGCCTGCCCGAGATTATCGACCTGGACCACCCAAGGCACCACGGTTCCGCGTGCGGACTGCCACACCAGCGCCGAGGCGAAGCCCGCCGACAGGATCAGGGAGCCGAAGGCCATGAGACGCCAGTTCTTCGCCTGCACGCGGGCCGAGCCTATACGCTCGTCCCATGCCTGCGCGGCCTCTTGATAGGGCGTCTTGGGTTCCGGCGTCTTGCCGTAGTGGGTCGATGGTCGTTTGAAGATGCTCATGAGCGATCACTTTCGGAAAGGTTGATGGAGGAACCGGAGCCGTGGCTATCGCCGGAGCGCACCGCATGGGCGGCCATGGTGGTGCCGTGGTTGAGGGCCTGCCGGCGCTGCATCCGCTGCGCCCAGGCAGGAGGACTGCCGGCCGGGCCGGAAGGCGTGGCGGCGGCGGGGTCGGCGCTCGCGCCGCCGACCGTGCCCATGGAGGACGTGCCACCCGTTGCTCCAAAGCCGGCCCGCGCGCCTTCGGTGAAGCTGGATTTGACGGACTCGCTGGCACTCGCGGAAGCGCGTTTGAGGGGCGAGATGGCGGCGGAACCGGCTGCACGGGCGATACCGCCAAGGCCGGAAGCAACGCCTGCGGCCCCGGTCTGGCCGAGCGAGCCGACGCTATAGGCTGCGGTCGCCGCTCCCGCGGCAGCCGCGCCTCCACGAACAGCCGCGGCCCCGCCGGAAAGCGCGGCAGCGCCGCCCCGAGCGCCGAGCATAGCCGTGCCGCCTGCCGCCGCCCCGCCCGCAAGCACCATGCCGCCGGCAGCGAGGCCCGTGCCAACGGCCGCGCCCGCGCCAAGCTGCGGCCCGCCGGAGACGATACCGTTGGCGATACCCGGACCAAAAATGCCGAGGCCGAGCAGCGACAGCGCGGCCAGCACGATGGCCATGGCCTCGTCGATGGTCGGGGTCTGACCGCCGAAACCGGCCGTGAACTGGCTGAACAGAGTCGAGCCGATGCCGATGATAACGGCGAGCACCAAGACCTTGATGCCGGAGGACACTACGTTGCCAAGCACCTTCTCGGCCATGAATGCGGTCTTGCCGAACAGGCCGAAGGGGATCAGCACGAAGCCGGCGAGCGTGGTCAGCTTGAACTCGATCAACGTCACGAAAAGCTGGATGGCGAGGATGAAGAACGCCAATACCACCAGCGCCCAGGCGAACAGCAGGCACGCGATCTGGATGAAGTTCTCAAAGAACGCGATCCAGCCCATCAGGTCGGAGATGGAATCGAGCAGCGGACGGCCGGCGTCGAGGCCGGTCTGTGCCACGCGGCCCGGCCTCATGAGGTCTTGCGCGGAAAAGCCGGTGCCCGACGCCATGAGGCCGAGGCCGGCGAAGCTCTCGAAGACGATCCGCGCGAGATTGTTCCAGTTGCTGATGATGTAGGCGAAGACGCCGACGAACAGGGTCTTCTTCACCAGCCGCGCGATGGTGTCATCATCCGCACCCCAGGCCCAAAAGAGCGCGGCGAGGGTTACGTCGATAACGATGAGCGTGGTGGCGATGAATGCCACCTCGCCGCCGAGCAAGCCGAAACCGGAGTCGATGTAGGAAGTGAAGACCCCGAGAAAATTGTCGATGACGCCAGTGTTGCCCATGCGCTCACCGCCCTTCGCTGGATTGCGGCGTGGCTGGTGCTGGCGTGCGGCCGAGGAAACGGTCGCGGGTCTCGGCCCACACGCGCAGACACTCGGCGTCGCTTGCGGCGGCTTCGCCGAGCTGCTGGCAACGGCGCTGGCCTTCGCGCAGCGGGTCGGCCGGCGGCTGGAGGGTCGGCGCGGGACGGGGCGCGGAAGGTTCTTCCTTCCGCGCCATGTCTATCGCGGTCGCCGTGACGGCGATGGCGATGAACACCACGGCCCCGAGCCGGGCCAGCATCTTGCCGTCCATGGCGAGCCTCCCGGTCAGTTGCTGTTGTTGAACATCTGCGCATTGCCCGGCTGATAACCGCTGCCCGGCGTGAGGAAGCGGCGGCGCTGCTCGCGGCCCTGTTCGGCGGCGGCTACGCGTTCCGCCTCGGTCAGCGCATCAGCTCGGCCGTTCGCCGCCATCAGCGCGATCAGGTCGGAAAGCTGCTGCGACTGGAGCGCGAGAAGCTGGTTGCCCGCCTGCGTCGCCTGCAATGCCCCGGTCGCGCCTTGGCTCTGGCCTACAAGGGCTGCCATCTCGGCGCGGTTGCTGTCGATATTACCGACCGCACCCGCCTGAACGCGCATGGCGTCCTGCAAGCCGCCGACCGTGTTCTCCCAGCGCGAGCGCGCATCGGCGACAAGCTGGGCGTCGGTCGCGGACAGCGAGATGTTGCCATATTGCTGCTGGAACGCTTGGTCGATCTGGCCGACCTCGAACGCGATGTTCTGCGCCTGTCCCAAGAGCTGCTGCGTGCGGCTCACGTTCTGCTGGAGCTGCTGGAGCGAGGAATACGGCAGGCTCGCCAGATTGCGGGCCTGATTGATGAGCATTTGCGCCTCGTTCTGGAGGCTCTGAATCTGATTGTTGATTTGCTCCAGCGTGCGCGCGGCGGTCAGCACGTTTTGGGCGTAGTTGCTCGGGTCGAAGACGATGCGGCCGAAGCCGAATTGCGCATGGGCCGGGCTTGCCAGCATGGGCGACAGCGCGATAGGCACGGCGAGCGCCAGCGCGAGGGCCGAGGCCCCGACGATCTTGCAGTAGGTCATGAACGGGTCTCCTGTGTGGGGTGGGTATCCGGCACGGCCGGCGCGGCGGATTCCGGCCGGTCGGCGAGATTGGTGAGGTTTGGGATCAGGTCGGCGGCCCAATCGACACCGCGCTCGCGCAGCCAGGCGGCGAGGAAGCCGTCGCTTCCATGCTCGACGTGGATGCTCTCGATGTCGGCCTGGTCGGATTTGGCGGACGCGGCGCAGAGGGCGAGGCCGACTTCGGACAGGCCAAGCTCGAACAGGCGATTGCCGCGCCGCGACTGGCAGTAGTAATCCCGCTTGGGCGTGGCGCGTGCGAGGATTTCGATCTGTCTGTCGTTCAAGCCGAAGCGGCGATAGATGGCTGTGATCTGCGGTTCGATGGCCCGCTCGTTCGGCAGCAAGAGCCGCGTCGGGCAGCTCTCGATAATCGCGGGCGCGATGTTGCTGCCGTCAATGTCGGACAGGCTTTGCGTGGCGAAGATGACGCTGGCGTTCTTCTTGCGCAGCGTTTTCAGCCATTCGCGGAGCTGGCCGGCGAAACCCTCGTCGTCCAGCGCAAGCCAGCCCTCGTCGATGATGAGCAGCGTGGGCCGCCCGTCGAGCCGGTCGCCGATGCGATGGAAGAGATAGGCGAGCACGGCCGGGGCCGCGCCGGTCCCGACAAGGCCCTCGATCTCGAAGGCTTGCACATCGGCCGATCCCAAATGCTCTGTCTCGGCGTCGAGCAGCCGGCCATAGGCACCGCCGACGCAGAAAGGCCGGAGCGCCTGTTTCAGATCGTTGGATTGCAGCAGGACCGCGAGGCCGGTGATGGTGCGTTCCTCGACCGGTGCGGACGCCAGCGAAGTCAGCGCCGTCCAAAGATGCTCTTTGACCTCGGGCGTGATGGCGACACCCTCGCGCATGAGGATGGCGGCGATCCAGTCGCCGGCCCATGCGCGTTCATAGGTGTCATGGATGCGTGCAAGCGGCTGGAGCGAAACGGACGCCTCGGCCCCTTCTGTGAGGTCGCCGCCTAAATCGTGCCAGTCGCCGCCCATGGCGAGCGACGCGGCCCGGATGCTGCCGCCGAAGTCGAAGGCGAACACCTGCGATCCTGCATAGCGGCGGAACTGCAAGGCCATGAGCGCCAGCAGCACGGACTTGCCCGCACCCGTGGGGCCGACGACTAGGGTATGCCCCACGTCGCCGACATGGAGGGAAAACCGGAACGGGGTTGAGCCTTCGGTCTTTGCATAAAGCAGAGAGGGCGCACCGAAATGCTCGTCCCGTTCCGGCCCCGCCCACACCGCTGAAAGCGGGATCATGTGGGCGAGATTCAAAGTGCTGATGGGCGGCTGGCGGACATTCGCGTAGGCGTGTCCGGGCAGACTGCCGAGCCATGCGTCAACTGCGTTGACGGTCTCGGCCATGGCGGTGAAGTCACGGCACTGAACGATCTTCTCGACCAGGCGCAGCTTCTCGTCGGCAATGCGCGGGTCGGCATCCCAAACCGTGACGGTGGCGGTGACGTAGGCCATGCCCGCCACGTCCGCGCCGAGTTCCTGCAACGCCATGTCGGCGTCGAGCGCCTTGTTCGCCGCGTCGGTGTCCACGAGCGCGGATTGCTCGTTAGTCATCACCTCTTTCAGAATCGCGGCGATGGACTTCCGCTTGGCGAACCACTGACGGCGGATGCGGGTCAGCAGCCGCGTGGCGTCGGTCTTATCGAGCAGGATCGCCCGCGTGCTCCAGCGATATGGAAACGGCAGGCGGTTCATTTCATCGAGCAGGCCGGGCGTCGTCGCGGTGGGGAATCCCACGATAGTCAGGACGCGCAGATGCGCGCCGCCAAGGCGCGGCTCCAGCCCGCCGGTCAACGGCTGGTCGGCCAGCAGCGCATCGAGATACATCGGCACTTCCGGCACGCGCACGCGATGCCGGTTGGTCGATATGGTCGAATGAAGGTAGGTCAGTGTCTGGCTATCATCGAGCCAGCGACATTCGGGCATGAAGCCGTCGAGCAGCGCCAGCACGCGGTCGGTGCGGTCGATGAAGGCGCGCAGCAGCTCCCACGGGTCCACGCCGGATTGCTCCCGGCCCTCATAGAGCCATGTTTCGGCGCGGGCGGCTTCCTCGGCCGGGGGCAGCCAGAGGAAAGTGAGGAAGTAGCCGGACACGAAATGCGCACCCGCTTCCTCGAACCCGGCCTTGCGCTCCGCATCGACCAGAGCCGACGCGGCGTCGGGAAAGGTGCTGTCGGGATAGGTCGCGGCCTCGCTGCGCTGCGCCTCGACGAAGATGCTCCAGCCGGAGCCGAGGCGGCGCACGGCGTTGTTGATGCGGCCGGCAACGGCGACCAGCTCGGCCGCGACGGCGGAATCCAGATCGGGACCGCGAAACTTGGCTGTCCTCTGAAAACTCCCGTCCTTGTTCAAGACGACGCCGGAGCAGACCAGCGCGGCCCATGGCAGGTAGTCGGCGAGCCGGGTGGCGGTGCGGCGGTATTCGGCAAGGTTCATCATGGCCGCGCCCTCACACCGCCAGATGGCCGGGGATGCGGAGATGCCGCCGCCCGACCTCTACGAATTGGGGATCGCGTTTCGCTGCCCATACGGCCGCGAAATGGCCGACCACCCAGATGGCCAGCCCCGCCAGCCAGAGTTGGAGACCGATGCCGATGGCGGCGGCGAGTGTGCCGTTGATGATGGCAATGGAGCGCGGTGCGCCGCCGAGCAAAATATGCTCGGTCAACGCCCTGTGGACCGGAACGGTGAAGCCCGGCACCGCGTCGAGTTGTTCGAAACCGCCCGCCATCAAACGAGCGCCCCGCCGCCGAACGAGAAGAACGACAGGAAGAAGCTCGATGCGGCGAAGGCGATGCTGAGCCCGAACACGATCTGGATCAGGCGGCGGAAGCCGCCCGACGTGTCGCCGAAGGCCAGCGTCAGGCCGGTGATGATAATGATGATCACGGCCACGATGCGGGCCACGGGACCTTCGATCGACTGGAGGATGCTTTGAAGCGGCGCTTCCCACGGCATTGACGAGCCGGATGCGAAGGCGGGTTCGGCGAGCAGAAGCCCGAGCACAAGGGCACCTGCATGGAGCGGCCAGCGCGGATAGATGAGGTTCAGTCTGTTCATGGTTGGTCTCCGTGTTGTTGCAATGCGTAGTCACCGTCGTGCCCCAGGCCCTCGACGCGGGCGAGTTCGGCCAGCCGGCGCGCAGCCCCGCGCCCGGAAAGGACAGCAACAAGGTCGATGGTCTCCGCGATCAGCGCGCGGGGGACGGTGACGACAGCCTCCTGAATGAGCTGTTCGAGCCGACGCAGCGCGCCGATGCCGGTGCCGGCATGGATGGTGCCGATGCCGCCGGGGTGCCCCGTGCCCCACGCTTTCAGAAGATCGAGGGCTTCCGCGCCGCGCACCTCGCCGATGGGGATGCGGTCGGGGCGCAGGCGTAGCGAGGACCGGACCAGATCGGAAAGCGTGGCGACGCCATCCTTGGTCCGCATGGCGACGAGGTTCGGCGCAGCGCATTGCAGTTCGCGGGTGTCCTCGATGATGACGACGCGATCCGCCGTCTTCGCCACCTCGGCGAGCAGCGCGTTGGTCAGCGTCGTCTTGCCGGTGCTGGTGCCGCCCGCCACGAGGATGTTGGCGCGGGAAGAAACGGCTGCGCGTAACGTCGCGGCCTGATCGGCGGACATGATGCCCGCCGCCACATAGTCGTCGAGCGTGAACACCGCGACGGCCGGCTTGCGGATTGCAAAGGTCGGCGCGGCGACCACGGGCGGCAGCAGGCCCTCGAATCTTTCGCCAGACTCCGGCAACTCGGCCGAGACGCGCGGGCTGCGCGGATGAACCTCCGCGCCGACATGGTGCGCGACGAGGCGCACGATGCGCTCGCCATCGGCGGCGGACAGGCGCTCGCCAGTGTCGGCCAGCCCTTCGGAAAGACGGTCGATCCACAACCGCCCGTCCGGGTTCAACATCACCTCGACCACGGCCGGGTCTTCGAGAAGCCGGGCGATGGCGGGGCCAAGCGCGGTGCGCAACATGCGCGCGCCGCGCTGGATCGCTTCCTGTCTGTGATGGTTGGCGGTCATGTCGGCCCCGGTTTCTGGCGGGACGCGACAGGCGTCCCCGGATCGGGGTCGATTAAGAGAGGCCGAAATCCGGCCGGTTCAACAAGTATCTAAGCGCGTGCGGGTATCGGCGGCGAACGGCGGCAAATAGGATGGGTGTGATTGTTCAAGCCTGATCGCCGCTGGTCTCGGACTGATCCGGCGAGGGATCGTCGCGGAGTGAGTCGATGTCGCGCGACAGCTCTTTCAGGAACCTGTCGCCCGTCGCCAACCGCCGGCCGAGATTCTGCATGAAGCCCTCGAACCGTTCCGCGCCTTTCGCGCGGGCGGCGGATTGCGCGGTCCCTGAAAGCGGCGGCGTGGCGGTCAGCCAGAAAAGGATGAACAGCGAGACCGTCTCGCCGAGCACGGCGAGATCTAGGTCGAGCGCGTCGATCTGGCGGCCGAGCTTGTCCAGGCGGCGCGACATGGCCGCCTCAAGCCGGTCGGTGGAATCGCCGGACAGGTAGGACGTGACCGCCGCCTCCACGATGGCGGATTTCGAGACCCTGCGGCGAAGCGCCAGCGCCTCGATCCGAGGCATGAGCGCGGGGTCGAAATAGAGATTCAGGCGGGTTCGGGTAGCCATGGACGTGTCCTCAAAGATCGATTCCGTCATCGGGGTTCATCGCCACCTGCCGCGCCACCATCCTCATGCGCTGGCGCATGGCGCGCGCCTTGGCCGCGTCAACGTCCGGCTCATCGTCCAGAAACTCGAACTCCTGTTCGGGCGTCGGCGGGGCGACGATTTCCTCATGCTCGGGCAATTCCGGCTCGCGGCGGATACCGGCATTGTCCGGGTCGCCCTCGGTCCCCCCGGTCGCGGCCGTCGCATTCGTCACCACGACCACGCGGCACGACCAATCGTCGGCTGACGGTCGCTCGGCAGCGGGATCGGCCGCCGGATCGGGCGGGGTCAGGATGCGTTCCTTGAACCGCGCGTCCTCGTAGTAGCGGGCCTTGGTGGCGCGGATCGGCGGCGTGCCGGCCACCATGACGATTTCCTCGGTGGGCGGAAGCTGCATGATCTCGCCCGGCGTCATCAACGGCCGCGCCGTCTCCTGCCGGGAGACCATGAGATGCCCTAACCACGGGGCCAATCGGTGCCCGGCAAAGTTGGTGGAGTCACGCAGCTCGGTCGCGGTGCCGAGTGCATCGCTGACTCTTTTGGCGGTCCTCTCGTCGTTCGTGGCGAACGCGACGCGGACATGGCAGTTGTCGAGGATCGCGTTGTTCTGGCCGTAGGCGCGCTCGATCTGATTGAGGCTCTGCGCGATCAGGAAGGACTTGAGGCCATAGCCCGCCATGAAGGCAAGTGCGGATTCAAAGAAATCGAGCCGGCCCAGGGCGGGAAACTCGTCGAGCATGAGCAGCAGGCGATGGCGCTTGCCGGACGTGCTCAATTCCTCGGTCAACCGCCTGCCGATCTGATTGAGGATCAGGCGAATGAGCGGCTTGGTGCGGTTGATGTCGGACGGCGGCACGACGAGGTAGAGCGTGACCGGCTGGCGGCTGCCGACAAGATCGGCGATGCGCCAGTCGCATCGTGCCGTCACCCGCGCCACCACGGGATCGCGGTAGAGGCCGAGAAACGACATGGCGGTGCTCAACACGCCCGACCGTTCGTTCTCGGATTTGTTCAACAGCTCGCGAGCCGACGAGGCGATGACGGGATGAACGCCGGCTTCGCCGAGATGCGGCGTGTCCATCATCGCGCGCAACGTCGCCTCGACCGGGCGGCGGGGATCGGACAGGAAGTTGGCGACGCCGGCCAGCGTCTTGTCGGGTTCGGCATAGAGGACGTGCAGGATCGCGCCGACCAGCAGGCTATGGCTGGTCTTCTCCCAATGATTCCTTTTGTCGAGGCTGCCTTCGGGATCGACCAGAATATCCGCGATGTTCTGCACGTCGCGGACTTCCCATTCGCCCTGCCGCACCTCCAGCAGCGGATTATATGCGGAGGACTTCGCGTTGGTCGGGTCGAACAACAGGACGCGGCCGTGCTTCGCCCGGAAGCCGGCTGTCAGCGTCCAGTTCTCGCCCTTGATGTCATGGACGATGCAACTGCCCGGCCAGGTCAGTAAGGTGGGGACCACCAGACCGACACCTTTGCCGCTGCGGGTCGGGGCAAAGCACAAGACATGCTCCGGGCCGTCATGGCGCAAATAGTCGCGCTCGTATCGGCCGAGCACGACCCCATCGGGGCCGAGCAGCCCGGCGGATCGGATTTCGCGATCCTCGGCCCATCGCGCCGAACCATAGGTCGCGATGTTGCGGGCTTCGCGCGCCCGGATGATGGACATGAGGATGGCGGCGACGATGGCGATGAAGCCGCCGGAAGCGGCGATGATCGCGCCCTCGACGAAGATCGCTGGCGCGTAGGCATCGAAGGAAAACCACCACCAGAAAAATACCGGAGGGTAATAGACCGGCCAGCCGGCCAGCTCGAACCACGGATTGCCGAGCTGCGGTTGGAAGCCGAGGCGGAAGGCGACCCATTGCGTCGCCGCCCAGGTCATCACCAGAACGATGGTGAAGACGACAGCGATCTGACCCCAAAGGATTCGACCTCCGCGCATCCAGACTCCAATCGGCGAAAGAGACGGAGCCGATCAGAGAGTAGGCATTTTCGGGGGAGGCAACAGGAAAGGAGATGCGGGAGGGCTGCCGGATACTGTCGGCGGCAAATAGGATGGGTTGCGTTGGTCGCGTAGCCGACGAGCCGCCGGGATTGTCAGGTTGTCCAGCCTGACCGACTCATCTCGCCTGCCAGATCGAGAAGGCTTCGGAGCGCAGGACTGCGGTTGTGCGGGGACCAGATTGCAGAGAACGCGAGCGGTTCCGGCTCGTCGAGGATCGGCAGGAACGTCACGCTAGGCGCGTGCATCGGCGATGTTGCCTCGCCGACGATGGTGACGCCGTAACCCTGCGCGACCATCGACAGCAGCGTACCGCGTTCAACGTCGAATCGCAGGATCGACAGGTCCGGCGAGTTGCTGGCGAGGCGCGTGACGATGTGGTCATGCACCTGTGGCCCGGTGCCGCCGTGCCGGACGATGAAGGTCTCGCCCGCCAGTTCGGCCCAGGTAATGCCGGCTCCATCGGCGAGCGGGTGACGCGACGGCAGCGCGGCCAGCAGCCGTTCGCTCCATATCCGCCGGGAATGACAATCGGGAAACTCGGGGGAGCCTGCCACGAATGTCACGTCGAGCCGGTCGGCGCGAAGCTGCATGACGCTATCGCGGGCCGTGCCTTCGGTGATCTCAATCTTGATACCCGGATTCTGTTCACGGTATCGCTCAAGCAGGTTGGCGAGGAAGCTGCCAGGGATCAGGGCATGAACGCCGACGCGCAGCTGCCCGCATTCCCCTCGCGCCACCATGCCGGCGGTCCTAACGGCGTGGTCGAGATGGTCGATGCCGGTCGTTACTCGCTCGACGAAATGCCGGCCGGCTTCCGTCAACCGCACACCACGCGCATGACGCTCGAACAGGAGGACGCCGAGGTCTTCCTCTAGAGCCTTCACGCGCGCGCTGACGCTGGACTGGCTAATGCCAAGTGCGTTTGCTGCATGGCGGAAGTTAAGATATTCGGCGACGGCGAGCGTTTGGATGAGCGACGCGAGGGGAATGCGCGACCCTAGCGAGGTCGGCGCTCCCCATCGACGTTCGAACATCGGTGCTGAATGCCGCCGTCGCATGATCTCCTTCGCGCCACTATTCCTTGAGACCCGTCGCCAGCTTCGGGAATTTCGCGAAAGGCAGACGGTGGGAATCGACCCGTTGCAGACCTTCGTGCGGTTAGGGTCGGAGAGTGCGAAAAACCCGCGCAGGAAATGTCACTTCGCTGCTGCTGTCCGGTAAGCAGTCCTTCTAAATCGGTTCAGGATGGATTGCTGTAAGTCCGCGTGGATAGCCAAAGCCGGCTAAGTGTGGGGCCGGAACACCAGATATTGCAGTCCACGGGGCGTTGTTCGGGCCGAGTGCAGATCAAGCTGAATCGGCTCTCCCTCTTGGGACAGCAAACGACGGCCCTGACCCGCGACCGCTGGACACAGCGTGAACCTCAACTCATCGAGCAATCCGGCGACCAGCAGGGCCTGTATCAGGCTGATGCTCCCATGGACCCCGATCGTCTTTCCGGGCTGGCTCTTGAGGTCCGCGATCTCGTCGTGAATGTCGCCGGAGAGCAGATGCGATTTCGCCCAGTCAAGGTTTTTCAGAGATTTTGAAACGACATATTTCGGCACGCCGTTAATGAAGGTGGCAAACGGCTCTATTTCAGAGCCGGGCCAGAACACTGACCATTCCTCATATTGTTTCCGGCCGAGCAGCACAGCGTCTTGTTCCGCGAGCGTTTCTTCACCGGCAAGCAGGTCCAAGTCCTGATACAGATCGGCGCGGAGAAACCTGTCCGGCGCCTCGACGACGCCATCTAGGGAAATGAACAGGTTGGAGATTAATTTCCGCATGGTCTATTCCTCCTTTTTATTGCGGCACGCGCAGGCGATATGTGTGATCCTGCTCATGTCACGTCCTCGGGGACGCGAAACAGGAGCCGGATATACCGCTCCAGATGGTCGAGGCTTTCCCGCGCCAGCTCCGGGGCGCTCCCTGCTTTCGCAAGCACGAAACCTCCTTGAATGACGGCCTGAGTAAGGTGGGCGAGGCTCTTAGCGGTCCAACCGTCAGCAATGCCGCGCTCGCGGCGGGCCAGTTCAATGTCGGCCTCAAGTGTTGCCGCATGATTGAAGATGGCGGCCGCGCAGGCATCGCGGATGCCGGGAGAACTCAAGTAAACCTCTTGAACCATCGTTCCGACCAGACAGCTAAAATCCGCTATGTCGTCGGTGATGATCGCTTTGCGAAACGCAACATAGGCGAGCACACGCCCCAACGCATCGACGGGCTGGTGATAGGGGGCGGCAGCAAAGAAGTCCGATGTGGTCCTAGCCCAAAATTCGGCGACAGCGATTCCAAGAGCTTCCTTGCTGCCGAAGTTGTGGAAGAACGCCCCCTTTGTGACAGCAGCCGCCTTGCAAAGATCATCAACACTGGACGAGGCGAAGCCTTTGGCACGGATAATCTCGCTTGCAGCTTCCAAGAGCCGGGTTCGGGCGTCGCCGCGTTCAGGAGCATGTTTTGTCGGTCGAGGCATACAGGCATTCATACCATACGGTCGGTATAAATCAATACTGAAGCGCCCCAACGATAGAGCCAGCGTTACGGGCTTGCCTCATAAACCTAGTCCCCTCTGCCGCCCCAACTGCCAAGACACCGATCCGCCCTGCACAACGCCCGTGACCTCGCGGCCGAGCTGGCGGTCGATGACCGGCCGCCACGGGACAAGGGTGAACTCGTGGCTCTTTTCCACCACGGCGAACTTGCCGCTCGATAGCTGCATGGTCCCGGTGAACTTGCCGCTGACGCTTTCCCCATCCGTGGCGGCGCGGAACGGCAGCCCCTTGCTCTCCGCCATCTCCCCGCCGACGCGGGCCACCTCGCGCTCGCGCAAGGTGGCGAGAAGGCTGCGCCGGTAGAACACGCGGCCGTCCCGGCTCCGGCTAGCGTCGCCCTGTTCGATATGATGCTCGCGGCGCTGGTCCATGGCTTCACGCACCTGCTGGCCGAAGCCGACCGGGGCAAGGTCGGCGGTCTCGCCGTGGATCAGTCGCCGGTCCAGCCAGGTCGCGCCGTCCGATCCGATCTGCTTGTCCAGATCGACGGGGGAAAGGACGCGAACGCTGGCCTGCCGGTCGCGGCCGGCATCGTAGTCGGCCGCACGGCTGACCAGATCGTCGGGGATGCGCCATTGGTCGGCGTCGATCCGCTCGACGATACCGGCCCGGCGCAACGCCTCCAGCCGGCGCACATGGGCATCGACATAGCCCTGGTAGTCGCCGCCCGGAACGCGGCCCTCGAACTTCGCCTGCTCCAGATGACGGCTCGGACGATAAATGCCGTCCTCGGCGATGGCCGTGATGGTGCGGTCGGACGGCCGGACCATCGCCTCGGCCGGGCCGATCTGGACGACGCTGCCGATGCGGGCGTCCTCCAGCCGCTCGGGCGCGATGCCGGCGATGTGGTGCGTGCGGCCGTCGATCCCGTCCACCACAATGGTCAGGTTCTCGCCCAGCTCGTCGGACAGATGCTTGTCCACGACGCTGCCGACGATGGGCGTCTCGGGCGCTCCGTCATGGATTTGGAAGCTCATGGGATCGCGTTCGCCGCCCTGCGGGCCGAGCGCCTTCTGCATGGTGCGGATAATATCGCCGCGCTCGCCCAGCTCGCGCAGGGCCGGTTCCATGTCCTTGCTCAGTTCCCAAACGCCGGGCGCGTGCTCGGTCGCCAGCCCCATCTTCTCCAGCTTGGCGAGGCGGCGCAGGCGTAGCGTTCGCTCGAACTGGCGGCGCGGGGCGGCCGGCTCGTGGCGCAAGTCGAGAAAACGGGCGTCGGCTTCCTCGGCCATGGCGCGGTCGATACGGGTCAGACGGTCTTGGTCGATTTCGGCCGACAGCTTGCGGGTCTGCTCGATCTCGGTGACGGGGCCGAGTTCAAGACTGGCAAGCTCGCTGGCGCGTTCGCGCAGGCCGGCGGAAAGATAATCGCCGTTGATGACTAGATCCCCGCCCATATCGTCGCGGCCGTTGACGATGACATGCACATGGGGATGGCCGGTGTTGTAGTGGTTGACGGCGACCCAATCGAGTTTCGTGCCGAGGTCGGCTTCCACCTGCTTCATGAAGTCGCGGGTGTAGGCCGTGAGGTCCGACAGCTCCGCGCCGTCCTCGGGCGAGACGATGAACCTGAACTGGTGGCGGTCGTCCTTGCCGCGATCAAGGAAGTCGTCGGCATCGGCGCGGTCCTCATGCGCCGAATAGAGCTGGCCGCGCTCGCCGTCGCGCGAGGTTCCGTCGCGCTGGACATAGCGCAGATGCGCGCGGGCGCGGCCGCCCTTCCACGCGGCCCGGACGCTGCGCTGCTTGACGATCACGCGGCGGCTGCCGGGCTGGCGATGATGCCAATGGCCGGAGATGTTGCGAGCGCGGACAAAGCTCGCGCCCCGGCCGCGCTTCACGCCCTTGCCGCTGGCGACCACGGAACGGGAACGGCCCGGCGATGACGGGCGGGCGGATGACGGCGTGGAAGGGTTGCGGGAGGCTGCCGCCTGATGCTGGCGGGTGATCTTCCTGGCCCGCGTGAAAAAACTCTTGGTCTTGCCAGCCTTTGGCGTGTCGGATCGGATGCGGCCGGGCTTCGGCCGGAAGCGGTTTTTGTCGTCGGCGCTCACGGGCGCGGCTCCAGCAAAAACCGCCGGAAAACGGCCGATCTGCGCCTATGGTGCCGCTCGAAACCCAGCAAAGCCAAGGCTTTGCGCGAAATCGCGGCACGCCGCCCCTCAAAACCATGGTGCCGGAATCGGTCGCCTAACCAGTGTGCAGACAACAACAATTTTTGGAAGCGGCCCGACATGGTGCCGTCTTCTTTAATCTTGCCCTCCGCCTTTTCAGCCTTTTCCGCCCTTCCTGCCGGGAATCCAGTCAGGCGCAAACCTGCCTGACTGAACACGGGAATGAGCGCCGCCGAGCGCGGGAACGCCGTCCTCATGGCGTTCCTCCGTCGCTCGCCCGGACCACAAAAATGCTGCCGCCCTGCGGTTCCGCATCGGCGGGATCGCGCGCCGGAACGGTCGCGCGGGCGTCGCCGGATTGCGCCTCGGACGGCGGCGCGGCGGTTGATTGGCTGTCGTTCGAGCGCATGACGAACAATGGTGCGTCGCGCCAGTCGGACGGCGGAGGCGGTGCCGAAACTCGCGCTTCGGACGCAGCCGTGCCGCCGAGAACGGGCACCAGTGCGGCGACATAGGCCCGCGTCTCGGCCGGCAGAGTGCTGCCTGTCGCCAGATACTCATCGTAGCGGCCGGGACCGGCGTTGTAGGCCGCGAGCATAGCGGCGACATTGCCGTAGCGGTCCCACATCTCGCGCAGATAGGCCGTGCCTGCCATGATGTTGTCGCGCGGGTCGTAGGGATCGCGGCCGAGGCCGTAGCGGGCGCGCAGCTCCGCCCAGGTATTGGGCATCACCTGCATCAACCCCATCGCGCCGGCCGACGAAACCGCGCGCACATCGCCCGCGCTCTCGGCGCGCAGCACGGCGCGAATCCAGTGCTCGGGGATGCCGAAACGCTGCGAAGCCTCGGCGATGTGCGCCGCATAGGGATGGGCGGCGGCCGGGCGCTCGACGGGCGCGGGTTGCGCAACCGCGACGCCCGATCCGGCGCAGATAGAGAGTGCGCCGGCCAGCAGCAGAACGGCACAATGCCATGCTGCCCTGTCTCCGCTATGGCACCAGCCTGCCAGCGTGCTCGCTGCGGTCAAGGGCAAGGCGCAAGCACCGGCCGATGGCCGCCCCTGACCTTCGCTGCGCGCGCCGGCCGTCCGGTCGCCGAGCGGGACGAAGGGATGAGACGGCTTTCCCGCGAACAAAGGGATGCAGGTATTGAGCGCGATGACAGCTCGGACACGCGCGGCCGTCATTCCTGATCCTCGCGTTTCCGGGGGCGTTTCCAATGCAGGCCCCAGGACGAAGGGTCGTCGTTGGACTGGAACAATCTGGCGCGGATCGGGAACGGGAAGATCGGCCCGTCCAGTTTCAGCGACAGGAACTCGCCGGCTTGTTCGCTGGCGTCCTTCCATGCCGGGCCAACGTCCGGGCCTTCCTCGCTGTCGAGATGCACGCGGTAGTCGGGCGCGTTCTTCACGGCGCTCGGCTCGGCGGGAACGATGACAAGCTGCTCGTCGAGACCGAACGAACGAAGCTGCCCGGAATAGCCGGTTTCGGTGCGGGTGAACTGGCCGATCTGTGCCATGGGGAAATCTCCTGCGGTTGGTTTCGGGGGGTGGATTCAGTGCGTCGGCGCGCGCCACTCGTAGCGGCCGACGCCTTCCTCATCGGTCCAGAGCGGCAGCGCCCGGCCGATGACGGAATCGGCGGCGACGGGGCCGAAGTAGCGGCCGTCCAGGCTGTCGCGGACTTCCCAATTCATGAGGAAAAGCTGACCGTCGCCGATGACGCGGCAGCCCTGCCAGACAGGCATAGCGCGGCCGATCCGGTCACGCTCCAGCGCCTCGCCCATCTCGATCCCGTCCACGGTGATCGTGCGGCCGGTGCGGCAAACCCGCTGTCCCGGCAGACCCAGGACACGCTTCAAGAGCGGCACGCCCCGCGCGACATAGCCGCGCTCGACCATGAAGGCGGCGAGCGGTTCGGGCGGCATGACGGCGACCAGCTCGGGCACCTTGATCCGGTCGGCCGGCTCGACGGTGTAGAAGCCGACTGGCGCGCTCGCCGTGGCGTTCCATATGAGTTTCGTCGGCGTCTCGACGGTGCCTGCGACGGCAACGCCCATCGCGGCCAACGCCGTCGCCGCGAGATAGCGGCGGCGCGTCATGGGCCGATCCTCCGGCGATGGAGCCAGGCGGCATGTCGCTCGGGAGTGTAGGTGTGCGGCTCCAGACCGGCGGCCAGACGGTTGTGAACGTGCCGCCAGTGATCCGGCGAGGCGTCGGCCGGATCGAGGCCGAGCGATTCCACGGCGTCGATGGCGGCAAGCGCGGGCTGCACCTTTGGCCAGCCGTCGAGGCGCAACAGGATTTCGCCGCCGGGGCGAACGAAGGGCAACGTCTGGAACGGCTCGCCCCGACCGATGGCGCGCACGATGTCGATGCGCGAAACGACCGTGCCATGCTCGCCCTTCGCCCATCGCACGAAGGCAAAGACGCTGCCCGGCGCGAAGCCGACGACGCTGCGGCGGCGGTCGATGATCTGCTCGTAGTTCTTCCAGCCGAAGCGTATCCAGTGCTCGACCTTGCGTTTCTCGAAGGTCAGCTCGACCAACGTGGTGAAGGGCGCGGGTCCATGCGCGCCGCAATGCGCGCGCCGGGTCATTGCTCGTCCCGCTCATCGGGGGTCAGCGGACGGGCCGGAAACACGCGGCCGGCGGTCTCGTCACGGGTGGATTTGCGCGCGCCGATTGCAGTCCAGGCTTGCAAGTCCTCGACCGCGTAGAGGACACGGCCGCCGATCTTGCGGTAGATCGGGCCGGTGCCGTATGTGCGATGTTTCTCAAGGGTTCGGATGGAAATGCCGAGGAAGCGCGCGGCCTCCTTGGTGCGCAATAGGCGCGGCGGCAGGCCCGCCAGCGGGTTGGACATGGATCGCCTCCAGTTCGTCGAGATGCGGCTGTCGGTGGCGACAGCGGGCTGTGGCGAACCATGGCGAGGGACCGGCGGTGCGTAGCGTGCCGCATTTGCGCCTATGCGCTGGCGGCACCCCTGCCGGGGCTAATAATCGAAGGATTTCAGCGGCTCATTGCCGGCCGCGCCGAATAGGAAAAGACATTCGCGCGCGGTTCGACTAAGACTGTGAGCGGAGCAGACGCGCTGCTCTGGGGCTTAGTAACCCCTGACTAGCGGTTGGTGTCGGCCGTGACGGCACCACGATCCTCGAACCTTATGGTCGGGGAGCCTATGGCGCATGTCCAGGGCTACCCGCCTAAAGGTCATAGGGCCGTCTAGTCACGGTTACTAACTCCCCGATCACCAGGTCAGAGGGGCCATTGCGGGGGCGCACCGCAAGCAAGGCTCTCCGGGATGAAGGGGAATGGCTATGCGGGTTCCCGTCGAACTCGATCCCGATGTGGATGACGAAGCGCCTACCGGCGACACCATAACAGTCTATGACGAGCGGCATTTCGTGACCTATCTGCGCTTGCTGGATGCGAAGGCGGTAGGTGCGGACTGGAAGGAAGTCGCGCGAATCGTGCTGCATCGCGATCCAGCCGGCGAGGAACTTCGGACCTATCGTTGCTGGCAAAGCCACCTCGAACGCGCGCAATGGTTTTCGCGCAAGGGCTATCGGAGGATTTTGGAGCAGGCGGCGGCCAACAAGGCGTGAGGACAATGCCCGCACGGGATCAACGCTTGCCGGGCCTAATCGGATAGTGGAGCAGCAGGCGATAGCCACCGCGCATCATCTTGATGCCATGCGCGACCAGCCGGCGGGCTTTGTTCTTGCGCGGGTCGCTCTCAAAGTCTTCCTTTGTGCCACGAAAGCCGAGCAGGACTTGGGCGATGGTGCGGTAGCTTTCGCCGCGCAGCCGGGCGTCGAGCGCACGCAGGGACAGGACATGCCATTGCCGGAGCTGGGCGGGAATGGCCCGGAAATCGGGACCAGGCGCGCGACCGTTGAGGGATCGCCAGAAGCGGCGAGCGGCGTGGGCGCGAAGCTCCAGAAAGGAATCCATCGGCAGCGTAACGGCGTAGAACGCGGCTGCGTCCGGCATCGCCACGGGCAACCAGAATTGATGCGCGACGCCATCCACCTGCCAGATGCCATGCCAGCCATCGGCGGCGCGGCGCAGTTCGAGGTCGTCGAGATGCGCCAGCGTCAATATCGGTTCCGTGTCGCCGTCGCGATGTTTGACGGGCGACAGAGTGACCGCTTGGGGCTGAAGCCGTGGCGACCAGAAGGGAGGCTGACGATCAGGCGGCGCGTCGGGATCGCACGGGAAATCGCAAGCCCCAACGATGTGCGAACGCTTCAAGCTCGCGCGCGTTTCGCCGTCCGGTCAGCGCGATGGTCTGGAAGTCCTGACGATAATCATCATTCCGGCGCAGGTATTCCCAAGCGAAACCGGCGGCCGGAATATTCTTCGTATGCTTATATGCCGCCGGTGAACGCCAGTCGATGCTCAGCATGGCGTCACCTCCCAAAGCCGGGACGTGCCAGGGCAACGCCCGGAATGGCGAGGTTCAAAGTTTTGAAGAAGTAGTAGAAGCCGCTCAAAGCAGATATGTTGAGCGTCTAACCCGATCAATATTGGTTATTCTCTTCTTAACATGATTTCCGTGATTTCGCGAGCCGGACGGAGCTCGGCGAGCGGCGGCCATGTCCCTGGCATGGCCGCGCCGCCGATCCGCAATGCCGGATCGGCGGAAAACAGTGAAGACGGAAAGCCGAAAGGCGAGCCGTAGGGCCGGACATCCGGCCCTACGGCGTAGCTGTTATCCTGCTTTCAAGCGTTGCATCCCTTCCGCCAGCGTCCAGAGCGCGCGGTTGAGGGTCACGTTCTGGTCGATGCCGTTGATCGGGCGGGAACTGCTGCGGCGGATGCGGCCTTCGGCATTGCGCTTGCTGCCTTGCAGCCCGCCACGAATGACGTTTTCTTGAATGACGTTGAACGTGGTCCAGAGGCTTTGCCCGACATCCTCGCGGCGGCGCGGCTCGATGATCTGCTCGGGGCGCAGTGGGCTTTCATCCTCGCCATAGCGGGCGACAAGGCTCGCCTCGGCCAGCACGCGGCGCTCGTCGCTGGTAAGCCGGGTTTCCTTCATCGTCTCGCTGGCGTCGATCAGGCGCGGAAAGTCCTCGGCAACGGTATAGACGCCTTCTATAATGTCGTGCTGGATATTGCCCTTGTGCGGCACGCGGACTTCCTCGAACCGCTCGCCAGCGATCATGCTGTTGGTGCAGACAAAGCGCAGCATCCCCGCGAACATCTGATAGGCGCTGGTCCCGTCATGGCTGTTGACGATGATGACTTCGGCTGCCTCCGGCTTGCCGATGCCTTCATCCCGGCGCAGGCGCAGCATGTGCTTGGCGTGGCCATGGCGGCTCCCGTCACGCGGAACGGACTGCACGGCGAAGAACGGAAACCATCCTTCCCGGCGCAGCCCCTCCACGATGTCGATGGTGGGGACATAGACGTAACGCTCCGACCGGCTGTCGTGCGCCTCGCGGGCGAAGATGGACGGGACGTGCCGATACAGGGCCTCGTTGTCGAGCGGTTCCCTGCCGCTGATCTGATGGGCGTTGCGGCCGAACCGGGTGGCAAGCTGATGATACATGGTCTTTCTCCTAATGGGCTTGGGTTGGAGCGCAGCGCTGCGCTGCAACCCTGCCCGTCGGCGAGACCGGGGTAGCAAGGCGCAAGGGCGGCCGGGACGGAGGGGGATCACCCGGCCTGCACAAGCGGATGGAGGTTTGCCGACAGTGCAAAGCACGCATCCGCGCGGAAGGCTGGGGATACCGTCCCGGCCGAGCGTCAGCGATCCCTTGCGCCGCGCGGGGGCAGCGCCCCTAGCAAGGCTGCCCGGCAGGAGCGCTAGCGGATGCCGGGAACAAGATCTGATCGGGATGCGCAAAACCTAAACACCGGAAGGCCGTGCATCCCGATCTCCGTATTCCCTGACAGCGGTAGCGGCCATAAGCATGACGAAGCCCCGCTCGGGCGAGCGGGGCTCCTTGGAGGTCCGGCCTCAGTCGCCGTTGCGGCGGGACCAAATGAGGTTGTAGGTCTCGCCGTCCTCGGCCGCGACCAGGCTGGCGTAGATCGGAGCGGGGAAGCTCGGATCGTCCAGCTTGACAGAATTGTATTCGCGCTGCGTCTCGCGGGCGATCTTCTTCCAGGCGGCGCCGAACTCGGTAGCTCCGGCAAAGATGCGGAAGTCGGGGCCGCGCTCGCTGTCGGTATCGGTCGGGACGAACTTCACGGTCTTGACGTTGAGGGTGAGGGTCTTGACCGTGCCGGTGAAGCCGTTCGCGCTCTTGGTGAAGGTGCCGATGGTCGCCATTGTCGTATTCCTTTTTCCTGTCGGGCCGCACCATTGCGACCTCGATGGGGGTCGTGCGACCGGGGACGGTCGGCCCCGCACCCGTCAGGGCTGGAACATCGTGGAAGGCGGCCGGCGACGGCTTTTTTGCTTCGCGATGCAAAGCCGAAGGCGGCGGAAAAAAGCTGACGGCGGACGTTGCGGGTAGCCGAGCGAGGCGACGCTTGCGTCGCCGGTCTTCGGTCAGACCCCTGCCTATCGAGGACGCGGATGGAGCGCCCATTCAGGAAATCATGGAGAATACGGGCATGGTGGCTGTCGTCCCCTTTGCCCAGAGACGAGAGAATGTGCTGATCTTGCCGGCCGGGCTTCCAAGGCCATGATCGTCAGGGCAAGGCGACTGTCGCCGGCAGGGCGTGCGGGCGTGGCCTCGCTTCCGCTCCCCTTCGCAGCGTCCGTGTTTGGCGTGGCTAGAAGACTTTATGCGGGGTGTTGCGCAATTGCTCGATTCAACAGACGATCCGTATCCCCGGCGCTGACCCGCCTGCCTGCGCGAAGGCTGGGCGGAAAGGTCCAACTCATGGTCATGCCGTGGCGATTGAGACCAGCGTTCCAAGGACGCCCCGATTGAGTTGGGTTTCCCGCGAAATGGCCGCCGCCCCGTGTTAGCGATTGAAGCCGAATGGCGGAAACGCGCCGGAGGCGTGGTTCCGGCGCAGCCGAAAGCGCGGCCCGAAGGGCAACGCCCATTCTTCATTGCTTCATATCGTATTGACACTGTGGATACACACGACCATATTCCGCTCATGACCAAAGCTCGTATCGCCCCTTCCGAATCCGCCCGCTCCGCGACCGTCGCCGTCGCGGCACGCGCCTCCGCGTCCGACGCCAAGGGCAGCATCAACCTGCGGATCGAGACCGGCACCCGCCAGCTCATCGACGATGCGGCGGCGGTCCTGGGCAAGACGCGCACCGAGTTCATGGTCGAAAGCGCCCGGCGGCAAGCGGTTGACGTGCTGCTCGACCAGCGCCTGTTCACGCTCGATCCCGAGCGCTTCGACGCCTTCATGCAGGCGCTCGACAATCCGCCCGCGCCGGGACCGAAGCTCAAGGCGCTGCTGCGCCGGATTCCGGCATGGCAGGGATAGACAACACGCCAGACCCTTCCGAATCGCGGCTGTCGGCTCCCGTTCCCCTGACGGCCGAGCATGACCTTTCGGCGTTCGATTGCGGTGAGCCGGTCCTGAACGACTGGCTGCGCAATCGGGCCTTGAAGAATGAAAGCCGGTTTTCGCGCACCTATGTCGTGTGCCAGGGCAATCGGGTGGTGGGCTATTTCTGCATTTCGGCCGGGGCTGTGGAACGCGCCGCCGCGCCGAGCAAGGTGCGGCGCAACGCGCCCGACACGATCCCGGTTTCGGTGATCGGGCGGCTCGCGGTCAGTCGCGATCAAGCGGGCAAGGGTCTCGGCGCGGACCTGCTGTCGGATGCGCTGCGCCGAATCGCACTGGCATCGAAAAGCATCGGCATCGGGGCGGTTCTGGTCCATGCGAAGGATGATGCGGCCAGGCGCTTCTATCTGCGCTGCGCGGAGTTCATCGAATATCCCGAGGACAGCCGGACGCTGTTTCTCCCCATCGAAACCGTGGTCGCGGGCTTCGGCTAGGCGCGCTCCGCCCGGTCTATCGAGCGGGCTGGCCGACGCCACTCGCCAGCCGCATCATGGCGGCAATGCCGACGAACCCGCCGCCGACGATACAGAAGATTTGCCGCCAGATTTCGGAGGGCACGGCCTCGCGGGTGACGCCATAGACCAACGCATAGCCCGCCACGACGGCGGGCGCGGCGAAGAACAGCGCCACGATGAGGCGCAGGACCGGCGAGCGGATCATCTCGAACAGGACCGCCAGCACGCCGAAGGCAACACCAGCGGAGAACAGACCGACCAGCCCCGCGCCGATCAGGCCGGAGCCGGTCTGATAGGCGAACTGCGCTGCCGTCAGCCCAAGCATGAAGGGGAGCGCGTAGATGGCGAGCGTGTAGGCGAGAACGCAGAGAAGCGCGATCAGCGCAACGCTCATGAACATGACGGCGATCATGGCCTTTCACCTTTGACTTGTTGCACCACCTTTCGCGCAGTCGCCGTGCTGGCTGCTGCATATCCATAATGGTGCCAATGCTTGTTTGTCCTGTCGAGCCTGTTGGGGCCGACTATCCTTGAACTGTCGAGGTCATCCGGCCGCGCGGCTTCCCCGCGCGGCCGGAGATTTTTCGCAGGAAAGCCGGGACCGCGTACGCGGTCCCGGCTCGCCCATCATTCCGCCGCGACGGCCATGCTGCCGGTGTCCTCCGTTTCCGGGGTGTCCTCGGCCTCGGTGGCGGGCGCTTCTGGCTGCTCGTCCGTCAGCCATGCGGGCCGCTCGGTGCGCAGCAAGGGCGGGAGCCATCCGGTCCCGGCCAGAAGCTGCTCGGCGGCTTCCGCCATCGCCTGCTTCTTCTTGTCCGCGATCTGGTCCGCCGCCTCGTCGCCAAGGGCTTCCCGCACGGCGGCAAGGATACGGGCCTTGGTGACGCGCCCGAGATAGGCCCGAACCGTGGGCGTCCAGTGCGCCGTCATGTCGAGCGCAACCGCCGTCGCCAGCCTGTCGGCGGTAGCGAGGGCATGGCGCTTGTGGGTTTCCCATGGCTGCTTGACGGCATTGACGGTCAGCGAAGCGCAATGGGCGAACAGGGCCATGACGCTGGCATGGTCCAGACCGGCGATGAAGCCCCAAAGCTCCGCCACTTCGCGCGGCATATCCGCCGCCCATCCGGCATGGCGATCCTCCAACGCCTTCGCTGCCGCCGTGTCCTCGATCCCGTCCGCGTGGCTGGCGAGGTAGCTGCTCGTCGGGCGGATTTCGAGGCAATGGGCATCCCCGCCACCGCGATAGAAGGTCTGCGCGGCAAGCGCATGGGTGACGGCGATCAGCGCCATGTCCGGCTGCTCGCCAAGGGCGAGACGCAGGGCAAGGGTGCGATGCGCGGTCAGGTCGCGGAGGAGCGAGTCCGACAGCGGCTTGCCGTCTTCCTCCGCGTCCTCGTCCTCCGGCTCATGGTTGCAAGCGGGATGGTCGTCGCCGTCCTGTTCGCCGCCGTCCATGACTTCGCCATGGGCGTTGACGCGCACCCCGTCGATGACGGTGCTGCCGTCCTCCGCTTCGGGTTCCTCCGGTTCCGGGACTTCGTCCTCGGGCCGGATGAACCCGCGTTCGATCCGGGCTTCCCCGTCATGGTTCAGAACCACGAACACGCCACCGCGCGCGATCTCGTCGGCTTCATAGGCATAACGCTTGGCCTCGATGCGCTCGATCTCGGCTTCAAGCTCCGCGAAGCGCTGATCCACTTCCGGCGGCAGGTCTACGTCCGCGTCCTCCCATTCCGCCGACAGGCGTTCAAGTTCCTCCTGCGCGGCGTCGTAGGCGGTTTCGTCCGCCGCCGAAAGCTCTACCCGCTGCGGATAGGTGCGGCGCAGGCCATGGGCGTGGGGCCAGTCGATCTGAGCCGAAACCCACTTCCACCCCTCGGCCTCCTGAACCTCGGATGCGATGCTTTCCAGCTTGTCGAGGGCCAGCCGGTCCAGCAACGCGGCATCTTCATAGAAGCCGCCGCGATCCTCGGCAAACAGGTCGCGGATGATGGTGCCGCCTGCCTCCGTATAGGCTTCCGCGCCGACAAGGAGCCCGCGCCGGTCGGTTGCCGCCACGTTGCTGGCGGTCAGGTCGCGGCGGATAATCCACGGCTCGCGGTTGTAGGACAGGTTTTCGTAAACCTGTTCCTGCCGGGCATGGTCCTCGGTGATGGCGAAGGCCATCAACTGATCCAAGGTCAGATCGCCGTCACGATAGACCTGCATCAGCTTGGGGCTGACCGCGCCGAGGCGAAGCCGCTGCTTCACCACATGCGCGGTGACACCGAAGCGGGCGGCGATTTCCTCCGCGCCCCATCCGCGCGTTTCCGCAAGCTCGCGGAAGCGCTCGAACTGATCGGCGGGGTGGAGGTCTTCGCGGGTCACGTTCTCGTCGAGGCTGATCTCGGCGGGATCGTTCGCCGTGTCGATGACGCAGCGGATCGGTTCGGTCCGCTTGATCTCCTTGCGCTTGGCGCGCAGCAACTGCGCCAGCCTGCGGCCTTCGCCGACGCTGACCAGATAGCAGCCGGTCGGCTCACCCTCCGCGTCAAGTTCCGGCTCCACCACCAGATTTTGCAGGATGCCTTTGGCGGCGATGCTCGCCGCCTTCGCCTCAATGGACGCCTCGCTGTGCGGGGTCTTCCGGGCGTTCTGCGGGTGCTTCTTGAGCTTGTTGAGCGGGATGAAAACCATTTCGCCATGTTCGGGAACGGTCGGGGTCTGTGTTTTCGTCGTCATGGTCTTTCCTTTCATGGGCTTGGGTTGGAGCGCAGCGCTGCGCTGCAACCCTGCCCGTCGGCGAGACCGGGGGGTGCAAGGTGCAAGGGCGGACGGGCGGAGGGGGATCACCCGGCCTGCACAAGCGGATCGAAGTCGTGACAAGGATGCGCAGCATGTATCCGCGCGGAAGGCTGGGGATACCGCCCGGCCGCCCTTGTGCCGCGCCAGGGGGCAGCGCCCCCAAGCAACCGGCCCGGCCAGAGCGAAGCGGAGGCCGGGCGTGTGGACCGGATCAGGATATTGGGAACCGGATGGCCTGAAACCCTGCCACCCTGATCGCCGTATCGTATTGCAGGAGATTCATCGCGTGGGCATGCGAAAGCGCCCCGCCCAGGGGGCGAGGCGCTGTGCCGGTAGTGTCAATCGGTGACGATCCGGCCGGCGTCGCGGGCGCGCTTCGCGTAGAGACTAAGCGGATAGTCGGCCCTGAAATACAGATCGCGTTCGACCGGAAGGCCGAGCTTGCCGCGAACGGATCGGATCTCGGCAAGGCTGACGTAGCCGAGTTCCGGTTCGCCAAGGCCGAGGTCGCAGAGGCCGAAGAGAATATCCGGGTCGTCGGGATCGGCCTCCGTGATGAGCCAGGTTGCGCCGGCGTCGGGCGTGAACAGCTTGACGACGGGTTTTGGGTCGATGTCCTCGCCTGCGGCGCTGCGCGCGCCATTGGCGATGAGCTGGGCGAGTTGGTCTTCGGTGATGAGCGGTTCGGCCATGATTGCCTCCATTTCGCTTCACCCTCCAGTCGAGGGCAAGGAGGCGTTCGGCCGGCGCAAATGAGCGGCACGGTCAGGCCCTACACGGTTCGATGCGGGCCGGGCTTGACCGCGCTGCGGCGGCGGCCAGCGTTCGACGGTCCTCGTTGAAAAGGGACACAAATGGGGGCATCCCTGTTCATGAAGCAGCTTGAAAAGGGGCGGTTCGTCTGGCTCTTAGCCAAGGAGGGCAAGGTGACGCTAACGCCATCTCGCAGGACTTGGAGAGCGGGCCTTTCCACCTGAACCGAACCATGCACCAACGTCTGGTTGTCCGATCACCATTCAGGAAGTGGAATGCTTGGACCTACGGTACGAAAACCTTCAATGCCATATCGACGAGGCTTTGTGTGCGTTGCTTGACCCTATCGGCCGTCCAGTCGGCATGCGCGCCAATATCGCGGTTCAGTTTCAGATTGGAGGCTTGCAGGACGGGGCGCTTGTCCGCGAACGATTTGTTGGCAGCCGCATCATTGTCGTTGGGGCCGAAAATCGTGAGATTACCGAGCGTGTGCTTGAGCTTTTCTAGATCCTCATCCTTTTCCGCACCCTTCGCTGAACGCGGATAGATATGTTCAAGGGTCGTGTTTGAAAAATCAAATACGCGGGTCTTGTCCTTACATTTCGGCACCCCGTTCGCGCCGCCTTCATACCATTGCGTATAGTCCTCAAGCGTAATGAGCAGATACCGGATATGACCGTTTCCGCTTCTCGGTGAATACCTGACTTCGGACAGGTTGGCTTCGAAAACACTGTCCGGCACCGCTTTGTCGATCAGCTCCTTTAGGTCTTTGCGAAGCTCCTTGATCGCGTAATTCACATCTCCCCGTATTTTCTTCGCATGGCGCAGATATATCTCCGTCATCGGGGTGATGTGGGCGTTTCCAATCGTCCTGAACCGGAAAATGAACCGCTCCAGGGCTGCCACGGCCTCGGCAAACTTTTTCGGTTCCAGATTCTTCAGCGACAGCAGCAGCGGCATCGCGTTGGTGTGCTTGAGGTGGACCACCAGCATCCGAAGACGCTCCCGGTCCCAGCTCACCACCTTGCTGTGGTCTTCATACGGCCACTCGCCGTCACCGAGCGTTTGCAGCGTCGCAAATTCGGTATCTATTCTCTCGACCTCTTCGAGCACGGCTTGTGTTTCGGCTTTGGTTGCCGATGCCTTGTCCTTGCACTTGAAGCGGTATTCGAGGAACTGATCGGCGAGGTTCGAGGATTTCGGGCGCTTGCCTTCATGGGAGGAGTAATACCAGCGCAGGTAGCTGTCGATATCTCCGGGAGCATAGGCCAGAACGCTGTCCCACCGTTCGGAGAGCTTGTTCTGGATTGATGACGATCCCTTGCTGTCCAGCAATTCCAGCGTGCTCGCCCGCAGCAAATCACCATCGGTGAGATGGACCCCGCGGTCATTCAATACCTGGAAAATCTGGTAGGCCTCGCTGCGCGTCTCCGAGCACATGAAAATCACGCTGCAATCGGTAGCCAGCACGCTGTTCACAAGAAGCTGCAACCGCTTCGCTTTTTCCCAAGGGGAACCGCTCTTGAGAAGATCGTCCTCCACAAATCCGACCAGCCGGTCCCAGGCCGCCTGAATGCGCTCATGGGAAGCCCTCTTCGAAACGGCCTTCTTCTCTCCAATGATGTTCTGGAAGAACTCATCATCGGCGTCCGAAAGCTTGAGCTTGGGGACCTCGACATATTCCAGATCAATCTCGTCGCGGTAGATCAGATATATGGTCCGCAGTGTCTCGATAGTATCTTCCAGAAACTTCTTGGCCTTCTTCTCTTCGGCCGACAGATTGCCTTTCTTCGTCAGGTCTCCGACGATGCCCCGCATCCCGCGAACGACGCTGCGATGAACATGACGAAAGAAGCCAGCCGCTGCTGGCCGTCAATGACCTCGTAGTTCGAGCGGTTGGAGCTGGCTACCGGCATGCGGACCGTGACGACGCCGCCAAAGAAGTGACTCTTCTCCGAACCCGCCTCGCGCACTTTCAGGCACCGGGACAGGTCCTCGATAAAATCATCGATAGCGTCCTCATCCCATGCGTATCCGCGCTGGTACTTGGGCACAGCAAAGGTATGGTTTTGCTCAAAAAGAAATTTGACGCCAAGCTGGGTAGGTTTGATCGGCATGCTCAGGCCGCCTTGTCCGTTAGTTTCTGGTCTATTTTCCGCTTAAAGCTCCGCAGAAACGTCTCCAGAGACTGGGGGCGGTTCTCAAACCATTCTATGAGCTGTTCGTATCCTCCATGAGCGTATTTATTGAATTCATCCACGCCATCGTTACTCAGAAAATTCCCTTCAGGATTAACCAAACTGGCAATCGAGGCATGAACCTGTTTGCGCTCATCGATAGAAACTCCGAGCAGCTCCAGTTCCGTCTTCAAAAATAGGCCGAGTAGCAATTTCCCGCGGGACGAATATTTGTCAGGAAAATACGCAACCAGCTCATCCGTTTCATCGTTAGAGAGCTTCACTTTTTTTCGTGTTGCAATTCCGGTGATAAAACAAAAATAAAAAGCATCAAAACCAATTCGGAACGCTTTCTGATCGTAGAGATGCTTGAAAAATTTCTCTTGCGCATCTTTGTTTACTCTGAAGGGCTGCATTATGCGGTCTCCTCTTCTTCGAGCTGAAACTCATTGAAGAATTCCTCGCCCGAGACGTTCATCCCGTCATCCGTTTCGATAACCGCCCCTTTCTCGTGAGCAATCTGCTCGAGCTCAGCCGAGCCTCGTCTAAAAAGTGTAACAAACTGCACTTCGGTGTTGCTGGCGCGCTTGAGTGGCGCGATGAAGCGCTCACGCTCTGACGAAATCGTGAAGGCAATGAATTGTCCCGTCAGGTTGGGAATCAGTTCGCCGATCTTCGGGCGGACAGCAAGGTCAATGGGACCCGCCGGGCTATCAACAACGAAGGGAAGCTGATGGTCCGAACGGTGGAAAAGGGTCGCAAGAAAGGCATAGGCAATTGACAGCGTTTCACCGACACTCCCGCCTTCCTGGCCTTCAAGGATCAAATTCCGTTCGATCCGCTCAATTGAGATACTGTTATTGGGCATCAATTCGGAAATGCGCGCGTTGGCCTGCTCACATAGCTCTGTAGTGATTCCCGTACGCGCTTTCTTGTGTGCGCTGTTGATGATGGCCGTAAGCGTGTCGCGTTTGGCCTTCTCGGTCAGCGTGTGCGTTATCTCCGCGAGTTTTCTCTCCGCATCATCGATCCGCTTTTCGAGGATTTCGATCCCGTATGTCCGTTCATCATTCTGGGTTTGATCCTTGCTGTCGAACTTCTCCAGCTCGGCATCGACACCCTCGATCTGGTTGCGCAAACTCTCGATATCATCACGCGCGCTCTTAACGGCCGGATCGGCTTGTTCGGCTTCCAGCCGCAGCGCGTCAAGGTCGTTTCTTGCCTCACGCTCCTCTTCTATCGCAGAGGACAATGCCCCCATGCGCGTGTTCAGTTCCTTCTCGCTCTCATCGGACTCTTCGCCTACAGCATCCTTGATCGCGGTCTTCATGGAGTTGAGCAGAGAAACGTCATCCGTACCAAGATACTGGCTGGCGCGCGTGCGGATTGTCGCGGCGATCGCCTTGTCTATTGGGCGACCGCAGACACATTCCGGTTCGTCAGCAAGGTCCTCAAAAAACTCCCGCGCCGCACTTTCAGGAAGTTTCGCTCTGTCGAGTCCTTCTTTAAGCGCGAGCATCGAATTCGCGAAACATGAGGATAGAGCATGAGGGTCACGCATCCGGTCGAGAACGTCGAGAGCTTCTTCCCGCACCTTGCCTTTTAGCCGTTCAACCTTTGTCTCGGCCTCATTGAGAGCCTGATATCGCGCGTCTTCCTTTTTGATTTCCTGCTGATAGGCGTTTTGCTTATTCTGTAATTGCCCGGCCAAATCAGCGCGCTTCTCCTGCAAGTCGTCCTGTTGCTGCTTGAGTTGCGCGAGACGTGAACGGAGACCGGACAAGCGCCGTTGTCGCCTTGATCGGCCGCGTTCTTCAGTAGCGCCAACGTTCTGTGCCCTGTTCTCCCAATGCTCGCCCACCTTTCGCGCCATTGTGTCAAAGGCAGTCATCTGGAAGAGGTTTTCGACAACGACCTGCGCGTCGGCGTATTCCCTGTCGAGCAGGTGCTGCGCCAGTTCACCATCAAATACGTAAAACTTGACGAAATTTTCGGTCATGAAGCGCCGGAAATCAGAGGGCGGAATAAAACCTTCGTCCTGCCCAGTCGGTGAGCGCGTCGTCTTGTAGGACACACGGCCGCTTTCGAAGTCGAACTCCATCAAGATGGTTACACGCCTGTCATTCAGCAGCAGCCGGACTTCAAAATACCCTTCCGACAAGGAGCCGTTTTTCTTCCGGTATTCCGATATCGTCTGTCTGTCCCAGCCGGGATCGGCAGCAGCGCCTGACAAGGCCGCCCGCAGCAACGCCAATGTCGTGGTCTTCCCGGTGCCGTTGGGCATTTGAATGAGCGAGACGGGGAAAGGCTGGCCGTGCGGATCGATACAACTGATCTCGTGGTCGGGACATCTCAGACCCTGTGCCTTCCAACCGAGAATGCGCATGACGGCCACCATCAGTCCGCATCCTCCCCGTCGGCATTCTCGACGACCGTTCCCTCGAAAAGCACTTCAAGGTGCCGGTCGGCCGCGGCCTGATCGTTAATGTCTTCATTGCCCGAGGTTACGGCCTCGAACCATGCGATCAGGCGGCGGGCCAGCGTATCGGGCTGTCCCGCCTCCTTTACAGCCTCGTTGATGGCCTGTGCGATCCGTGCATCAATCGTCACTTGGTGTTTCCCCCGCGCGCACTTTTGAGAGGTTTGTCAGCCACTCGGCGCGTTCTTCATCTGCATTTTGTTCGCCGTCCTCATCCGAGTGCCGGATGAAATCAACAATGTTGGCGGTTTTCCCCGGATTGTCAGGGTCCGTCCGCAAACAGCGGCCCATTCTCTGAATGGTTTCGAGCCGGGCGCGGGCCGATGAGAAAAGGATCACCGAATTGAGCGACCGGATGTCGATTCCCTCGGACACGCGGTGGCAGGTGATCAAACACTCAAGCTCGCCGCGTGCAAACCGTTTCAGCGTCTCCGACTCCTCTCCGGAAAAATAAGTATGAAAGTTTGAGCGGTACTTGTGAATAATTTCCAGGACTTCATCCCCATATTCCTGGGTTTCGACAAATACGATACACCGCTCAAGCAGGTGCTGATTTTCACGTATGAACGTATCGAATATCGGCAGCTTGGCTCTGGAAGTCTTGTAGACGCGCGCGATCTCTATCCAGACTTCCTCATCGCTCATCGGATTACCCGCGGCCGCCCGCGCTGCCTGGCGCTTATAAACATCGCGCACCCGCTGGCGGTCTTCGGCCGTCAGGTCGTAAGGAAGGGGGAAGTAGTCAAAGGGAGCGAGAATTTCGCGGCGGATCGCATCGTCCAGTTCGAACCGCATAAGCTCCGGCCCGATATGCTCCAGGAGAAATTCGTTCCCGTCATCGTCATATTCACGCTCAGGCGTTGCACTCAAACCAAGCCGGTAGCGGATGTTATCGGATAAGCCGCTAAGCCGGTTCCGGTTGGCCGGGCTGCCAAGCCCGTGAACCTCATCATGGATCAGGAGGGTTCGCTGCCCGATCCGGGCGGGCAATTGCCGCAAAGCTGAGGCCAGGGGCTGGCGTGATACGAGGAGGATGGCGTTTTTCGGCTCAAGCAAAAAGTCCTCGACTTCACGCGAGGATTTGTAGTGCCGGAAGACTTTTGCGCCGATATCTTTGCGCACACCGAGCAATTCCGCATACCATTGGTCCAGCAGGTCATTGCCGTCGGTGCTGACGATCACGGTGTCAATGCTGTCGCGTTCGTACAAGCTGCGCAGGATTTTGAGCGAAGTGCGTGTCTTGCCTGTGCCCGTGGCCATGTTGAGAATGCCGCGTTCGGCCGCAAGAAACTCTTCGAGTGCATCGTCCTGGTGACGCCACTTATTGGGTTTGGCTTTTTCCTCCTGCCTGCGTTGCCGGTGCCCGGCTTCCCACTCACCGCAAACCCTGATGAGCTGCTGGCGGGCCGCATCCGGGAAGCTGTAGACTTCTACGCCCTTGTCGGTGCGCTCCCACAGTTCCTCGAAATGGGCTTTCTTCCGCGCCGCGCGCGCCGCGCTTGACCAGGAGGGATAAACGTCCACGCATTCCCGGTTATTCTCGAACGCATTACGGCTCTCGTTCGAGGAGCCGGTGAAGGCCACATAGTCTTCGCCGTCAAAGAAGACACCGATCTTCTCGTGGTAGATTCCGGTGCCCGTCTTTGGCACCGCTATCTGTATCTCCAGCCGTCCGAGTTCCAGCAGCCTGACGAGGCGCGCTGTCCCGTCTCCGATTCCGTCGGCGAAATCAGTTTCAATGATCCGTTCGAGGCGTTGCGCGCAAATGTCCTGTTTCGGCGCGCCGTTCTGGATCGCTTCGAGATCGCCGTGCGAAAGTTCGACTGATGTGACCAGCCGGATATAGCCGCCGTTCTTGATGAATTCGCCCAACGGCGCACCGAACGATTCCAGCGCGCTGCTGGAGAAGTAACCAACGGCGCGCCAATAGGCCTGGGAGCTGGCGAGAGAAGGACGGAAAAAGTCATCGACTATGCTGTTATAGCCGGACCGGTAATCCTCCTGATATTCAATCTCGCGCAACATCATAGGTGATGACTGCCCCCGTTGGGTCGGTTGCCCCCCGACTCATGCGATCCCAATCGTCATACCACCTTGCGCAACATTGTTCGTAGTGTCGGACCGGAATCTTCTAGTTGTTCCTAAAAGAGTTTGCTTTACAGTGAGTTGCGGATCAACCTTTGATTTTATACTTGCCCGCCTTCCTCTCGCCGCCGCGCTTCAGGTTGGGGATTCTCCGTCACCGGAGCGCGTCCAGCCGCGCCGCCAGCAAGGGCCAGTCCACATCCGGGGTCAGGTGGGACCAGGATACACGGATCGCACCCGAGATATCTTCCTCCGGCAACCCCATCGCCTCAAGCACATGGCTTGGCGAATAGCTTTGCGATGTGCAGGCGGACCCGTTGGAGACAGCCGCCACGTCCTTGAGCGCGACCATCACCGCTTCGGAATCCACGCCGGGGACCGAGAAATTCATCACATGCGATAGTGTGCGATCAGGATCAGAGTGCATGCGGATTCCGAGAGGCTCTAGCGCCGCCAGCGCCTTGTGACGGATATCGCGGCACCGCTCCTGACGGGATGCGTGATCTTTGAGGGCGGTTTCTGCGGCCACGCCCAAGCCGACGATCAGGGGAACCGGGAGCGTGCCTGGCCTCAAGCCGCGCTCCTGACCGCCTCCATACATGAGAGCTATCAGCGGCGGACGTTTGAATCCGCGCCGCCGGGCAATGAGCGCGCCTATGCCGAGCGGTCCGTAAATCTTGTGGCTGCTCACGCTGATCAGATCGATTCTCTTGCTGCGTAAGGAGACCAGGTCCTTGCCGTAGCCTTGCGCGGCATCGACGTGAAAGAAGGCATCGTGGCCTTCCAGTGCGCCCGCGATCTCCTCCAGCGGCTGGATCGCGCCCGTCTCGTTGTTCGCATGCATCACGGACACGAGCAGCGTATCAGGGCGAAGCGCGTCCCGAATCGAATCTGCCGGAACGAGCCCGTTTTCATCGGGGCGCACCAGCGTCACGGAAAACCCTCTGGCCTCCAAAACCTCAAGCGGCTCCAGGACGGCCTTGTGTTCGATGGCCGTCGAGACGATGTGACGGCGGTTCGTCTGAACGCCGTGCTCCGCCAGTCCGAGGAGCGCGAGGTTGTTGCTCTCCGTCGCGCCGCTCGTGAAGACCACCTCGTCACCGGCCCCGTCAACAACCCTTGCGACCTGTTCGCGGGCATGCTGGACAGCCCGCTTGGCACGCAGCCCGTACTCATGCGTCCGGCTGCCCGCATTGCCCAGCTCGTCCGTCATCCACTGAAACACGGCATCCCGCACCACAGGCTCGATAGGGGCCGTGGCATTGCAGTCCAGGTAGACCGGGCCGCTTTCTTGTTTGTATGTAGATGCAAACGTATGTTTCATGTTTGACAAACTTTGGTCGATGTGATTCAGTATGTTTGTACCGTATAAACCTACGATTCGACAAAGAAAAATGAGCGACGGCTTCGAGTATCAGTTCCCCGCGATCAGGGGCATTCAGGCGCAGCGGGAATACTACGTTTCCATGTGCCCAATGCGCCTTTTGCCCAAGCTGTTCCAGTTTGATGAGGATGAACTCTCACCCGAGCTGCGGGCGCAGCGCCAGCTCAACAGGGCTCGGATTCCGGAGCTTTCGCGTTACATCACGGAAAATGTGGATAACTACGTTTTTTCGGCGATCACCGTATCGATAGACGCCGATATCGCCTTCTCCTCCTTCGCCGGAGAGGGCGAAGCCAACCGAATCGGCATACTGAAAATTCCTATGTCGGCCCGTTTCATTATCAATGACGGCCAGCATCGCCGCGCAGCTATCGATCAGGCTTTACGCAATCACCCCGAGCTGGGCGACGAGACCATCGCCGTCGTCTTCTTCCTCGACAAAGGGCTGGAGCGCTGCCAGCAGATGTTCGCGGACCTCAACCGCTATGCCATCCGCCCGTCGCCCTCGCTCAGCATCCTGTATGACTACCGCGACGAAACGGCCCAGCTTGCCAAATCCCTGATCGCGGGTTCCGACATATTCCGGGATGTCGTCGAGCTGGAGAAGACCAGCCTCGCTCCGCGCTCGCGTCGGCTGTTCACGTTGAGCGCCATCTACCACGCGACGAACGAGTTGCTGGTCGGATTGCCGGAAACGACGCCCGAGGAGACGGCGCGGCTTGCGCTCGATTTCTGGGAGAGCGTGGCCGCCCAGTTCGACGAATGGGGCCGGGTCCGCAGCGGCGACCTGACGGCCGGCGAAGTGCGCACTGATTTTATCCACACGCATGGCGTGGTGCTGCAAGCACTGGCACGGGCTGGCCGGGCGCTCATTATTAAGTATCCGAAGACCTGGAAAAAGAAGATTCCAAATCTCAAGAGCATAGACTGGCGGCGCGCCAATAGTAGAATGTGGGAAGGACGCGCCCTGGTCGGCGGTCAGCTTTCAAAAGCACATCAAAATGTTGTCCTGACTTCAAACGCCATCAAGTCCCATTTGGGGCTTGAGCTATCGGACGACGAGTTACGTGTCGAAAACGCATATAAGCGGGGGGCCAATGGCAGCAAAAAAGCCACAGCGTAATTCGGCATTCGCAGAAGCCGGGTTCAAGAAAACGATTGAAGCGCTCAAGCAGGAAATCGTCGATCTCTATTTATCCGACGAGATTCCGTGGGTGATCGGCTATAGCGGCGGGAAAGATTCCACGGCTGTCTTGCAGTTGGTCTGGCTGGCGCTCGCAGGGCTGCCCGAAGACGAGCGTTCGAAGCCGGTTTATGTCATCAGCACCGATACTCTCGTTGAAAACCCCGTCGTGGCCTTGTGGGTTTCGAAGTCGCTTGACCGGATGGGGCGTCATGCAGCCGATCAGAGTCTTCCGCTGACGGCGCACAGGCTGACGCCTGCGCCGGAGAACACGTTCTGGGTCAATCTGATCGGACGCGGCTATCCCGCGCCACGGCCGAAATTCAGGTGGTGCACCGAACGCCTGAAGATCAACCCTTCAACACAGTTTATCAGTTCGGTCGTCCAGAAGCACGGGGAAGCCATCCTCGTTCTGGGGACGCGCAAAGCCGAGAGCACGGCCCGCGCCAGGGTGATGGAACGCTTCGAGCAAAAGCGGGTACGCGACCGCCTGAGCCCGAACGGAAGCTTGCCGAACTCCTACGTCTATTCGCCAATCGAAGACTGGTCGAATGATGATGTGTGGATGTTTCTCATGCAGGTCGGAAACCCATGGGGCTATAACAACAAAGACCTGCTGACGATGTATCAGGGCGCATCGGCGGACGGCGAATGCCCGCTTGTCGTAGATACCACCACGCCGAGCTGCGGCGACAGCCGCTTCGGATGCTGGGTGTGCACGCTTGTCGAAAAGGACAAGTCCATGCACGCCATGATCCAGAACGATGAGGAGAAGGAGTGGATGTTGCCGCTCCTTGAGCTGCGCAACAGGCTCGATCCTCCCAAAACTCCGGATGCTGACAGACCCATACGCGACTTCCGGCGCATGAACGGGGCCGTCCAGCTCTACAATGACAGGCCAATTCCCGGTCCCTACAAGCAGGAAGCCCGCGAGATGTGGCTTCGCCAGGTGCTGGAGGCCCAGAGGCATATCCGCGAGAATGGCCCCGAAGAAGTTTGCGATATCGAACTGATCACGCTGGAAGAGCTTGAGGAAATCCGGCGCATCTGGGTCGTCGAGAAACACGAAATCGAAGACACCCTGCCGCGCGTCTACGAGGACGCTACGGGTCAAGCCTATCCGGGCGGCAGTCTGGACGACAATCTCGTCATGGGCGCGACGGAAATGGAATTGCTGCGCGAGATTTGTGACGACGACGATCTGCATTTCCAGCTCGTCCGTGAATTGCTCTCTATCGAGAAGCGGCACAAATCTATGCTGCGCAGAGCCGGATTGTTTGATGCGCTTGAATCCTCATTCTACCGAAATTTCTACGAAGACGAGGACGATGCGGTCCAAAGGGCGCGGTTGAGGCGTGATGCCTTGGGCGAAGCGAAAGAGCGCGCCACAGATGAGCTTGCACCCGCCGAAGACCCCTCATCCCATATTGATGAGGCCTGCAAATGATATTCGACGAAATCGTACTCCACAATTTCGGGCTTTATCAGGGAACGCAGCGCGTTGAACTCACCCCGCCGGCTTCCAACAAGCCCATCGTCCTCATCGGCGGGCTCAACGGCGGCGGGAAGACGACATTCTTGGATGCGCTGCAACTGGTATTGTTCGGACCCCACGCAAAATGCTCCAACAGGGGCTCGCTCGCATATCCGGAATACCTCTCACGCTGCATCCACAGAAGACCGGGCAATGCCGAAGCCGGAATAGAGATCGCCTTTCGCCACACCGTGGAAGGAACGGAAGAGCACTATCATTTGCGCCGCTATTGGAAGACGAACGGCAACGGATGCAAGGAACGCTTTGAGGTCTTCAAGAACGGCCATGCGGAACCGACTCTGGCAGATAACTGGGCCACGCAGGTCGAAGAATTCTTCCCCGCCAATATCGCACATCTGTTCCTGTTCGACGGCGAGCAGGTGGAGGCCTATGCCTCACAAACCGATTCCTCCGCCCTGATCGGAGCGGCCATCCAGAACCTGTTGGGGCTGGATATGGTTGACCAGCTCGATAAGGATTTGCTGGTCTATGAGCGCCGCAAACGCTCGGAAGACAAGGACGCGCCCCGCGACGCCGAGATCACATCCGCCCAGGATGCGGTGCGCGATTTGCGCCGCCGTGTTGATGCACTGAAACAAGAACGCGCTTCGCTGCAAACCCACCGGATCGACAAGCAGCGCAAGGCCCTACGGAAGGCCGAAGAGAAATACCGGAAGATCGGCGGAGCGCTCTACGACCAGAAAGATGCCATCGAGAACAAATGGTTCGGCTCCGTTCAGCACGTTAAGGACGGGGAAGCCATATTGCGGGATTTTGCCGGAGGGGCCGCTCCCTTGCTTCTCGTGCGCGTCCTGCTTGAATCGGCCGAGCTGCGCGACCAGCACGAAGAGGAATGCCGCCGTGCGCGCGAACTTGCGGGCGCGCTCAAAGACCGGGACAAAGCGGCGCTCAAACATTTGCGCGGCCGGAAGGCGCAGAAGGAAGTGGTCGATGCGCTCAAGACGTTCCTTGATGCCGACCGCGCCGAGCGTGAAGCGCTCGGAAAAAAAGACACCGTTCTCGACCTGACACCCGAAGTGCGCAGTGATCTGCATACGTTGCTTCGCGGAGATATGGACCAACTGGCTGCCGAGGCCGGAAAGCTCCTCGCCGACCAAAAGCACCGCCGCACAAGCGAGGAACACACACGGGTTGAATACGAGAGCATCCCCAGCTCGGATACCGTGGAGCATATCGCCAAGGAACGTGACGAGCTTCGTTCCGAGATCGCCGAGCTGGAAGCCATGCATGCGGCAATGGGGCAGGATATCGAGCGCCAGCAGCGTGAACTAGAACGCCGAGAGACGGCACTCGCCCGGCTGCTGGAGGCCGATGCGAAGGACCGCGGCCGCCGCGATGACCGCTCACGCATCCTTCGCCACTCAGGCAAGGTCCGCAAAACCCTGGAGGCTTTCCGCCATGCCGTCATCGCCCGTCATGTACGGCGTATCGAGCAACTGGTTCTGGAAAGCTACCGGCAATTGCTGCGCAAGAGCGGCCTTGTTACACGGCTTTCAATCGATCCCGAAGACTACGCCCTGACCCTGTACGGCCGTGACGACGAACCTTTGAGCGCCGAAAGACTGTCTGCGGGTGAGCGCCAGCTTCTTGCGATTGCGCTGCTGTGGGGGCTGGCCAAGGCTTCGGGGCGTCCGTTGCCGACGGCCATCGATACACCGCTCGGGCGGCTGGATTCCATTCACCGGATGCATCTGGTCGAACGCTATCTGCCCTTTGCCAGCCATCAGATATTGCTGCTTTCCACCGACGAAGAGATCGCGGGCGATTATCACGAGCGCCTGCGTCCATGGGTCGGGCACACCTATCAACTGACCTATGATGACAAGACGGGTGCGACGCAAATCGCTGCCGGTTACCTGCCATCCAAGGAGGCCGCGTAATGGCGATAGAACACATACGCCTCTCCCAGCAGGCAAAAGACCAGCTCATCAAGCTGAAACGGGTTACGGGCATCGAGCACTGGAACGTGCTGTGCCGTTGGGCGCTGTGCCTGTCCCTGGCCGAACAGAGCGTGCCGCCCGCATCGAAGATCCCCGCCGACAGCAATGTCGAGATGAGCTGGAAGGTTTTTGCCGGACGCTACGCGGACCTCTACATCGCGCTTGTAAGGGAACGCTGTGTCCGCGACGGTCTGGGCACGGACCCCGAGACGGTTGCGCAGCAATTCAGGCTGCATCTGCATCGGGGCATATCCTACCTCGCCGGAAACAAAGAGCTGCGCAAGATCGACGATCTCGTCGCGCTTGTCGCCTGATGCCGTGCGCGATGCTGAGGTTCATCTCCGCAACCGGGCACGAACGGCTATCGGCCGCGCGGAACCCTCACGCCCCTTAAAATGCGTCCTCGCCGACGGCATTCTCCGGTCAGGCATGCATCTGTTCGACTACGGATGCGGACGCGGTGATGATCTGCGCCATCTTGCAATGTTGGGATTTGATGCCAGCGGCTGGGACCCGGTTCACCGCCCCAATCATGAGCGCCGCAGCGCTCCCATCGTCAATATCGGTTACGTCGTCAACGTCATCGAAAACCCCGCCGAACGCCAGGAGGCGCTGCGCCGCGCATGGGCGCTCGCCGAGCAAATCCTGGTCGTCAGTGCACGGCTAACACTTGAAGCGAAGGCGTTACGCGAAAGCACGGACTACGAAGACGGTCTCCTAACCAGCCGTGGCACGTTCCAGAAGTTCTTCGAACAGCAGGAACTCCGCCAGTGGATTGACAGGACACTTGAGGCGAATGCCGTTCCTGCCGCCCCCGGCGTCTTCTACGTGTTCCGCGATGAGCAGGCCCGCACGCAGTTCCTCGCCTCACGCTACCGCCGCCGCCTTGCGGCTCCGCGCCTCACAAAATCCGCAGAGCTGTTCGCCAGACACGAAACGGTGCTCGCACCTCTCATGGAGTTCGTGGGCGAGCGTGGGCGCTTGCCCCAGGATGACGAGTTGCTGAACGCCGTTGAACTCGCTCAAGTGTTCGGCTCGATCCGCAAGGCGTTTCGCGTCGTTCTGTATGCGACCGATGAGGCTGACTGGGAGGCGGTCGGTAAAGAGCGCGGGCGCGACCTGTCGATCTATCTGGCGCTCTCGCAGTTTGAAGGACGCCCGCCTTTCGGAAAACTGCCGCTCGCGCTGCAACGAGATGTGAAAGCCTTTTTCGGGAACTACAAGCAGGCCTGCACCGAGGCCGACACACTCCTGTATTCTCTCGGGCAAACAGGCACCGTGGAAGAGGCTTGCCAGAATTCAGCCGTTGGCAAGCTCACGCCGAGCGCGCTGTATGTCCATGAATCGGCTTTGCCCGCACTTTCACCTGTCTTGCGCCTCTATGAAGGATGCGCCCGAGGCTATCTCGGACGGGTGGATGGGGCCAACATCATCAAGATGCACCGGGGCGAGCCGAAGATATCCTATTTGAGCTACCCCGACTTCGATAGTGATCCGCACCCGCCGCTGGCAGAATCCCTCACCGTGCACTTGCAGACTTTCCGCGTGAAAACACGCAGTTTCCGCACTAGCAGCAACCGTCCGATCCTGCACCGCAAGGAGCTGTTCATATCAGAGGATCATCCCCTCCATGCGAAGTTTTCCCGCCTGACGCGGATCGAAGAAAGCAAGGGTCTGTTTGAAGATACCAGCCGTATAGGGATGGAGGATGGCTGGAGCGAGACGCTTGCCGAGAAGGGCGTCTATCTCAAAGGGCACCGTCTCTTATCGCGGCCGGAAACCGAAAGTAAGACTTGATCGACATAGAGGACACTCTTTTTCGGTGCCAAGCTCTCCAGTGTTCATTCAGCAGAGGGGCACCAACACTGATCGTCGCAACAGATGCTGCGGCAGGAGCATCGACTGGAAACTTGCAATGATTTCAGCAGCCTCCGGCCGGTTTTCAGGTATCATGAGAGGGCTATGGAGTAAACGTAGTTCTCATCACTATCCCGCATGCCCCGCCATCCTGCGCTACCGGCCCTGACCTGTCCGACGCACAGATTACAGATGCGCGGCGGCGAAATCCGCGATGTCGCGGGCGATGTCGTGGTCATGGCCCAGCCAGATATGGCCGCCGTCCGGATAGATACGCAGACGGGCGCCAGGAATCGTTCCGGCCAGCTTTCTCGCGGTGCCGGCCGTGCCGAACCGGTCGTCCTCGACCGAGAGAATAAGGGTCGGGACACGCAGCCCGGCGAAATCAGCGCTGGCCGGCTGGCCGGCGATTCTGGCGTCGTTCAGTGCGCCGCGCGCACGCGGGCTGACCGGCATCAGATCATCCAGGATTCTGTAGGCGCGCGCACGTTCGCTGACGCTGACCGTATCCAGCAAGGCCGGATCAGTGGCGAGCAGTGTTCCAATGAGCCGTTTCGGCGCGGCCCGGCGGGCCATCCAGAACAGCGCATCGGATTCCAGCACGCGGCGCACGCTCCATTCGACCAGCGGACTCATCTCGACCGGATCGCGATTGGCCACATTCGCCGCCGGAACCAGCAGGATCAGCGCCGAGCACCGATCCGGATGACGCAGCGCGAATTCAGCCGCGGGCAGAGCGCCCGCCGATCCGCCGATGACCGCCAGCCGGTCAATACCCAGATAGTCGAGCAGGGCGGCGAAGACGTCCGCCTGATTGGCGGCGGAAGGGTCATCGGGAAAATCCGAGCGCAGATAGCCGAAACGCGACGGCGCGATAATGCGCCAGCCGCGTTCGGCGATGGCCTCGCCGAAAGTCAGGCCCTGATCGAACCCGCCGCCGGCGCCGTGGATCATCAGGATCGGCGCGCCCGCGCCGGTCTCGGCATATTCAAGGGCGCCGAAAGCCGTATCGATGATTTCACTCCGGCCAGCGATGCGCAGCAGCGCTGCGTCACGGGCGCGCGTAAAGGAGCGGTAGCCATACCCGCCGCCGGCAAGCGCGACCGCCAGCACGGCGCCGCCAAGCATGGTCCGGCGTGAAAGTCTGCGATCGGGGTGTCGCCCGCTCATTGCGTTCCGCCCATCCGCTCTGGCCGCCGGAAATCCTGAATTTTATCCGGCAGGGACAGGCGGCGAGTCAAAGCAAAGGCCTCCATGCGCACTCTTGCGCACATGGCGAACACCCTTCCATTCGAGGCCCCTGCCCAAGACGGCAAAAGCCTGTAGAACAGGGCCGGGACATCTTTTTCTACTGGAATCGTTGCTTCTGGAATCGCGCCATGGCTGGCGACGCCGACCTGCCCACGCCCGGCCCCACGCCCGGGGCCGCGAAACACGTCACGCGCGGCGACGTGGCGCGCGGCGCCGGTCTGGCGGGCCTGTCGCGCCTGGGCGCGCTGATCGAGGCCGCCGCCCAGCCGCTTTATGTCTGGATGTTCGGCCTGGCGTCCTATGGCGTCTATGTCGTGCTGTGGGGCGCGGTCAGCATGCTGACCAATATTCTCGATCTCGCCATGACCCATGCGTTGCAGCGCGTGGTTCCGGCGCAGGAGCGCGAGGCGCACGCGCACGGCGCGGTGAAGCTGGCCCTGCTGATCGCGCTCATCCCCTCGTCGCTGGCGGCGCTGCTGGTGACGCTGAACGCGACGGCGATCGCGAATGTGTTTTCGGCGGCGCCGGAGGACGCAGCGCGCCTGCCCGCCGCCATCGGTTTTTTTGTCTGGGCGCTGCCGCTCTGGAGTTTTGTCGAGGTCGCCACCGCGGCGGCGCGGGCGCGGCGCGCCTTCGGCCCGGAAATCCGCCTGCGCATTTTCTGGGAGCAGCTCGCCCGGCTGGTCTTCGCCGCCGGATTTTTCCTGACCGGCGCCGTGGGCGTTCTGGAGCTGGGCGGGATGGGGCTGATGGCTGCGCATCTGTGTTCGCTCCTGCTCACCGCCGCGCTCTGCGTTCCGCTGCTGGGCCGCTATTACGATCTGCGCCTGCTGCTGCGCGCGCCCATCCCCCCGGCGCTGGCGCGCGAGCTGATCGGCAGCGGGCTGGCGCTGCTGCCTTCCGGACTGTCGCGACGGCTGCTGATCGACGCGCCGCCGGTGGCGCTGAACCTGGTCCTGCCCGGCGCGCAGGGAGCGCAGGCGGCCGGCCTGTTCGAGATCGCGCGCAAAATCTCCACCGTGCCGCATCTTGTCCGCCAGTCGTTCCGCTATGTGCTGGCGCCGCTGTCGGCGGCGCAGGCGCGGCTGGACCGCGCGCGCATCGCGCCGCTTTACGGCTTCGCCTGCCGGGTTTCGACGGCGCTGGTGATCCCGCTGGCCGGGCTGCTGATCTTCGCCGGGGCGGATATTCTCAGCCTCTACCGGCCAGAGGCCGCGGGGGCGCTGCCGCTGCTGATCGTGCTGGCGAGCGCACGCGCCTTCGAGGCCGTTGTCGGCCCGGCCGGCGAGATTGTGGAGATGACCGGGCATCGCGCTTTGCCGCTACTGAACAGCCTGATCGGCGTGGGGCTGTGGATCGCGCTGGCCGCCACGCTGGTTCCCCAGCCAGGGCCGCTGGGCGGACCGATGGGGATGGCGCTGGCCGTCAGCGCGGCGACCGTGGCCAGCGCCTGGGCCGCCACAATCGAGTTGCGGCTCAGCGACCGGCTCTGGCCGTTCGACAAACGCCTGTTGCTGGGGCTCGGCGCAGCGCTTTCCGGACTCGCGCTGATGGCGCTGGCGGAATCGCTGTTCGGGGGGCCGGTCCGCTTCGCTTTCGTGTTCACGCTCTGGTTGGTCTTTAGCTGGACGGCGTTGCGGTTCGGCCTCGCGCCGGAGGATCGTGAGGCGCTGGGCCCGGTCGCGCGCCGCCTGCGTCTGATCCGTGTTCCCTCTTCCCGGCCGGAGTGATATTCCGCCGCGCGTGGAGACCGAAACCAGTTCCAATCCGGCGGGCGCTTACGGGCGCTGGCTTGCCGAAACGCCCGCCGCATGGCCGGCGGCGGCGCTGGAATCGGCGCATCGCCAGTTTATCGACGTAATCGCCGTGATGGTTCCGGGCGCGGCGGCCCCGGCGGCGCGCCTGACCTTCGAAACGGTGAAAGACTGGGGCGCGGGCCCGGCCGCCGCCATCGGCATGGGCGCGCGCCTGGCCGCGCCCTGGGCGGCGCTGGTCAATGGAACCTCCGCCCACGCGCTGGATTTCGACGATAATTTCGACCCGGCCAAGGCGCACGCCACCGCCGTGCTGGCGCCCGCGATTCTGGCGCTGGCGGAGCAGGAAGGCGCACCCGGCGCCGCGTGCCTGGACGCCTATATCGCCGGATTGCAAATTCTGGGGCGGGTCGGCCAGGGAGTGAACCCCGTCCACCGCAATCGCGGCTGGCACGCCACGGCCACGGTGGGGGCCATCGGCGCGGCGGCGGCCTGCGCCCGGCTGCTGCGGCTGGACGCCATACGCGCGGGCCATGCGCTGTCGCTATCGACCAGCATGGCGGCCGGCTTCATGTCGCAGTTCGGCACGATGGCCAAACCGCTGCACGCGGGTCTGGCCGCCAAATCGGGGGTCGTCGCCGCCTGTCTCGCCCGGTCCGGGATCAGCGCGGGAACGGAGACGTTCGACAGCCCCACCGGCATGAACCGGCTGATGGTCGGACCGGACTATGAATCGCTGCGCGACGGCCTCACCCATGTCGAGCACGGGCAGAATTTGCGCTTCGAGACGCAGCATATCGGCGAGCCGCTGCTGATCCTGTCCAGCGGCTTCCGCGTGAAACGCTTCCCCAATTGCGGCAGCGCGCACCGCGCCATGGACGGGACGCTGGCGCTGATGCAGCAGCACGGCTTCACGGCCCAGGACGTGGACGCGGTGCATGTGCGCGCGCCGGTGACGCATCTGAACAATCTGATGTATCGCGCGCCCAAAGACGGGCTGGAGGCGAAATTCTCGCTGGAATACGGCGTGGCGCTGATCCTGCTGACCGGCCGGGCGCGGCTTTCTGATTTTACCGACGAGGCGGCGGGGCGCGACGATGCGCGAACCCTGTATCCGCGCATTCACCGCCACCCGGTAGACAAGGCCGAAGGCGAATTTCCCACCGAAGTGGAGATCGTGCTGAAGGACGGGCGAACGCTGAAAACCGCTGTGCCGATGCCGATGGGCAGCATCGCCGCGCCCTTCCCCACCGAACAGTATTGGGCGAAATTCGAAGACTGCGTCGCCGGGTTGATCTCCGGCGAACGGACGGCGGCGCTGCGCACGGCGCTGGAAGGATTGCCGGAGCTGGAGTCCATCGGCGCACTGACCGCGCCGCTGGAAGGCCGGATTCCGGCGTAGAACAACAGACATATCCGGGACGGGACAGACCATGACAGATGCGCGCTATACCGCCCTTGTGCTGGCCGCCAATCGCGCCGGACCGCGCGATCCGCTGGCCGTCGCGGGCGGGGTCTCGCACAAGGCGTTCATCGACATCGCCGGCCAGCCGATGCTGCGCCGCGTGGTGCGCGCGGTGATGGAATCCGGCCGTGTGGGCCGGGTGATTGTGCAGATCGAGGAAGAGTCGATCGAGGAAGCCAAGGCGGTGCTCGCGCCCCTGCCCGGCGCCGACAGGCTGATCTATGTCCCCTCGCGCGAAAATATCGGCGCCAGCGTGATGGCGGCCACGGACGCCATCGAGTCTCCTTTGCCGCTCATTATCACCACGGGAGACAACGCCCTGCATACGGGTGAGATGGTGCGGCATTTCTGCGACGCGCTGGACAGCGTAAGCGAGGACGCGGCCATCGGTCTGACGCCCGCCAGCTATATTCTGGAAAAATACCCGGAGGGGAATCGCGCCTTTCACCGCTTCACCGACGGGGCGTTTTCGAGCTGCAATCTCTATGCGCTGATGACGGACAAAGCCCTGACCGCGCCGCGCACCTTCAATAGCGGCGGCCAGTTCGCCAAAAAGCCCAAACGCCTGATCGCCGCGTTCGGCCTGCCGGCCTTTCTTCTCTACAAGAGCCGGCGGTTCAAACTGCGCACCGTGATCCGCGTGCTGTCCTGGGGCATCGGGGTGAAAACCGCGCCGGTGCTGATCCCCTACGCCGAAGGCCCCATTGATGTGGACCGGATGCAGGACTGGGAGCTGGCCAACCGCATCGTCGCGGCGCGCGAGGCCGGCGCGGCCTGACCACTCTGTGCGGGATGCGCGTCAATCGCTCAGATCGACGCGCCAGACCTCGCCCTGCATCGCCTCGCTGATATAGAGGACGCCATCGGCCAGCGCGACATTGGTGGTGAAGCTGCCCGCGCCCTCGGGCAGGCGGATAAGGCCGAGGCTCTGGCCATTCGGGTCGAACACCTCGACCGCCGCCGCGCCGAAAATCGCAGCATAGAGCGAGCCATCCGGCCCCAGCGTCATGCCGTCCGGGCGCCCGTCCGGCGTCGGCGCCCACACCGTGGTCCCGCCTGTCATTTCGCCCGGCGCCATGTCCAGAATCTGTGAGCGGGAAAATTCTGCGACCAGCAGCCGGCCATCCTCTGTCAGGACCAGCCCGTTGGGAAACGCCATGCCATCGCGCGCCAGAACCGCGCTATCCGAACCCGGCGGCACATAAAAGACCCGGCCAATGGGCGCGTCTTCGCTGCTGCCCGCCGGAGCGGTCGCGTAAATGCCGCCATCGGCGCCAATCACCAGATCGTTCAGCTCGCGCAGCGGCTCATCGCCGAAATGGGTGACAAGCGGCGCGAGCGACCCATCAGCTGGATCGAACCGCAGAATGCCTTCAGCGTCGGCCAGAAGCAGCGCGCCATCGGCGGCGAATTTCGCGCCATTGGGCCGGCCGCCGCCCGCGCCCTGCTCCACGCACTGGCCCTCCTCGACCGTCAGGATGCGGTTTCCGGTGATGTCCACCACCCAGATGCGGCCATCGGGGCCGATATTGATACCTTCCAGAAAGCCGCCACAGGTCGCCAGCCTCTCTGGCTGGCAATTCGTGCAGATCGCGCTCTGGGCCAGCGCCGCGCCGCCGTACAGAGCCGCCGTGAAGGCCAGCAGGATGATGCGCATGTCTGACTCCTCCCCTCTTTTCACGGCATTCAAGCCCCCGGGCGCGGTGGCGGCAAGCCGGGCCGGATCGCAATTCGGACAGGCAGGCGGAACGCGGCGATAACAAAACCGTTTTCGATATCTGATGATCTGGCGCTATCCCCGCTCTGCCCGCCGCGCGCATAATGGCGCCATGATGCGCCTCGCCCCTATGCCCGCTCTCGCTTTCGTTACGGCTCTCGCGCTGTTCGCCGCTGTCCCGGCCGGCGCGCAGCAGGCAGAGGCGCAGCAAGAGGAGGCGCAACGGGCTGCGCCCGTGCCGCCGGGGCTGGAGCTGGCGCTGGAGGCGGCGGAGGCGCTGGAGCCGCTGAAAGTCGTGATCGTGGCGCAGGATGGCGTGGTGCTGGCCGAACGCGCCTATGGCCGCAACAATATTGGCGCAGCGTCCAACATTAAATCAGCGTCGAAATCCATCATCTCCGCCCTCGTTGGAATCGCCATCGACAAAGGCGTGCTGGAGGGGCCGGACCAGCGGGTCGCGCCGCTGCTGGACGGCGACCTGCCCGCCGATCCTGATCCGCGCCTGTTCGAGATCACCATCGGTCATCTGCTGTCCATGCAGGCCGGGCTGGATCGCACATCGGGCCAGAATTACGGACGCTGGGTCACCAGCCCGAACTGGGTGCGGCATGCGCTTGCGCGTCCGTTCGTGGCGGAGCCGGGCGGACCAATGCTGTATTCCACCGGCTCCACCCATCTGCTGTCGGCGATCCTGACCCGCGCCACGGGCCGATCCACGCGCGATCTGGCGCGCGACTGGCTGGGGCCGCTGCCCGGTTTCACCATCGGCGGCTGGGACCGCGACCCGCAGGGCATCTATATGGGCGGCAACCAGATGGCGATGAGTGCGCGCTCGCTACTGGCCTTTGGCGAGCTGTACCGCAATGGCGGCCACGCGCCGGACGGGACGCAGCTTCTGTCGCCAGAATGGATCGAGGCGTCATGGACGCCGCGCACCGCTTCCCGCTTTACCGGCGATTCCTATGGCTATGGCTGGTACGTCCGGCGCCTTGGCGGCGTGCAGACGCATTATGCCTGGGGCTATGGCGGACAGATGCTCTATATCGCGCCGGAGCTGGGCCTGACCGTGGCGATTCTGTCCGACGACAGCGCGCCCTCGGGCCGCACCGGCTATCGCGCCGAACTGCACGCGCTTTACGCCGTCATCGCCGACGCGCTGCGGACGCCCGCGGAACAGGACCACGCCAGCCGGTTCTGAAGCCCCGCTTCAGGCCCTTCTGGACGATCAGACCACCCATGTCTTCGGATCGTTGATAGGCTTGCCTTCCAACAGCCGGATCAGGCCGACCACGTTGCGGATCAGCCACCAGATCGCCAGCGCGATCAGGATCAGCACGCCGATAAAGACGATGGTCAGCACAAGTCCGACCAGGCCGGCGACCAGCCCGATCCAGAATGTGCGAATCTGGAATTTCAGGTGCGAAGCCAGCACCGGATCGAGCGTGTCCTGCTTCACATAAGCGAGGATAACGCCAGCCAGCGCCGACAGGCCGCCGGTGACGCCGATGGCCAGATAAAGCGCATAGGCCGCGATCGTGATGGCGCGGTCATTGCTTTCGGAAATGATGGCGCGCGCCGATTCCATATGCACGCGCGTCTGCTCCTGCGCCGACTCGGCCGCGCCGCGCACACGCGCCGTCGCTTCCTCGGCGCGGGCGCGGAAATCCTCGCCGCGGCTGCGATAGTCGCCGCGCAGCGCCGCCTCGTCCGGGCCTTCAGCGCCGGCGCTGTAGTCGGAAGGCGGCGGAGGTGGAGGTGGAGGTGGTGGCGGCTGCTGTCCGCCGGGCGGGCTTCCCGCGGCGGAACCCGGCGATTTCGGATCGGGATTGGCCGGATCGGATGTGTCGGACATCAGGGCGCCTCGAGTCTGGAGCAGGAACCGGCGCGATCTTACGCGCGCCCGGCGGCCGGTTCAAACAGAGTTGAGTGACGAACCTAGCGCCGCCCCCAGGCGCGCTTGACGGCGAACACCCCGGCAATGGCCGCGAAATACAGGCCCGTGCGCAGGATCAGCATCACGCCCTCGCTGTTCAAAAACCGGGCCGAGGCGCTGGCCGAGGCGCGCGCCCATCCATCCCCGCCAGCCAGAAAATACAGCAGCGGCAAAGCGTAATCTGCCGTCAGCGCCGCCATTACCATCCAGGCCAGCGCATGCCAGCGCCGCAGCATCAATCCCGCGAACAGCGAGATTGCGCCGATCAGCACGAAATCGAGCGCGTCGAAATTGCGCAAAACGTCAAGCATCGCCCTCTCCCCCAACCGGTCCCCCCAGACCGGGCGTCATATGAATTTACCCTGAAATTCCACGCCCGCGAACCCGCGCGGGGCTCACAACTCTTTCATGCGGCGCACAGGGCCGGCGAATCGGCCAGATGGCGCGCCAGGCGCGCGATGTCCGACGCCGCCGCGCAATCGGACGCATATTCGAACAGACCCTGCTGGCGGCGGATAGCGGCGGGAATGGCGGCGTCGCGCCGCACTGCGCCGGCGAACGCCGGATCGAAATCGAGAAAGGCCCGGCAGGTTTTCGCAAAGCCGTCGAACACGCGGCGGCCCTGTCCGTCGCTTTCCACCAGATTGACGGCGACGGCAGGCGCCGCGCCTTCGTCGCGCAGGCGCAGCATCTTCACAAAGGCATAAGCGTCGGTGAGCGCGGTTGGCTCGGCGGTCAGCACAACCAGAACATCGTCGGCCGCGCCGGCCAGGCGCAGCAGCGATGGCGCGGCCCCGGAGGCCAGGTCGACCAACACATGATCGTAGGATAGGGCCAGCGCCGCCAGCGCAGCGGCCAGATTCGATACCTGCTCCGGCGGCAAGCCGGCGAGCGCACCGCAGCCGGAACGGCCGGCGATTACGTCCATCCGCGCCATACCCTCGCGCCGCAGCGGCGTCACCGCCCCGGACAGCGGCGCACGTCCGGCCATCACGGCGGCAAGGTCGGCGACGGGCGCGAGCCCAAGCTGCACATCCAGATTGGCCATGCCGAGATCGCCGTCGAACAGCAGCACGCGCGCGCCGTCCCGCGCCAGCGCCTGCGCAAGGCTGGCGGCCAGCACCGTCTTGCCGACGCCGCCCTTGCCGGAGGCGATGGCGGTCATCCGCCCCCGCGGGCGCGGCGCAGGAGCAGAAGCGCTCACGCTTCCACCATCGGCGCATCCGCCGCGAACAGTCCGGCCGCTTCCACTGCGCCGGACTCCGCCTCTTCCAGCAGCAGGCGCGCCAGACGCAAGGGCGTGGCCGGCGTGAACCCGCCGACAAGAAACGGCGAGGCCGAAACCTGGGCGAACGCGAGACCGCCAGCCTCCGCCGCCGCCAGCGCCGCGCCCTTGTGGCTCACCGCGTCCAGCTTGGTCACGATCAGGCGGCGGGCGCCGATACGGGCAAAGGCGAGCGCATTGGCCGCCGCCTCTTCCGCCCGCATTCCCGCGTCCAGCACCAGCACCGGCTCGGCCCCGGCGGTTTCGGCCATCGCCAGCAGCATGGCGAGATCGTCTTCCTCGAACGGATTGGCGGCGGGGCCGTCAATCACCACCAGCGCCTCGCCCGCCGAGGCGAACTGGCGCAATTGCGAGATGTCCTCGGCGAAGGCGAAATCTGCCTGCGCCGCTTGCGCATAGGTCTCAAGCTGGACGCGGGCGCCGGCGCGTACGGTATCGGCGCAGATCAGGCGCGCGCCCTGACCGGCGAGCGCGGCGCGCGCCGCCAGCTTGCCGCAGGCGGAGCTTTTGCCGGCGCCGGGCGGACCCACCAGCAGCACCGGACGGCGGCCGCCCGGCTGCACGGGGCGGAAGGAAAAGCGCGTCTCCAGCGCCAGCGCCAGCGCCGGGACAGGCTCGGTCTCGCCCATCGCTGTGGCGCTGCGCGCCAGCTCGTGCGCAAGCTTCGCGGGGGCGCCATGCCAGGCCAGTGATCCGGCCAGGGCGGCGGCGGCGTTCAGGCTGACGCCGGCTTCATCCGGAGAGGTTGGGGGCGGTGGTTCCTGCGAGTCATCAAACAGGGGTTCAGGCGCGGCGGACGGAGCGGATGGAGCAATGTCTGGAGCGGGCGGCGGTCCCTGTTCCGGCCATGGATCCTCAATGGCGGCGCGCACTTCCAGATTGCCGCCGCGGCTGCGTTCAGACGAAATGATAATGGCGTCCGGCCCCATTTCCCGCCGGACCATGGCGAGAGCTTCCGCCATATCGTGCGCGATGAAGGATCTCAGGCGCATGGCCTAGACCTGCCCCATCGTGCGCAGGCGCGCTCTGGGATGGATTTCGTTCTGGCTCATCACCGGCGTCTGGTTACGGAATCGCTCCACCAGGGACCGAACATAAGGCCGAATCGCGGGGCTGGTCAGCAGCACAGGCGCGGCCCCCTGAGTGGCGGCGTCTTCGAACGCACTGCGCACGCGGGCGACAAACTCATGCAGGCGTGACGGCGCCAGCGCCAGTTGCCGGTCCTCGCCGGCGCCGACCAGCGCCTCGGAAAAAGCCGTCTCCCATTCTGGCGACATGGTGATGACCGGCAGGGCGCCATCGGATGCGCGATTGGCGTGGCAGAGCTGGCGCGACAGGCGGCCGCGCACATGCTCGACAATGGCGGTGAGGTTCTGTGTATGGGCGCTGGCCTCGGCGATCCCTTCCAGAATCGCGGGCAGATCGCGGATAGACACGCGCTCGCCCAGCAGGCTCTGAAGCACACGCTGAACGCCGGAGCGGCTGATCTGCGCCGGGCAGATGTCCTCGACCAGCTTCTGATGTTCTTTCGGCAGTTCGGCCAGCAGCTTCTCGGTCGCCGCATAGGTCAGCAGGTCCGGCATGGAGTCGCGCAGGATTTCGGTGAAGTGCGTGGCCAGCACAGTGGCGGGGTCGACCACGGTCAGGCCACGGAAGGTCGCCTCCTCGCGCAGGGCCTCCTCCACCCATGCTGCGGGCAGGCCGAAGGCCGGCTCCTTCACATGCTCGCAGGGCAGGTCGATGGGACGGCCGCCCGGATCCATGACCAGCAGATGGCCGATCTTCAGCCGGCCCTGCCCCGCCTCCAGCTCCTTGACCCGGATCGTATAGGCGTCCTGCCCCAACGCCATATTGTCGAGGATGCGCACCTGGGGCATCACAAAGCCCATCTCCTGAGCCAGCGAGCGGCGCAGCGCCTTCAACTGGTCGGTCAGGCGGCGGCCTTCCACCTCATTGATGAGCGGCAGCAGGCCGTAGCCCAGCTCGATCTTCAGCTCGTCGATGGCGAGTGACTCGGAGATGGGCGGCTCCACCGGCTCGGCCTGTTCGGCGGCCTCGGCCGCCGCCGCGTCGCGCGCGGCCTTCTGCCGCGTCTGCCGGTGCAGGAAGAAAGCCGTGGTTCCGGCCAGCAGAGCCAGCAGGCCGAACGGCGCCAGCGGCATGCCGGGCAGCATGCCCGCACCAAAAGCCAACACAGCCACCATCGCCAGCCCCTGCGGATAGCCGGTGAACTGTTTGGTCAGGGCCTTGTCCGCGGCGCCTTCCACGCCCGCCTTGGAGACCAGCAGGCCCGCGGCCACCGAGATGATCAGGGCCGGCACCTGCGCCACCAGACCATCGCCGATGGTCAGCACCGTATAGGTCTGCGCCGCCTCGCCCAGCTCCAGCCCGTGTTGAAGCGTGCCGATAACGATGCCGCCGATAATATTGATCGCTGTGATCAGCAGACCTGCCACCGCGTCCCCGCGCACGAATTTGGACGCGCCGTCCATGGCCCCGAAGAAATTCGATTCCGCTTCCAGCGTCTTGCGGCGCTCGCGCGCCTGATCCTCGGTAATAAGGCCCGAGGAAAGGTCGGCGTCGATGGCCATCTGCTTGCCGGGCATGGCGTCCAGGCTGAAACGCGCCGCGACTTCGGCGATACGGCCGGAACCTTTTGTGATGACCACGAAATTCACGATCACCAGGATGATGAAGACGATGGCCCCGATGATGTAGGAGCCGTCCATCACGAAATTGCCGAACGCCTCAATGATATTGCCGGCGGCCTGCGTACCTTCATGGCCATGCGAGAGGATCATCCGGGTGACGGCGATGTTCAGCCCCAGGCGCAGCATGGTGGCCAGCAGCAGCACTGAGGGGAAGGCGGAGAACTCCAGCGGGCGCTGAATGAACAGCGCCGTCATCAGAACGAGAACGGAAAAGCTGATCGAGATGGCGATGGCGAAGTCCAGCAGCCAGACCGGCATCGGCATAATCAGCATCAGCAGGATGCAGACCACGCCCACGGCCAGCGCCACATCGCCGCGCAGCGGCGCGCGAATGACGGCGCGCCAGTCGATCTGCCCCGACGGGGCGGCCGGCGGAGAGGGGAGCGTATCGGCCATCTAGCGCCGGATCACGCCGTCCGTGTCTGGCCGGGGGACGGAACCATCACGCCCTCGTCCATATACTGACGCAATTTGTTGCGCAGGGTGCGGATCGAGATGCCGAGAATATTGGCCGCGTGCGTGCGGTTGCCAAGGCAATGGTCCAGCGTATCCAGGATCAGTTCCTGCTCCACCTCGGCGACTGTGCGTCCGACTTGCGCCGCTTTCGCCGCGAAGGCGGCGCGGGTGGCGGCGCTCTCTGTTCCCGGCCGCCAGACCGAGCCATCCGGCATGCGGATCGCTTCCGCTCCAATCTCCGCTCCATCCGCCAGCAGCACGGCGCGGTGCATGGTGTTTTCCAGCTCGCGCACGTTTCCGGGCCAGGGGCGGGTGAGCAGATGATCGCGTGCGCCAACGGCGATGGGGCGGTCGGGCACCCCGTTCGCATCCGCATATTTTTTCGCGAAATGCTGGGCCAGCGCCATGATGTCGGCAGGCCGCGCGCGCAGGGGCGGAATGGCGAGATTGACCACGTTCAGGCGGAACAGCAGGTCTTCGCGAAACGTCCCTTCCGTTACGGCGCGGGAAAGGTCACGGTTCGAGGTGGCGATCACGCGGATGTCCACCTTGACCGGCTTATTGCCGCCTACCCGGTCGATCTCCCGCTCCTGCAACGCGCGCAGCAGCTTGGCCTGGAGCCGGGCGTCCATCTCGCTGATCTCGTCGAGCAGCAGTGTGCCGCCGTCGGCTTCCTCAAACTTGCCGATGCGCCGCGCCACCGCGCCGGTGAAGGCGCCTTTCTCATGACCGAACAGTTCCGATTCCAGCAGGTTTTCCGGGATCGCGGCGCAGTTTATGGAGATGAAGGGCTTCTGCGCCCGGCGTGAACGGGAATGGACGTAGCGGGCCATCACCTCTTTGCCGACGCCGGATTCGCCGGTGATGAGGATCGAGGCTTCCGACTTCGCCACCTGGTCGGCGAAGGCCACAATCTCTTTCATCGCCGGGTCGTGCGTGACGAAAGCGCGCGTATCTTCGCTGACGGCGGCCAGCACGGCGGCGATCAGGTCGGCGTCCGGCGGCAGAGGAATGAATTCCTTGGCCCCGGCGCGGATCGCGGCGGCGGCGGCTTCCGGCCGGGCGCGCACGCCGCACGCCACGACCGGAACGCGGATACGCTCCGCCTCGTTGGCCGCGATCAGAGCTGCGATGTCCAGCGCCATATCGACCATCAGCAGGTCGGCGCCCTGACCGGCGCGCAGCGCGGATGTGGCCTGCTGGATCGAATCGACCTGAGCGATCCTGGCGCCCCGCCGCATGGCGATCTGTGCGGCTTCGGCGAGCTGGCCGCTCATGGATCCGACGATAAGAACCCGCATGGTTCTGCTCCCTTAGCGGCGCCGGCGGCCGGCGCGTTCTTCCAAACTGTGTGCGCGCCTAGCTGGCGCCGTTGTCCTTGATGATTTCCGTCATGGTCACGCCCAGCCGCTCTTCGACGATCACGATCTCGCCGCGCGCCACCAGGCGGTTGTTCACATAGATGTCGATAGCCTCGCCGACCTTGCGGTCCAGCTCCAGCACCGTTCCGGGCCCGAGCCGCATCAGCGATGCAACATTCATATGCGTGCGCCCGAGTACGGCCGAGACATTCACCGGCACATCGGCGACAGGCGCGAGGTCCGAAGCGGCATGCCCCGCTTCGTCGTCTTCCATCATCATCGCGCCGGATGTCGCCGGAACCCCGGGCGGCGGGCCATCCTGTTCGAAATCCGGCAAGCCAAGTGCGTCTTCATCGCTCATGATTCACTCTCCGGCGCGGGGGGCGCCTTTTCCGCCAACAAATCCAGAGACGGGGCCGGGGCTTCGGCGAGACGCTGCTCCACCAGCGCCTCGATACGCTCCAGCATGCGCGCAGGGTCGGACTCCACCGCGCCCTGCTCCCAGTCCAGCGCGCAGCCGCCCGGCGCGATCTTTTCGCTAGCGATCACGCGCAGCGCCCCGGCAAAGCCGATGCTTTCCAGCATCTGCTCCAGCATTGGACGCAGAATTTCGGCGTGCGCGGCAGGCAGCGTAACGCACAGGCGGGGCGCGGCGCGCAGTTCCGCCGCGCAGTCGCGGACCAGCGCCTCGATTTCCGATTCCGGCCGCCGGGCCACGGCGGCGCCCGCGATTTTCCGCGCCGTAACCAGCGCAAGATCGGCGGCGTCGCGGCGCAGCTCCCCGGTCAGCCGGGTAAGATGGGCAAGCACCAGCGAAAGCTGCGAGGCCATGGCCTTCAGCGCCGCGGCTTGTTCGCGTGCGGCCTGGGCGGCCAGATCGGCGGCGCCTTCCTCGCGCGCGCGCGCGCGCTCGTCTTCGATTTCCCGTTCGTTCCAGACACGCTGCACATTGGTGTCGCGCAGCACGTCGCCGGATTCGGAGAATTCCAGGCCGAATTCGAATTTGCGCGCAGATCCGGTCAATGCCCCATCCTCAATAAATCAGCTCGTCGTCGCCACCCGCATCGGCCAGCATGATCTCGCCGCGATTGGCGAGATCCTTGGCCACCGCGACCAGCGCCTGCTGCGCGGCATCGACGTCGCGCAGACGCACCGGACCCATGGCCGCCATATCCTCGCGCATGATCTTGGCGGCGCGTTCGGACATGTTGCTGAAGAACAGGTCGCGGACATTGTCCGAGGCGCCTTTCAGCGCCAGCGCAAGCTGGGCCTTGTCCACGGCGCGGATCAGGGTCTGCACGCCACCCGGGTCGAGCTTGATAAGATCCTCGAACACGAACATCAGCGCGCGGATACGCTCCGCCGAGTCGCGGTTGCGTTCTTCCAGACTGACGAGGAAGCGGTTTTCGGTCTGGCGGTCGAAATTGTTGAAAATCTCCGCCATCATTTCATGGCTGTCGCGCTTGGACGTGCGCGCCAGATTCGACATGAATTCGTTGCGTAGCGTTTCCTCGATCTTGTCCAGAATGTCGCGCTGCACCGGCTCCATGCGCAGCATGCGCATGACAACCTCCAGCGAGAAATCCTCCGGCAGGGAAGCCAGCACGCGGCTGGCGTGGTCCGGCTTGATCTTGGAAAGCACGACGGCGACGGTCTGCGGGTATTCGTTCTTCAGATAGTTGGCCAGAACGGCCTCGTTCACATTGGCCAGCTTGTCCCACATGGTGCGGCCGGCGGGACCGCGGATTTCCTCCATCACCCCGTCGACCTTGTCTTCGGGCAGGAACTGCGCAAGCAGGCGCTGGGTGGCCTCGAACGAGCCCATCAGCGAGCCGGTGCTGGAGAGGTGGCCGACAAAATCCTTCAGCAGAATCTCGACCGCGCTGGCCGTCACGGCGCCGAGACTGGACATGGCCGAGGAGATTTCCTTGATCTCCTCCTCATCCATCATCTTCCACAGACTTTCGGAGTCCTGACCGAGCGCGAGCAGCACAACGGCCGCCTTTTCGGCCCCGTTCAACCGCTCGGGATCGTCAATCGCCTTTTTGTCCCGCCTGGCGGCCATGACTTACCTTTCGTGCATCCAGGTGCGGAGGATGGCCATGGATTCCTCTGGATGCGCTCCGACCACTTCGGAGACGCGGCGCACGGCGGAAGCTTTCAATCGACCGTCGATCTGCCCGATATCAATTCCTGCATCGTCATCGTCTTCCGCGGGCGCTGGCAGGGCGTCCTGCGCCGCTTTCGCCGGCAGGCTGGCGGGCTGACCGCCGCCGGCGAGGGCGAGCTGCGCCGGGGCCTGGCCCGCGCCCGCCGTCGCCAGCATCGGCGCCTGCTGGGCAAGCCCCTTTGCCAGCGGCCGGGCGACCAGAAGGGTCAACGCCAGCCCGACGATCAGCATCACGCCAATTTCCGCGAAACGTAAAATGTCGTTCTTGCCGAAGGACATGCCGCCGCCGCTCTCGCCAAGCGCGGTCTGCGGCCGCTCGAAGGGCAGGCTGGTGATCTCCAGCACGTCGCCGCGCGCGGCGTTGAAACCGACCGCGGCGCGGGCCAGGGCGGCGATACGTGTCAGCTCATCCTCTGTGCGCGGGCGAAAGACCGGCTGACCGTCGGCGCCGGTCTCGCGCGCCTCGTCCACCATGACGGCTACCGAAAGGCGGCGGATATCGCCGGCCTCGCGAATTTCGGTCATGGTGGTGCGGGATATTTCGAAATTGAACGTTTCTTCCAGCCGGCTGGAATCGGATGACGATCCGTTCTCGTCTCCATCGCTAATCATATTGTCCGGCAAATTGCCTGCGACGGTGACCGGCGCCGCCGCGCGGTCGCGGTCCGACGTGATTTCCTCAATCACCGAACTGGAGCGCACGACCTGGCTGTCCGGATCAAAGACTTCATTACTGGTGCTGATCCGGGTCAGGTCGATTTCCGCCGTAACCTGCACACGCGCGCCATTGGCGCCGACAATGGGCGAAAGGGCGTCCAGCACCTTGCGGCGCAGCCGCTCTTCGGTCATCGCGCGCCGGTCTTCCAGCATCACGGCGCCCATCTCGCCTTCGTCCCCGGCGCCACTGGCCAGGGTGCGGCCCTCCTCATCAACCACGGTGACGCGGCTGGGCTTCATGCCCGGCGCGGCGGTGGCGACCAGGTTGCGGATGGTGCGGGCATGTCCGGCGGCCGTCGCCGGATCGAAAAGACCGATCACGACCGTGGCGGTCGGCTCTGCCGCATCACGCTCGAACAGCCGCCGTTCCGGCAGCACCAGATGCACGCGCGCCGACGTGATCCCCTGGATCGAACGGATGGTGCGCGCCAGCTCGCCTTCAATGGCGCGGCGGGCGTTGACATTCTGCACAAACTGGGTGGAGCCCAGCGCATCGGAGCGGTCGAAAATCTCGTAGCCGACTCCGCCGGAATTCAACGCCCCCTGACGCGCCACCAGAATCCGCGCCTGGGATACCTGATCGCGGCCGACATAGATCGAGCCGCCGCCATCGCCAATCTCGTAGCGCACGCCGCCCTGATCGAGCTGCTGCGTCACACGGGCGGCGTCGGCCGGATCCAGGCCGGCGTAAAGCAGCGCGCGCTGCTCGCCGCCAGCGCGCGCCATCAACAGCAGAAGCGCCGCCGCCACGCCCGCCGTGACGCCAAAAATCAGCATCAGCCGGCCAGCGCCCGCACCCTTCAGAAAGCCTGTCAGCCCGTTCACGCCCCTACGTCCCCCAAAGCACGCCTTTGGCGTGCTTCCCCTGTGGTCCCAGCGCGCGTTACCGCGCACTAGGCAGGAATTACCCACAACGTGGTAAGCGGTCGGTTAATGCCCGAATGTTTTGCGGGGCGAGAGGGCGCCACTATAGTGTGCCAAGGAACTGCCAACGGGGACACAACCCTATGAAACCGCTACCAGAGTGGGCGCGCAACGTGCGCTTCTATGGGCTGTTCGCGCTGGCCTATTTCGTTTTCACCAGCGTCGCCTACGCGCAATATTACATCCCGAGCGCTTCGATGCGGCCCACATTGGAGGTCGGCGACCGTCTGCTGGTCAACAAAACAGCCTATGGCTGGAGCCGCTACAGCCTGCCGATCCTGGTCGCCGAGCGGGTTCCCCTGCATGGGCGTTTGCTTGCGCGCGAACCGCTGCGTGGCGACGTGGTGGTATTCCGCCGGCCGGACCAGCCCCTGATCCTTATCAAGCGCGTCATCGGACTGCCCGGCGACACGTTCCAGATGCATCGCGGCGTTGTATATCTGAACGGCGAGGCCGTCGCGCAAAGCGAAGGGACGCCTGTTCTGCTGCAAGAAGGAGAATATCTCCTCCCAGCCATCCGGCGTGAAGAAACGCTGCCTGACGGCGGCGTCCACGCCATTTATGACAGCGGCCTGAGCGAGGCCGATAATTTCGGTCCCTATATTGTGCCGGACGGCTGTTTTTTTGTGATGGGCGACCACCGCGACGCCTCCGCCGACAGCCGGTTCTGGGGCTGTGTGCCGATGAGCAATCTCGTCGGCCGGGCTGAAATCATCGCCTGGACGCTGAGCTGGCGTCATCCTGACCCGCATCGTGCGCGCGAGCCGCAACGGCTGTGGCGAAAGCTGTAACGGCTAGTCCACGGACGCGCGGAACAGACGGCCGCGCTCTGTAATCAGCACAGTGATGAGGGCCAGCACGCCGAACACGGCGTTGCCAAGCACGATGGACATGACCGTGCCGTCATAGGCGGCGCCGATCAGCGTGCCCAGCACCGCGCCCATGAGGAACGTATAGGCGCCGGACGCCGCCGCCATTACCCCGGCATGGCGGCCGGCGGGCTCCATGATTATGGTGTTGAAATTCGCCCCGATCATGCCAAAGCAGAACAGCGCCGCCGTATAGGGCAGGAAGAAGAGCCAGAATCCGTCATGGCCCAGCGCCTGACTCACCGTCATGCCGATGGAGATCAGGACAAAGGCGACCAGCGCCCAGTGGCTGAGACGGCGCATGCCGAGGCGGCGCACCAGGCGCGCATTGAGCAGGCTGGCCGCCGCCATGCCCGCCGCGACGCCGCCAAACGCCAGCGGGAACAACGGTCCCAGTGCGTATTGCCGGGCGAAAATCTGCTCTGACACCGCGACAAAGGCGAACAGGCTGCCGAACACAAAACCGCTGGCCAGCACATAGCCAAGCGAGACGCGATTGCTCAGCACCAGAATATAAGAGCGGATCGCGGAATTCAGACTGAGCGGCGTGCGGTCCTGCCGCGCCAGCGTCTCGGGCAGGCGCAGCCAGACCCAGAACCCGACGGCGGCGATGGCGGCGAGCAGAATCACAAACACCGCGCGCCAGGGCAGGACGAACATCAGAAGCTGGCCGACACCAGGGGCGATGATCGGAGAAATGAGAAAAACGGTCATGGCGATGGACATGATCTCCGCCATGCGCCGCCCATGAACCATATCGCGCACCGCAGCCACGGCGATTACGCGGATCGAGGCAGCGGCCACGCCCTGAAGCGTGCGCGCCAGCAGCAGAAGCCAGAAGCCGGGCGCAAGCGCACAGGCCAGCGTGAACGCCATCATGGCGCCAAGCGAGATCAGCAGCACGGCGCGGCGCCCGAAAGCATCGGACAGCGGGCCGTAGAACAGCGTGGCCAGGCCAAGCCCCAGCACATAGGAGGTGATGACAAGCTGCGGCGCGTTCTCCGACCCCAGCCCGTAGGCGGCGCCGATATCGGGCAGCGCCGGCAGGATGATGTCGATGGCGAAAGCGTTCAGCCCCATCAGGGCTGCGATCATGCAGATCAGTTCGGCCACCGGCATCGGGAGAGGCCGTTCCGGAGACTCCGGCCGGGCGGCGGCGTCAGCTTTGGCGTCCATAGGCTGGTTCCTGGCGCCCGGCGGACGCAGCCCCCATGTCGCGCCGCATCGGGTAAAGATCAAGCCGCCCGCCGCATGGCAGGCCTGCGCTTCCGGGATGTAAAAAAGGCGCGGGCCGCGTCCGCGGCCCTATTGCGGCTGTGGCGCAGGGTCCGCCGACTCCAAGGGCGGTTCGGGCGCGATTGAATCATCGGGCAGGTCCGGCAGGCTGGCGAGCTGTTCGCGCAATGGCCGGACCCAGGGCGCATCCGGCGGGGAATCAGCCAGCAAATCCTCCCATAGCCGCCGCGCCAGCGCGTACTGGCCGGCATCGGCCAGCGCGACGCCGAGGAAGAAGCGCGCTTCGGGATTGCGTGGATCGGCCTCAAATATCCTGCGGAACAGGTCCAGCGCCTCGGAATCCACTGTCCCCTGGCCAGCCATCACACGGGCCTGTGCATATTCGCCCATCAGCGCCGTATCGTCCGGCTCCAGCTCCAGCGCCCGACGGTAATGCGGCAGGGCCTCATTATACTGGCCGGTGCGGTAGAACACGCGCGCCAGCATCATCCGGGCCTCGAAATCGTCCGGATTGCGGCGCAACCGGTCTGAAAACTGGGCCAGCGCGGCTTCCAGCTCCACTGTCATGCCGGGCGCGCGTGTCTCACCGGCCTCCAGCCTGGGCGCCAGTGGCCGGTCCGGGGCGCCGGGCCGGCCCAGCAACGCGTAAAGCGCGACAGCCGCCAGCGGCGCGGCCAGTGCAAGAGCGGCCAGCGCCCGCATGGGCGGCGCGGCGGATGCGGCCCCGGCCGCCGCCGCGGCGCGGCCGGCGGCCAGCATACGCCGGCCGATTTCGGCGCGCGCGGCCATGGCCTCTTCCGGCGACAGCAGGCCGCGCTCCAGATCGCGCTCTACCTCCTCAAGCTGGTCGCGATATACGGCCTGGCCGTGAAGCGCCGCATCGGGCGGCGGCGCGGCGCGGCGCAGCAGCGGCCGCGCCAGAATAAAGGCGGCCATGAGCGCGAGCGCGCCGGCGATCAGGCTGAAGGCGACCATGCCCTAGGTCTGGCCGCCTTGGGCGCGCGGCGCAAGGGGCCAGGCTGACACAGGGGCAAGCGGAACGGGGATGGCAGGCGGAACGGGGCCAAAACGAAGAAGGGCGCCGCAAGCGGCGCCCTTCCCCATACACAGACTGCAATGGCGGTCAGGAGTGAACCGTCTCGCCGTGCAGATTGACGTCGAGACCCTCGATCTCGGTCTCGCGGCTGACGCGCAGGCCGATCGTCATCTTCAGCACCAGGAGGATGACGAAGGTAGCCACAGCGCAATAGACGATGGTGCCCACCACCCCGAAGATCTGGGTGATGACCTGGCCGGGATTGCCTTCCAGCGCCCCCGCCGTGCCGCCGATGGCTTCGACCGCGAACACGCCCGTCAGGATCGCGCCAACAATGCCGGCCACGCCGTGCACGCCCCATACATCGAGCGCATCGTCGTATTTCAGAGCCTTCTTGATCGGCACCGATGCGATATAGGCCAGCACGCCCGCGGCGATGCCGATGAACAACGCGCCCATCGGATCGACATAACCCGCGGCCGGCGTGATCGCGACCAGACCGGCGATGGCCCCGGACACCATGCCCAGGACGGAGGGCCGCTTGGCCACCACCCATTCGATAACCATCCAGCTCAGCACCGCGGAGGCGGTGGAGATCTGGGTGACCAGCATGGCCATGGAGGCGGCCGCATCGGCGGCGTAAGCCGAACCGGCGTTGAAGCCGAACCAGCCGACCCACAGCAGCGAGGCGCCAATCACGCTATAGACCAGATTATGCGGCGCCATGTTCTGGGTTCCGTAGCCTTCGCGCCGGCCCAGCATGATGGCCGCGACCAGACCCGCGACCCCTGCATTGATATGCACGACGGTGCCGCCTGCGAAGTCCAGAATGCCGGCGTCGTCGAGATAGCCGCCGCCCCACACCCAATGGCAGACTGGCGCATAGACGACCAGCATCCACAGGCCTGCGAACCAGAGCAGAGCCGAGAATTTCATCCGGTCGACCACCGCGCCGACGATCAGCGCCGGGGTGATGATCGCGAACGTCATCTGGAACACGACATCCAGAGAATCCGGAATGCCGTCGCCATCTTCAAAGCCGAGGCCGCGGAGGAACAGGTTTTCCAGCCCCCCGACAAAGGCGTTGACCGGGCCGCCATCGCCATAGGCCAGGCTGTAGCCCAGCACGAACCAGAGCACGCTGCACAACGCCGCGATGGCGAATACGCCCGCCGTAACGGACAGAACGTTTTTCTTCCGCACCATGCCGCCATAGAACAGCGCCAGGCCCGGGATTGTCATCATCAGGACCAGCGCCGTGGATATCAGCATCCAGGCGGTGTCCCCCGAATCAATGGCGGCTTCCTGCGCCAAGGCCGGGCCAGCAAGCCCGGCGAGCCCCAGGCCGGCCAGAACCGTCATACAAAGCTTTACGGATCGACCCATTATCGTTTACCCCCCGCTCACCCCTTGAGAAACGTGATAAGGGGAGATACTAAGCCCAGCGCATGTTGCGCTGCAACAAAAAATCTGCGCAACCGCACCCAAGAAATCACAGCGATGCGCAGCCGGGGGGCTTTGTCGCCCCGGCCCCGCACATGGTAGTTTGGCCCGATGTCCGAGACGCTTTTGAAATTCCACCGTATTCCCTACGGCCCGCCGGAGGCGCGCGCGCCACAAGAGCGCGTGGAGGATTTCCATGAAATCTACAGGGAATATCTGCTCGCCCGCGCCGAGGAGCAGGCCAGCCGCTGTTCGCAGTGCGGCATTCCGTTCTGCTCGTCCGGCTGTCCGCTGGGCAACCATATCCCGGACTGGCTGCAACTGACGGCCGAGGGCCGGCTGAAAGAGGCCTATGAGGCCGCCGCCGCCACCAACCCGATGCCCGAGGTCTGCGGCCGCATCTGCCCGCAGGACAAACTGTGCGAGGGCGCCTGCGTGGTCGAGCAGGCCGGATTCGGCACCATCACCATCGGCGCGGTGGAACGCTGGATCACTGACAACGCCTTCCGCGAGGGCTGGGCGGCGCCGATCCCGGTGGGCCCGGCGCGGCCGGAATCGGTGGGAATCGTGGGCGCCGGCCCGGCCGGCATGGCCGCGGCCGAGGCGCTGCGCATCAAGGGATTCAAGGTCACGCTGTATGACCGTTATGACCGGCTGGGCGGGCTGATGATCTATGGCATCCCCGCCTTCAAGCTGGAAAAGACGCATGTCGAGCGCCGCGCCAGCCGTCTGGAAGAGGCGGGCGTGGAATTCCGGCTGGGCTGGGAGCTGGGCCGCGACGGCGATCTGGCCTGGCTGCGCGAGCGCCATGACGCTGTGCTGCTGGCCTTTGGGGCCTATGACGCCCGGCGTCTGGACATTCCCGGCGTGAACGGCGCGGAAGCCGTGGCGGCGATGGACTATCTGACCGCCTCCAACCGCAAGGGGCTGGGTGATTCCGTGCCGGACTTCGAATCCGGCCGGCTGAACGCCGCCGGCAAGCGCGTGGTGGTGGTGGGCGGCGGCGACACGGCCATGGACTGCGTGCGGACCGCGATCCGCCAGGACGCCGCTCGCGTGGTCTGCCTGTATCGCCGCGACCGGGAAAACATGCCCGGCAGCGCCCGCGAGGTGAAATCGGCCGAGGCCGAGGGCGTGGAGTTCCAGTGGCTGTCGCTGCCCGAGTCGCTGCGCGCGCTGGACGGCAAATATGAGATCGCCGTGGCGCGGATGCGTCTGGGCGAGCCGGGGCCGGATGGCCGCCGCCAGCCGGAAAAAGTCCCGGACGCGGGCGAGCTTCTGGAGGCCGACCTGCTGATCGCCGCGCTCGGCTTCACGCCGCAGGACGCCCGCGTTCTGGCCGGCGCGCCGGAGCTGGAGCTGAATCAATGGGGTGCGGTCGCTGTGGATCCCGCCACCATGATGACAGCGGTTCCCGGGGTTTTCGCCGCCGGCGATCTGGCGCGCGGAGCCTCGCTGGTGGTATGGGCGCTGCGCGACGCGAGGGAAGCCGCGCGCGGCATTTCGTCCTGGCTGGACGCGCAGGCAAGAGCAGCGGCATGAGCGCCAAATCTTTCGGTCTTTACGACCCCGCGTTCGAACACGACGCATGCGGGGTAGGGGTGGCGGTCGCCACCGACGGGCGTCCGCGCCGTGAAATCGTCGAGCTGGGCGTAAAGGGCCTGGCCGCCGTGGCGCATCGCGGCGCATTCGCCGCCGACGGCGATTCCGCCGATGGCGCCGGCATCCGGCTTTCCATCGACCAGGACTTCTTCCGCAAACAGGCCGCGCGCATGGGCCACGACGCCACGGGCGTCACCATGGGCGCCGGCATGCTGTTTCTGCCGCGCCGCGACGCCAGCGCGCTGGAAGCCGCGCGCATGATCGTTGAATCCGAAATGGTGCGGGCCGGGCTCTTTATCTATGGCTGGCGCGTCGTGCCGGTGGACACCAGCGTTCTGGGCGCCCACGCCCGAGAGGTGCGGCCGCAGATCGAGCAGATCCTGTTCCGCGACCATGACGGCGGCCGCCCGCGCGAAGAGCTGGACCGCGTGCTCTATATTGCGCGGCGCCGCATCGAGAAGCGCGCCGAGCGCGAGGGTCTGGCGGACCTTTATGTCTGTTCGCTGGGCGTGCGCGACATCGTTTACAAGGGCATGTTCCGCTGCGAGCGGATTTCCGCCTTCTATCCCGATCTGAAGGATGGCGGGATGGCGGCCGATTTCGCCATCTTTCACCAGCGCTATTCGACGAACACCTTCCCGCAATGGCGCCTGGCCCAGCCGTTCCGGATGCTGGCCCATAACGGCGAGATCAACACGCTGAAGGCCAATATAACTGGATGAAGAGCCATGAGATCCGCATGGCCAGCGAGGTGTTCGGCGACGACCAGGAATCGGTGAAGCCGGTGATCCAGCGCGGTTCATCCGACTCGGCCGCGCTCGACCAGGTGTTCGAGCTGCTGGTGCGCGCCGGGCGCAGCGCGCCGATGGCCAAGGCGCTGCTGGTTCCCGAGGCGTGGTCGAAGCGCGCCGGGCTGCTGCCGCAATCGACCCGCGCGCTCTATGCCTATTGCAACGCGGTGATGGAGCCGTGGGACGGGCCGGCGGCGCTGGTCGCCTGTGACGGGCGTTGGATGGTGGCGGGGCTGGACCGCAACGGGCTGCGCCCGCTGCGCTATGCGCTGACCAATGACGGGCTGCTGCTGGCCGGATCGGAAGCTGGCATGTTCGGCGTGGCCGACGACCGCATCGCCGAGCGCGGCGCCGTGGGGCCGGGGCGGATGATCGCAGTCGACCTGGCCGAGGGGCGCTTTTACCGCGAGCAGGAGATCGACCAGAAGCTGGCCGATGCGCACCCGTATGAGGAATGGCTGCGCGCGGTGCGCCGGCTGGACGACGAAATCGGCGGCGGCGGCGAGACCCGGTCCTATGGCGACGATGAGCTGCGCCGCCGTCAGGCGGCCGTCGCGCTGACCCGCGAGGAAGTCGAGAAGGTGCTGCGGCCGATGGCCGAGACCGGCAAGGAAGCCGTGGGCAGCATGGGCGACGACAGCCCGCTGGCCGTGCTCAGCGACCAGGACCGGCCCCTGGCGCATTTCTTCCGGCAGAATTTCAGCCAGGTCACCAATCCGCCGATCGACTATCTGCGTGAAGACCGGGTGATGAGCCTGAAGACCCGGTTCAAGAATCTCGGCAACATCCTGGCCGAGGACGAGACCCAGACCGACGTTTTCACGCTGGAAAGTCCGTTCCTGACCAACGGCATGTATGAGCGGCTGCGCGGCGCGCTGGGCGCCTCTGCCGCCGAGATCGACTGCACGTTCGAACTGACGGCCGGCGAGACGCTTTCCGGCCTGCGCCTGAAACAGGCGCTGGACCGCATCTGCGCCGAAGCGGCGGAGGCGGTGCGCGGCGGCGCCGAGCATGTGTTCCTGACCGACGAGCGCCAGGGCCCGGCCGCCGCGCCGGTCCCGATGGGGCTGGCGACGAGCGCCGTGCATGTGTGCCTGACGCGGCAAGGCCTGCGCACTTTCTGCTCGCTGAACGCGCGCGCCTCCGACGTGCTGGACGCGCATTCGGCGGCGGTACTGATCGGCGCGGGCGCGACCACAGTAAACCCGTATCTGGCGATGGAGACGCTGGCGGAGCGATTCCAGGCCGGCGTGTTCGAGGCCGGATCGCTGGAGGAAGCGGCGCAGAACTACAAGGGCGCGCTGGAAGGCGGCATGCTGAAGATCATGTCCAAGATGGGCATCAGCGTCGTCAGCTCCTATCGCGGCGGTCTGATGTTCGAGGCGGTCGGCCTGTCGCGCGCGCTGGTGGACGAGTTTTTCCCCGGCGTGCCGAGCCGCATTTCCGGCGTCGGGCTGAAAAGCCTGGAGCGCCGTCAGGCCCGGCGCAACGACGCGGCCTGGATCGAACAGCCGGGATCGTTGCCGCAGGGCGGGTTTTACGCCGTGCGGTCGCACAGCGAGCATCATGCGCTGAACGCGCAGATCGTCTCGGCGCTGCAACAGGCGGTGCGGCGGAACGATCCGAAAGCGTTTGAGCGGTACGAGGCGCTGAACGATGCGCGCCCGCCGGTGGCGCTGCGCGATCTGATGGAGATCCGCCCGCTGGGCGATCCGATTCCGCTGGACGAGGTGGAGCCCGCCAGCGAGATCGTGAAACGCTTTATCACGCCCGGCATGTCGCTGGGGGCGCTGTCGCCCGAGGCGCATGGCGCGCTCAACATCGCCATGAACCGGCTGGGCGCGCGCAGCGTCAGCGGCGAGGGCGGCGAGGATTCGGCCCGCTACAAGAAACTGCCGAACGGCGACGACGCCAATTCGCGGGTCAAACAGATCGCTTCGGGACGGTTCGGCGTGACCGCCGAATATCTGAACAAGTGCGAGGAAATCGAGATCAAGGTCGCGCAGGGCGCCAAGCCCGGCGAGGGCGGGCAATTGCCCGGCTTCAAGGTCAACGCCTATATCGCCGGCCTGCGCCACGCGGTTCCGGGCCAGACGCTGATCTCGCCGCCGCCGCACCACGATATCTATTCGATCGAGGATCTGGCGCAGCTCATCTACGACCTGAAACAGATCAACCCGGATGCGCGCGTCACCGTGAAGCTGGTGGCCGCCGCCGGCGTCGGCACCGTGGCCGCGGGCGTGGCCAAGGCAAAGGCCGACTCCATCCTGATCGCGGGCAATGTCGGGGGCACCGGCGCCAGCCCGCTGACCTCTATCAAGTTCGCCGGGGCGCCGTGGGAGCTGGGCCTCGCCGAAGCGCATCAGACCCTGTCGCTGAACAATCTGCGCGACAGCGTACGGCTGCGCACCGATGGCGGGCTGCGCACCGGCGAGGATATTCTTGTGGCCGCGATGCTGGGGGCCGAGGAATACGGCATTGGCACGATCAGCCTGGTAGCCATGGGCTGTCTGATGGTGCGCCAGTGCCATTCCAATACCTGCCCCGTCGGCATCTGCACCCAGGACGAGCAACTGCGCGGCCATTTCACCGGGACGCCGGAACACGTGGTCAATTTCATGCTGATGCTGGCCGAAAGCGTGCGCCAGCGTCTGGCGGCGCTCGGCGCCCGGCGCCTGACCGAGGTGATCGGCCGCGCCGACCTGTTGGCCCAGACCTCGCGCGGGGCGCAGCATCTGGACGATCTGGACCTGAACCTGCTGCTCTATTCCCCGGCGGCGGTGAACTCGCCCGCCGATCCGCAGGCGCGGCGCGACGTGGAGCCGACACTGGATGATTCCGTGATGGACCAGGCCGGGCGGCTGTTCGAGACCGGCGCGCCGGTCGTCATTCGCGCCCGGGTCAACACGCTTCACCGCACGGTGGGCGCGCCGCTGTCCTCGCGCATTGTGCGCCGCTTTGGCGAAACCGGGCTTGAGGATGGCGCGCTGACCCTGGAGCTGGAAGGCTCGGCCGGCCAGTCGCTGGGCGCGTTCGGCGCCAAGGGCCTGAAAATCTCGCTGACCGGCGAGGCCAATGACTATGTCGGCAAGGGCCTTTCCGGCGCGGCGATCAGCGTGCGGCCGCCGCATTATGACGACGCAGTCTCGCCCGCGCTGGCCGGCAATGCCTGCCTTTACGGCGCCACATCCGGCGCACTGTTCGTGGCCGGGCGGGCTGGCGGACGCTTCGCCGTGCGCAATTCCGGCGCGACCGCCGTGGTCGAAGGCTGCGGCGCACATGGCTGTGAATACATGACGGGCGGCGAGGTAGTGCTGCTGGGTTCGGTCGGCGACAATTTCGCCGCCGGCATGACCGGCGGGCGCGCTTTCGTTTACGATCCCGGCGCGCGGCTTTCCGCTGTCATCAATCCCGACACGGTGGCCACGGAGCAACCCGACGCGGCGGCGCTGGCCGCCTGCCGGGCGCTGATCGAGACGCATGTGGCGGAGACCGGATCGCGCCTGGCGCGCAGCATCCTGAAATCCTGGAACGCGGAGGCCGAGCATTTCGTGCTGGTCCGCCCGCAGGCCGCGCCGGCCAAGGCCGGAACCGCGCCCAGCGACAGCCCGCCGCCGGCCGCCATCCCTGCCCAGCGCCAGGGCTCGGACGAGGACGTGCGCTGAGGCGCCAAGGGCTTCGGACCGGGGATTTCAGCCATGCGCCCTGCCGCCCTTGGGGTATGCCCTTACAGATGGGAGCCTTTCCCGCCCCGTTCTGGACTTCGGCGCGCGGAGCGGCTTGGTTATGCAGCCGGACGCAAAGACCGGCCCTGCGCCGGCGGCTTCTGGCCCTCGGGCATGGAATAATCGGGAGGAGCCGTCATGCCCGGGATCAACTCGGCGGACACGGGTGAGAGCTTTCGCTTTTACGACAACCGCCAGAAATATCTGATGTTCGTGCATACGTGCAGCGAGAAGCAGGTGGTGGCCGAGCGGGTCGCGGCGGAGCTGGACAAGGTGCGCCCCAAGCCGCCGGCGCTGCGCGTGTTCGACGCCGGCATGGGCGACGGCACGGTGCTGACCCGGGTGATGCGCACCATGCACCGGCGCCATCCGCGGATGCCGTTTTACGTCGCAGGCAAGGAGATCAGCCTGGAGGACGTGCGCCTGACGCTGGAGAAGATGCCCGACCGTTTTCACGAGCATCCGGCCACGGTTCTGGCGGTCACCAATCTCAACTATACCGATGCGCCCTGGATGCGGCCCGCCTCGCGCGAGGCGCAGCAGCGCACGATCTGGAAGGAAGTGAAGCTGAGGGGCGACACCTCCGCCGAGTTCGACCAGCAAATCACCGAGCTGGAGCCGTTCCTGGCCGAGACCTGGCGCACAAGGCCCAGCACGAAGACCGGCAACCCGATCTATGAGACGCCGGTGGTGCTGCTGATCTATCGCGAGGATTGCGAGTTTCTGCTGCATTCGGTGATCCCCACGCGCGAGACCGTGCGCGCGGACTACGATCTGGTGATCGCCTCGCAGCCCTATCGCGCGCGCGCCTCGGTCGAGTTCAAGGCGCGCAAGGTGATCGCGCCGCTGGCCAAGGCGCTGCGCCCTGGCGGCCGGCTTCTGGGTATTCAGTCCTATGGCGAGGATCCGGCGCTGGAGATCATCCAGAAGGTCTGGCCAGAGGAGAACCCGTTCCGCCACGACCGGCACATGCTGCTGGACGAGGCGCGCAAGGCGTTCGGCCCGGAGGCGGACCATTATGACTTCCTGCCCGGCGACGACGCGCAGGCCCTGTTCCGCTACGAGATGCACACCCTGCCCGGCGAGATCGACCCCGAGGGCGATCAGGGCGGCATCGGCACCTCCACCCTGTTTGCCGCGTGGAACGACGCGGCCTATGTGGCGCAGATCGAGGATCAGCGCCTTACCGAAGCCATGACGAGCGACGCCTATCTGCGGGGAACCGCGGAAGTGCTGCGCAAGCATGGCGGACTCTGGTTCAACGACGAAGGCTATGTGATCGCCCGGAAGGAGACAGAATGAGTAAGGAGACGGCCAGCAGGCTGCTGGCCAATTCGTCCTATGAAGTGACGCCGCACGCCACCGATGCGATCGGCAAGTCCAAGGACATCATGCCCAAAGGCAGTGAGGTGTTTTGCGCCCATATTCCGGGCACGCCCTATGAGGGCATCGTCACGGAATGCGCGCGCATCCGCGAACAGGGCTTTGAGCCGGTGCCGCATCTGGTGGCGCGCAACGCGCCCTCGCCCGCGGAATTCGAGGAATTCCTGAAGCGCCTGATCGGCGAGGCGGGGATCAACCGCGCGCTGTGTCTGGCCGGCGACGTCGATACGCCGCGCGGGGAATGGACCGGGGCGCTGGATATTCTGCGCAGCGGCATCCCGCAGCGTAACGGCATCACCAATCTGCGCGTCTCGGCCTATCCCGAGGGTCACCCGAAAGTGGCGACGGAGATTCTGGACCAGGCGCTGCGCGACAAGGTGGCGCTGGGCAAGGAGGCCGGGCTGGACCTGACCATTGTCAGCCAGTTCGCCTTCGAGCCCGAGCCGGTGGTCGGCCGTATCCGCGAAATCCGCGGCGAAGGCATCGCGAACCCGATGCGCGTGGGCATCTGCGGCCCGGCCAGCATCACCAATCTGCTGAAATACGCGGTGAAGTGCGGCGTCGGCAATTCGCTGAAGGCGCTGAAACGGCCGGAAATGCTGGCCAATCTGCTGACCAAGATGACCGCCGGCGACATTGTGAGCGCAGTGGCGGAGGATGTGGACGCCAGAGGCGATGACAATGTCATCGGCTTTCACTTCTTCTCGTTCGGCGGCCTGTTCGCCAGCGTCAACTGGGCGCAGGAATCGATCAAGAACGGCGTCAGCTGACCTTCCCGTTACAGATCGTATCCCGCATAGAATGACCGGGTCGGCCCCTGACGGGGCCGGCCCGTTTCATATCCGGAAAGGGTGGCGGCGAGACGCGCATGAAGATCGAGCGGCTGGACCATGTGAACATCCATACCGGCCGGCTGGACGAGACGATCCGGTTTTACGAGTCGGTAATGGGGCTGAAAGCCGGAGCCGCGCCGGGACTGGACCCCGAACGCACCGCCTGGATGTTCGACCCCGATGGCCGCGCGCTGATTCATCTTGGCATGGCGGGCAGTATTCTCGGCGAGGAACGGCGCGACGGGCCGGGAGCGGACGAGGCGCCGGGCAGTGGCGCGGTGCATCACATCGCGTTCAATTGCAGCGGCTATGACGCGATGATCGCGCGGCTGGAGCGGCTCTGCGTCGCGCACCGCACCAATCATGTGACAGAGATCGGCCTGCGGCAGATTTTCATCCATGACCCGAACGGCGTGATGCTGGAGCTGAATTTCTTCGCCGCGTAACGATGATTTTTCAGGATTTCAGGCGCGCATTCGCAGCGCCGCGCGGTTTGCCGCCGGATCATAGGCAAGTGAGGGAAGCGGGGCGCCCGCGGGGAACGCGGGTGTCCTGTCCTTGGTACGTAGTGGTGCGTTCCAGAGAGCGCCCCGCGCGTGGATTTGCCGGAACGTCTCCGTCCCGATTCCAGTCCAGGGTTTTGACGCGGTCGGTCGTTTAGTGCCGCTCGCCGCCCTGAAGGCCCTGCCGGAGCGCCGGGCCGCCACGGACCGGCGCGCGGACAGGCCACGCACGCCTCGCGGTCATGGTGGCTGCCAACATCCCTCGGCCGCGAAGCCGCATGAAGATTAGCCCCGCTGGAACGGGTGTGGGAGATTTGCAGAAATTTCCCCGCTTTTTGGTCTTTCTCGCCCTTCGAGACACGCTTTGGGAAACCACCCCTGTCATGCGGGTGGACAACAAATTTTCGGGAATACGAGGCCACCCGGAGGGCGATCGCATGACGGCCACGAATGCGTGTCCTTATTTGCCTCAGGCCGCCATCATGCGGTCGACTTCATGCACCAGGTCGCGCAGATGGAATGGCTTGGACAGCACCTTGGCCTCGGCCGGCGCGCCCGAATCGGGGCTGAGCGCCACGGCGGCGAAACCGGTGATGAACATGATCTTCATGGAGGGATCCAGTTGGGCGCCGGCGCGCGCCAGCTCGATCCCGTCCATTCCGGGCATCACGATATCGGTCAGCAGCAGATCGTAGCTGCCCGCCGCGGCGCGCAAAGCGTGGAATCCATCTTCCCCGTCGGCGCAGGAGGTCACGACATGGCCCGCGCGCTCCAGCGCCCGCGCCAGAAAGTCGCGCATGGAATCATCGTCTTCGGCCAGAAGGATTGTCGCCATTTTCCCCTCGTCCCGGCGCCCCCGGAACGCCCCCCCGGCGTTCCCATGCGAGCGGCGGACCCTAGCCGGACAATGTAAAGAACCTTCTAAATCCGGACCAGACGGCCGCTGCACCGGTTGACGCCATTGTGGGAGCGCGGTCACAGTCGCAGCCATGCCGCGCCCGGAACCGCCCGTCATCCTGAACGCCGCCGACCCGCCGGTCGCGGTTCTTCATCCGGAGGCCGGCCCCGGATCGCCGCTGGTGTTCGCCTCGCCGCATTCAGGCCGGGGGGTTCCGGCGGACTTTCTGCCGCTGCTGCGGCCGGCGGCCGAAAGCCTGCGCCGCGCCGAGGACGCCTATGTCGACCGCCTGTTCGCCTGCGCGCCGGCGCTGGGCGCACCGCTGGTGGCGGCGCGGTTCGCCCGCGCCTTTATCGACGCCAATCGCGAGCCGGCCGAGATCGACCCCGCCATGCTGGACGGCCCGGCCCCGGCCTGGGCCAACGCCGCCAGCCCGCGCGTGGCCAACGGGCTTGGCGTCACGCCGCGCCTGACCGTGGAAGGCGAAACCATCCACCGCCGCCGCCTGTCTCTGGCCGAGGTGGAGGACCGGATCGCGCGATTTCATGCGCCCTATCACCGGGCGCTAGCCGAACGGCTGGACGCGGCGCGGTTGCGGTTCGGACTGGCCGTGCTGGTGGACTGCCACTCCATGCCCGGGACAGAGCAGCGCACGGCGCCCGACGTGGTGCTGGGCGACCGGTTCGGCGCCTCGTGCCATCCCGCAGTCAGCGACGCGGCCGAGCGGGCCTTTATGGCCCAGGGATTCAGCACCCAGCGCAACACACCCTATGCGGGGGGCTATACGACCGTGCATTACGGCCGGCCGCGCGCAAGCGTGCATGCAATCCAGATCGAGATATCGCGCGCGCTCTATATGGATGAACAGACCGTGCGGCCGCTGCCCGGCGCATTCGAGTCTGTGGCGCGGCGGCTGGAGGCCGTGGTGGCCGATCTGGCGGCGATCGACTGGCCGGCCCTGCTGGGTGGAGGCGGTGCGCGGCTGGCCGCCGAATAGGCATACCCGGACCGTCACAAAATTGTTGCACTTGCGAGATCGCAGGCGCGAAATCCGCCCTGAAAAATCGGGGAATCCGAGGGCCGCCGGCACATAAAAAACCGCCCCGGGGGAGCCCCGGGGCGGAAGTTCATAGGGAGGAAACGCCCGAACCCGGGCAAGCGGCTCGCGCCGCGACGACTCTGAGTATATGTTGCGGCGCACAATTCGCAACTGCGAAATAGCAGGCCGGCCATGCATTCCCGCATGGAGGTTTTTGTCCCGAAATGATACGCCACAGCGCCTCTGCGGACTGGCGCCCGGCTTGCTGGGGGGAGGGCGAAACCGAGGGACAAGGAACGCGGCCCATGACCAGCGCCATCGATCACCATGTCGGGAAACGGCTGCGCCGCCGCCGGCGCCTGCTGGGCCTGACCCAGCAGCAACTCGCCGACCGTGTTGGTGTCCGTTTCCAGCAGATCCAGAAATATGAATGCGGAGCGAACCGCGTCAGCGCCGCCCGCCTGTTCCAGTTGTCCGAGTCGCTGACTGTGCCTGTCGGCTATTTTTACGAAGGCTTGGGCGAAGAAGGACCGGACGAGCAGGCGCCGGCCGACATGCTGACACGGCGCGAAACGCTGGAGCTGGTGCGCGTCTATTATCAGCTTGGCGAACAGCCGCGCCGCCGCCTGCTCGACCTGGCCAAGGCGATGCGGGGCGACATTATCGACGCCGCGTAAAAACCCCTCCCCCTGCTTTTTCCTGCGTTTCGCAAATAACGGTCGCTGACCGCTTCCGCCGCCATTACTCTGCCTCTGCGCGGCCCGCGCGCGCAGAACCTGGGAGGCGGGGAGCATGACAATCAGACGGCGGGATGTGCTGGCTGCGGGCGCCGCGGCTGCGGCGGCGCTCGGCGGACCGGCAATGAGCCAGACCGCGGCGCGCGGAACACAGGCTGGCGGCGCGCCGCTGAGGCCGGTGATCGACGTCCACACCCATATGTATACGCGACGCTGGCTGGAGGCGCTGAGGGCCTCGGGCGATCCCGATACGCTGGTGATCCCCGGCAATCCCGAATCCATCGAATATCGCGGGGTCAATTACGCCCTGCTCACGCCCAATATGTTCGACTGGGAAGACCGCATTGAACAGATGGACCGCGCGGGCGTGGATATCGCCCTCATCAGCCTGACCGCGCCCAATGTCTATTGGGGCGACGCCGCCCGGAGCGCGGAGGCCGCCCGCATCGTCAATGACGATTACGCGGAGGCGCGGGCGCGCTGGCCGGACCGGATCGGCTGGTTCGCCTCGCTGCCCTGGGACCATGCCGACGCCGCCATCGCGGAGCTGCACCGCGCCATGGACATGGGCGCCGCGGGGGTCTGCATGCTGACCAATATCAAGGGTCAGGCCCTGATCGACGAGAAATTCGCCCCGGTCTGGGCCGAGATCGACCGCATCGACGCGCCGGTATTCATCCATCCCACCACGCCGTTCGTCGACGGATTCGGCCTTGGCGATTACGGCATGGCGAACACGGTCGGCTTCACCACCGACACCACGACCTGTTTCGCCAAATTCCTGCTCAGCGGATTTTTCGACCGCTATCCGCGCGTGCGTCCCATCGCCAGCCATGGCGGCGGGGCCCTGCCCTGGCTGATCGGCCGGTTCGACCGGATGTGGGAGATCAGCACCGGACGGCGCGATTCCGCGCAGCCGCCGAGCGCGCATCTGCGCCGCATCCTGTTCGACTCCATCGTCTATGACACGCGCACGCTGGCGCATCTGGTGGAGATCGTGGGTCCGGACCGGGTGATCTATGGCTCGGACTTTCCGTTTCGTCTGGGCGACATGTCCGGCCTGCTGGCGCGCGCCGACGCCTTGCCGCCGGACCAGCGCGACGCCATCCGCGGCGGCAACGCGATACGCGAATTCAGGCTGTAGGGATTATAGTCCGAGCGCGCGCGTGAAGCTGTCGAATTCCGTCCAGAAGGCGGCGCGCACGGCATCTGTCTCGATGAGGATTTCATGCGCGGCGCCGGGGATGACCCTATGCCGCGCGCCGGGAACGCGCGCGGCCAGGCGCACATGCGTGGCGTTACGCACCACCGCGTCGCGTTCCGCCGAAAGGATCAGCAGCGGCGCCGCGATCGCCGCCAGCGCATCGGACCGGGCGGCGCGGCGCATCGCCGCGCCGGACGCCGCCGTCCAGCCGAAGGTCGGCGCGCCCAGCGCCAGGTCCGGCGCGAGCGCCAGCCGGTCCAGAAACATCTGGTAGCGCGCGGGATCGTGGGTGAGCCGGTTGCGCGCAAACGGCGCGGGGGGACGCAGCCCGCCGCCCGGCACAAAGGCTTTCGCCAGACCCAGCCGCGACAGGATCGCGGCGGCGGTCAGTTCCCACCGCGCGACATGAGCGATTCCGGTCATCGGCGCGCACAGAACCGCGCCGGCCAGATCGAGCCGCCGGTCCATCAGCAGATCCAGCAGCACCAGCCCGCCCATGGAATGACCAAGCCCGATCCATGGACGCGGCAGCGCCCCGGGGAAGGCGGAAACGGCCGCCGCGAAATCCCCGGCATAGCGGGAGAAATAATCGATATGGCCGCGCCCGCCGCCGGCCTCGCGATGCGAAAGCCCCTGGCCGCGATGATCCAGCACGAAGACCGCGAAGCCGCGCGCGGCCAGTTCGCGCATCGTCTCAAAATATTTTTCAAGAAATTCCGTGCGGCCGGGCGCGATCAGCACCGATCCGCGCGCATGCTGCGGCGCCGCCGGGCAGACAGCGGCGCGCAGCCGGGCGCCGTCTTGCATGACGATCCAGCGCGCATCCAGCCCCGCAGGCGGCGGATCGGAGTCCAGAGGGACGACGGGCGCCGCGCCCGCGAGGCTGCTCATGGACGATTGCGGAACAGGCCGGCCAAAGTGAGGGCCGCGCCCATATCGCCCGCGATTTTCAACCGGCCGGAAAAGACGGCGCGGGTGGGGTCCAGATCGCCGCGCACAAGGCTGAGAAAATCTTCCAGCGAGACGCGCAGGATCGTGTCGGCCGGCGCTGCTGTATTGGAGATGGCGGGCGGCGACTGGCGCGCATCGACATGCACCACGCCGGTCGCGCCGAAATCCAGCATCACCGCCTTGCCGAAACCTTCGGCGCGCGACGCCTCGCGGCGCAGGCGCTCGGTGATGCGTTCGAGTTCATCTGTGTGGGGAGCGGCAGGATCGGGATTGGCGGGCGCGCCGGGAGAGTCGGTCATGCGCCCATTCTGACCTCTGCGCGCGGCGACGCAAACCCGGCGGCCGGATTCTATATTTGATTGATTTACATGTGATTTTTTCAAAGCGCCGCAGGTCTTGAACCGGCGTTTCGGGCGATTACCTGAAGACGCGGAAGGCGCTGGAACGGGTCTTCCCTGCGCCGCTCTGGTCCCGGTTGTCTGGACGGGGCGTCGGCGGCGCGACCGGAACCGGCCCGCCCCGGAAACGCGCGGGCCGCCATGTTGCTCACAGGAGAACGTGACAATGCGAACCTTCGACTTTTCCCCCCTCTATCGCACCGTGGTCGGCTTTGACCGGCTGGCCAATCTGATCGACGCCGCGTCCGGCCCCGAAACCGGCGGCGCCTATCCGCCCTATAATATCGAGCAGACGGACGAGGATTCCTATCGCATCGAACTGGCGGTCGCCGGATTCGCGGCGGACGACATCGAGCTTGAAGTGCGCGACGATCTGCTCACCGTGACCGGCCGCAAGGCGCAGGCGGCGGAGGAGCGGAATTTCCTCTATCGCGGCATTGCCGAGCGCGCGTTCGAGCGCCGCTTTCACCTCGCCGATCATGTGGTGGTGAAGGGCGCGCGGCTGGAGAACGGCCTTCTGTCCATCGAGCTTGCGCGCGAAGTGCCCGAGGCGCTGAAGCCGCGCAAAATCGCCATTGAGAGTGGAAAGGGCGGCAGGCTGCTCGGCGCGAAAGCGGCGTAACGCATTTCATCGGTCTTGCAGGGAAACGGCGCCGGGAAACCGGCGCCGTTTTCTATCCGGACTCGCTTTGGGGCAGCGCCGTGAAATCGACAATCAGCGGCTCGTGCCCCGTGGCGCGGGCGAAGCGCAGCAGATCGTCCGGCGCGACCGCCGTGGTGGCGTCGTTTTTCAGCGGGTGAAAATTCACCGGGTTGTGCGCCAGAAGCGCGGCGTCGAGGACAAAGCACAGCTGGCCCGCCGCATCGTTCATCAGCGCGAAGGGCGTGACCGAACCCGGCTCGACGCCGAGCACGGCGCGCATCAGTTCCGCCGGGCCGAAAGACAGGCGGCGGCAGCCAATGATCTTGTGCAGCTGGTTCAACCGGATTTCGGTGCGGTCCAGCGCCGAGACCAGAAACAGGGCGGCGGCGCCGTCCTTGCCGGTCTTTTCCTTGAGAAACAGGTTTTTGCTGTGCCCGCCGGGCAGGCCGGATTTGATGTCCGCGCCCTCTTCCACGGTGAAGACCGGCCGGTGGTCCAGCGTGGAATGGGCGATGCCCAGCCTGTCCAGCAGCGCGAACAGATCGGCGCGCGCGGCGGGCGTGATGGGGGGCGGGTCGCCGGAATCCATGCGCCGGACTTAGCCGCCCTGGCCCGCAAGGCAAAGCCCGGCGGCGCCGCGGAAAGCGGGGAAGCTCTCCCCATCCATCCACGCCATCGCATGAGCGCCTAGGATCGCAGGCGACAACCGGCGAGAGGTCCCGATGGAAGAAACCCCGTTACTGAAGCTGCCCTATCTGATGCCCGCCCAGGCGCAGAAGCACGTCACGCACAATGAGGCGCTGCGCATGCTCGATGCGCTTCTGCATATCCGGGTCGAGGACCGGGCCCGCGAAACGCCGCCCGAAGACCCCATCGAGGGCCAGCGTCATACGCTGGGCCCCGCGCCCACAGGCGCCTTTGCCGGGCATGCGGGAAAGATCGCGGCGTTTCAGGACGGCGCCTGGAGTTTTTTCACGCCGCAGGAAGGCTGGGTGATCTGGGACGCGGAGACTGGCGCGCTGATGGTTTTTGACGGAGCGGACTGGACGGCGGTGACACCGGCGGCTTTTGCGATGCTGGGCGTGAACGCAACCGCCGACGAGACCAACCGGCTCACCATCTCTGGCGAGGCGACGCTGCTTAATCATGACGGCGCGGGGCATCAGCTCAAGATCAACAAGGCGGCGGAAACGGATACCGGATCGCTGCTGTTCCAGACCGCATGGTCGGGCCGGGCCGAGATGGGGCTTGCCGGGAACGACGATTTTTCCATCAAGGTCTCGGCGAACGGCGTGGACTGGACGGCGGCGCTGAGCGTGGACCGCAATGATGGCGGGCTGAGCGTCGCGGGGCCGGTCTCCGCGGGCGGGGCCGTCAGGGCAGGCGCCTTTACCGTATCCGCCCTGCCCTCTGCGTCCGGCGCGGGGGCGGGGGCGATGATCTATATCAGCGACGAAGCCGGCGGGGCCACGCTGGCCTTTTCCGACGGCGCCGACTGGCGGCGCGCCGCCGACAGGGCGGTGGTGAGCTAGAATTTTTTCTAGTTCGCGCGGGTGGCGACAATATCCACCGTGACCTGGAACAGATCGCCGGTATCGTGAGCGTCATAGCCGCCGGTGATGCCCATATCGTTATGGTCGAACACCGTGGCGCCCGTGGCGCGCGCGGTGTCGCCCTCAATGACAACGTTGAAATTGAAATCCAGCGGGTTGGTGAAGCCGGCCATGCTCAGCGTGCCGCGCGCCACATAGCCGTCTTCCCACGCCTCGATCGCATCCGCCTCATAGATCGCGGTTGGAAAGCTGGCCGCATTCAGCCAACGATTGCTGCGCGCGGCTTCATCGCGGTCGCGGTCGCCGGTGTCGAGCGAGCCTGTGGCGATCTCAGCCCGGATTGAGGAGCCGGCCAGATCGTCCGGCGAAAACAGGATTTCGGCGTCCCATTCGGTGAACACGCCGGTAAAGCCGACCGCGCCGTATTCGCCATGGATGCGCAGTTCGCTGTTCTCGTAGTCGACGGCCCATGCGCCGGCCGAGCCCGCGCGCGGCGCTTCGCCGTTCCCGCCGCAGGCGGCGAAAGCGAGGGCGAAGGGAATTGCAAGAACGGCGGCAAGACGGGTCATGCGGGTTTCTCCGGGCGGGTTCGGAACCAGGTTCAGAACTGGGGGCTTTTTATTTTGCATGGTCAGGATGCGGATTAAACGGGCGATCTGCCTCCGGCTCAAGACCGGGCGGGCGCGGCGGGCGCCGTTCGTTTGGTCTTTTCGCCGGGCGCGTCAGGGGCAATAATGCAGCCGTCACAGGGTTTGGGAGGCCTCCGGTGCTGAAAGAGTTCCGGGAATTCGCAATGCGCGGGAATGTGGTCGATCTCGCGGTCGGCTTTATTCTGGGCGGCGCGTTTTCCACCATCGTCACCTCGCTGGTGAACGATGTGCTGATGCCGCCGCTGGGCCTTGCGCTGGGCGGCGCCGATTTCACCGATTTGTTCATCCCGCTGGACGGGCAGGACTACGCCTCGCTGACCGCGGCGCAGGAGGCGGGCGCGGCGACCATCAATTACGGCCTGTTTATCAACAATATCATCTCCTTCCTGATCCTGGCGCTGGCGCTGTTTTTCATGGTCCGCGCCATGAACCGGCTGAGCCGCAAAAAGGCCGAGGCGCCGGCGGCGGCGGAAAAGCCGCGCCAGGAGGCGCTGCTGGAGGATATTCGCGATCTGCTGAAAAGGGAGCGCGGTCCGGCGTCCTGATCTCCGATGATTGAGGTGAAGATTTGCGGCCTTGCACGCCGCGAGGACATCGGGGCCGCCGCGGAGGCGGGCGCCGATTATGCGGGAATCCATCTGGACCCGGATTCGCCGCGCAGCGTGAGCCTGAAGGAGGCCGCCGGGCTGGCCGACTATGCCGACAGTCTGGGCCTGAAGGCCGTGGCGGTGGCGAGCGATCCGGACACGGCGATGCTGGAGGCGCTAGCGGACGCGCCGGGCTTTCTCTTCCTCCAGCTCAACGGTGATGAGACGCCGCAGGACGTGGAGCGGGCGGCGGAGATTACCGGGCTGCGCATCGTCAAGGCGCTGTCCGCCGCCACGCCGGAAGAGGTCGGGCGCCGGATCGGCTATGAAGCCGCGCACGCCTTTGTGCTCAATCCCAGAAGCGAATGGGCGATCCTGCGCGGCGCCGGGATCGCCCGGCCATGGTTTCTGGCCGGCGGCCTGACCCCCGATAATGTGGCGCACGCCATGCACGCCGCGGGGGCGCTGATGGCGGAAGTGACCACCGGCGTGGAAACCGCGCCGGGCCAGAAGGACGCGGCGCTGATGCGCGCCTTTGTGGACGCGGCGCTCGCCGGCGAATAAAGCGGTTCCCGCCGGGGCCGCATTGGCCTATTGGCCGGACACGGATCTGGACCGGGAACGGATAACGGACGCGACTGCCATGAGCTGGCTGGAAAAACTGACCCCTCCGGGCGTGAAAAAGATGTTCTCCAAGCGCGAGACGCCGGAGAATCTCTGGGTCAAATGCCCGAAAACGGGCGAGATGGTGTTCCACAAGGATCTGGAGGCGTCGATGTATGTGACGCCTTCGGGCGCGCATCTGCGCATCGGTCCGGCCCAGCGCTTCGCCTATACGTTCGACAACGGCGAATATGAGCTTTTGCCCGCGCCCGAGGCGCCGCGCGATCCGCTGCGCTTCCGCGACGACAAACGCTATGTTGACCGGCTGAAAGCGGCGCGCGCCAAGACCGGCGCCCATGACGCCATGTCTGTGGCGGTGGGGCGTATCTATGGGCTGGAGGCGGTGGCCGCGGCGCAGGACTTCGCCTTTATGGGCGGTTCGATGGGCATGGCGGTGGGCGAGGCGTTTATCGCCGCCGCCGACGCCGCGGTGGAGCGCGGCCTGCCGCTGATCTGTTTCACCGCCGCGGGCGGCGCGCGCATGCAGGAAGGCGCGCTCAGCCTGATGCAGATGCCGCGCACGACGCTGGCCGTGCAGCGGCTTAAAGAGGCGCGCCTGCCCTATCTCGTGGTGCTGACCGATCCCACGACCGGCGGGGTGACGGCCTCTTACGCCATGCTGGGCGACGTGCATCTGGCCGAGCCGGGCGCACTGATCGCATTCGCCGGGGCGCGGGTGATCGAGCAGACGATCCGCGAGAAACTGCCCGAGGGATTCCAGCGCGCCGAATATCTGCGCGATACGGGCATGGTGGACGCGGTGGTCCCGCGCCAGCAACTGCCCGCGACCATCGCTTCCATCCTCGGCGTGCTGATGAAGAAGCGTCCGCAGGAATTGCAGAAACGCCTGCCGCCGCCGCCATCCGCGCCTTCGCCGAAAGCGGCCTGACGGGCGCGGCGACAGATGCTGCAACCCACATGACCGGCGCTTCGGGCGCTTCGGTGCAGCAGGCGCTGGACCGTCTGGCCGCGCTGCATCCCAGGCTGATCGACCTGTCGCTGGGCCGGGTCGAGCGCCTGCTGGGGGCGCTGGGCGATCCGCACCTGCGCCTGCCGCCCGTGATCCATGTCGCCGGCACCAACGGCAAGGGTTCTACCATCGCGCTGCTGCGCGCCTTTGCGCTGGCCGCCGGGATGCGGCCGCATGTCTATACCTCGCCGCATCTGGTGCGGTTCAACGAGCGGATCGAGCTGGCCGGCGCGCAGATTTCCGACGCCGCCCTGCTGGACGCCATCGCCCGCACAGAGGCGGCGAACGATGGCGCCCCGGCGACGTTTTTCGAGATGGCGACGGCGGCGGCCTTCCTCGCCTTTTCCGAAACGCCGGCCGACATTCTGCTGCTGGAGACCGGGCTGGGCGGACGGCTGGACGCCACCAATGTAATCCGGGATCCGCGGGCCTCTATCGTCACGCCGGTCTCGCTGGATCATAAAGAATATCTGGGCGCGGACATTCTGGGCATCGCGCGCGAGAAAGCCGGGATATTCAAGCGCGGCGCGCCGGCGATTATCGGCTGGCAGAACGAGGATGTGCGCACCGTGCTGACGCGCGCGGCCGAGACGGCGGGCGCGCCGGCGCAGGTGTTCGGCATGGATTTCCGCAGCTTCGAAGAGCGCGGCCGGCTGGTTTATGAAGACGAGACGCGCCTTCTGGACCTGCCGCCGCCGCGTCTGCGCGGGGCGCATCAGGTGATGAACGCCGGGCCCGCCATCGCCGCCGCGCTGCGCGCCGGAATCGATGAGAAAGCCATCGCCGAAGGACTGGCCAGGGTTGCGTGGCCGGCGCGCATGCAGCGCCTGACCGAAGGGCCGCTGGCCGGGATCGCGGACGCGGCCGGGGCGGAGTTATGGCTGGACGGCGCGCATAACGAGGCCGGGGCGCAGGCGCTGGCCGCAACAATCGCCGATCTGGAAACCGCTGACCCAAGGCCGCTGGCCGTGGTATGCGGCGTAATGGCGAACAAGGATTTCGGCGCGGTCACAGCGCCTTTCGCCGGTCTGGCGCGCCTGCTGGTCGCTACACCGGTCGCCGGCCAGCCGGCCGGCGCCGATCCCGGC
>JBJHDH010000003.1:0-117764 GCA_050486445.1 Euryhalocaulis sp.
CCGCAGCGGACCGTGACCTCCACCGCCGCCGCCACCGGCGCGCCCGGCCGCTATCAATGGCCGGTGCGGGGCGAGATTATTTCCGATTTTGGACCCAAGGCCGCCGGCCAGCGCAATGACGGGGTAAATATCCGCGCCAATGCAGGCGACCCGGTGCGGGCGGCGGCGGACGGATCGGTGGTCTATGCCGGCAACGAGCTGGCCGGGTATGGCGAGCTGCTGCTGATCCGGCACGATGACGGCTGGATCACCGCCTATGCGCATAACCGCCGTCTGCTGGTCGCCGAAGGCGCGCGGGTGACGCAGGGCCAGACCATTGCCGAGGTTGGCCAGACCGGCTCGGTCAATTCGCCGCAGCTGCATTTCGAGGTCCGCAACGGCGTCGATCCGGTGGACCCGATGCGCTATCTGCCGCCGGCGTAATCCTCCCCCGCGTAGCGCGAGGGACAACTGCTTCATTCCCAACCTCCACCTCATCCCGAGGAGCGCCCGCAGGGCGCGTCTTGAGGGACGGTCCAGCCTGACGCGGATGTTGATGGAATCTGGAGCGTGCTTCGAGACACACGTTCATCGCGAACGATGAACGTGCTCCTCAGCATGAGGGGGTGGGTCGTAGGGCGGGGCGATCCAACACCGGGGGCGCACTCGCCTCTCACCGCCTCCGGCGGTCCACTTCCCCCTTGAAGGGGGAAGGGAGTCCCCGACCCGGACACAGATATTTCAGATGAATAGCATTTTGTGTTCCGGGGCGGGCGGTCCTATATAAGCCGCGATTTGTCCCGCCCGCGCGCGCCGGAACGGCGCCCGCCCAGCGTCTGGAGCTTTCATGTCTGTGCCGACCGCTTTTGTCCTGGCCGCCGCCGGCGGCGCAGGGTTCATCACCAGCCTGCTGCCCCTGATCCTGATTTTCGCGGTTTTCTGGTTCCTGCTGATCCGGCCGCAGCAAAAGCGTATGAAGGACCATCGCGAGATGGTGGCGGCGCTGCGCCGGGGCGATGTGGTGGTCACCGGCGGCGGCCTGATCGGCAAGATCGTGAAGGTCGATGATGGCGAGGTGATGGTCGAACTGGCGGAGAATGTGCGCGTGCGTGTGGTGCGCGGCACGATCACCGAAGTTCGCTCCAAGACCGAACCGGCGGCCGACTGACCCTCTGAACGGACTGCGCAGCCATGCTGTATTTCGCGCGCTGGAAACTGTTTCTGATCTTCCTGATGCTGGTGCTGGGCATTTTCTATGCCCTGCCCAACGCCCTGCCAGAATCCGTGCGCGCGCAAATGCCCGGCTTTCTGCCGAGCCAGACGGTGAATCTCGGCCTCGATTTGCGCGGCGGCTCTTCGCTGCTGTTCGAGGTCGATATGGAAGAGGTGGTGGCGAACCGCCTGATGAGCGTGGAGGAGAATGCGCAGACCGTGCTGCGGCAGGCGCCGAACATTCCCCAGACCGTGGCCCGCGACAGGGAAGGCGTGACCGTGCGCATCCTGGCCGGCGGCGATATGGACGAGGCGGAGCGGCGGTTGAACACGCTGGCCCGCCCGGCGCAGGGCATGCTGGTTCCCGGCCAGGCCAATCCGCGCGTGCTGGACATTGTGCGGAGCGGAGCGGACTCCTTCCGCCTGACCTATACATCGGACGAGCTGTCGCGGCTTGAGCGCGACATCGTGCAGCAATCGGTGGAGGTGATCCGCCGCCGCGTCGACGCCTATGGCACCACGGAGCCGAACATCCAGCGCCAGGGCGCCAATCGCGTGCTGGTGGAGGTGCCGGGCGTTGACGATCCGACGCGGCTGAAGGAGCTGGTCGGCACAACCGCCGTGATGACCTTCCATCTGCTGTTTTCGGAAGACCCCGGCGATGTCGCCGCGGCGGCGGCCGGGCGTGTGCCGCCGAACGCGATCCTGCTTCCCAGTCCCACGACTGGCGAACAATTGCTGCTGCGCCGCCGGCCGCTGCTGAGCGGCGACGATCTGAACAGGGCGTCGCAGGCGTTCCATGCCGAGACCGGCCAGCCCATCGTCAGCTTCAGCTTCAATCTTTCTGGCGCGCGCACATTCGGCGACGTCACCACGCAGAATGTGGGGCGGCGCTTCGCCATTGTGCTGGACGACGAGATCATCACCGCGCCGGTGATCCGCAGCCCCATCGTTGGCGGCACGGGCCAGATCGAGGGCGGCTTCACGGTGCAGAGCGCGCAGGATCTCGCGACGCTGCTGAACGCCGGGGCGCTGCCCGCGCCGCTGACCGTGGTGCAGGAGCGCACGGTGGGCGCGGAGCTGGGCGCGGATTCGATCCGCGCCGGGATCATCGCGGCGGTCATCGGCATGGTCACCGTGCTGCTCTTTATGCTTCTGGTCTATGGCCTGTTCGGCGTGTTCGCGAATATTGCGCTGATCCTGAACGGCATCCTGCTGCTGGGCGTGCTCAGCATGTTTCAGGCGACGCTGACGCTGCCGGGAATCGCCGGGATCGTGCTGACCATCGGCATCGCCATCGACGCCAATGTGCTGGTGTTCGAGCGTATCAAGGAAGAGAAAGCCGCGGGCCGAAGTCCGGCCAACGCCATCGAGATCGGCTATACGCGCGCGACAAGCACGATCATGGACGCCAACCTGACGACGCTGATCGTGGCGCTGCTGCTGTTCCAGTTCGGCTCCGGTCCGGTGCGCGGCTTTGCCGTGACGCTGGGCATCGGGATCATTACCTCGGTGTTCACCGCCTTTGTGGTGTCGCGCCTGATTATCGCGACCTGGCTGAGAACGGTGCGGCCGAAGACGGTGCCGGTCTAACGCAACGCCGGTTATGATTGTGTCATGCCTGAGGTTTTCGATCCGGCGGCGATCGACGCCCGCGTTGCGCGCGCCGACCCCGACCGCCACATGGCCGCCCGCTTCGCCCCTGAGGCGGCGCGCGCACGCCTGATCGCGCTCTATGCGTTCAATGACGAAATCGCGCGGGTGCGCGAGCGCGTCACAGAACCGGCCATCGGCGACATCCGCCTGGCCTGGTGGCGCGAGGCGGTGGCGGAAATCTACGACCCCGGACGCGGCGTGCGCTGGCATGAATCGGCGCAGGCGCTGGAGCGCGCGTTTGCCGGGCGCCCGCCGCCGCGGGAATGGATCGACGGCCTGATCGATGCGCGCGGGCGCGATCTGGAGGCCGCGCCCTTTGCATCGCTGGACGAGCTGCGGGATTACGCCAGGGCGACGGCGGGGAGGCTGATGCGCGCCGCCGTCTGGATGCTGGCGCCCGGTGCGGCGCTTTCATCCGAAGCCGAGACCGCGATCCTCGATGCCGGGACGGCGTGGGGCGTGACGGGCCTGCTGCGGGCCGAGGCGCATCACCGGGCGCAGGGGCGGCCCGGTCTGCCGGACGATGGATTGGCGCCGGTCATTGCGCTGGCGCGCGAGGAATACCGGCGTGCGCGCGGCGTCTTGCGCGCCATTCCCGCAGAGGCGGCGCCGGCCGTGCTTTACGCGGCGCTGATCCCCGGCGATCTGCGGCGGATCGGCAAGGCGCGCCGCGCGCCGCCCGCGCCAGGGCCGGGACGGCGGGCGCGTCTGGTCATCGCGGCGTTGCGCGGGCGTATCTGAGGATGAAAGGTCAATGTAACGCGCATGTCTGAAAGCAGAGCGCGGTTGCTCTCCCCCTGCGAAGCGGGGGGAGGGGACCGCCGAAGGCGGTGAGGGGGGCGGACACCGCTGCGCTGCTCCCGCCCCCTCCACCATGCTTCGCATGGTCCCCCTCCCCCGCGCTGCGCGCAGGTGAGGATCACGCCCCGGCGGCGGGCCTTTCCCTTTTCCCGGCAAGATGCTTCAAGGCGCGCCATGAAACCGGCCGACCGCACAGATTCCGCATCCGCCGCCGCGCCCGCCGGGCCCGGCGAACCCGACCCCCAGAAGCGGGGCGGCCCGGTCGTGCTGGGTTTTGACGGGGCCCTGGTGTGCGGCGCCGGCGATCCGATGGAAGCGGTGCATGAAGCCTATCGCTGGGTGCGGGAGGGGAACGATCTGCTGATTGTCGTCTCTGCGCCGGAGGGGGAGGGCGCGGCGCTGTTCGCGCTGGCCGAACAGGCCGGACATGGCGGCCGCTCTGACGACCTGCCGCGCCTGTTGCGCATCAGCGAGCTGCATTCGGCGGCGCTGCTGGCGCTGGCGCTGGAGCGCGCCGGGCTGAAGACCGTGGTGCTGGACCCGCACGAGATGGATCTGCGCGCCGAGGGCGACCCGCATGAATCCGACCTTGTTTCCTGCGGCGAAGCGGCGCTGCGCGCGGCGCTGGCGCGGACGCATGTGGCGGTGGTTCCCGGCCATGTGGCGCTGAACGCGGCGGGCGATCTGACGCTGCTGGGCGCGGGCGGTGCGGACCAGGCGGCGGCCTTTCTGGGCGCGCGGCTGGGCGCGGCGCGCGTGCGGCTGGTGCGCGCGGCCGGAAACGAGGCGGAGGCCACTCCCAAGGCGCGGCGCATCGCGGAGGCCGCCGGCCTGACGCTGGAGACCGCCGCGCCGGGACGGATCGCGGGCGGGGTGAAGGCGCGCCGGTTGAAAGTGGCGCTGCTGGGCTGCGGCACGGTGGGCGGCGGCGTGCTGGCGTTTCTGAAACGCCATGCCGATCTGTTCGAGCCAACCGGGATTCTGGTGCGCTCGCCGGATTCGGACCGCTATGCCGGCGCCCCGGCGGAGCTGCTGACCGACGATCCCGCGCATCCCGGCATTACCGGCGCGGATGTGGTGGTGGAATCCATTGGCGGGCTGTCGCCGGCGGCGGAGCTGGTCGAGGCGGCGCTGCGCCGGGGTCAGGACGTGGTGACGGCGAACAAGGAAATCTATGCCCGCCGCTTTGCCGAACTGGACGCTGCGGCGCGGGAAAGCGGCGCGGAACTGCGCGCCAGCGCCTGTGTCGGCGGCGGCGTGCCGGTGATGGAGGCCGCCGCGCGCGCCCGCGCCGAAGGGCGGAAGATCATATCCATCGAGGGCGTGGCCAACGGCACCACCAATTTCGTGCTGGACGAGATGGAGGCCGGGCGCAGCCTGGAGGAAGCGGTCAGGCTGGCGCAGGAGGCGGGCTATGCCGAGGCCGACCCCAGCGCCGATATCGACGGCTGGGACGCGGCGGCGAAGATGGCGATCCTGTCCCGCATCGGGCTGGGCGCCGAATTGTCGCCCGACGCGGCGGAGCGGGATTCGCTGCGCCCCGTCACGCTGGCTGACATCCAGGCGGCGGCGGCGCGGGGCGAGCGCCTGCGCCATGTCGGCCATGTCAGCCATAACGGGTTTTCCGTGCGGCTGGTCTCGCTGAAACAGGACGATTTTCTGGCCGGGGCGCGGGGGCCGGAAAACCGCTTCCGCATCGTGTTCGCGGACGGCCAGGAACAGACAATTTCGGGCTTGGGGGCCGGGCGCTGGCCCACCGCCGAAGCCATGTTCGCCGATCTTCTGGACCTGCACCGCTTGCGCGCGCAGTCCGGGGCGGCGTAACCATCGAACCATGAGCGCCCCCCGGGATTCCGTCACCGCCGCCGCGCCGGCCAGTATCGGCAATATCGGCGTGGGGTTTGATATTCTGGGCCAGTCTTTCACGGCGCTGCGCGATCTGGTGACCGCCCGGCGCATCCCGGAGCGCGGCGTGCGGCTGGGCAGGGTCGAGGGGCTGGTCTCCTCGCTGCCGGGCGAGCCGGAGCGCAACACCGCCCTGCGCGGGGCGCTGGCCTTGCTGGAAGACGCGGGCGCGGATTTCGGCGCCGAGATTTCGGTCAACAAGGGCGTGCCGCTTTCGGCCGGGCTGGGCGGCAGCGCCGCCAGCGCCGTGGCCGGCGTTGTGGCCGTGAACGCCCTGCTGAGCAGACCCTATACGACCGCGCAATTATTCGAGTTCGCGCTGGAGGGGGAGACGGCCAGCAGCGACCCGCCGCCGCCGGACAATGTGGCCGCCGCGCTGTTTGGCGGCATCGTGCTGATCCGGCCGGGCGCGGACCCGGAGCTGGTGGAGATTCCGCCGCCCTCCGGCCTTGTCTGCTGCGCCGCGCACCCGGACGCGGAGCTGGATACCCGGCTGTCGCGCTCGATCCTGTCGCGCTCGGTGCCGCTGCACAAAGTGGTGGAGCACAGCCGCGACCTGGCTTCGTTCCTGATCGGCTGTCTGCGCGACGATGCGGGGCTGGTCGCGGACGGGCTGCGCGACGCGCTGATCGAGCCGCAGCGCGCCGGGCTGGTGCATGGATTCACCGAGGCCAAGGCGGCGGCGCTGAAGGCCGGGGCGCTCGGCTGCTCGCTCTCCGGCTCCGGCCCTACGGTCTTCGCCTGGGCGCGGGAGGCGGACGGGGAGCGCGTGACCGCCGCGCTGAGAGACGGCTTCGCCTCGCAGGGCGTAGGCTGCCGGACCTATACCGCGCCGCTGACCGGGCGGGGCGCGGAGATATTGCCGTGAAGTTTGTCTCCACAGCCGGCGGGGCGGAGGCCGGCTCCATTTCCGAAGCCATGCTGGCCGGGGCGGCGCCCGATGGCGGCCTGTTCATGCCTGAGCGCCTGCCGCGCCTTTCCCTCAGCGATTTTGACGGCGTATCGGACCTGCCGGATGTGGCCGCGGTGCTGCTGGCGCCGTTTTTCGCGGGCGACCGGCTGGAGGCGGACCTGCCCGCGATCTGCCGCGCCGCGTTCGACTTTCCCGCCGTGCTGCGCGCGCCGAAGCCGGACCGGCCGGACCTGTGGGTGCTGGAGCTGACGCACGGGCCGACGGCGGCATTCAAGGATTTCGGCGCGCGCTTTCTGGCCGAGTGTATCGACCGGCTGGGCGATCCGGCGCATCCGTTCACCATTCTGGTGGCCACGTCCGGCGACACCGGCGGGGCGGTGGGCCAGGCGTTCCAGCACGCACGCGCGGCGCGCGCGGCGATCCTGTTTCCCAAAGGGCGGGTCTCGCCATTTCAGCAACGCCAGCTTTCGTGCTGGGGGCCGAATGTCGCGACATTCGAGGTGGAGGGCGATTTCGATACCTGTCAGGCGCTGGTCAAACAGGCGTTCCGGGACGAGGGATTGAGCCGGGATTTTCGCCTGACCTCTGCGAACTCCATCAATCTCGGCCGGCTGCTGCCGCAGATGGCGTATTACGCGGCGTCGTCGCTGGAAGTTTTCAGGAAAACAGGCGCCTACGCCAATTACATCATCCCCAGCGGCAATATGGGCAACGGGGTGGCCTGCGTCTTTGCGCGGGCGATGGGTCTGCCTATCGGCGAAGTGGTTCTGGCGGTGAACGCCAACCGCACGCTCGCCGATTATTTCGAGACCGGCCGCTATCGCCCGCGCGCCTCGGTCGCCACCATCGCCAATGCGATGGATGTGGGCGACCCCAGCAATTTCGCCCGCTTCGCCGCGCTGGCGGCAGGGGAGCAAGGCGAGGTCTCCGCCATCTCCATTGACGACGAAACGATCCGCGCGCGCATCCGCGCCGACGCGGCGGCGCATGGCGCGGTCTGGTGCCCGCACACCGCGACGGCGGCCGAGGCGTTCACGCGCCTGCCGCAGAGCGAGCGCGGCAAGCCCTGGGTCGTGGTCGGCACGGCCGATCCGGCGAAATTCGCCGAAGTGGTGGAGCCGGAAATCGGCCGGGCGCTGGACATGCCGCCTTCGCTGGCCCGGGTGATGGAGATGGAGTGCAAGGTCACGCCGCTGGCCCCGACGCTGGAGGCGCTGCGCGCCGGGCTGGAGGGGGCGTTCGGGTGAACACCCGCCCGTCCCCGGCGCGGGCGGTTGCGCGGGGCCTGCGCGGGCGATGCCCGGCCTGCGGACGCGGCGCCCTGCTGAAAGGGTATCTTTCGCCCGTAAATGTCTGCGATTGCTGCGGCGAGGATCTGACCCCCTACGGCACGGCCGACTTCGCGCCCTATCTGGTGACGTTCACGATCGGCCTGATCTTTATCCCGCTGGCGCTGTTCCTGTCGCTGCGCTCTGGCTTTGGGGGCTGGGTGGTCTGGGCGCTGATGGGCGCGACGCTGGCCGTCGCGGCGCTGATCCTGCCGCGCGCCAAGGGCGCCGCCATCGGCATCCTCTGGGCGCTGGATGTGAGGGGGTAGGGGCGCTCAGGGCCGGGGTTTCGGCAGAAAAGGCTTGTTTTCCGCAGTTTTTTAGGGTTTAAGCCCCGGATTGCGCGGCTTTTCGCGGGCGCGAAGGGCGTCGGGGCGCACATATGAGCGCCAGGACGCACAGGGAGTAGCAGGTGGGCCAGTTGTTTGAGCATGTTGTGGTTGGTTCGCGCGGCGCACGCCAGCGCGGGCTGGCGGCTGCGCTCCTTGGCCTCGTACTCCTTATTAACGCCCCGAGCGGAGCGGCGATGGAGCCTGCGATCTAGCCAAAAGCCAGACCAGAACCCAGACAGCGGCCCGCCCGGAAAATCCGAAGGCGGGCTTTTTCATTCCTGACGCCAGAAAAACCGAAGCCGAAAACTCAAAGCCAGACCGAAGCAGAAACCGAAGACAGAGCAGGACGCAGCGACAGACCGATGGCCGAAAAAAGCAAAATCAGCGACGCGATCACCAAAGGCGACGCCAAGGCGCCGGCCCGGGCCATGCTGCGCGCCACGGGGCTGGGCGACGAGGATTTCAAAAAGCCGTTCATCGCGGTGGTGAACACGTATTCGAACGTCACGCCCTGCAACATGCATCTGGGCGATCTGGCCGCGCCGGTGCGCGAGGGCGTGCGCAAGGCCGGGGGCGTTCCCATCGACTTCAACACCATCGTCGTTTCCGACGGCATCACGATGGGCGGCGCGGGAATGCGCGCCAGCCTGATTTCGCGTGAGTGTATCGCGGACAGTATCGAGCTGGCGGTGCGCGGGCACAGCCTGGACGGGGTGATCGTGCTGGTCGGCTGCGACAAGACCATCCCCGCGGCGGCGATGGCGCTGGCGCGGATGAATGTTCCGGGGCTGGTCTTTTATGGCGGCTCGATCATGCCGGGGAAGGGGCTGGGCCGCGATCTGAGCATCCAGGACGCCTTCGAGGCCGTCGGCGCGCATGCGCGCGGCGCGATGAACGACGCGGATTTCCAGACGGTGGAGAAGCACGCCTGCCCCGGCGCGGGGGCGTGCGGCGGCCAGTTCACGGCCAATACGATGTCGATGGCGCTGTCGATCCTGGGCCTGTCGCCGATGGGCGCGAACGACGTGCCGGCCATCCATAAAGGCAAGAAGGCCGAGGCCGAACGCTGCGGCGCGCTGGCCGTTGAGCTGGTGCAAAACGATGTGCGCCCGCGCAGCTTCATCACGGAAGACTCGCTGCATAACGCCGCGCTGGCGGTGACGGCCAGCGGCGGATCGACCAACGCCGTGCTGCATCTGACCGCCATCGCGGCGGAGGCGGGGACGCCCTTCACCATCGACACATTCGACAAGGTTTCGGACGAGGCGCCGGTGATCGTCGATCTGAAACCGGGCGGGAAATATCTGGCCGTCGACATGTTCCGGGCCGGCGGCGTGCGCCTGTTCGGCAAGTTCCTGAAGGACGCCGGAAAGCTGAAAGACGCGCCGACCGTGACCGGGCGCAGCCTGTTCGCGGAGCTGGACGAGGCGGAGGAGGCCGAAGGGCAGCAGGTGATTTTGCCGCTGGACCGGGCGCTGAAGCCGACCGGCGGGCTGCGCGTGCTGTATGGCGATCTTGCGCCGGAGGGCGCGGTGCTGAAAACCGCCGGCTATGGCATGGACGCCTTTGAAGGCCCGGCGCGCGTGTTCGACAGCGAGGAGGAATGCTTCGCCATTGTCGAGCAGAACGGGATCAAGGAAGGCGACGTGGTCGTGATCCGCAACGAGGGGCCGCAGGGCGGGCCGGGAATGCGCGAAATGCTGGCCGTGACCGCCGCGCTGGCCGGGCAGGGCCTGGCCGGGAAGGTGGCGCTGATTACCGACGGGCGGTTTTCGGGCGCCTCGCACGGCTTTGTTATCGGCCATGTGACGCCGGAAGCGGCGCGCGGCGGGGCCATCGGAAAGCTGCGCGACGGGGATGTTATCCGCATCGACGTTAACCGGCGGAGAATCGATACGGACGCAGACTTGGCCGGCCGCGAATCGGCGCCGGACAAGGGCGCGGCCATGAAAAAACAGCAATTTGGCGGGGCGTTCGCGAAATACGCCCGGCTGGTCAGCTCCGCCTCGCGCGGGGCTGTCACGACCTTGGTTGAATAAGGGGCAAGAGGAAACGACTGTGGCCATCACCATCTATACCGACGACGACGCCGATTTCGGGCTTATCAAGTCCGACCCCATCGCCATTATCGGCTATGGCAGCCAGGGCCGCGCCCATGCGCTGAACCTGAAGGATTCCGGCGCCGACGTGATCGTGGGCGTGCGCAAGGGCGGCAAAGGCTGGACCCAGGCGCAGGAAGACGGGCTGGAAGTGGCGGAGGTCGCCGACGCCGCGCGCCGCGCCCGCATCATCATGATCCTGACGCCGGACATGAGCCATGAGGCGCTGTTCAAGGCGGATATCGAGCCGAACCTGGAGACCGGCGACGCGCTGGTCTTCGCGCACGGTTTCTCTGTGCTCTATGGCCGGGTGAAGGCGCCCAAGGGCGTGGACGTGTTCCTGGTCGCGCCGAAGGGTCCGGGCGCGCTGGTGCGCAGCGAGTATGAGCGCGGCCGCGGCGTGCCCTGCCTGTTCGCCGTCGAGGTCGATGCGACCGGCAAGGCAAAGGACCGGGCGCTGGCCTATGCGAAAGGTATTGGCGGCGCGCGCGGCGGCGTGATGGAGACCACGTTCCGCGAGGAGACCGAGACCGATCTGTTCGGCGAGCAGGCCGTGCTGTGCGGCGGCGCGACCGAGCTGGTGCTGGCGGGCTTCGAAACGCTGGTCGAGGCCGGCTATCAGCCAGAGATTGCGTATTATGAGTGCCTGCACGAGCTGAAGCTGATCGTCGACCTGCTGAACGAAGGCGGGCTGGCGAAGATGCATGAATTCATCAGCGAGACCGCCAAATACGGCGATCTGGTCTCTGGCCCGCGCGTTATCAACGCCGACACCAAGGCGCGGATGAAAGAGGTGCTGAAGGACATCCAGGACGGCAAGTTCGCCCATAACTGGATCGTCGAGAACCAGGCCGGGAAGGTTCAGTACGATCGGCTGTTGCAGGCCGATCTGGACCACCCGATCGAAGAGGTCGGCCGCGGCCTGCGCTCGCGCATGTCGTGGATGAAGAAGGGCAATACGGCGCCCGCATAGGGGCCGGTTGCAGAGCAAGGAACGGCGCCATGAACCGGCCCATGACAAAACCCGACGATCCAACGCCCGTCACGATTGGACATAATGCGCGCCCGCTCACGGGTTCGCATGTGCTCGTGAAGGCGCTGGAGGATCTGGGGGTCGAGGTCGTGTTCGGTTATCCGGGCGGCGCGATCATGCCGATCTATGACGCGCTGCCCGGATCGAAGCTGCGCCATATTCTGGTGCGGCACGAACAGGCGGCGGCGCTGGCCGCCGACGCATGGGGCCGGATGACGGGCAAAGCCGGGGTGTGCATGGCCACATCCGGGCCGGGCGCAACCAATCTGGTCACGGGCATCGCCAACGCCTTTATGGACTCCATCCCGCTGGTGGCGATTACTGGCCAGGTGGCGCAGCCGCTGATGGGCACGGACGCGTTTCAGGAAGTCGATGTGTTTGGCATCACTTTGCCGGTGGTGAAGCACAGCGTCATCCTGCGCGATCCGGCGAAGATCGCCGAGACGCTGGCCGAATGCTTCCATATCGCCGAGAGCGGGCGCCCCGGTCCGGTGCTGATCGACGTGCCCAAGGATGTCGCCACCGCGATCATCGAGGCGCCGCAAAACGCGCAGCGCCCCGCCGTGCGCGTGGGCGAAAGCCCGCCCGAGGCGGCGGTGAAGGCGGCGCTGGACGTGATCCATTCAGCGCAGAAGCCGCTGCTGTATGTCGGGGGCGGCATCGCCCGCGCCGGCGCGGTGGACGAGCTGCGCACGCTGGCGCACGAGACCGGCATCCCCGCCGTCTCGACATTGCAGGGGCTGGGCTGTCTGCCCACCTGGGACGCGCAGCATCTGGGCATGATGGGGATGCATGGCGGCAAGGCGCCGAACATGGCGGTGCAGGAAAGCGATCTGCTGATCGTCTGCGGCGCGCGCTTCGACGACCGGGCGACCGGGCGGCTGGACAGTTTCGCGCCGCACGCGCGCGTGATCCATCTGGACCGCGACCCGGCCGAGATCAACAAGCTGCGCCACGCCGACGTTGCGATCAGCGCCGATCTGGCGAAGTCGATGCTGGCGCTTTCCGCCGCGCGGCCGGAGATTGACCCCTGGCGCAAGCACACCCAGGCCGAGAAGGCCGCCTACGCCATGCGCTATGACGCGCCGGGCAAGGGCGTGTTCGCGCCGCTGTTCCTGAAGAATTTGTCAGAGGCGGCCGGCGACGATTTCGTCGCGGTCTGCGATGTCGGCCAGCATCAGATGTGGGTGGCGCAGCATTGCCGCTTTTCCCGTCCGCAGGCGCATCTGACATCCGGCGGGCTGGGCACGATGGGCTATGGCGTGCCGGCGGGGGTCGGCGCCAAGCTGGCCGCGCCGGACTCGACGGTTGTCACCGTCACCGGCGACGGTTCGATCATGATGAACATCCACGAGCTGGCGACCATCCGCCGCTACCGGGTGCCGCTGAAAATCGTGCTGTTCGACAATTCCACGCTGGGCCTGGTGCGCCAGTGGCAGGAGCTGTTCTTCGAGGAGAATTTCAGCGAGGTCGATCTGTTCGACAATCCCGACTTCGCGGAGCTGGCCGAGGCGTTCGGGGTCGAGGCGTTCACCGTCTCGCGCCGCGACGAAACGGATTCGGCCATCGACCGGCTGTTGTCGTGCCGGGGGCCGGTGCTGGCGCATGTGCGCATCGACCCGATGGAAAATGTGTGGCCGCTGGTCCCGCCCGGCCGCTCTAACGCCGACATGATGGAGGGATAGATGGAGCCGCGAATTAGCATCGACTTCGAGAATGACGAAGGCGCCGTGCGCCGCATTCTCGGAGTCATCGAACAGCGCGGCTTCGAGATTCACTCGATCGCGCTGCCGGGCGCGGAAGGTTTGGCCAGCATGACCATTGGCCTGAAACCCCGCGGATCGCGCAGCCTCGATATTCTCGGCCGCCAGATCGCCCGCCTGCACTGCGTACGCCGCGTGCGGGACCATGAAGGCCAAGAGATTGTGAAAGAGACAGTGCAATGACCAACGAAACCAAACCCGACCGCGTTCTGGTGTTCGACACGACGCTGCGTGATGGCGAACAGGCGCCCGGCTTTTCCATGAACACGCGCGACAAGCTGGTGCTGGCGCGGATGCTGGCGGAGATGGGCGTCGATGTGATGGAGGCGGGATTCGCCGCCGCGTCGCCCGGCGACCTGGACGCGATCCGCGAAGTGGCGCGCGAGATCGAAGGGCCGACCATCTGCTCGCTGTCGCGGGCGACGGAAGCCGACCTGGACGCCGCGGCGAAGGCGTTGGAGCCGGCGCGGCGGTCGCGCGTCCATATCTTCCTGGGCACCAGCCCGACGCACCGCGAGGCGAAGCTGAAGCTGACCCGCGACCAGGTTCTGGAGCGGATCGACTTTTCCGTCGGCTATGCCAGCAAGCTGTTCGACGAGGTGGAGTTCAGCGCCGAGGATGCGTTGCGCACCGAGCGTGATTTTCTGGTGGAGGCGTTCGAGCGCGCCGCCGCCGCCGGCGCCGTGGTGCTGAACGTGCCCGATACGGTCGGCTTCACCACGCCGGACGAGATCTATGACGTCTTCTCGATGCTGCGCGAGAAGGTGAAGGTGAAAGACGGCGTGATCTTCAGCGCGCACTGCCATGACGATCTGGGCATGGCGGTGGCGAACACGGTTTCGGCCGTGCGCGCCGGCGCGCGCCAGATCGAATGCGCGATCAACGGCATCGGCGAGCGCGCGGGAAATTGCTCGCTGGAAGAGGCCGTCATGGCGCTGGCCACGCGCCGCGACGTGTTCAACGCCGAAACCGGCGTCGACACGCGCAAGCTGTATCCGGCCAGCCGTCTGCTGGCCCGGCTGACGCATAATCCGGTGCCGCGCAACAAGGCCATTGTCGGCAGGAACGCCTTTGCGCACGAGGCGGGCATCCACCAGCATGGAATGCTGGCGGACCGGCGCACCTATGAGATCATGAACCCGGAAGATGTCGGCCAGCCTTCGTCCAGCCTGGTTCTGGGCAAGCATAGCGGCAAGCACGCCATCGGCGAGCGGGCCAAGGCGCTGGGCTACGATCTGGACCAGAATGCGCTGGATGCGATCTTCCCGGCCTTCAAGAAGGTCGCCGACGAGTCGCGTGAAGTGACGGACGACCAGTTGCTGTCGCTGATCGGCGGCAACGCGGCCGGGCGCAAGGCCCAGCCATGGAAGCTGCGGCGGGTGGAGCTGCGCGCCGCCTATGGGTCGCGCAGCGAGCCGTTCGCGCGTATCGAGCTGGATCACGAGGAGCGCGGGCGAGTATGTGACGTAGGCATCGGAGGCGGTCCGCTGGATGCGGCGTTTGACGCCATCCAGTCCATCGTCGGCATCAGCGCCGATGTGCAGGAACTGGATATCACCCATGTCGCGGATCAGGATGAGGGCATGTGCCTCGGCTATATCGAGCTGAAGGTGGATGGCCGCGTCTATTCGGGCAGAGCGCGCGGGCGGGATGTGATCCCCACCGCCGTGGATGCTTTTGTCGTTGCGATCAATCAGGCGCTTTCAGCCGGCGAGACCGGCAAGGGGCGCTCTCAGTCCGCCGACGCGGCCTGACCGGAAGGAATTACGGCAATGCCGATCGATGAAGTCGAATATATCTGGCAGAACGGAAAACTCGTTCCCTGGCACAGCGCCACAACGCATGTGATGACGCATGCGCTGCACTATGGCACCTCGGCGTTCGAGGGGATCCGGGTCTATGACACGCCGGACGGGCCGCGGGGTTTCCGCCTGACCGATCATATGCGGCGTCTCTACGACTCCGCGAAAATCTATCAGATGGCGATCCCCTATACGCTGGAAGAGGGGGTGGCGGCCTGTCACGCGGTCATCGCCGCCAACCGGCTGCGCGCCGCCTATATAAGGCCCATCGCCTTTTACGCTTATGGCGAAATCGGCGTGGTTCCGAACCCCGGCGCCAAGGTCGATATGGCCGTCGCGGCGTTTCCCTGGGGCGCGTATCTGGGCGAGGCGGCGCGGGCGCAGGGAGTCGATGTCTGCGTTTCGTCCTGGCGCCGGGTGACGCCCGATACGATTCCGGCCAGCGCCAAGATGGCGGGGAATTATCTTTCCGGCCTGCTTATTTCGCGCGAGGCGAAGGAGCTGGGCTATGCCGAAGGCATCGGGCTGGACCATAACGGTCTGGTCTCGGAAGGGGCGGGCGAGAATTTGTTTCTGGTCAAGGGCGGCAAGTTGCTGACGCCGCCGTCTTCCGCCTCGATCCTGAACGGCATCACCCGTGACACGGTCATCACGCTGGCGCGCGACGCCGGGATCGAGGTGATCGAACAGAGCCTGCCGCGCGAGGCGCTGTATCTGGCCGATGAGGCCTTCTTCACCGGCACGGCGGCGGAAGTCACGCCGATCCGCTCTGTCGACCGCCGTACGGTCGGCAACGGTGCGCGCGGCCCGGTGACCGAGAAATTGCAGGATATCTTCTTCGGCCTGTTCAGCGGCGCCACGCCTGACCGTCATGGCTGGCTGGAGCCGGTTCCGGCCGAACTTCAAGAGACGGAAAATGCCAAAATCGCTGTTTGAAAAAGTCTGGGACCGGCATCTGGTGAAGGCGGAGGCGCCGGACAGTCCCGGGGTGCTCTATATCGACCTGCATCTGGTGCATGAGGTCACATCGCCGCAGGCCTTCTCTGTGCTGGAATCGCGCGGGCTGAGCGTGCGCCGGCCGGACCGCACGTTTGCGACCATCGACCATTCCATCCCGACCCTGCCGTTCAAGAAGGGTGTGGAGGAGCCGCCGTATTTCACGCCGGAAGGCCGCAGCCAGGTTCTGAAGCTTCAGGAAAACGCGAAGCGGCACGGCATCCCGCTCTATGGCTGGGACAGCGAAAACCGCGGCATTGTGCATGTGATCGGGCCGGAGCTGGGCCTGACGCAGCCGGGCATGACGGTGGTGTGCGGCGACAGCCACACATCGACCCATGGCGCGTTTGGCGCGCTGGCCTTTGGCATTGGCACCACGGAGGTCGGCCATGTGCTGGCCACGCAATGCCTGCTGCAACGCAAGCCGAAGACCATGCGCATCAGTTTCGACGGCGAGCTGAGCGAGGGCGTGACGGCCAAGGACATGGCGCTGGCCATGATCGCGGCCATCGGCGCATCGGGCGGCACGGGTTATGTGCTGGAATTCGACGGACCGGCCATTGAGAAGCTCTCGATGGAAGGGCGCATGACGCTGTGCAACATGTCCATCGAGGCGGGCGCGCGCGCCGGCATGGTGGCGCCCGATGAAACCACCTTCGCCTTCCTGAAAGGCCGCGAGCACGCGCCCAAGGGCGCGGACTGGAGCGCGGCGGTCGAAGACTGGAAAAGCCTGCGCAGCGACGAAGGCGCGAAATTCGACAAGGAGGTGCGGATCGACGCCTCGAAGATCGAACCGATGGTCACGTTCGGCACATCGCCCGATTACGCCATTGGCGTCGGAGACTCCGTGCCGGCGCCCACCGGCCAGCCGGACCGCGACTCGCTGACCTATATGAAGCTGGACGCAGGCGCGCCGATCACGCGCGCGAAAGTGGACCGGGTGTTTATTGGTTCCTGCACCAATTCGCGCATGTCGGATTTGCGCGCGGCGGCGGATGTGCTGCGCGGGCGCAAGGTGGCGGAGGGCGTCATCATGCTGGTCGTGCCCGGCAGTGAGGCTGTGCGCCAGCAGGCCGAGGCCGAGGGGCTGCACACCGTATTTGAGGCGGCGGGGGCGCAATGGCGCTTGCCCGGCTGTTCCATGTGCATCGCCATGAACGGCGACAAGGGCGAGCCGGGGGAGCTGGTGGTCTCCACCTCCAATCGCAATTTCATGGGCCGTCAGGGCAAGGACGTGCGCACCGTGCTGGCCAGCCCCGCCACCGCGGCGGCCAGCGCCGTGGCCGGCCATATCGCTGACCCGCGCGACTACACGCCGGCCGTGGAGAAGAAGAATGTCGCTTGATCCTATTCACACCCTGCGGTCGAAGACCATCGTGATGCCGCAGGAGAATATCGACACCGATCAGATCATCCCGGCGCGCTATCTGACCACGACGACGCGCGAGGGGCTGGGCAAGGCGCTGTTCTATGACTGGCGCTATGACGTCGAAGGTAACGAGAAGACCGAGGCGGTGCTGAACAATATCGACCCGGAGGGACATGCCATTCTGATTGGTGGACATAATTTCGGCTGTGGCAGCTCGCGCGAACATGCGCCCTGGGCGCTCAGCGATTATGGATTCAAGGCGGTGCTGAGCACGAAGATCGCGGACATTTTCAAATCCAACGCGATCAAGAACGGCATTCTGGCCGTTGAGATCGGGCCGGAGGCGCACGCCTGGCTGGTGGAGAATCCCGGCGCGGAGGTCGAAATCGACCTGGAGGAGCGCAAGGTGCGTCTGCCCAATCAGATGGTCGAGAGCTTTGAGATCGAGGCGTTTGGCCGACGCTGCCTGCTCGACGGGGTGGACCCGCTCGGCTTTCTGCAAAACGCCCTGCCGGATGTGGAAGAATACGAGCGCGCGCACGGCAAGGCGGCGTAGCCTCCATGCAGCGGCAAGGGGCATTCCGACTTTCTATTGGAATGATCTTGCTAGCTGCCGGCGTGGTGCTCGTCACCTTTGTTGCGACTGTCGTATTTCTGCCTGTCACCAACGCTTTCAGTGTGGTGATCGTTGGTGAGGCTCCGGCAAGAGTCGATGTGAGCGGCTGTGGAAAGCTCACACATGCGGTGGTCGCTGACGGCCTTGTTGTCGGGATGTTCGATGTGACATGCGAGGGAGAGGCGACGATCAGCCTGCACAGTGAGTCGTATAGTGTCGATTGTGTCATCGGCTATGTCACCTCTATTCGCCGGAGCTTCGGTTTCCGGGTCGAGGGTGATCATTGTGAACGGGTCGAGACTATCGCCTTCGTCAGTAGATACTCCGAATAAAATTGAGGGTTATGAAGTGAAAATCGTCTATCTGCCGGGTGACGGTATTGGCCCGGAAGTCACCGATGTGTGCCGCGCGATTATTGCGAAGCTGTGCGCCGATGCGGGCGTGAGGCTTGAAACCGAAGATCATGATTTTGGCGGCGTCGCTATCGACAATCATGGCGATCCGCTTCCCGAAGCTACGCTGAAAGCCTGTCAGGCCTCGGACGCGGTGTTTCTGGGCGCTGTGGGCGGGCCGAAATGGGACGCGCTGGCCAGCAAAGGAGAGGGGCCGCGGCCGGAGGCCGGGTTGCTGGGCCTGCGCAAGGCGCTGGGTCTGTTCGCCAATTTGCGTCCCGTCGCGGTGCAGTCGGGGATGGAGCATCTCTCGCCGCTGCGGCCCGAGCGCGTCACCGGCGCGGACATTCTGATTGTGCGCGAACTGACCGGCGGCATGTATTTCGGCGAGAAGACGGAAGGGGACGAGACCGCCTCCGATCTCTGCATCTATTCGCGCGAGGAAGTGGAGCGCGTGGCGCGCACGGCGTTCGAGGCGGCGCGCAAGCGGCGCGGTCTCGTCACCTCTATCGACAAGGCCAACGTGCTGGCGTCTTCACGCCTGTGGCGCAAGACTGTGGTGGCGCTGCACGCCGCGGAATATTCCGATGTGGAGCTGACGCACGAGCTGGTGGACGCCGCGGCGATGAAGCTGATCCAGGCGCCGACTTATTATGATGTGATCCTGACCGAGAATCTGTTCGGCGACATTCTCAGCGACGAGGCGAGCGTGATTCCAGGCTCTATCGGGCTGCTCGGCTCCGCGTCGCTGGGCGGTTCCGGGCCGGGCCTGTTCGAGCCGATCCACGGCAGCGCGCCGGACATCGCCGGGCAGGACAAGGCCAACCCGCTGGGCGCCGTGAACTCCGTCTCGCTGATGTTCCGCCACGGGCTGGACATGGGCGCGGCGGCTGACCGGCTGGACGCCGCCATCCAAGGCGTGCTGGCGGCGGGGGAGACGACGCGCGATCTGGGCGGTTCGCTCACTTGCTCGCAGGTCGGCGCGGCGCTGCTGAAGCGGCTTTAGAGCGCGTTCCGGGGAATAAGAGAATTATTTGAACCTTTCGCCGCTTTCGCCCGACTATAGGGGGAAAGCGGGGGAGGGCGCGCATGGCGCCGCGCGAGGCCGGACGGGTCTATGACGAGCTGCTGCTGACTCTGGCGCGCGCGGGCGATGGCCGGGCGGCCTCGCGTCTGGCCGCGCGCTGGCAGCCGCGCTTTCTGCGCACCGCGCGCCGCCTGTTGCGCGACGAGGACGAGGCGCGCGAGGCGGTGCAGGAGACATGGGCCGGCATCGCGCGCGGCTGGTCGCGGCTTTCCGATCCGGCGCAGTTTCCGGCATGGGCGTTCGGCGTGCTGCACCATAAATGCGCCGACCGCATCCGCGCCAGCCAGCGGGCGCGCGCGCACGCCGCCGCGCCGGACACGAATACGGAGCCGGGCGGCGAGCGGGCCGACGATGACCGGCTGAGCATTGTGCGGGCGCTGGAGCGGCTGAGCCCGGAGCATCGCGCCGCCGCCGTGCTGTATTTCAGCGAGGGGCTGAGCCTTTCCGAAGTGGCTCGCGCCGTGGGGGTTCCCGAAGGCACCGCCAAATCCCGCATCTTTCACGCCCGCCAGAAACTGAAGGCGGCTTTGACAGGAGAGAACCATGACCGAGACTGACGACCGTATTCGCGGGGCGCTTTCCGAAGACGACGAGGCGTTTCTACGCACGCTGAATGCCGAACCCGGCCTGTACAAACAGATCGCAGGCACGTTCCGGGGGCCAATGGGCTTTCTCGCCATCATCGCGAACGTGCTGGTTCTCGCCTGGACGGCGGCGGGGGTTTTCGCCATCGTGAAGCTGCTGGGCGCGGACGATACGCGCTCGCTGATCCTGTGGGCGGCGTTCGGCTGGGCGGCCTGGACGGCGGCGATCGCAGTGAAACAATGGGTCTGGGACCGCATGAACATGCTCAACATCCTGCGCGAACTGAAGCGCATCGAACTGCGCATCGCGCGGCTGGAGGGGTAGGGGTTATCTCCCCCCGTTTACGGGGGGAGTGCCGGGCGAAGCCCGGGAGGGGGGCGGATGCGCCCCGGTGTTGAAAGCGTGCGAACCGCCGCCCCCTCCACCACGCTGCGCGTGGTCCCCCTCCCCCGTAAACGGGGGAGGATTACGCCCGTGTCTGGCCGGAGCCGCGGACCTGGTATTTGAAGGTGGTGAGCTGTTCGGCGCCGACGGGGCCGCGCGCGTGCAGGCGGTTGGTGGAAATGCCGATCTCCGCCCCCATGCCAAACTCGCCGCCATCGGCGAACTGGGTGGAGGCGTTATGCATCACGATGGCGCTGTCGACCTTGTTCAGGAAGGCTTCGGCGGCGGCTTGGTCCCCTGTGACGATGGACTCGGTGTGGTTGGAGCCATAGGCGGCGATATGCGCGATGGCGGCGTCCAGATCGTCCACCACGCGCACGGCCAGAACGGAATCCAGATATTCGGTGCGCCAGTCGTCTTCGGTCGCGGCTGTCATGGCGGGAACGATGGCGCGGGCCGCCGCGTCACCGCGCAGGGCGCAACCGGCGGCGATGAGGTCCGCTGCGATTCCAGGCAGCATATCCGCCGCCACGGCGCGGTCGATCAGCAGGGTTTCCGCCGCGCCGCAGACGCCGGTGCGCCGCATCTTGGCGTTCAGCGTCACGCGCCGCGCCATGTCTGCGTTTGCAGCGCTGTGGATATAGAGATGGCAGTTGCCCTCCAGATGCGCGAGGACGGGGGCCTTGGCGATCTGCTGCACGCGCGCCACCAGATTCTTGCCGCCGCGCGGAATGATGAGGTCGATGTCCGGACTGGCGAGCAGCGCATCGGCCGCCGCGCGCGCGGGCGGGGCGAGCTGGACCGCGCCTTCGGGCAGGCCGGCGCTGGCCAGCGCCCGGCGCACGCAGGCGTGCAACGCGGCGTTGGAACGCGCCGCGTCGGACCCGCCGCGCAGGATCACGGCGTTTCCGCTGCGCAGGCAGAGCGCGGCGGCGTCCACCGTCACATTGGGGCGGGATTCGAAAATCATGCCGATCACGCCGATGGGCGTGCGGACGCGCGCAATATCGAGGCCGCTGGGCACGGACCATTGAGCGATAACGCCGCCGACCGGGTCTTCCTGCGCCGCGACGGCGCGGGCGGCGGCGGCGATGCCGGCCAGGCGCTTTTTATCGAGCGCCAGACGGTCGATTTTCGCCGCGCCAAGATCGGCGGCCTCCGCCGCTTTCACATCTTCCGCATTGGCGGCGAGGATTTCGGCGGCGGCGCGCTCGATCTCCAGCGCGATCCCGGCGATGGCGGCGCTGCGCGTCTGCGCGCTGGCGGCGGCCAGCGGGGCCAGGGCGGCGCGCGCCTCCGCCGCCATGCGCGCGATGAGCGCGGCGGCGTTTTCAGCCTCGTTGCTGATGGCGGAGTCAGGCATCGTTCAGCACCAGATCGTTGCGGTGGACCAGTTCGGGCCTGCGTTCATAGCCCAGAAGCGCGGCGATGTCCTCGCTGCGGCACCCGGCGACACGCTTCGCATCCGCCGCCGAGAGGGCGATGAGGCCGCGGCCGATCTCGGTTCCGTTCATGTCGGTCAGGGCGACCACGGCGCCGCGCTCGAACACGCCCTCGACGCCCGCCACACCGGCGGGCAGCAGCGATTTTCCGGCGCGCAGCGCCTTTACCGCGCCTTCGTCCAGCCGGATCTTGCCGGCGGGTTTCAGGGCGCTGGCGATCCAGTGCTTGCGCGCGGTCAGCGGCGTGAGTTGCGCCCGCACCCAGGTGGCCTGGCCGCCCTCCGCCACGCTGAGCAGCGGACGTTCGCGCCAGCCGGCGGCGATGGCGGTGGCGCAGCCGGCGCCGGCGGCGATGCGCGCCGCCTCCAGCTTTGATTTCATGCCGCCGGAGCCGACGGCCGAACCCGCGCCGCCGGCCATGGCCATCACCTCGCCAGTGATCTCGCCGACATCGGGCACGAATTGCGCCCCGGCGCTGTCCGGCCTGGCGGTGTAGAGGCCCTCGACATCGGTGAGCAGCACCAGCGCGTCGGCGGCCAGCATCTGCGCCACGCGGGCGGCGAGCCGGTCATTGTCGCCATAGCGGATCTCGTCGGTGGCCACGGTGTCGTTCTCGTTGACGATGGGGCAGGCGCCCAAAGACAACAATAATTCCATCGTCGCGCGCGCATTCAGCCAGCGGCGGCGGTCTTCCGTATCGGTCAGGGTCAGCAGAATCTGCGCCACGGTGACGCCATGGGGGGAAAGGGCGCTCTCCCATGCGTGCATCAGCACGCTCTGGCCCGCCGCGGCGGCGGCCTGTTTTTCCTCCAGCGTGCGGGGGCGGGTCATGCCGAGACGCTGGGCCCCCAGCGCCACCGCGCCGGAGGAGACCACGACCACCTGTTTCCCCTGCGCCCGCAGGGCGGCGATGTCGGCGGCCAGCCCGGCCAGAAATCCGGCGTGCGGGGCGCCCTGTTCCGGGTCGGCGAGCAGGCGCGAGCCGACCTTCACCACGGCGAGGCGCGCGGCGGAAAGCGGCGTGCGCACAGATGTCGTGTGGCCGGGGGCGGCGGCGGTCACGGTGCGGTCTCCTGTCGATTCGAAGGCGGCCTGTATATGGCCGCGGGGCCGCCTCCTACACCATTTTATGGCGTTCGTCGCGCCGGGGGGCGGGATATCCTCCCCTGCGCTTTGCGCGGGGGAGGGGGACCATGCGAAGCATGGTGGAGGGGGCGGACACAGCATAGATATCAGAAAGCGGGGCGCATCCGCCCCCCTCCCGCCCCCGGATCAAGTCCGGGGCGGCCCTCCCCCCGTACGCTGCGCTACGGGGGGAGATCACCCTTCATCGGCGCCCCACGCTTCGCAGGGGGAGATCAACCGGGGCGCTTCTTATTCCGGTTTGCGGAACAGCAGGGTCATGCGGTCGCTTTCGCCGATGGCGTCATAGGTGGCCTGGGTGAAGCCTTCGGCCTCCGGCGTTCCGGCCTGCGGGCTCATGCGGGTTGGCGGCAAGGTCCAGACGCCCATCGGGTGGTCGGCCGTGTCGGCGGGGTTGGCGTTGATCTCGCTGCTGTCTTCCAGCCTGAAGCCGAGGGCCTCTGCCATTTCGATGACATGGCTTTCGCGGGCATAGCCGGTCTGGCCGCTGTTATCGGCCACGGAATCCTCCGGCATCCGGTGCGCCACCAGGCCGAGCAGGCCGCCCGGCTTCAGCGCCGCGTAGAAATCGGCCATCGCCTTTTCCGCCATGCCGCGTTGCAGCCAGCCATGAAGGCTGCGGAAGGTCAGCACCGCGTCGAGCGAATCCGGCGGGGCGATCTGTTCGCTGTCTCCGGACAGCGCGCCGTAAGAGATGGAGGGCGTGACGCCGGACTCGGCGATCATGGATTCCAGCCCCTGCATCTGGCCGCGCACGCGGGGGTCGTCCGCGTCCGCCGAGCCCAGCACGGCGACATAGGTTCCGCCATTGGAAATGATCCAGGGGCCGAGAATGCGGGCGTAATAGCCGCCGGCGGGAGAGATTTCCGCCACCACGCCGGTGGGGTCGACGCCGAAAAATTCCAGCGTCTGGACCGGATTGCGCCAGATGTCGCGGGCGGTCTCGGCCTCTGGCCGCCAGTCGCCGGCCACGGCCTCTTCCAGCGTCATGGCGAGGGCGCCGGGGGCCAGCCCCGTTACGGCCAGACAGACAGCAGCGGCACAGGCATGAGCGGATTTCATGGGAACGGCCCTCCCGAGGCGATTATGATGTGATTGGAAACGGTTATGCGCAGAAACCGTTCGCTCCGCACGCCAAGATTCTGTGAGCGGGCTGTGAGCGGGCGCACAGGAGGGGACCGGCGGGGCGCGCGCGGGCGCGTTCCGGCTTTTCAGGGACTTCTCAAAGGCTTCCGGCAATCTGCTCTTGACCCGGGGGCGGCCAGCCAGCACATTCGCGCCGCTCATTGAGACCGGCTGAGGGATCAGGCCCGAAGACGCCGGGGCAACCGCCGATACGATCGGAATGGTGCCACATCCTACGGACCCCTTATGTCTGGGGGCTCCGGCAGATGAGCGAAGGCCGGTCACGCGGCCTTTTCTCACTGGTCTCCATGACGCGACGAAGATGGAGACCGGAGCCGTATGGCCTGCACAGAAACATTGACGGATGCGGATACGAACGCCGGAGCTGGCGCCTATGTGCGCGATGTGACGGCGCGCGTGCCGGAGGACTGGCGCGGCCAGCATGGCGCCCGCCCGCCCGAGGGAGTGGTGACCGGCCGGCTGGCGGGAAACGCGGCGGGCGGCGTGATCTGTATCCTTGGCGGGATTTCCGCCACGCGCTTTGTCGCGCAGGAGACGGACAATAAAGGCTGGTGGCCGCGCGTCGCCGGGCATGGCGCGCCGGTCGATCTGGACCGGGTCGCGGTGTTCGGCATCGACTGGCCGCCAGTGGACCCGGACGAGGTGGTGATCCTGACGCCGGCGGATCAGGCGAAATTGCTGGCCCTGTGTCTGGACGCGGCGGGGGTGGAAAGACTGAGCGGACTGGTCGGCGCCTCCTATGGCGGCATGGTGGCGCTGGAATTCGCGCATCAATTCCCGGAGCGGGTAGAGAGGCTGTGCGTTGTCTCGGCCTCGCACCGGCCGAGCGTGATGGGCGGCGCATGGCGCGGGGTGCAGCGGCGCATTCTGGAATTTGGCATCGCCACGGGCCGGCCGGAGGAGGGCGTCTCGCTCGCCCGCCAGCTCGCCATGACCACCTATCGCGCGCCGCAGGAATTTTCCCGCCGCTTTGACCCCGTGGGCGCGCACGATCCGCGCTTTGGCGCGCGGTCGGACGTGTGCGGCTATCTGATGTCGCGCGGCGAATCCTATATCGGGAAGATGAGCGCGGTGCGCTTTCTGTCGCTTTCGGCCAGCGTCGATCTGCACAATGTCGCGCCGGAAGAGATTTCGACGCCGGCGATGCTGATCGCCACCTCCACCGACTGGCTGAACCCGCCGGAGGACGTGATCGAACTGCGCGACCGGCTGGCCGGGCCCGCCGCCTATCGTGTGATCGAAAGCCCGTGCGGGCACGACGCCTTTCTGGTGGAGCAGGAGCGCGTGGCCGAGCTGCTGACCGAATTTCAGCGCGGGGACTGGATCGGATGAGCCGCAAGAAACCCGAGACGGTGATCGCCTCGGCGGCGGTGGGCGCGGATAATCCCTACGGCGCCGTGGCGCCGCCCATCGTGCTGTCCTCCACCTATGCGTGGCCGGACCCGGTGCAAAAACCGGAATTCGACTATACGCGCACGGTGAACCCGACGCGCGCGGCGCTGGAAGAGGCGCTGGCCGGTCTGGAAGGGGCGGCGGGCGGCATCGTCACCGCCAGCGGCATGACGGCCATTGACCTGCTGCTCAATCTGCTGACGCCGGACGATCTGCTGGTCGCGCCGTATGACTGCTATGGCGGCACCTACCGGCTCTATGCCGCGCTGGAGAAGAAAAAGCGGTTTCGCGTGATCTTCGTCGATCCGACGGACGAGGCGGCCTATGCCGCCGCCATCGCGCAGAAGCCGAAACAGGTTCTGATCGAGACGCCCTCCAACCCGCTGATGCGGATTACGGACATCGAAAAGTGCGCGAAGCTGGCCAAGGATTCCGGCGCGCTCGTGGTCTGCGACAACACGTTTCTGACGCCGCTGCGCCAGCGGCCGCTGGATCTTGGCTGTGACGTGGCAGTGCATTCCACCACCAAATTCCTGAACGGGCATTCGGATGTGGTGGGCGGCTGCGTTCTGGTGAAAGACCCGGAGCTGCTGACCGAGCTGAAATGGTGGGCCAACGCGGTGGGCGCGACCGGCTCGCCGTTCGACGCCTATCAGACACTGCGCGGGTTGCGCACGCTGTCGGTGCGGCTGGACGCGCAGGAGGCGGCGGCGCAGCACATCGTCGAGAAGCTCGGCGCCAGCGATCTGGTGGAGCGCATCTATTATCCGGGCCTCGCCAGCCATCCGGGGCATGACATCGCGCAGCGCCAGCAGAGCGGGCCGGGCGCTGTTCTCGCGTTTGACCTGAAAGGCGGGGTGGAGCCGGCGGTGGCGTTCCTGCGCGCGCTGGAGGTGTTCAATGTCGGCGCGTCGCTGGGCGGGTTCGAGTCGCTGGCCTGTACCCCGGCGACGATGACCCATGCCGGCATGGCGCGCGAGGCGCGCCTGGCCGCCGGACTCGGCGACGGCCTGATCCGCATGTCGGTCGGGCTGGAGGCGGTGGAGGATTTGCTGGGGGATATCGCGGCCGGGCTGGATGCGGCGCGGGGGGCGGGGTGAGCCTCGGCGCCGATGACCCAGCCAATCTATGACGAGATCGGCCGGTCGTACCGGTCGACGCGGTGCGCCGACCCGCGCATCGTCGCGGAGCTGGCCCGGCTGATCGGCTGCGAGTCCGGCTCCACGGTCTGCGATGTTGGCGCAGGCACCGGTAATTATACAAATGCGCTGGCCGATGCAGGTTATCGCCTGCTGGCGGTCGAGCCGTCCGCGACCATGCGCGCGCAGGCGCGGCCGCACGCGCACGTGACCTGGTTTGAGGGAAGGGCGGAGGGTCTGCCGTTGCCGGACGCGGCGGCGGGCGCCGTCGTCTGCATGCTGGCCGCGCATCATTTCAGTGATCTGGAAGCTGGCGTGCGCGAGATGGACCGAGTGTGTCCGGATGGGCCGATTGTCTTTTTCACGTTCGATCCGCGCCGCGCGGAGCCGCAATGGTTCGCTGAGTATTTTCCCGAAATCGACGCCAAGGATTATACGCTGTTTCCGGCGCTGGAGGATTTCGCCACGCTTGCCGCGCAGGCGATTGGCCGGGAATGTGAGGCGACGGCCTATCCGCTGCCGCCCGACCTGACGGATCAATTTTTGTATGCGCCGTGGGCGAAGCCGGAGAAATATCTGGACCCCGCATTCCAGGCGAACACATCCGGTTTTGCGACGATGGACCGCGAGGCGATGGCGCGGCGGCTTGACCGTCTGGCGGAAGACCTTGCTGCGGGGCGCTGGGATGCGCGGTTCGGGGAATTCCGCACGAAGGCGTCGAACGACGCTGGATTTGTTTTCGCTACGCTGCGGCGGTGAGGGGACAGGTCTGGGCCTGACCCTCTTTCCCGCCCGCGTCCCGCATTTTGAGAGCTGCGGGGGCGGATGATGCGGGGCCGATTGAACGGCGCGGCAAATTCTGGTTTGTGGCGCTGCTGCGCGAGCGCCGCGCGCGGGTATAGCTCAATGGTAGAGCCACAGCCTTCCAAGCTGAAGATGCGGGTTCGATTCCCGCTACCCGCTCCAGCCTGCGCCGCGTAGCGGCGGGGCCGACGCGCCGGAGCCCCCGCAGAGCGAAGCGGGCGGAAGCCTCTCGCGGCTTGGGCCCGGCAGGCCAGCCTCCGCGCCCTCCATCCATGTAGCTTTGGGGGCGCTATGGCTCGCTATGGCCCGGCAGGCCAGATTCATCCGGGTTTTCGGGCCGGGGAAACGCCCAAAGCCCTTGCCATCGCGGGTCTGGCCCGCATATCAAGCCTGCCCGGCCTCCGGACCGGTACAGGGGTATAGCTCAGGTGGTAGAGCGGCGGTCTCCAAAACCGCAGGTCGCGGGTTCGAATCCTGCTGCCCCTGCCATTCCCGGTCTTTCGCAAGGGCTGGCCGGGGCTGGAAAACACGGAAAAGGGTGTTGCGCAGGGGCCCGTATCCGGGCTAAGACCCCGCTTCTGCACGATCCGAACAGGGCTACGTTCAGTCAGCCGCCGCGGCGGCGCGATTGGCGTCGCCCGTTTCCGGTCGGGCGCAGGCGTTCCAGGGCGCGCGCCGGCGGGACCGGCTGATGATCGGGCGGCAGGCAGGCATGGCGGAAACGAAAAAAAGAACCGGCCCGGTGACGTTCTTCAACCAGGTGCGTCAGGAAGGCCGCAAGGTCACCTGGACGCCCCGGAAGGAGACCATGGTCACCACCATCATGGTGCTGATCATGGTGCTTATCATGGCGGGTTTTTTCTTCCTGACCGACACGGTGCTGTCCTGGGTGCTGCGCAACGGTTTCCGGCTTCTTGGCGCGGGATAGGGTGATGGCGGAAAACGGCGCCCATAAATGGTATATCGTCCACGCTTACTCGAATTTCGAGAACAAGGTGGCCGAACAGATTCGCCGCGACTCCCGTGAAAAGGGGCTGGAGGCGGATTTCGAGGAGATTCTGGTCCCCACCGAAGAGGTGATGGAGATCAAGCGCGGCCGGAAAACGAACCGCGAAAAGAAGTTCTTCCCCGGCTATGTGCTGGTGAAGATGCGGATGAGCGATGACGCCTATCACCTGGTGAAGAATACGCCGAAGGTCACCGGCTTTCTCGGCTCCGGCAACACGCCGATGCCGGTTTCGGAAGTCGAGGTGAAGCGCATTCTGGGCCAGATCGAGGAGGGCGTGGACCGTCCGCCGCCGACCGTGGTGTTCGATATCGGCGAGAAGGTGAAAGTGACCGAAGGCCACTTCCAGTCCTTCGAGGGGCTGGTGGAGGAAGTGGATCAGGATTCCGGCCGTCTGAAAGTGGCGATCTCGATCTTCGGGCGCGCCACGCCGGTGGAGCTGGAATACGGGCAGGTCGAAAAAGTCGTGTAGCAGCGTTCCGGTGTGGAAGGCGGGCCGGTCCCGGCGCCGCCGCACCACGCCACTCTCTATAAAGAGCAAGGACAATGGCGAAGAAGATCGACAGTTACATCAAATTGCAGGTGCCCGCGGGCGCGGCCAATCCGTCGCCGCCCATCGGCCCCGCGCTGGGCCAGCGCGGCGTGAATATCATGGAGTTCTGCAAGGCGTTTAACGCCAAGACCCAGGAGATGGAAAAGGGGATGCCCATCCCCACCGTCATCACGGTCTATCAGGACAAGAGCTTTACGTTTGAGACCAAGACGCCGCCGGCGACCTATTTCCTGAAAAAAGCCGCCAAGGTTCAAAAGGGCGCCGCCAAGGTGGGCTCGCAGACCGTCGGCAAGATCACGCGCAAGCAACTGCGCGAGATCGCTGAACTGAAGATGGCGGATCTGAACGCCAACGATCTGGACCAGGCGGAGAAGATCATCGCCGGATCGGCCCGCTCGATGGGCCTGGAAGTGGTGGGGTAAGGGTCATGGCGAAGATTGCAAAACGCCGGGCCGCGGCCCTTTCCGGCATCGACCGCGAGAAGATCTATTCGGTCTCCGAGGCGGTCGCCCTTGTAAAGAAGAACGCCACCGCCAAGTTCGACGAGACGGTGGAAGTCGCCGTCAATCTGGGCGTCGACCCCCGGCACGCGGACCAGATGGTGCGCGGCGTGGTGAATTTGCCGAACGGCACCGGGCGCTCTGTGCGCGTGGCCGTGTTCGCCAAGGGCGCCAAGGCCGATGAGGCCCGCGCGGCGGGCGCGGAGCTGGTGGGCGCAGAGGATCTGGCCGAAGAAGTGCAGAACGGCCGGACCGATTTCGACCGCGTGATCGCCGCTCCGGACATGATGCCGCTGGTCGGCCGTCTGGGTAAGGTTCTGGGTCCGCGCGGCCTGATGCCGAACCCCAAGGTCGGCACAGTGACGCCGGATGTGGCGCAGGCGGTCAAGGACGCCAAAGGCGGGGCCGTGGAGTTCCGCGTCGAGAAGGCCGGCATCATCCATGCCGGGGTCGGCAAGGCGAGCTTTGACCAGAAGGCGCTGGAAGAAAATATACGGGCCTTTGTCGACGCGCTGGCCAAGGCCAAGCCGTCGGGCGCCAAAGGCACCTATATGAAGAAAATCTCGCTCAGCTCGACGATGGGGCCGGGGGTCCGGGTGGACCACGCCGACGCGACGGGCGCGCAGGCGTAAGCGTTTCCGGCCTCTGGCCGGACGAGTTTGAGTTTCCGGGCCTTACGGCCCGCTTTGAGTTTCCGGGCCTTACGGCCCGGGAGGCCGCCATCCGGTTCGCCGGGGACGCGGCCACCTGTCCGTGATCGCGGGGGGCTTCCGCTCCGTTGGTGGAGTGGGGCCTTAATCGAACGCCCCGTGTGAGGCAGAGCGACAGATCGGAGTCCCTTCAGAAAGGGGGCGCCGGTTCGAGCCCTGGGACAGGAATGCGCCGTGTCGCGCGCGTTCTTCCTTCCGGGGAGAGGGCGCGCCGGTGCGGCGCCTTCGGGGCGGTCCATGGTGGGCCGTCCTTCAACAGGGAGACCGCAATGGATCGCGCTCAAAAACAGGAGTCGATCGAAGTGCTGAAAGGCATTTTCGACAGCTCCGGATCCGTGGTTGTGGCCCATTATTCGGGCCTGACCGTTGCGGAAATGACCAAGTTGCGCAGCGGCCTGCGCGCGGTTGGGGCCAATGTGAAGGTGGTGAAAAACCGCCTGGCCAAGATCGCGTTGCAGGGCAAACCGGGGGAAGGGGCCGCCGGCCTGTTCCAGGGCCCGGTGGCGATCGCCTACGCGGAAGACATGGTTTCCGCGCCCAAGGCGATGGTCGAGTTCGCCAAGACCAACGACAAGCTGGTCATCATTGGCGGCTTCATGGACGAAGACGTGCTGGACTCCGCCGGGGTCGACACGCTTTCCAAGATGCCCTCGCGCGAGGAACTCATCGCCACGATCGCCGCGCGTCTTATCGGTCAGGCCACGCAGATCGCCGGGCGTATCAACGCCCCGGGTCAGCAGCTTGCCGGCGCCATTCAGGTGATCGGCGAGAAGGCCGCCGCCTGACGTCATTCTCCGCAATTCGAACCGACACCATATCTGAAGGGAACACGTAAAATGGCAAATCTGGAACAGCTTCGCGACGAGCTGCTGGGTCTGACGATCCTCGAAGCCAAGCAGCTTAACGATCTTCTGGAAGAACAGGGCATCAAGGCCGCCGCGGCCGTGGCCGTGGCCGGTCCCGCCGCCGCTGGCGGGGGCGCCGCCGCAGCCGAGGAGAAGACGGAATTCGACGTCATCCTCGCCAATGCCGGTGCGCAGAAGATCAACGTGATCAAGGAAGTCCGGGCCGTTACGGGCCTGGGCCTGAAGGAAGCCAAGGACCTGGTCGAAGGCGCGCCCAAGCCTGTGAAGGAAGGCGTCGCCAAGGCTGAGGCCGAGGAAATCAAGAAAAAGCTCGAGGAAGCGGGAGCGACCGTCGAGCTGAAATAACCGGGTGCGCTTTGCGCGCATCGTGACTTGAGGTCAGGGGCCGTGCGGGAGGAAACTCCCGCCCGGCCCCGGACCGATTCGTATCGGACCCGCCCCCCGGCCGCCGTCGCCGGGATGTGCGGGACAGGACCGCGGGCCGGGCGGCGCCCATTCCGGCCGGACGGCGACGCCATGCGCCAAGCGCGCGAAGGGAGCGACAATGTCTCTGACGTTCACGGAAAAAAAGCGGATTCGCAAATCCTTTGGCCGGATTCCCGAAGTCGTGCAGATGCCGAACCTGATCGAGGTTCAGAAAAGCTCCTACGACCAGTTTCTGCAGAAAGATGTGACGCATTCGCAGCGGACCGACGAGGGGCTGCTGGCCGTCTTCAAATCGGTGTTTCCGATCCGGGATTTTTCCGAGCGCGCGGTTCTGGAGTTCGTTTCCTATGAATTCGAGGCGCCGAAATTCGACGTCGATGAATGCGGCCAGCGCGACATCACCTATGCGGCGCCGCTGCGGGTGAAGCTGCGCCTGATCGTGTTCGATACGGACGAGGAGACCGGCGCCAAGTCTGTGAAGGACATCAAGGAACAGGATGTCTATATGGGCGACATCCCGCTGATGACGGACAAGGGCACGTTCGTCGTCAACGGCACCGAGCGCGTGATCGTCAGCCAGATGCACCGCAGCCCGGGCGTGTTCTTCGATCACGACAAGGGCAAGACCCACGCCAGCGGCAAATACCTCTTTGCCGCGCGGGTGATCCCGTATCGCGGTTCGTGGCTCGATTTCGAATTCGACGCCAAGGATATCATCCATGTGCGCATCGACCGGCGGCGCAAGCTGCCGGCCTCTACCATGCTGTATGCGCTGGGCATGGACAGGGAGGAGATTCTCTCCACTTTCTATCGTTCGGTTGAATACAAGCGGCACAAGGACGGCTGGTCCACGCCATTCGATCCCGAGCGGCTGAAAGGCACGAAGCCGCAGCGCGACCTGATCGACGCCAAGAGCGGCGAAGTGGTGGCCGAGGCCGGGCGCAAGCTGACCACGCGCACGCTGAAGAAGATCGAGGAAGCCAAGGTCAAGACGCTGCTGGTCGGCGCCGACGATCTGGCCGGCCGCTATCCGGCGCGCGATCTGGTGAATCTGGAGACCGGCGAAATCTATGCCGAGGCGGGCGACGAATTGACCGCCGAAACCCTCGAGGCGCTGGATGCGGCGGGGGTGGATGAGCTGACCCTGCTGGACATCGATCACGTCAATATCGGCGGCTATATGCGCAACACGCTGGCCGTCGATAAAAATGATTCGCGTGAGCAGGCGCTGATCGACATCTATCGCGTCATGCGTCCTGGTGAGCCGCCGACGGAAGAGACGGCGCAGGCCTTGTTTGCTGGCCTGTTCTTCGACGCCGAGCGTTACGATCTTTCCGCGGTCGGCCGCGTGAAGATGAATATGCGCCTGGACCTGGAGACCGACGACAGTGTGCGCACGCTGCGCAAGGAAGACATTCTTGCGGTGCTGAAAACGCTGGTCGGTCTGCGCGATGGACGCGGCGAGGTCGACGACATCGACAATCTGGGCAACCGGCGCGTGCGCTCTGTCGGTGAGCTGATGGAAAACCAGTATCGCGTCGGTCTGCTGCGCATGGAGCGCGCGATCAAGGAACGCATGACCAGCGTCGATATCGAAACGGTCATGCCGCACGATCTCATCAACGCCAAGCCGGTGGCGGCGGCGGTGCGGGAGTTTTTCGGCTCTTCGCAGCTTTCGCAGTTCATGGATCAGACCAACCCGCTCAGCGAAATCACGCACAAGCGCCGTCTTTCGGCGCTTGGCCCGGGCGGCCTGACCCGCGAGCGCGCCGGCTTTGAGGTGCGTGACGTGCATCCGACGCATTATGGCCGCATCTGCCCCATCGAGACGCCGGAAGGCCCGAATATCGGCCTTATCAACTCGCTGGCCACACATGCGCGCGTCAATAAATACGGCTTCATCGAAAGCCCGTACCGGCGCGTGGTGAACGGCAAGATGACCGACGAAGTGGTCTACCTCTCTGCCATGGAAGAAGCGCGCTACGCCGTGGCGCAGGCCAATGCGCAAATCGACGCGAACGGCCGCCTGGTGAACGATCTGGTCACCTGCCGCGTCAGCGGCGATGTGACTCTGGTGCCGCGTGACGAGGTGGATTTCATCGACGTGTCGCCCAAGCAGCTTGTTTCGGTCGCCGCGGCGCTGATTCCGTTCCTGGAGAACGACGACGCCAACCGCGCGCTGATGGGCTCGAACATGCAACGCCAGGCCGTGCCGCTGCTGCGCGCCGAGGCGCCGCTGGTCGGCACCGGCATGGAGTCCGTGGTGGCCCGCGATTCCGGCGCCGCCATCACCGCCCGCCGCGACGGCATAGTGGAGCAGGTGGACGCCCACCGCATCGTCATCCGCGCCACCAAGGAGCGCGACCCGACAAAGCCGGGCGTGGACATCTATAATCTGCTGAAGTTCCAGCGCTCGAACCAGTCGACCTGTATCAACCAGCGGCCGCTGGTGCGCGTGGGCGATGAAATTCGCGCCGGCGACATCGTGGCCGACGGCCCGTCGACCGATCTTGGCGAGCTGGCGCTCGGCAAGAACACGCTGGTCGCGTTCATGCCGTGGAACGGATACAATTTCGAGGACTCGATCCTGATCTCCGAGCGCATCGTGCGCGACGATGTGTTCACCTCCATCCATCTGGAGGAGTTCGAGGTCATGGCCCGCGACACCAAGCTGGGCCCGGAGGAGATCACCCGCGACATCCCGAACGTCGGCGAGGAGGCGCTGCGCAATCTCGATGAGGCGGGCATTGTCGCTATCGGAGCCGAGGTGCAGGCGGGCGACATTCTGGTCGGCAAGGTGACGCCCAAGGGCGAGTCGCCGATGACGCCGGAAGAGAAGCTGCTGCGCGCCATTTTTGGCGAAAAAGCCTCTGACGTGCGTGACACCTCGCTGAAATTACCGCCGGGCGTCACCGGAACGGTTGTCGAAGTGCGCGTGTTCAATCGTCACGGTGTCGAAAAGGACCAGCGCGCGATGCAGATCGAGCGCGAGGAAATCGAACGTCTGTCGAAGGACCGCGAGGACGAACTCAATATCCTCGAGCGCAACATCTATGGCCGCCTGAAGGAAATCCTGCTTGAGAAGAACTCGGTTTCCGGCCCGCGCGGCTGGGCCAAGGGTAAGGTTACCGAGGAAAAACTGACCGAGCTGAGCCGCGGCCAGTGGTGGCAGATCGGTCTTTCCGACGATCCGGCCATGGAGCAGATCGAGGCGCTGAACAAGCAGTATAAAGAGTCCAAGGCGCGTCTGGACGCCCGCTTCGACGACAAGGTGGAGAAGCTGCAACGCGGCGACGAGCTGCCGCCCGGCGTGATGAAGACCGTTAAGGTGTTCGTCGCGGTGAAGCGCAAGCTGCAACCCGGCGACAAGATGGCCGGACGGCACGGCAACAAGGGCGTGATCTCCAAGATCGTGCCGATGGAAGACATGCCGTTCCTGGCCGATGGCACGCCGGTCGATATCGTGCTCAATCCGCTGGGCGTGCCCTCGCGGATGAATGTCGGCCAGATTCTGGAAACGCATCTTGGCTGGGCGTGCGCCGGGCTGGGACGCCAGATCGGTGAAGCCTACGCGGCCTATAGCCGCGGCGGCGACATCAAGCCGCTGAGAGATACGCTGACCGGCGTTCTGGGCGATGATGCCGAACTGCCGCGCAAGAACGAGGAAGTGGCGGAACTGGGCCGCAACATGGCGATGGGCCTGCCGGTGGCGACGCCGGTGTTCGACGGCGCGCGGGAGCCGGAGATTGTGGACCTTCTGGAAAAGGCAGGGCTGCGGTCCTCGGGCCAGACGCAGCTCTGGGATGGGCGCACAGGCGAGAAATTCGCCCGTGATGTAACGGTCGGCTATATGTATCTGCTGAAGCTGCACCATCTGGTGGATGACAAAATTCACGCCCGCTCCATCGGTCCCTACAGCCTGGTCACCCAGCAACCGCTGGGCGGCAAGGCGCAGTTTGGCGGCCAGCGCTTCGGCGAAATGGAAGTGTGGGCGCTGGAAGCCTATGGCGCGGCCTATACGCTCCAGGAAATGCTTACGGTGAAGTCGGACGATGTAGCCGGCCGCACCAAGGTCTATGAAGCCATCGTCCGCGGCGACGACAGCTTTGAGGCCGGCATCCCGGAAAGCTTCAACGTGCTGGTGAAGGAGATGCGGTCGCTGGGCCTGGACGTGGCTCTTCAGAACAGCTGATCGCCGAGTGACGGAAGGATTTTCCCTCGCCCTTTGAGACGCGGTTTGAGACCGTTTTCGGGGCGAGGGAAAGAGAGAATAGCGGCGCTGCCCCGCGCCCCCATGCCGAAAGGCCCCAAGGGTCTTGAAGCACAACAGGTTAAGGAGACCTGGAGTCCATGAACCAAGAGGTCATGAACATCTTCAACCCGGCGGCGGAAGAGCCGGTGTTCGATCAGATCCGTATCGGTCTCGCCAGCCCGGAAAAGATTCATTCCTGGTCGTTCGGCGAGATCAAGAAGCCGGAAACGATTAATTACCGGACCTTCAAGCCGGAGCGCGACGGCCTGTTCTGCGCCCGCATCTTCGGTCCGATCAAGGACTACGAATGCCTGTGCGGCAAATACAAGCGGATGAAGTACAAGGGCATCATCTGCGAAAAATGCGGTGTGGAAGTGACGCTGGCGCGTGTGCGGCGCGAGCGCATGGGTCATATCGAGCTGGCCGCGCCGGTCGCCCATATCTGGTTCCTGAAGTCGCTGCCCAGCCGCATCGCCATGATTCTGGACATGGCGCTGAAGGACGTGGAGCGCGTGCTCTATTTCGAGTCTTATATCGTCACCGAGCCGGGCCTGACCGCGCTTGAGCAGAACCAGCTTCTGACCGAGGAAGAATATTACGACGCGCAGGAGCAATACGGCGAGGACAGCTTCACAGCCGGGATCGGCGCCGAGGCGGTCCGCGAAATGCTATCCGCCATCGAGATGGAGCAGACGGCCGAGCAGCTGCGCACCGACATCGAGGAAACCGGATCCGAGCTGAAGAAGAAGAAGTTCCTGAAGCGGCTGAAGCTGATCGAGGCGTTCATGGCCTCCGGCAACCGCCCGGAATGGATGATCCTGACCGTGGTGCCGGTGATCCCGCCCGAGCTGCGCCCGCTGGTGCCGCTGGATGGCGGCCGGTTCGCGACCTCGGACCTGAACGATCTCTATCGCCGCGTCATCAACCGTAACAACCGTCTGAAGCGGCTGATGGAGCTGCGCGCGCCGGACATCATCATCCGCAATGAAAAGCGGATGTTGCAGGAATCGGTCGATGCGCTGTTCGACAACGGGCGCCGCGGCCGCACCATCACCGGCGCCAACAAGCGTCCGCTGAAATCGCTCAGCGACATGCTGAAGGGCAAGCAGGGCCGGTTCCGCCAAAACCTGCTCGGCAAGCGCGTGGATTATTCCGGCCGCTCTGTGATCGTGGTTGGACCCGAGCTGAAGCTGCATGAATGCGGCCTGCCCAAGAAGATGGCGCTGGAACTGTTCAAGCCGTTCATCTATGCGCGGCTGGACGCCAAGGGGCTCTCGGGCACAGTCAAACAGTCCAAGAAAATGGTGGAGAAGGAGCGGCCCGAGGTCTGGGACATCCTGGACGAGGTGATCCGCGAGCATCCGGTGCTGCTGAACCGTGCGCCGACGCTGCACCGTCTCGGCATTCAGGCGTTCGAACCCAAACTGATCGAGGGCAAGGCGATCCAGCTTCACCCGCTGGTCTGCGCCGCGTTCAATGCCGACTTCGACGGCGACCAGATGGCCGTGCACGTTCCGCTGAGCCTGGAGGCGCAGCTTGAGGCGCGCGTGCTGATGATGTCGACCAACAACATCCTCAGCCCCGCCAACGGCCGGCCGATCATCGTGCCGTCGCAGGACATCGTGCTGGGTCTTTATTATCTCACGCTGGCCAAGGACGGCGAGCCGGGCGAGGGCATGGCCTTCGCCAATCTGGGCGAGATCGAAGCCGCGCTGGAAGCCGGCGTTGTGACGCTGCACACCAAGGTCAAGGCGCGCTATGTCACGCTGAACGAGGAGAACACACCGGTCGCCACGGTTGTGGAAACGACGCCGGGCCGGATGCTGATCGCCGAGCATCTGCCGCGCCACCCGGAAGTGCCGTTCGACCTCATCAATCGTTTGCTGACCAAGAAGGAGATCGGCCACATCATCGACGTGGTCTATCGCCACACCGGTCAGAAGGCGACGGTGATCTTCTGCGACAAGATCATGGGGCTGGGCTTCCGCGAGGCGGCCAAGGCGGGCATCTCATTCGGCAAGGACGATATGGTGATCCCGGAGGAAAAGCGGAAGCTGGTCGAACAGACCCGCACGCTGGTTTCCGATTACGAGCAGCAATACGCCGACGGCCTTATCACCAAGGGTGAAAAATACAACAAAGTGGTCGACGCCTGGGCCAAGTGCACCGACCGTGTTGCCGACGCCATGATGGATCATGTGTCGGTTCTGGAAACCGGCGAGGGCGGGCGTCAGCTCGACCCCAACTCCATCTTTATGATGGCGCATTCCGGGGCGCGCGGCTCGAAAAACCAGATGAAGCAGCTGGCGGGGATGCGCGGCCTGATGGCCAAGCCCTCGGGCGAGATCATCGAGACGCCGATCATCTCGAACTTCAAGGAAGGCCTGACCGTGCTGGAGTATTTCAACTCCACCCACGGCGCGCGGAAGGGTCTGGCCGACACCGCGCTGAAGACCGCGAACTCCGGCTATCTGACGCGGCGTCTGGTCGACGTGGCGCAGGACTGCATCATTATCGAGGAAGATTGCGGCTCGGCCGAGGGCATCGAGGTGCGCTCCATCGTCGAAGGCGGCGATGTGGTGGTCTCGCTGGGCCAGCGCATTCTGGGCCGCACCGCGGCCGAGGACGTGCTGCATCCCGATACGCGCGAGACGGTCGCCGATGCCGGCGATTATCTGGACGAGGTTCTGGTCGCCGAAATCGAGGAGGCCGGCGTCGTTTCTGTCCGGGTGCGGTCTGTGCTGACCTGCCAGACCAAGATCGGCGTGTGCGCCACATGTTATGGCCGCGACCTGGCGCGCGGCACACGCGTCAATGTCGGCGAGGCGGTCGGCGTGATCGCGGCGCAGTCCATCGGCGAGCCGGGAACCCAGCTTACCATGCGGACCTTCCATATCGGCGGCACGGCGCAGGTTTCGGAACGCTCGTTCATCGAAGCCAGCCGCGAGGGCGTGTTCGCCTATCGCAACCGCTCGACGGTGAAGGCCTCTGGCGGCGAGTTCGTCATCATGGGCCGCAATGTCCAGATCGCCGTGCTCGACAAGAACGGCAAAGAGCTGGAGTCCTATACGCTGCCCTATGGCGCCCGCGTTGCGCTGGATGAGGGGGCCGAAGTCAAGCGCGGTCAGCGTCTGGCCGACTGGGATCCCTATACTGTGCCGATTGTCACGGAAGTGGGCGGCAAGGTGAACCTGATCGACATGACCGAGGGTGTCTCGGTGAAGGACGAGATGGACGAAGCCACCGGCATTTCCAACAAGGTGGTGATCGACTGGCGCGCCTCGATGCGCGGCGGCTCGCTCCAGCCCGCGGTGGTGGTGGTCGACAAGAAGGGCGAGCCGGTGAAACTCGCCTCCGGCGGCGTCGCCAGCTACATGCTGGCGGTCGGCGCCGTTCTTTCGGTCTCCAACGGTGACGAGGTCCAGCCCGGCGACGTGCTGGCCCGGATCCCGACCGAAGGCGCCCGCACGCGTGACATCACCGGCGGTCTGCCGCGGGTGGCGGAGCTGTTCGAGGCGCGGCGTCCGAAGGATCACGCCATCATCGCCGAAGCCGACGGCCGCGTGGAGTATGGCCGCGACTACAAGAACAAGCGGCGTATCGCCATCGTGCCGGATGACGAAAATCTGGAGAAGGTGGAGTATCTGGTGCCCAAGGGCCGGCATTTGCTGGTGCAGGAAGGCGACCACATCAAGCGCGGCGAATATCTGATGGACGGCAACCCCGCGCCGCACGACATCCTGTCGGTGATGGGGGTCGAGGCGCTGGCGGTCTATCTGATCCAGGAAATTCAGGACGTCTATCGCCTGCAAGGCGTGCCGATCAACGACAAGCATATCGAAGTGATCGTGCGCCAGATGCTGCAAAAGGTCGAAATCACCGAGGCCGGCGACACCACGCTGATCCCCGGCGAGCAGATCGACCGGGTGGAGATGGACGAGGCCAACGCCCAGCTCGCCCCGCGCAAGAAAAAGGCGCAGGGCGTGCCGGTGCTGCTCGGCATCACCAAGGCTAGCCTGCAAACGCGCAGCTTTATCTCGGCCGCCTCGTTCCAGGAGACAACCCGCGTGCTCACCGACGCCGCCGTCAACGGCAAGATCGACACGCTGGAAGGCCTCAAGGAAAACGTCATCGTCGGCCGGCTGATCCCGGCGGGCACCGGCGGGGTGATGCGCAAGCTGAACCGGGTCGCCTATGATCGCGACCAGGAGCAGCTCGCCGTCAACGAAGCTGAGCGCGAGGAACTGCCGGCGGCCATCGCCGCCGCGGCCAGAAGCGAGTAGGGCGCGGCGAACAAGGCGCGGCCCCTCCGTCCCCAGCGGGGGCGGGCAGGGCATATCCGCCGCGTGCAGCTCTAACGGAAACGCCCCGCCATCCGGCGGGGCGTTTTTGTTTTGGACGGAGAACCTATTCCGGCAGCGGCGCCAGCGCAGCCTGGAGCTTTTTCGGCAAGGCGGCGCGGATCAGGCGGTAGGAGAGGTGGATTCGGTCGCGCAGCTCGGCCTCGTCCATCCTGTCCCAGGGAATGAGAACCCAGGAGCGATGGAAATAGGGCGCGCGCTCGGCCCGGCCGGTCTCGATCAGCAGGGCGGCGCTCTCGAGATCCGGCGTTTTCAGCGATACGCCCGGCGTCACCGCCCCGATACAGGCGAACATCTTGCCGCCGACCTTCCATGCGTCATGCCCACCGCCCCAGGGGTCGGAGACCTCGGCGTCGGGCAGCTTGCGGCAGATGGCGTTGACCAGCTTGCGGGTCATGGCAGGAAGAATGCCACGGTCGGCCGGCCCTGGCGATTCGGGAAACGGGGGCGGTCTCCGGTATCCTTCGGATACCTGGGGCGGGGCTGGAGCGGATTTGGAGGTGGCCTGCCCCGGTTTCGGGTCTCTTTTGGCCCGGGGCGGGGGGTCCAAAGGGGTTGGAGGCGGCCAGAAAGCGGCCAATTCCGGCCAATCGCGCCCTGAACCCGCCCTGGGCGGCGCAAAACCCTGCGTTTGCCTGCCAAAACCGGGCCGATGGCGTTGACCCGCATGGGGCGTAGGGCTATGTAGCGCCCTCGTTTTTGGGACTGGCCGTAGCTTAACGCTAGACGCGGTCCGACGGACCAATGACGACAAGGATTCGGCCGCCTCCGGGATTTCCGGCATGGGCGGCGTTCGTGCTGGCGGGCGGTTTCGCGCGCCGGCTTATGTTTGGATGCGAGGCGAAGAGCGTATGCCGACGATCAACCAGCTGGTCCGCAAGCCGCGGCAGCCGAAACGCAAGCGGAACAAAGTCCCTGCGCTGGAGGGTTCGCCCCAGCGCCGCGGCGTCTGCACGCGCGTCTATACGACGACGCCGAAAAAGCCGAACTCGGCCCTGCGCAAGGTCGCCAAGGTGCGCCTGACCTCGGGCCACGAGGTGGTGAGCTATATCCCGGGCGAAGGCCATAACTTGCAGGAGCACTCGGTGGTGCTGATCCGCGGCGGCCGGGTGAAAGACCTTCCGGGCGTGCGCTACCACATCCTGCGCGGCGTGCTGGACACCCAGGGCGTGAAAGACCGCCGCCAGCGCCGTTCGCTTTATGGCGCCAAGCGCCCGAAATAAGGACCGGAAGAGATGAGCCGCCGCCACCGCGCCGAAAAACGCGAAATCATCCCGGACCCGAAATTCGGGGACGAAGTCGTCACGAAGTTCATGAACTACATCATGCGCGATGGCAAAAAATCGGCCGCCGAGCGCATCGTCTATGGCGCGTTCGAGCTGGTGGAGCAGAAGGCGCGGCAGGAGCCGATCCGCGTGTTCCGCGACGCGCTGGAAAATGTGAAGCCGAGCGTTGAGGTGCGGTCCCGCCGGGTTGGCGGCGCCACCTATCAGGTGCCGGTCGAGGTGCGGCCGGAGCGGCGTCAGGCGCTGGCGATCCGCTGGCTGGCCGCCGCCGCCCGCGCGCGCAACGAAAACACGATGCATGAGCGTCTGGCCGGCGAGCTGCTGGACGCCGCCAATAATCGCGGCTCCGCCGTGAAGAAGCGCGAAGACACGCACCGGATGGCGGAAGCCAACCGCGCCTTTTCGCACTATCGCTGGTAAGTCCCGGACCGCCGAGAGAACAAGACAATGGCTACGCGCGAATATCCGATCGAGGACTACCGCAATTTCGGCATCATGGCCCACATCGATGCGGGCAAGACGACGACGACCGAGCGCGTTCTCTATTATACCGGCAAGAGCCACAAGATCGGCGAAGTCCATGACGGCGCGGCCACCATGGACTGGATGGAGCAGGAGCAGGAGCGGGGGATCACCATCACCTCCGCCGCCACCACGACCTTCTGGAAGGGCCGTGACGGCAAGATGCGCCGCTTCAATATTATCGACACGCCCGGCCACGTGGACTTCACGATTGAGGTGGAGCGCAGCCTGCGCGTGCTGGACGGCGCCATCGCGCTGCTGGACGGCAACGCCGGTGTGGAGCCGCAGACCGAAACCGTATGGCGTCAGGCCGACAAATATCACGTGCCGCGCCTGATCTTCGTCAACAAGATGGACAAGATCGGCGCCGATTTCTACGCGTCGGTGGAGAGCATCAAGAGCCGGCTGGGCATCAATCCGCTGGTTCTGCAACTGCCCATCGGCGAGGAAAGCCAGTTCGCCGGCGTGGTCGACCTGATCGAGATGAAAGCCCTGATCTGGAAGGGCGACGATCTGGGCGCCTCCTGGGATGTGGTGGACATCCCCGCCGAGCTTCAGGCCAAGGCCGAGGAATATCGCGAAAAGCTGGTCGAAGCGGCTGTCGAGATCGACGAAGCGGCGATGGAAGCCTATCTCGAAGGCGACATGCCGGACGCCGATACGATCCGCGCCTTGATCCGCAAGGGCGTCTGTTCGGTGCAGTTCTTCCCGGTGATGTGCGGCACGGCCTTCAAGAACAAGGGTGTGCAGCCGTTGCTGGACGCGGTGGGGGACTTCCTGCCCAGCCCGGTCGACGTGCCGGCGATCCGGGGCCACAAGCCGGACAGCGACGAAGAACTTTCGCGCAAGCCCGACGACAAGGAGCCGTTTTCGGCTCTGGCGTTCAAGATCATGAACGACCCGTTTGTCGGCTCGCTCACGTTCTGCCGCATCTATTCGGGCGTGCTGAATTCCGGCGACGGCGTGCTGAACACCGTCAAAGGCAAGAAAGAACGCATCGGGCGCATGCTGCTGATGCACTCCAACAACCGCGAAGACATCAAATGGGCCGCGGCCGGCGACATCGTCGCCCTGGCCGGCCTGAAGGATGTCACCACCGGCGACACGCTGTGCGATCCGAACAACGCGGTGATTCTGGAGCGCATGGAGTTCCCCGATCCGGTGATCGAGATCGCCATCGAGCCGAAATCCAAGGCCGACCAGGAAAAGATGGGCGTGGCCCTGTCGCGTCTGGCGGCGGAGGATCCGTCCTTCCGCGTCCATACGGACGAGGAATCGGGCCAGACTATCATGGCCGGCATGGGCGAGCTGCACCTCGACATTCTGGTCGACCGCATGAAGCGGGAGTTCAAGGTCGAGGCCAATATCGGCGCGCCGCAGGTGGCCTATCGCGAGACGCTTGGCCGCGAGACCACGGTGGACTACACGCACAAGAAGCAGACCGGCGGTTCCGGCCAGTTCGCGCGCGTGAAGATCGTGTTCTCGCCGCTGGAGCCGGGCTCGGGCCGGGAGTTCGAATCGAAGATTGTCGGCGGTTCGGTACCCAAGGAATATATTCCGGGCGTCGAAAAGGGCATCATGCAGGTCGCCGAAAGCGGGCTGCTGGCCGGTTTCCCGGTGATCGATTTCAAAGCCAGCCTGATCGACGGCGCCTATCACGACGTCGATTCATCGGTGATGGCGTTCGAGATCGCGGCGCGCGCGGCGTTCCGCGAGGCGGCCGAGACCGGCAAGCCGACCCTGCTGGAGCCGATCATGAAGGTCGAGGTGGTGACGCCCGAGGAATATATGGGCGACGTTATCGGCGACCTGAATTCGCGGCGCGGCATGATCCAGGGCACCGACACGCGCGGCAATGCGCAGGTCATCAACGCCTTTGTGCCGCTCGCCAACATGTTCGGTTACGTCAACAACCTGCGTTCCATGAGTCAGGGACGGGCGCAGTACACAATGCAGTTCGACCATTACGAGCCTGTCCCGCAGGCTGTCAGTCAGGAAGTGCTCGCGAAACTCGCGGGCTGACCAGAAATCTCTTAGCGGAGAGGAACCATGGGCAAGGCTAAGTTTGAGCGTAACAAGCCGCACGTGAACATTGGCACGATCGGCCACGTCGACCACGGCAAGACGACGCTGACGGCGGCGATCACCAAGTATTTCGGCGAGTTCAAGGCGTATGACATGATCGACGCCGCGCCGGAGGAAAAGGCGCGCGGCATCACCATCTCCACGGCGCACGTGGAGTATGAGACGGACAATCGTCACTACGCCCACGTCGACTGTCCGGGCCACGCGGACTATGTGAAGAACATGATCACCGGCGCGGCGCAGATGGATGGCGCCATTCTGGTGGTTTCCGCCGCCGACGGCCCCATGCCGCAAACGCGCGAGCACATCCTGCTGGCCCGTCAGGTCGGCGTGCCGGCCCTGGTCGTGTTCATGAACAAGGTCGACCAGGTCGATGACGCCGAGCTGCTGGAGCTGGTGGAGATGGAAGTGCGCGAGCTTCTCTCCAAATACGAGTTCCCGGGCGACGACATTCCGATCGTCAAGGGCTCGGCCTTGGCGGCGCTGGAAGGCAACAACCCCGAAATCGGCGAAAACGCCATCCGCGAGCTGATGAAGGCGGTCGACGACTATATTCCGCAGCCGGAGCGTCCGAAGGACATGCCGTTCCTGATGCCGATCGAGGACGTGTTCTCGATTTCCGGCCGGGGCACGGTGGTGACCGGCCGCGTCGAGCGCGGCATCGTGAAGGTCGGCGAGGAGGTCGAAATCGTCGGCATCCGCGACACGACCAAAACCACGGTCACGGGCGTCGAAATGTTCCGCAAGCTGCTGGACAGCGGCGAGGCGGGCGACAATATCGGCGCGCTGCTGCGCGGCGTGGATCGTGAGGGCGTGGAGCGCGGCCAGGTTCTGGCCAAGCCGGGCTCGATCACCCCGCACGCCAAGTTCAGCGCCGAGGTCTATATCCTGACCAAGGAAGAGGGCGGCCGTCACACGCCGTTCTTCACGAACTACCGTCCGCAATTCTATTTCCGCACCACCGATGTGACGGGCATCTGTCACCTGCCGGAAGGCACGGAAATGGTCATGCCGGGCGACAATGTCGCGATGACCGTCGAGCTGATCTCGCCGATCGCCATGGACCAGGGCCTGCGCTTCGCCATTCGCGAAGGCGGCCGCACGGTTGGTTCCGGCGTCGTCTCCAAGATCCTCGAGTAGCAAGCACAAGACCGGGTTTCGAGAGCAAGGGAGCAGACGACAGGAGACGATGGCTTCGGCGCGAATGCGCCCTTGCTTCTCGCTTTCCCGGTTCTGGATGAAGTTAGATGGAACGTCAGAGCATCCGCATCCGCCTGAAGGCGTTCGATCATCGCGTGCTGGATAATTCCGCGCGCGAGATCGTTTCGACCGCCAAGCGCACCGGCGCCACGGTGCTGGGGCCGATCCCGCTGCCGACGCGGATCGAACGGTTCACCGTCAACCGTTCGCCGCATGTCGACAAGAAGTCGCGGGAGCAGTTCGAGGTGCGCACGCACAAGCGGTTGCTGGATATTGTCGACCCTACGCCGCAAACGGTGGACGCGCTGATGAAGCTCGACCTCGCCGCCGGCGTCGATGTCGAGATCAAGCTGGGAGCGTAAGGACATGCGGACCGGGGTACTCGCCCGCAAAATCGGCATGAGCCGCGTGTTCGCGGAGGACGGTGTGCATGTGCCCGTCACCGTGTTGCAGCTTGAGTCGTGCCAGGTGGTGGCGCAGCGCACGGCGGAGCGCGACGGCTATATCGCGCTGCAACTGGGCGCCGGCGCGGCCAAGGCCTCGCGCACGCCCAAGGCCCAGCGCGAACATTTCGCCAAGGCCAGCGTCGAGCCGAAGCAGAAAGTTATCGAATTCCGCGTGTCGGAAGACAACCTCATCGATGTGGGGGCGGAACTGACGGCCGATCATTTCGTGCCCGGCCAGTATGTGGACGTGGCCGGAACCTCGGTCGGCAAGGGCTTCGCCGGCGCCATGAAGCGCTGGAATTTCGGCGGTCTGCGCGCCACGCACGGCGTTTCGATCAGCCACCGCTCGCATGGCTCGACCGGCAACCGTCAGGATCCGGGCCGCACCTTCCCCGGCAAGAAGATGGCCGGTCATCTGGGCGCCGAGCGTGTGACTACGCAAAACGTGGAAGTGGTGCGTGTGGATGTGGAGCGCGGCCTGATCCTGGTGAAAGGCGCGGTGCCCGGTCCCAAAGGCGGTTGGATCGAAGTGCGCGACGCCGTGAAGGGCGCGGGCGCGGTCGAACTGCCGGTTCCGGGCGCGTTCCGCGCGCCGGGCGCCGCCGAGGCCCCCGCGAAGGAAGCTCCCGCCAGGGAAGAGCCGGCCGAAGAGGCCGCGGTGGAAGAAACCGCCGCTGAAGCCACGCCGGCCGAAGCTGAAGAGAACACTGATTCCAAATCCGGGGGCGCCGAATAATGAAGATCGACGTCAAAACCCTGGACTCCGGCGCCGCCGGTTCGATCGAGCTGGACGATTCCGTCTTCGGTCTGGAGCCGCGCGCCGACATCCTGCACCGCGTGGTGCGCTGGCAGCTTTCCCGGCGTCAGGCCGGCACGCACAAGGTGAAGGAGCGGGGCGAAATCTCCCGCACCAAGAAGAAAATGTACCGCCAGAAGGGCACGGGCGGCGCCCGCCACGGCGCGCGTTCGTCGAACATCTTTGTCGGCGGCGGCGTGGTGCATGGTCCGCGTGTGCGCGAGCACGGCCATGACCTGCCGAAAAAGGTGCGTGCGCTGGGCCTGAAGCTGGCGCTTTCGGCCAAGGCCGGGGGCGACGCCCTGATCGTGATCGACGATGCGAAGCTGAAGGACGGCAAGACCGCCGAGCTGCGCAAGGCGTTCGCCGGGCTGGGCGTGAACAATGCGCTGGTGATCGGGGGCGAGACGCTGGACGTCAATTTCTCCCGCGCCGCGCGCAATATCCCGGGCGTCGATGTGCTGCCGGTCCAGGGCGTCAATGTTTATGACGTGCTGCGCCGCGACACGCTGGTGCTCACCAAATCCGCCGTCGAAAAACTGGAGGCCCGCCTGAAATGAGCGCGCCCAAGGCACATCACTACGATGCGGTCGTCGCCCCGGTCATCACCGAGAAATCGACGATCCTGTCCGAGCAGAACAAGGTCGTGTTTCGCACGCCGCTGAACGCCACCAAGCCGCAGATCAAGGCGGCGGTGGAGGCGTTGTTCGGCGTCACCGTGAAATCGGTGAACACGATCCGCGTGAAGGGAAAAACCAAGCGGTTCCGCGGCGTGCCCGGTGTGCGCCCGGACGTGAAAAAAGCCGTCGTCACCCTCGAAGAGGGCCAGACCATCGACGTGACCACGGGTCTGTAGGAACGGCGAAGAGAAGATCATGGCGCTCAAGACCTTCAATCCGACATCGCCCGGCCGGCGCGCGCTGGTTCTGGTCGACCGCAGCGAGCTGCATCAGGGCCGTCCTGAGAAGTCGCTGGTCGAGGGGCTGACCAAAAGCGGCGGCCGCAACAATGCCGGCCGCGTTACCGCGCGCCGCCGCGGCGGCGGGGCCAAGCGGCTGTACCGCCGGATCGACTTCAAGCGCGCCAAGCTGGACGTTCCGGCGACGGTTCAGCGCCTGGAGTACGATCCCAACCGCACGGCGTTTATCGCGCTGATCCGGTATGAGGACGGCGAGCTGGCCTATATCCTGGCGCCGCAGCGCCTGCACGAAGGCGACAAGGTGATCGCCTCGGCGCGCGCGGATGTGAAGCCAGGCAACGCCATGCCGCTGCGCGCCATGCCGGTGGGCACCATCATCCACAATGTGGAGATGAAGCCGGGCAAAGGCGGCCAGATCGCGCGCTCTGCCGGCGCGTTTGTCCAGCTCGTCGGCCGCGACCAGGGTTATGCCCAGATCCGGCTGGGATCGGGCGAACTGCGCATGGTGCCGGATTCCTGCATGGCCACGGTCGGCGCGGTGTCGAACCCTGACCATTTGAACCAGAATCTCGGCAAGGCGGGGCGCAACCGTCTGCTGGGCAAGCGTCCGAGCGTACGCGGCGTGGCGATGAACCCGGTGGACCACCCCCATGGCGGCGGCGAAGGCCGCACATCCGGCGGCCGTCATCCGGTCACCCCTTGGGGCAAGTCCACCAAGGGCGCGAAGACCCGCAAGAACAAGGCGACCGACAAGCTGATTATCCGGTCGCGTCACCAGAAGAAGCGGCGCTAGGAGGAGAACGGGATCATGGCGCGTTCGGTTTGGAAAGGCCCGTTCGTCGATGGCTATCTGCTCAAGAAAGCAGACGCCGCGCATGGCGCAGGCCGGAAGCAGGCGATCAAGACCTGGTCGCGGCGCTCCACCATCATGCCGCAATTCGTGGGCCTGACGTTCCAGGTCCATAACGGTCAGAAATTCATTCCGGTGCTGGTGACCGAAGATATGGTCGGCCACAAGCTTGGCGAGTTCGCGCCAACCCGCACCTACACGGGTCATGCGTCTGACAAGAAAGCGAAGAGGGGCTAGGCGATGGGCAAGCCCAAAACAGAACGCCGGCTGGCGGATAACGAGGCGCGCGCCAAGCTGCGGGTCATTCGTATCAGCCCGCAAAAGCTGAATCTGGTCGCACAGATGATCCGTGGAAAGAAGGCGGAGCGTGCGCTGGCGGACCTGGAATTCAGCCACAAGCGTATCGCCCGCGATGTGAAGAAGGTGCTGGAATCCGCCATCGCCAATGCGGAAAACAATCACGGGCTCGACATCGACTCGCTGGTCGTGTCGGAGGCCTATGTCGGCAAGAACCTGGTGATGAAGCGCTGGCGTGCGCGTGCGCGCGGCCGGGCGGGGCGGATCGAAAAACCGTTTTCGGAAATCACTATTGTTGTGCGCGAAGTCGAGGAGGCGGCCTGATGGGCCAGAAGGTAAATCCGATCGGGCTGCGGCTCGGCGTCAACAAGACCTGGGATTCGCGCTGGTTCGCCAACTCGAAGGACTATGGCGATCTGCTGCTCTCGGATCTGAAGATCCGAAAGATGCTGCGCGAGAAGCTGAAGTCCGCCGGCGTCTCCAAGATCGTGATCGAGCGTCCGCACAAGAAGTGCCGCGTGACGATCTACACCGCCCGTCCGGGCGTGGTGATCGGCAAGAAGGGCGCCGACATCGAAAGCCTGCGCCGGGAGCTGGCCAAGCTGGTCGACGGCGAGGTGTTCCTGAACATCGTCGAAGTGCGCAAGCCGGAAGTGGACGCCACGCTGGTGGCCGAGTCGGTGGCGCAGCAGCTTGAGCGCCGCGTGGCCTTCCGCCGCGCGATGAAGCGCGCGTTGCAGGCGACGATGCGGCTGGGCGCCAAGGGCGTGAAGGTGCGAGTTTCGGGCCGTCTTGGCGGCGCCGAGATCGCGCGCACCGAACAATATCAGGAAGGCTCGGTGCCGCTGCACACGCTGCGCGCCGATGTCGATTATGGCTTTGCCGAGGCCGACACGCCGATGGGCAAGATCGGCGTGAAGGTGTGGATCTACAAAGGCGAGATCATGGAGCACGACCCCATGGCCTCGGAACGGCGCCAGCAGGATACGGGCGAACAGCGCGCCCGCTCCCAGCGCCAGGGCGCTGCGGCGGCCTAAGGCTTACGGAACAAGACGATGCTGCAACCCAAGCGCACAAAATACCGCAAGCAGTTCAAAGGCCGCATTCATGGCGCGGCCAAGGGCGGCTTTGAACTCAATTTCGGCTCACACGGGCTGAAGGCGATGGAGCCCGAGCGCGTGACCGCGCGCCAGATCGAGGCGACGCGCCGCGCCATTACGCGCCACATGAAGCGCGCCGGCCGGGTGTGGATCCGCATTTTCCCGGATGTGCCGGTTTCGAAAAAGCCGACCGAAGTGCGGATGGGTAAGGGTAAGGGCACGCCGGAATTCTGGGCGGCCAAGGTGAAGCCTGGGCGCATCATGTTCGAGATCGACGGCGTGCCGGACGACGTGGCGCGCGAGGCCCTGGCTCTGGGCGCCGCGAAGCTGCCGATCAAGACCAAGATCGTGAAGCGCGTCGGCGAATGATCGGGTGAGCGAAATGGACAACACCGAAATCCGCACATTCGACGAAGCCAAGCTGAAGGACGAAATCCTGAGGCTGAAGAAAGAGCAGTTCAATCTGCGCTTTCAAAAGGCGACGGGTCAGCTCGAAAACACTGCGCGCCAGCGCACCGTGCGCCGCGACATCGCGCGGCTGCAAACGGCGCTCAGCGCCAAGAAGAAGGGTTGAGGAGACCGCAATGCCGAAGCGTCATCTCCAGGGCGTCGTGGTCAGCGACAAGGGTGAAAAGACCGTGGTCGTGAAGGTGGAACGGACCTACATGCACCCGCTCTACGCCAAGACCGTGCGCCGCTCGAAGAAATATCACGCCCATGACGAGGGCAACGCATTCAAGGTGGGCGACCGGGTCGAGATCGCCGAGTGTCCGCCGAAATCGAAATTGAAGCGCTGGGAAGTCGTCGGCGCCGTCCAGGTCTGACGATCGGACGGAAAGAACCGGCAAGGATAAAGACGCCATGATTCAGATGCAGACCAATCTCGATGTCGCCGATAATTCCGGCGCGCGCCGGGTCCAGTGCATCAAGGTGCTGGGCGGCGCCAAGCGCCGCTATGCCCATGTCGGCGACGTCATCGTGGTGTCGGTGAAGGAAGCCCAGCCGCGCGGCCGGGTGAAGAAGGGCGACGTGCGCCGCGCCGTGGTGGTCCGCACCGCCAAGGACATCAAGCGCCCGGACGGCTCTGTGATCCGCTTCGACACCAACGCCGCTGTGCTGGTGAACAATAATGGCGAGCCGATCGGCACGCGCATCTTCGGCCCGGTGCCGCGGGAGCTGCGCGCCAAGAACCATATGAAGATCATCTCGCTCGCCCCGGAGGTGCTGTGATGGCCGCCAAGGTGCGCAAGGGCGACCGCGTTGTCGTGATCGCCGGCAAGGACAAAGGCAAAACCGGCAACATCGTGAAGGTGCTGCCGAAAGAAGACCGCGTGGTCGTGCAGGGCGTCAATCTGGTGAAGCGCCATGTGCGCCCGAGCCAGGCCGACCCCCAGGGCGGGATCAAGACGCAGGAAGCGGCGATTCATGTTTCCAACGTGGCGCTGGCCGATCCCGAATCCGGCAAGCCGACCCGCGTCGGGTTCAAGACGCTGAAAGATGGAAAACGGGTGCGTGTGGCGCGCAAGTCCGGGGAGACAATCGATGCCTGAGGCGAACGGATACGAACCGCGCCTGAAGACGCGCTATCGCGAAGAAATCCGCAGCCGGCTCATGGAGAAGTTCGGCTACGGCTCTGACATGCAGATTCCGCGGCTGGAAAAGATCGTGCTGAATATCGGCGTGGGCGAGGCCGTCGGCGATTCCAAAAAGGTGAAGGCCGCCGTGGAAGACCTGACCCTGATCGCCGGTCAGCGCGCGGTGCCGACCGTGGCGAAGAAATCCATCGCCGGTTTCAAACTGCGCGAGGGTATGAATATCGGCGCGAAGGTCACGCTGCGCCAGGACCGGATGTACGAGTTTCTGGACCGGCTGGTGAACATCGCCCTGCCGCGCGTGCGCGACTTCCGCGGGGTGCGGCCGAAGAGCTTTGACGGGCGCGGCAACTACGCGCTGGGCCTGAAGGAGCATATCGTATTCCCGGAAATCGACTATGACAGTGTCGATCAGATCTGGGGCATGGACATCGTAGTCTGCACCACTGCGCGGACCGATGAGGAAGCAAAGGCCCTGCTGGCCGAGTTCGATTTCCCGTTCACGAACTGACGCAGCAGGGAGCAGGCGGCGATTCGGCCGCCAATGGAGGCAAGAGACATGGCAAAGACCAGCGCCATCGAACGGAACAAGAAGCGTGAGCGGATGGCTGCGAATGCGGCGGCCAAGCGTGCGCGTCTGAAAGCCGTCGCGCGCGACAAGGATCTGCCGATTGAGGAGCGCTTCGCCGCCCAGCTCAAGCTGGCGGAAATGCCGCGCAACTCGGCGCCGTCGCGCGTGCGCAACCGCTGTCAGCTCAGCGGGCGGCCGCGCGCCTATTACCGCAAGTTCAAGATGTCCCGTATCGCGCTGCGCGAGCTGGCCAATAGCGGCCAGATTCCTGGCGTGGTGAAGTCGAGCTGGTGAGGGCGAACGGATGAGCGTTGTCAACGATCCGATCGGCGACCTGCTGACCCGTATCCGCAATGCGCAGATGCGCGGGCGCGGCAGTGTGGCCAGCCCCGTCTCGAAAATGCGGGTGCGCGTGCTGGAGGTGCTCCAGGCCGAAGGCTATATCCGCGGCTTCGCGGAAGTGGAGCAGGACGGCCGCAAGGAGCTGGAAATCCAGCTTAAATATTATGAGGGCGATCCGGTGATCTCGACGATCAAGAGGATCTCCAAGCCGGGCCGGCGCGTCTATTCCGCTGTCGGCGATCTGCCGCGCGTGGAAAACGGGCTGGGCATCGCCATTCTGTCCACGCCCAAGGGCGTGATGAGCGACCATTCGGCGCGCGAACAGAATGTCGGTGGCGAAATCCTGTGTCACGTGAGCTGACGGGAAGGGCGAAGCAATGTCGCGTCTAGGCAAACTCCCCGTCGAAACGCCCACGGGCGTGGAGATCGCGCTCAGCGGCCAGACCGTGCGCGCCAAGGGGCCGAAAGGTCAGCTCGAGGTCACGCTGTCCGACCGGGTGCAGGTGAAGCAGGAAGATGGTTCGCTGGTCGTCTCGCCCACGGATGAATCGAAAGAAGCCCGCGCGATGTGGGGTCTTTCCCGCTCGCTGGTGAACAATCTGGTCGAGGGCGTCTCGAAGGGTTTTGAGAAAGACCTGGAGCTGGTCGGCGTCGGCTACCGCGCGCAGATGCGCGGCAAGGATCTGGTCATGCAGCTGGGCTACAGCCACGAGGTGGTTTATTCGCCGCCCGAAGGCATCACGATCACGTCGGGTAAGCCGACCGAAATCAAGGTCGCGGGCGCCGACAAGCAGGTCGTCGGGCAGGTGGCGGCGGAAATCCGCTCCTGGCGTCCGCCGGAGCCCTATAAGGGCAAAGGCGTGCGCTATGCCGGCGAATATATCCTGCGCAAGGAAGGCAAGAAGAAATAGCCATGAACACGCGCGAGAAAAAATTGCGGCGTGCACGCCGCGTGCGCGGGGCGATCCGCAAGGGTGCGGCCGACCGGCCGCGCCTGTCGGTGTTCCGTTCGTCCAAGCATATCTACGCCCAGATCATCGACGACGGGGAAGGCCGTACGCTGGCCTGCGCCTCGTCGCTGGAAGACGCGGGCCGGGCCGCCGGCAAAGGCGCGACGGCCGAGGCCGCCGCCGCTGTCGGCAAGCTGATCGCCGAGCGCGCCAAGGCCGCGGGAGTGGCCCAGGCGGTGTTCGACCGCGGCCCGTATCTGTATCACGGCCGGGTCAAAGCCCTGGCGGAAGCCGCCCGTGAGGGCGGTCTGGAATTCTAGGACGGAAGCGAATGGCCCGACGCAGAGAAAGAGAAGACGCCGAGCGCGAGAACGAGTTTGTCGACAAGCTCGTTCATATCAACCGCGTGGCCACCGTGGTGAAAGGCGGCCGCCGGTTCGGCTTCGCCGCGCTGGTTGTGGTGGGCGACGAGAAAGGCAGGGTCGGCTTTGGCCACGGCAAGGCGCGCGAAGTGCCGGAGGCGATCCGCAAAGCGACTGACGAAGCGAAAAAGACGATGATCCGCGTTCCGCTGCGCGAGGGCCGCACCCTGCATCATGACGGCAGCGGCCGGCACGGCGCGGGCAAGGTTATCCTGCGCGCAGCGCCTCCGGGCACCGGCGTTATCGCCGGCGGTCCGATGCGCGCGGTTCTGGAAACGCTGGGCGTGCAGGACGTGGTGGGCAAATCGCTGGGCTCGTCCAACCCCTACAATATGGTGCGGGCCACGTTCGACGCGTTGAAGCGCCAGCGCAGCCCGCGGCATATCGCGTCCAAGCGCGGCCTGAAGGTCGGCACGCTGGTGGAGCGGCGCCAGGACGGCGTCAGCGCTCCCGACGCGGTCGAGGCGTAAGGAAGGAATCGGCCAATGGCTGGCAAGACCCTGAAAGTGCGGCAGACCGCAAGCCCGATCCGCCGGCCCAAGGACCAGCGCGCCACGTTGCGCGGTCTGGGCCTGGACCGGATCGGCCGCGAGCGCGAGCTGGAAGACACGCCTGCGGTGCGCGGCATGATTGCAAAGGTCGCCCACATGGTGGAAGTCGTCGGCGAGTAACCCCATATGGGTCCCGCCGCATCGTGGTTTGACAGGAGCAGGCGCAAGGCTGCGCCGAGTCTGCACTGGGGAAGAATATGAAACTCAACGAATTGCGCGATAATCCGGGTGCGACCCATGCCCGCAAACGGGTGGGCCGTGGTGTCGGCTCGGGCCTTGGCAAAACCTCGGGCAAGGGCGTGAAGGGTCAGAAGGCGCGCTCTGGCGTCGCTATCCGCGCCTTCGAGGGCGGCCAGATGCCCATCGAGCGCCGGCTGCCCAAGCGCGGATTCACCAAGCCGAACCGCGCCCGCTATGCTGAAATCAATATTGGCCGGCTTCAGCAATTTATCGACGCTGGAAAGCTGGATGCGGGACAGGCGCTGGACGCCGCCGCGCTGGCCGCGGCCGGAGTCATCCGCCGCACGCTGGACGGCGTGCGTCTGCTGGGCGCGGGCGAGATCACCGCGAAGCTGGACATCACCGTAAGCGGGGCCTCGCAGGGCGCCATCGCGGCGGTGGAAAAGGCCGGCGGCAAGGTCACGTTGCTGCCGCCAAAGCCGGAACCCGAGAAAAAGAAGAACAAGCCCAAGGGCAAGGCCGCGGCCAAAGCCGGGAACGAATAGGCCGGGCGCCGTTCCGCCCATCTGATAGACTGGAGCCGACATGGCGTCCGCAGCCGAACAACTTGCCGCAAACCTGAATCTCCGGGCTTTCGCCAGAGCCACGGAGCTTCAGAAGCGGCTGCTGTTCACGCTGGGCGCGCTCGTCATCTACAGGCTGGGCACCTATATCCCGCTGCCCGGCGTGGACCCTGTTGCGTTCCAGCAGGCGTTCGATCAGGTCAGCGGCGGCATTCTGGGCGTGTTCAACGCCTTTGCCGGCGGCGCCATCGAGCGGATGGCGATCTTCGCGCTCAACGTCATGCCGTACATCACCGCCTCGATCATCATGCAGATCATGACGGTGTCGATCCCCAAGCTGGAGCAGCTCAAGAAAGAGGGCGAGGCGGGGCGCAAGCAGATCAATCAATACACGCGTTATCTTACTGTTTTTCTTGCGACTTTTCAGGCGTATTCCATCGTGGTCGGACTGGAGGCGGGCGGCCTGGTGGTCGATCCGGGCTGGTTCTACCGCATCTCCGGCGTGCTGACGCTGGTCGGCGGCACCATGTTCCTGATGTGGCTGGGCGAGCAGATCACCGCGCGCGGCGTGGGCAACGGCATCTCGCTCATCATCTTCGCCGGCATCGTCGCGGAATTCCCGCGCGCTGTGTTCCAGCTTCTGGAATCGGGCCGCACGGGCGCCATCGCGCCGCTGGCCGCGCTGGGCATTATCCTGCTGGCGCTGGTGCTGGTGTTCTTCATCGTGTTCATTGAGCGTTCGCAGCGCCGTCTGCTGATCCAGTATCCCAAGCGCCAGGTCGGCAACCGCATGTTCGGCGGCGAGACCAGCTTCCTGCCGCTGAAGCTGAACACCGCGGGCGTGATCCCGGCGATCTTCGCCGTCTCCATCCTGATGATGCCGGCCACAATCGGCGCGTTTTCGGGACAGGGAACGGGGCCGGAATGGTGGCAGACCATGCAGGCCCTGCTAGGCCACGGCCAGCCGCTCTATCTGTTCCTTTATGGCGTGCTGGTGGTGTTTTTCGCCTTTTTCTACACGTCCATTGTGTTCAACCCAGAGGACACAGCGGACAATTTGCGAAAATACGGCGGCTTCATGCCCGGAATCCGTCCGGGCAAACGCACGGCGGAATATATCGACTATGTGCTGACGCGCCTGACCACGATTGGCGCGGCCTATCTGGCCTTTGTCTGTCTGCTGCCGGAATGGCTGATCGGTCAGTATCAGATCCCGTTCTATATCGGCGGCACCTCGATCCTGATCGTGGTCTCGGTGACCATGGATACGGTGACGCAGATCCAGTCCCATCTGCTGGCCCATCAATATGAGGGGCTCATCAAGAAATCGCGGCTGCGAGGCAAACAGCGGTGAACCTGATCCTGTTCGGACCTCCCGGGGCGGGCAAGGGCACCCAGGCCAAGCGTCTGGTGGCCGGGCGCGGCCTGATCCAGCTTTCCACCGGCGACATGCTGCGCGCGGCGCGCAAGAGCGGCACGGAGCTGGGCCAGAGGGTGGCCGGCATCATGGATCGCGGCGATCTGGTCTCGGACGAGATTGTGATCGCGCTGATCGACGAGCAATTGACGGTCAATGCCGGCGCGCCGGGCTTTATCTTCGATGGCTTTCCGCGCACCGTGCCGCAGGCTGCGGCGCTGGACCAGCTGCTGGAAAGCCGGGGGCAGGGGCTGGACCTGGTGGTCAATCTCCACGTCGAGGACGGTGAGGAGCTGGTCCGCCGGGTTCAGAAACGGGCGGCCGAAGAGGGCCGGGCGGACGACAGCGCCGAGGTGCTGCTTAACCGCCTGGCCAATTATACGGCCCAGACGGCGGAATTGCTGGCCTATTACGAATCACGCGGCCTGGTCCGCCATACGGACGGGCTGGATACGGTGGAGGGGGTGGCCGGCCAGATCGGCCAAATCCTCGATCAGGAAAAGGTAAAAGTGAAGCAGCGGGCCGGTTGATTATCCGGGCCGGAAGACTATAACAGCGCGTTCCGCGAAAGGATGCGAGCCGACGCTTTCAGGGTAAGGCCTGGTTTCAGGCCCCGAGGCGTTTGCTGTCCTTTGGCGGTTTTGTTTATGGAGAAGGACAGTGGCTCGGATCGCCGGCGTCAACATTCCCACCAATAAGCGCGTGGTGGTCGCGCTGACCTATATTCACGGCATCGGCCAGGCCAAGGCCCGGGAAATCTGTGAAAAAGTGGGCATCCCCGTCCCGCGCAGGGTCAATGAGTTGACCGATCAGGAGGTCATCCAGATTCGGGAAACCATCGACCGCGAATATATGGTCGAGGGCGATCTGCGCCGTGAGACCGGCCAGAACATCAAGCGCCTGATGGATCTGGGCAATTATCGCGGCCTGCGGCACCGCCGGGGCCTGCCCGTGCGCGGCCAGCGCACCCACACCAATGCGCGCACCCGCAAGGGTCCGGCCAAGCCGATCGCCGGCAAGAAGAAATAAGGAACAGGGCCGATGGCCAAGGAAGCAACCCGCGTCAAACGCCGCGAGCGCAAGAACATCACGTCGGGCGTGGCCCATGTGAACTCGTCGTTCAACAATACGATGGTCACGATCACCGACGTTCAGGGCAACACCATCGCCTGGTCGTCCTCCGGGACGATGGGCTTCAAGGGCTCGCGCAAATCCACGCCCTATGCCGCCCAGGTGGCGGCGGAGGATGCGGGCAAGAAGGCCGCCGAGCATGGCGTCAAGACGCTGGAGGTGAATGTCTCCGGCCCCGGCTCCGGCCGCGAATCCGCATTGCGGGCGCTGCAATCGGTCGGTTTCACGATCACCACGATCCGGGACGTGACGCCGATTCCGCATAATGGCTGCCGCCCGCCCAAGCGCCGGCGCGTCTGACGCAGCCGCGTAAACCCGATAGCGCCCCCGCTCCCCCGGCGCGCGCAAGACAAGAGGTGCGATCGTCGTGATCGAAAAGAACTGGCAAGACCTGATCCGTCCGATGAAGCCCGTGGTCGAACCCGGCTTCGACAAGACCCGCCATGCGCGTCTGGTCGCCGAGCCGCTGGAACGCGGCTTCGGCATGACGCTGGGCAACGCCCTGCGCCGCGTGCTGCTGTCTTCGCTGCGCGGCGCGGCCGTGACCGCGATGCAGATTGACGGCGTGGTGCACGAGTTTTCGACCATCCCCGGCGTGCGCGAGGATGTCACCGACATCGTGCTGAACCTGAAGCAGCTTGCGCTGCGCTCTCATTCCGAAGGCGTGAAGCACCTGGTGCTGAAGGCCAAGGGTCCGGGCGCGGTCACCGCCGACTTCATCGAGGGCGTCGCCGATGTCGACATTCTCGACAAGAATCATTTCATCTGCACGCTGGATGAGGGCGCGGAAGTCCGCATGGTCCTCACCGTGCAGTCGGGCAAAGGCTATGTGCCGGCCGAACGTAACCGCCCGGAAGACGCGCCGATCGGCCTGATCGCCATCGATTCGCTCTACAGCCCGGTGAAGCGCGTCTCCTATACGGTGGAGAACACCCGCGAAGGCCAGGTGCTGGACTATGACAAGCTGACGCTGGAGGTCGAGACCAACGGCGTGGTGACGCCGGAAGACGCCGTGGCCTATGCCGCGCGCATTCTTCAGGACCAGCTTCAGGTCTTCATCAATTTCGAGGAGCCGCAACAGGCCGGCGCCGAGGATTCCAAGCCGGAGCTGGATTTCAATCCGGCCCTGCTGAAGAAGGTGGACGAGCTGGAGCTTTCGGTGCGCTCCGCCAACTGCCTGAAGAACGACAACATCGTCTATATCGGCGACCTGATCCAGAAATCGGAGGCGGAAATGCTCCGCACCCCGAATTTCGGCCGCAAGTCGCTGAACGAGATCAAGGAAGTGCTGGCCCAGATGGGCCTGCACCTCGGTATGGAAGTGCCCGACTGGCCGCCCGACAATATTGAGGAACTGGCCAAGCGTTTCGACGATTCCGTCTAAAACAACAGCGTGACGCTCCGGGCGCGCGGCGCGGCGGGGCGAACAGGGAACGACAATGCGTCACGGACACGGCTACCGGAAGCTCAACCGGACCCACGAGCATCGTCAAGCGATGTTCAAGAATATGGCGGCCTCGCTCATCACGCATGAGCAGATCGTCACCACGCTGCCCAAGGCGAAGGAATTGCGCCCCATCGTCGAGCGTCTGGTCACGCTCGCCAAGAAGGGCGATCTGGCCGCCCGGCGTCAGGCCGCCTCGCGCATTGGCGACGAGACGGCGACCAAGAAGCTGTTTGACACGCTCGGCCCCCGCTATGGCGAACGTCAGGGCGGCTATATCCGGGTGCTGAAGGCCGGCTTCCGCTATGGCGATAACGCGCCGATGGCGGTGATCGAGTTCGTGGACCGCGACCCAGAGGCGCGCGGCGCCGAGGATCGCGCCCGCCACGAGGCGATGCAGGACAGCGAGGACGAGGACTAGGCTCTTCGCCCGGCGTCAGCCGGCAACAGTTACGGTTCGGGGGAGGATACGGACCGGGAAACGGCGGCGCTTCGGCGCTGCCGTTTTTTTTTTGCGCTGGCATCCTTTCCCCGCCCGCCTTTCTCGCCTGGAGCCGCGCCACTAGACTGTGCGCCGCAAGGGAAACGCCAATGGCCAAGCAGTTCGACGCGATCGGGGACGACCACCGCGCCTTCATCGAACGGCAGAAGGTGTTCTTCGTCGGCACCGCCGCGCCCACGGGCCGCGTCAATGTCTCGCCCAAGGGGCTGGATTGTCTGCGCGTGCTGGGACCCAACCGTGTCGCCTGGCTGGACCTGACCGGCAGCGGTAGCGAGACTTCCGCGCATGTCACGGCCTGTGATGACGGGCGGCTGACGCTGATGTTCTGCGCCTTTGATGGGCCGCCGCTGATCTTGCGTCTCTATGGCCGGGCGACGCTGCACCGCGTCAGCGCGCCGGCGTTCGAGGAATTGCTGCCCCGTTTCGGCGGCCTTCCGGGCGGGCGCCAGATCGTGGACCTGGATGTCGGTATGGTGCAGACCTCCTGCGGCTTCGGCGTGCCGTTCATGGATTTCCGGGAGGAGCGTCCGGCCCTGCGTAAGTTCGCCGAGAAGAACACACCGGAGCAGCTCGCCGTCTTCCGGCGTGAGCGCAGCCCGGCCAGCATCGACGGTTTTCCGACAGGGTGGGAGGAGAAGATCGAGGCCGCCGAATAGGCGTATCGCTCGGGGAGGGGAGACATGACCATCACGCTGCGCATCGCGGCGCCGGAGGATGGGGCGGCCTGCGCCGCAATCTACGCCCCCTGGGTGGCGGAGACGGCGATCAGCTTTGAGACTGAGCCGCCTTCGGCGGCGGAGATGACCCGGCGCATCGAAAAGACGCTGCCTGCCTATCCCTGGCTGATCGCGGAGGCGGAGGACGGCGTTGTCGGTTACGCCTATGCCGGGCGGTTCGCGGAGCGCGCAGCCTATCGCTGGGCGGTGGAGGCGTCGGTCTATGTCGCGCGCGAGCGCCATCGCGCCGGGACGGGGCGGGCGCTTTACGGGGCGCTGCTCGCGCTGCTGAAGGCGCAGGGGTTCGAGACCGTGTGGGGCGGCGCGACGCTGCCCAATCCGGCCAGCGCCGGGCTGCACGAGGCCCTCGGCTTCCGGCCTGCCGGCATATATCGCCGCATCGGCCATAAATTCGGCCAGTGGCATGATGTCGGCTGGTGGGGGCTGGAGCTGGGCGGGGCCGGAAATCCACCGGCGGAGCCTGTCTCCTTCGCCCGGTTACGCGAACAGAAGGGCTGGGATGCGCCGCTGACGGGCGCGCCGTAATTCCGCCGTCAGCTTGCGTTCATCTGGAACGGGCCTAGCTATAGGCCCCAGCGACAGGTCAGGTTACAGGCTCGCGGACAGCCGCGGGACATCCAGCAGACGGGAGACGCACGCAATGCCGAGACGCCCCTTCACCGCGACGTTCGCTTCTTTCGCCGTCGCTCTGGTTGCCTTCGCCGTTCCGGCCGGGGCGCAGGATGCGGTGCGCGCGGCGCCGGAAAACCAGGCGCAGGTGCAATTATCTTTCGCGCCGGTGGTGCGCCAGACGGCGCCCGCGGTGGTGAATGTCTATGCCCAGCGCGTGGTGCGCACCCAGGCCATGCCGTCGATTTTTGATTACTTTTTCGGCGGACGGCTTGCTCCGCAGATGGGCGAGCGGGTGGAGCGGTCGCTGGGTTCCGGCGTGATTGTCGATTCCAGCGGCATTATCGTCACCAACAACCATGTTGTTTCCGGCGCGCAGGAGCTGCGGATCGTGCTGAACGACCGGCGCGAATTCGACGCCGAACTGGTGCTGGCCGATCCGCGCACCGATCTGGCCGTGCTGCGCGTCAACGCCAGCGGCCTGCCCGCGCTGGACTATGGCCGTTCGTCGGACCTGGAGGTCGGCGATCTGGTGCTGGCCATCGGCAATCCGTTCGGCGTGGGACAGTCGGTCAGCTCCGGGATTGTCTCGGCGCTGGCGCGCACCGATGTCGGAATCACCGACTACAGCTTCTTCATCCAGACCGACGCGGCGGTGAATCCCGGCAATTCCGGCGGCGCGCTGGTGGATCTGCGCGGCCGGCTGGTGGGCGTGAACACCGCGATCTTCTCCCGCACCGGCGACAATACCGGCATCGGCTTCGCCATTCCGTCCGAACTGGTGCAGCGCGTGGTGGAAAGCGCGGTGGAGGGCGCCGAAACGGTGATCCGGCCATGGCTGGGCGCGCGCGTGCAGCCGGTGACGCCGGAACTGGCCGCCTCAATGGGGCTGGAACTGCCGCAGGGCGCGCTGGTCAGCGAAGTCCATGCGGACGGCCCGGCCGAGCGCGCCGGGCTCAGTGTCGGCGACGTCATCACACGGGTGGACGGGCTCGCGGTGAACGACCTGAACGGCGTTCGTTTTGTGCTGGCCACGCACAGGATCGGCGCGACGGTTCCGGCGACGGTGCTGCGCGACGGCCAGCCGCGGGAGATACGTTTGCCGGTGACGGCGCCGCCGGAAACTCCCGCGCGGGATGAACGCCGCATCGCCGGGCGCAACCCGCTTCAGGGCGCCACCATCGCCAATCTCTCGCCCGCCTTTGCTGATGAGATCGGGCTCGATCCGCTGGAAACCGGCGTCATCATCACCGATGTGGCGCGCGGTTCGGCGGCCGCCTATTTCGGCCTGCGCGCGGGCGACAAGCTCATTCAGCTTGGCGATGACCGAATCCAAAGTTCGAGTCAGACCGACGATTTGCTGCGCGAGAATGAAGGGTCGGCGAGCTGGCCGCTCGCCATTCAGCGCGGCGAACAGGTCTATCGCGAGGTGTTCCGGCTGTAGGGGGTTCTTCTCCCGGGATTGCAAAATTCCGGCGCGGGCGGGACCGCTCTCCGGTAAGCTGCGGCCATGACGAACCTGTTTGAGGCGGCGGGACTGGAAAAGGGCGCGCCGCGCCCGCTGGCCGATGCGCTGCGCCCGCAAAGCCTGGACGAGGTTGTGGGGCAAGACCATCTGCTCGCCCCCGGCGCGCCGCTGGGCCGGATGCTGGCGGCGGGGCGGCTGCCTTCCATCATCCTCTGGGGCCCGCCCGGCACAGGCAAGACAACCATTGCGCGCTTGCTGGCCCAGCACGCCGATCTGGAGTTCGAGGCGATCTCCGCCGTGTTTTCCGGCGTCGCCGATTTGCGCAAGGTGTTCGAGAAGGCGCGCCGCCTGCGCGAGGCGGGTCGCGGCACGCTGTTGTTCGTCGATGAAATTCATCGTTTCAACCGGGCGCAGCAGGACGGATTTCTGCCGTTCGTGGAGGAGGGGGTCGTCACGCTGGTCGGCGCGACGACCGAGAATCCGTCTTTCGAGTTGAACGCGGCGCTGCTGTCGCGGGCGCAAGTTTTTGTGCTGAAGCGATTGGATGACGATGCGCTGGAAAAACTGCTGGCGCGGGCCGAGGCCCATATGCAGCGCACGCTGCCACTGACGCCCGATGCGCGTGGCGCGATGCGCGCAATGGCCGATGGCGATGGCCGCTATCTGCTGAACATGGCGGAAGAGCTGTTCGCGCTGGAGCGCGAGACTCCGGCGGATGTGAAAGACCTGGCCGCGCTGCTCCAGCGCCGCGCCCCCGCCTATGACAAGGACCGGGAAGAGCATTACAATTTGATCTCCGCGCTGCATAAATCGGTACGCGGATCGGACCCCGACGCGGCGCTCTACTGGCTGGCGCGCATGCTGGCCGGCGGGGAAGACCCGCTCTATCTGGCGCGGCGCATCGTGCGCATGGCGGCGGAAGACATTGGCCTGGCCGATCCCGGCGCGCTGGCGCTGACCATCGCGGCGAAGGACACCTACGACTTTCTGGGCAGCCCGGAAGGCGAACTGGCGCTGGCGCAGGCGGTGGTCTATCTGGCGACTGCTCCGAAATCCAACGCGGTCTATGCCGCGTTCAAGGCCGCCCAGCGCAGCGCGCGCGAGACCGGCTCGCTGCCCCCGCCGATGCATATCCGCAATGCGCCGACAAAGCTGATGAAGGGTCTCGGCTATGGCGCGGGTTATGAATACGATCACGCGGCCGGGCCGGAAGCGTTTTCAGGTCAGGATTATTTTCCCGACGACATGACGGACCGCCCGGTCTTTTACGAACCGACAAAGCGCGGCCACGAGCGCGCCATCGCCGAGCGGCTCGGAAAATGGCGCGCCATCCGCGACAAACGGCGGGGGGAGTAGAGCTATCGTCTAACTTGTCCTTTCCCGCTAATTGGCTCAATGATTAAACGGGAAGGTTGTGGGGGGAGGCGTATGCTCGATCAGGGGGATATAAAAGGCGATCCAGCCAGATTGTTTCCTGTATTGGCGGAAACGTCGAAGGAGGGGCGCAGTCTTTCTGTGCTGCTCTCGTGCCTGATTTCGGTGCGGGAATTTGGCCAGATCATGATGGCCTCTATCGGCCAACGGGTCGGATCGGCAGCAAAGATGGAGGCGTATTCTGAGGTCAGGTTGCCGAAGAACGCTGATACGAATTGCCGCCCCGACGGCTTGATCGTTTTGCGGGTTGGAAAGCGTGTGTGGACCGCACTCATTGAGGCCAAGGTCGGTAACGCCGAAATTCAGGTCGAACAAATTGAGCGGTATCTTCAGTTGGCGAAACTGAATTCGATTGATGCCGTAATCACCATCTCCAATCAGTTCGCCGCGAGTCCGATCCATCCGCCTTACAATGTTAGCAAACTGCTTCTGCGCGGCGTCGATCTGTATCATTGGTCATGGATGCGGCTGCGGACTGAAGCGAGCATCCTTTGCGACAAGCTTGCTGTTGAAGATCAGGATCAGCTTTACATTCTTTCGGAGCTGGTCCGCTTTCTGGATCACCCCAGCGCGGGCGTATCCAGCTTCGACCAGATGAATTCAGAGTGGAGCGACTTGGTTGCGCTGTTCCAGAAGGGCGGCCGCCTCAATCGGCGCGCTGAGCAGATTGTCAGAACCGTTGAGTTCTGGGAGCAGGAAGTTCGGGATTTGTGCCTTATTCTGGCGCGGAGAACCAACAGCAATGTTCGGCTGAAATTGACGCGATCCGAAAGAAACAACCCGGAGCAGCGTTTCACTGCCGAGTGTGAAAATCTGGCAGATCGAGGTTGCTTAACGGCTTCATTCGACGTGCCAGACGCTGCCGCGCCAATTGATGTATGTGTTGATCTATCGAAGCGAACTATCCAAGCCGGAATGAAATTGAAGGCGCCGCAAGACAGAAAAAGCGGAGCGGCGCGTTTGAATTGGCTTTTAAGGCAACTGAAAAGTGTCGATCCAGAGGAGTTAAGCGTGCGTCTCCACTGGCCGGGCGCGGGTCCGCATACTCAGGCTCCATTGGCAGTCGTTCGCGAAGATGCCTCACCGGTTCTTCATGATGACCGCAACCGAAGCCCGTCGAGTATTGAAGTTCTCCTTACCGTTGATGACGGCCGCCGTTTCCGGGGTCCGCGCACATTCATCCAGCTTTTGGAACAGGCTGTGCCGGATTTCTATCATCGCGTGGGACAGCATTTATCAGCATGGCAACCTGCGGCTCCACCAATCAAGGAAGAGCGGCCAAAGGAAACGGTGCTGCAAGATGTTCCTTTGGGAGAGGTTGAACACGAGGTCGGGGAGTGGGAGGAATCCCAAGCCGAAAGGCGTTTCTTCCCGACATGGTTGGGTCGCTAAAAAAATTCTCGCGATAGTCTTTTAACCCGTCGCTTCAATACGTCCGGCGCCAGCGGACGGAGACGGAAGTGTCGGCCTCTGTGCCGAAGCGCGAGATGATGGCGAAATTGCGCATTGCCTGCCATTCCACCTGCGCCACGGAGCCGGCCTGCGATCCGGTGGTGACTTCGAGATAGACATCATCGGTGAGATAGCGCCCGCCGCTGATGAGGGGTTCGCCTTCGCGCGTCTGCCCAACGGTTAGCCGGTCCAGCCCCAGGCCGCTGCGCAGGCGGCCCAGCGCATCGAACCCGCCGCCGCCGGTCATGCTGGCCAGCGCGCTGGCGAGCTGCGCCGCCTCCAGCGCCGACAGGTCAGCCACGGAACGGCCGAACAGCACGCGCGCCAGAATCTCGTCTTGCGGTAAAGGCGGCTGGCTTTCCAGTGTGATGCGCGGCGCGCGCGGCGTGCCGTTGACAAGAATGACGGCGATGAGGTCGGCGGTCTCGCGCGTGGCGCGGAAATCCAGATCGGCGTCCATCGGGTCGCCATTAAAGCGTAGACGCCCGGAGTCGAAGATGAAGCGGCGGCCGGCGAGATCTGCGTCGCCGCGCACCACATCGGCCTGGCCGGTGACCTGGATGGCCTCCGGCGTGCCGCCGATATGGGCGTTCAGGGACATCTCGACATCCAGATTGTTCGCGCGCACGAACAGGCGGCGGTCGGCGCGCAGGGAAACGTCCAGCTCCAGCGGCGGACCGCGCTGGCCTCTGATCCGTTCCCGCTCCACGGCGCCGGGAACATTGATTTCGATCACCTCCAGCGTGAGCACATCGGGCGTGCCGGCGCCCGGCGGCGAGACTTCCGCGGATTCGATGACCAGCGCGCCTTCAATGATCCGCTGATCGGGCGTCATGCGCGCCGCGATCTCGCCGGAGATGCGCGCCTGCGCGCTAGCGTTATTTACGGCGCGGAAATTCTGCATCGCGGCGGAAACCTCGCCTCCCCAGACGCCGCCTGCCGAACGGGCGAAGCCGCCGCCGCTGAGGCTGCCGCCGCTGGCGTCGTTCGCGGTCAGGCGCGTCACCCGGATTTCATCGTTGGAGAACTCCACGGCGATATCCAGATCCCGCAGAGCCAGGCCGGACGTGGCGTCGTCGAAGCGCCCGCCGGTGAGCGCGCCATCGCCGCCGATGCGCGGATCCGAGGGCGTGCCGGAGAGCGCCGCATCCATCCGCACCGGACCGGACAGGCGTTGGTCCAGACCCAGCAGCAGGGCCGCCAGCGTATCAACGGGACCGTTCGCCGAGACCTGACCCGAGAGCGGCGCATCCATCGCCACGCGGAAGGGAATGAAGCCTTCCTGCCGCTCCAGTGGCAGAGCGCCCTGGGCGCGGGCGCCGAAGCCGCCTTCGCCGCGCATGTTGAGCGTGCCGTGCAGCGCGCCATCTTCGACATTGCCGCGCAGGTCCATGTCAATGCGTTCGCGGTCGCCGGTTTCGGCGCGCGCATCGTTCAGCGCGGCCGAGATGGCGCCGCTGAGGCCGCCGCCGCGGGAGTCAAACAGCGCGCGGGCGTCGAGTGTGCCGGAGAGGCGCGGCTCGCGCAGCGCCGCTTCCATCGGGGCGATGGGCGCGCCCGTGATGCGAATGTCGATCATCGCGCCGTCCGTGACGGACTCATAATCGAGGGCCAGTTCCGCATCTTCATCGATGATGAGGCGTACACGCAGCGTATCCCGGCCATCGGGCAGAAACGCCGCGACGATGGGCTCGCGGGCGCGGATCGCGACCTGTCCTGCGTCGGCGTCGAGCCCGGTCTCGATCCGCCAGCCGTCCTCGCCGCCGGTAGCCACGCCATCACCCGAGAGGCGCACCGGCAGGCCGCGCGCCACGCCGTCGGCATTGATGTTGAAGACGATCCGGTCGAACGGACCGCTGGCCGCCGCTTCCAGATTGTCGATCCAGACCCCAGCTTCGGGAAAAGCGAGATCGGCGCCGCGAGCCGTGACGTTCACCGCCTGTGCGCCGCCGGATTCCTCCAGCCGGATCGCGGCCTCCAGCGTGCCGGGCCAGGGCGAGGGGGGCTCTCCGGTCTTGCGCAATGTAACCGTGCCGGCGAGCAGCCCGCCCGGCTGCGCCGAAACGCCGCCAGAGGCGCGGATGTCGGCCCAGCGCAGCGCGATGTCCGGCGCCGTCAGCACGCCGTCCCGTTGCGCGAAGCCGAGCGAGGCGTCGGCCGGGCCGTAATTCGACTCCGCGGTGAAGCCAATCTCGCCTTCCAGCGCCTCGCCGGTGCGAAGCTGAACGTCCACCACCGGACGCTGGAGCTGCGCGCGGGGCAGGTCGAGCGTGTCGGCGAATGCCTGGATGCTGACGACCGGGGCGTCCAGCGGGCCGGTCACATCGCCGCGGGCCATCAGCTCGCCCGCGATCTCCGCCGGGCCGAGCGGGAACGGACCCTGCGCCACGGCTTCCAGCGCCAGCGCGTAGCCCGCAGGTTCGGACAATGTGCCGTTCACTCCGGCGCGCAGGCGCGGCCCCTGAAGCGTGGCGCGGGTGATGGTGAACACCTCGCCCATCGACTGTGCTTGAAGATCGAAGCCCAGCGTTTCGCCCAGAACCGCCGCAGCCGGGGCAGGGGCGCCGGAAAGTGTTGTTGCTTGCCCGTTCGCCGTGATGGCCAGCGGCGTATTTTCACCGGCGCTTTCCAGCGTGAACCTGCCGCCGAGCCTGCCGGAAAAATCCGGGAGGATGGCGGAGAGCGGCGCATCGGTGAAACTCCCTTGGATGGCAAGACCCTCGCCCGGGCCCAGGCCGATGCGCGCCTGCGCCTCCACCCGCGTCTGCCCGGCCGCCAGCGCCAGACGGTCGAACATCAGGGTCTCGTTTTCGAGCAGATATGCGCCTTCGAGCGTCAGGTCCGGTGAAGGACCAACCAGCCGCGCCACGACGGGATTGGCGCCCGAAGCGTTTGCCCCGGTCAGCGCTGCCGTGAAACGGATCGCGCCGCTCTCCTGACGTACGGAGAGGGGACCGGACATGGCCGCGGCCTGCACCGTGTAGGCGTCGATGGTGCTGGCGGTCAGCGTTCCGTCCAGCGCGAAGCCTTCGTCTTCCTGTGTCAGCAGGCCGGAGATTTCCGCCGTTTCGGCTTCGACAGCGCCGCCGGTCCAGATTCCGAGATCGGCCAGTTCCGCCTGTATGGTCAGGCCGGTTTCGCGCAGGGCGCCGTCACGGGGCAGGGGGCCGGCGGCAGTAAGTTCCAGCCGCTCCGACGACACGGTCAGGCGCATGGCGGCGTCGCCGTCCCGATAGTTCGCGACTTCCAGTCCGATGCTGGCGGCCGGGCCCATCCGCTCCGCCAGCGCCGTCAGAGCCGGCCAGCGCGCCGTCTCCAGCCGCGCATTCACGCGCAGGCTGGTTCCATTCCACTCCGTTGTTCCGGCCAGCGCCTGATCCGCGCCGAACCGCAGGGCGAAGCGCCCGTCGCCGCCGTCTGCGTCACCTTCGGCCGTGGCGTCCAGCGCCGCCGGCATGCCGTCCGGCGCGCCCAGCAGCGCAGCGATCAGACCGTTCGGGCCGCCGCGTCCCTCCGCTTCCAGCCGCACCGCCCCGGCGGCGCTCAGCGCGGCGTCCACCGCGAGACTATCGGCGCCGCCTTCGGCCTCTACGATGCGGAGGCGCAAGGCGCCGCCGCCGCCGGGGCGGAAGTCGCCAGTGGCGTCGATCTCGAAGACCTCCTCGCGGCCGGCGAATTCCTCGTCCACCAGAAAGCGGTCGATGCGCAGGGCTTCCAGCGCCAGAGCCAGGTTCGGTCCGCCGCCATCTCGCTCCTGCGGGGGATCGTCCGTGCGCGGCGAGCGGCGCAGCAGCGCCTCTTGCGCCGTGATGGATTCGATGCGGACCGTGCGGCGGATGAGCGCCATCGGACGCCAGTCCATCGTCACATTGTTCAGCGTCAGCCAGGGTCCGTCATCGTCGACCAGTTCGATCTGTTCGGCATACAGTTCGCCCAGCAGATCGCCGCCCAGCCCCTGAAGCCGCAACTGGCCGGCGCCGGGAATCCGCATCCCGTCCAGTTGCGAGGTGACAATTCCGGCCCCGATTCCGCCCGTGGCGATCCAGTGGATGGCCGAAGACAGCAGGCCGACGGCCACCAGCACGGCGGCCAGACTCCACAGCGCCCGCTTGCGCCAGCGGCCCCGGCGGGGCGGCGGCGGGGGGGTGATGTCCGCCGCGCTCAAAACGCCTGCCCGATGCTGAGATAGATCTGAAAGCCGCGATCGCCGGGCCGCTTGTTCAGGGGCACAGCGATATCGGCGCGGATCGGCGCGAAGTCGGTATAATAGCGAATACCGGCTCCCGCCCCGAAGCTCAGCTCATCGAATCCGGGCAGCGAGCTGCGGTCGGTCGTGCCCCCGTCCACGAAAACCACGCCGCCGAACCGCTCTGTGACTCGGAAGCGGGCCTCCAGCGCCGCCTCCAGCAGCGACCGCCCACCCAGCGGATTGTTCAGCGCGTCGCGCGGGCCCAGGCTCTGATAGGCATAGCCGCGCACCGATCCGCCGCCCCCGGCATAAAAGCGCCGGTCGGCGGGCAGGGTGTCGGCCGCCGCGCCGAAAATCGTGCCCGCGCGTGCCCGCGCCGCCAGCACGATCCGTTCTGAAATCTGGCGATAGGTGCTGGCGTTGGCGATGGCGCGAATGAAAACGAGGTCGTCTGTCCCTGTGGCCACGCCTGGCTCCAGCCGTAGCGATGCGCGCACGCCGCTCAGCGGATCGAGCAGGTCTGTCGTGTTGTCGAACCGCACCTCGCCGAACGCCGAGGCCATGGTGAAGTCACGCCGGCCAGTGAGAAAATCCTCCACCCGCGACTGCTCGAACATCGCGCCGATGGCGGCGGAGAAATTGCGGCTGAGCGGCTGTTCCGCGCTGGCTGCGATAATCGCCGCCAGCCGGTCATAGGCGTCGGTGTCTTCCTGGATGCCCTCGACAGAGCCGGTGACGGTGCGTCCGGGCCGGCCGAAATGCGGCGCGCGCAGGCTGGCGCGCGCGCTGCGTAACAGCGTGCCGGCCACGGCGCTGAGCGTCAGGGTCTCGGCGCCGCCGAACATGTTGCGCCGGCTCCATTCGCCTTCCAGCCTGACGCCATCGGATGTGCCATAACCGGCGCCGGCTGCGATGGTGTGCCGGTCGCCCTGCATGACCTGCACGATCACGTCGCGTTGCTCCACGCCTTCACCGGGCTGCGACGGCGCCAGCCGCACATTAACGCTGTCGAATGCGCCAGGACCGGACAGACGCGAGGAGAGGGTCTCCAGCGCGCGGGGCTCGTAGGACTCGCCCGGTTCGAAAGGAACCAGGCGTTGCGCCCAGCGCGGGCGCACGCGCGCATCGCCTTCGATGCGCATCTCGCCGAACACGGCGGGCCGGCCGGCGTCGAGATTGTATTCCACCACAGCGTCGCTGGTCGCGTGATCGACCACGACGCGGCGCGGGCGCGGCGTCGCGTCGGGATAGCCGGCCATGCGCAGGCGGGCCACGGCGGCGGCTTCCTCGTCCAGTACGTTTTCGGCGACCAGCGGGTCGCCCGCGGCGATAGAAGGCGGCGCCCCGGCCTGGGGCAGCGCGGCTGTCTCCGCCGCCGCGCCGCCACCCACCAGATAGTCGATGCTGCGCGCCGTGAAGCGCGGGCCGGGCCGCACCAGCACCACCGCCTCGAAACTCTCGTCACCTTCGGCGCGTGGTTCGGCTTCCGCCCCGTAATAGCCTTCGGAGCGCAATACTGTCAGTACGCGATCCGCCGCCTCGCGCGCCATGCGCCGCGCCGCCGCGCGATTGTCGGGCCGGCCATTATCGGGCAGCACGGCGCGGATGCGGGCGTGCAGCGCTTCATCCTCCACGCCCTCCACCCGGGCCTGGGCGTGCGCCGCGCCGCCAGCGCAAAGCGCCAGGATCAGGCCCAGAGCGATCCGGAGCACTGGACCGGGGCAAAAGGGTCGGGAAGCCGACATAGGCTGGGGGCGTCCTGCGAAAAAACCTGTCCGTCCGGATATGCTTACCCCGTGGATGGCGAGAGGCGAACCCGCACAGGCGCCTTCCGGTTCCATGGATTCACCTGAGGGGAGAACGGCTTTCTAATTCGCCGCGCCGCGGCGGGTCGCGTAACGGTCGCCCAGAAACCCGCCAAACATGTGATCCACATCCGGGTGGCGCACCGGGCCGCCCTCCGGGTCCGGCAGCAGGTTCTGCTCTGAAACATAGGCTTCGTAAGCCGTCTCGGCGTTTTCAGCCAGCAGCCGGTAATAGGGCTGGTCCTTGGCCGGGCGCACCTCTTCGGGAATGGCGAGCCACCATTCCTCGCTGTTGGAGAATTGCGGATCGACGTCGAACACCACCCCCCTGAAGGGAAAAAGCCGATGGCGCACCAGTTCGCCGATGCTGAATTTCGCTGCGCGTGCATTCATGTGGCAATCAGATAACGTCCCGGCGGCGTCACGCAAGACTTGGCCTTGGCGCCCCGGAAGGCGTAAACTCCCCGGCGAACGGAAACGCGCGCGTCTCCTGGCGCGAAAGGGCCGCGACAGCGGGCGCGCGAACCATGGATGAAGCGATGGCCGACGGGGCGGACAAGCCCTCGGGCGGGCGGTCGCGGCGGCGGCAGGCGGACGAAGACCGCGGGCTTTACGGCGCCATCGACCTGGGCACCAATAATTGCCGGCTGCTGATCGCGCGGCCGACCCGGAACGGTTTTCGGGTAGTGGATGCTTTTTCCTCTGTCGTGCGGCTGGGCGAGGGACTGGCGGCGAGCGGCGCGCTGTCGGAACAGGCGATGGACCGCGCCGCCGGGGCGCTTAAAATCTGCCGCCAGAAGCTGGAGCGCAGGGGCGTGCGCGCTTTCCGCTGCATCGCCACCCAGGCCTGTCGCACAGCCAGTAATGGCGCCGGTTTTCTGGAACGGGTCGAGCGCGAGACTGGGCTCCGTTTCGATCTCATCACCCCGCGCGAGGAAGCGCGCCTGTCGGTGCTGGGCTGTCTCAATCTGATCGACCGCGACGTGGATGTGTGCCTGGTGGTGGATATTGGCGGCGGCTCGACGGAGCTGAGCTGGGTGGATGTGGCCGAGATGCGCCAGCGTCAGAGCGCGAACCGTAACGCCGCGCCGCCGATCCGCGCCTGGGGCTCGGCGCCCGTGGGGGTGGTGACGCTGGCCGAACAATTCCCCGAGCATGAGTCACGCGAGGACTGGTATGGAGAAATGAAGACCGCCGCCCGCGCCGCGCTCGCCAAAATCTCCGCGCCCGAACGCTTTGCCCGCGCCTTTAGGGAAGGCAGGGGCCAGATCATCGGCACATCTGGCACGGTGACCAGCATCGCCGGCGTGCATCTGCGCCTGCCGCGCTATGACCGGCGGCACGTCGATGGCGTGTGGCTGACAGCGGAAGAGGCGCGCGCCGCCGTGCGCAGGCTGATGGAGATGCCGGTTTCGGAGCGCGCGCAGGAGCCCTCCATCGGCGCGGAGCGCGCCGATCTGGTGCTGGCCGGCTGCGCCATTTTCGAAGCGGTGATGGAGGGCTGGCCAGCGCCGCGCCTGCGCGTGGCCGACCGGGGCCTGCGCGAAGGCGTGCTTTACGGGCTGATGGGCCGGTTCCGGCCCCGGCGCAGACGGCGGCGGCGGCGCGGCGGCGCCGGCAAACTGCCCGAGGCCGCGGCATGAGCGGCGGCGGCGATGGAAACGGGGACGGGGAGGAACGCCGGCGCTGGCGCGGCGGTCCGTCCGGCGGCGGCAAAGGCGGCGGAAGGGGCGAGGGCCGGGACATGGCCAAGCGCGTGAAGACCGCGCGCGGCCGCTCTGTCGGCTCCACGGCGTGGCTACAGCGCCAGCTCAACGACCCCTATGTGCAGAAGGCGAAGGAGCGCGGCTATCGTTCCCGCGCTGCGTTCAAGCTGACCGAGCTGGACGACCGCTTTCACTTTTTGAAGCGAGGCGCGCGCGTCGTCGATCTGGGCGCGGCGCCGGGCGGCTGGTCCCAGGTGGCGATAGAACGCGGCGCGGCGAAAGTGGTGGCGGTGGACTATCTGGAGATGGACCCGGTTTCCGGCGCCGATGTGCTGATGCTGGACTTTACGGAGGAGGGCGCGGCGGAGCAGGTGCGCGCGGCGCTGGGCGGGGCGGCGGATGTGGTGCTTTCCGACATGGCGGCGCCGACCACCGGCCACCGGGCCACCGACCAGATTCGCACCGGCGCGCTGGCCGAGGCGGCGGCCGATTTCGCGCTCTCCGTACTGGCCCCCGGCGGCGTGTTCGTGACCAAGGCGTTTCAGGGCGGGGTGGACGCCGCGCTGCTGGAGCGGCTCAAGAAAGCCTTCACGACGGTGCGCCACGCCAAGCCGGGCGCCAGCCGGGCCGGAAGCAAGGAGGTCTTTCTGGTCGCGACAGGGTTTAGGGGATGATCCCCCTCTGCGCACAGCGCGGGGGGCGCAGACTGGGCAAATATCGGCCGGAGCATGACGTTGAACGCTCCCCGGTCCTCGCCGAATCGGCTCGGGCGTTCAACGCTCGAAACGCGGTGCGTTCGTTCGCTACGCGGACCGCGTCTCACCCCTTCCCCTGCGCCCCCTTATCGGTTAAGTCCGGCCCGCAAGAGACATAAAGGAGCTCCCGATGCAGATTCGGGAAGGCGTCACATTCGATGACGTCCTCTTGCAGCCCGGCGCGAGCGAAGTCATGCCCGCCGAAACCGATCTTTCCACGCGATTCACGCGCTCTATCAGCTTGAAAGCGCCGCTGGTCTCCGCCGCGATGGATACGGTGACCGAGGCCGAAATGGCCATCGCAATGGCCCAGGCCGGCGGCATCGGCGTGCTCCACCGCAATCTGGACATCGAGGCCCAGGCCGAGGAGGTGCGCAAGGTCAAGCGCTTCGAATCCGGCATGGTGGTCAATCCGGTGACGATCCCGCCCGATGCGACCCTGCGCGATCTGCGCGAGCTGATGCTGACCCGGCGCATTTCCGGTATTCCGGTGGTCAATCCGGCCACGGGCAGACTGGAAGGCATCATCACCAATCGCGATGTGCGCTTCGCCGAGGATCTGAGCCAGAAGGTGGGCGAGCTGATGACCCGCGAGCTGGTCACGGTGCGCGAGGGCGTCAGCCAGGAAGAGGCGAAGCGCCTGCTGCACCGCCACCGGATCGAACGCCTGCTGGTGGTAGACGATTCTGGCCGCTGTATCGGGCTGCTGACCGTCAAGGATATGGAGAAGGCGTCGGCGCACCCCTTCGCGGCGAAAGACGCGCAGGGGCGCCTGCTGGTCGCGGCGGCCTCCACGGTGGGCGATACGGGCTTTGAGCGGGCCGAGGCGCTGATCGATTCCGGCGCCGATGTGATCGTGATCGACACCGCGCACGGCCATTCGCGCGCCGTGCTGGACCAGGTGGAGCGCGTGAAGCGCGCCAGCAATCATGTGCAGGTCTGCGCCGGCAATATCGCGACGAAAGAGGCGGCGCAGGCGCTGATCGGCGCGGGCGCGGACGCGGTGAAAGTCGGTGTCGGCCCCGGCTCGATCTGCACCACGCGCATCGTCGCGGGCGTCGGCGTGCCTCAGATCACCGCGGTGATGGACGCGGCCGAGGCCTGCCACAAGGCCGGCGTGCCGGTGATCGCCGATGGCGGCGTGAAATATTCCGGCGATGTCGCCAAGGCGCTGGCCGCCGGGGCCGAGACGGTGATGATCGGCTCGCTGCTGGCCGGGGCGGAAGAGGCGCCGGGCGAAGTGTTCCTGTATCAGGGCCGCTCCTACAAATCCTATCGCGGCATGGGCAGCGTCGGCGCGATGGCGCAGGGCTCGGCCGACCGTTATTTCCAGAAAGACGTCACCGACCAGATGAAGCTGGTGCCCGAGGGGATCGAGGGGCGCGTGCCCTATAAGGGGCCGGCCGGTCCGATCATCCACCAGCTTTTGGGCGGGGTGCGCGCGGCGATGGGCTATACCGGCTCGCGCACGCTGGAAGAGTTGCGCAAGGGCGCGGTGTTCGTGAAGATCACCAATGCCGGCTTGCGGGAAAGCCATGTGCATGACGTGGCGATCACGCGCGCGGCGCCAAACTATCCGACCGAGACGTAACGCGTAAAACAGGGGGGTGACGCGATGACGACCGTGACGCTGTTGATCTTTCTGGCCGTGCTTGTGCAGGTGACGCTGACGCTGGTGCAGTATCTGCGTCTGCTGCGTTCGCGTCTGGCCTCGGTGAAGGCGGGAACGGCGGATTTGAGCCGGGTCGGCTATGACCCCGCCGGCTGGCCCGAGAAATCGCGCCTGATCGCCAATTCGGTCACCAGCCAGTTCGAGCTGCCAGTGCTGTTCTACGTCGCCGTGCTGTTCAGCTTCGTGCTGGGCGCGGTGGGCTGGGTTGTGGCTGTTCTGGCCTGGCTGTTCGTGATCTCGCGCGTCATCCACGCCACGATCCACACCACAACGAATAATGTGCCGCCGCGTTTGCAGATGTTTTTCTTCGGCTTCCTCGTGATGGTCCTGTTCTGGGTCTATCTCGCCTGGCACACCATCCGCGGCTGGCTGCTCCTTGCGTGAGGGTGGCCGGATCGCCGCGGCGATAGACGTTCTTGCGGAGATCGCCGGCCGCGCCCAGCCGGCCTCCGAGGCGCTGCGCGAATGGGGCCGTGCGCACCGTTTCGCCGGCGCCGGAGACCGGGCATCTATCGGCAATCTGGTCTATGACGCGCTGCGCCGCAGGTCGGAGATTGTCTGGCGTATGGAGGCGGACGATCCGCGCGCGCTGGCTATTGGCGCGGCGTCGCTATGGCGCAGTGGGGCCCAGCTTGAGCACGCATTTAGCGGCGATGAACACGCTCCGGCGCCGCTGAGCGACGCTGAGCGCGCGGCGCTGGCCCGGCCGCTGGAGAATGCGCCGCCAGAGGCGCGCGCCAATATTCCCGACTGGCTGATCCCGTCCTTCCACCGCATGTTCGGCGGGGTCTGGGCGGAGGAGGGCGCGGCGCTGTCGCAGCGCCCGCCGCTGGATTTGCGCGTCAACACGCTGGTGGCGGACCGGGACAAGGCGCTGAAGGCGCTGGCCCGGATGGAGCCGCAGCCGACGCCGTGCTCGCCGGTGGGTGTACGTTTTCCCGCAGGCGCTGGCGCATCGCGCACGCCCAATATCGTGATCGAGATGCCGTATCAGAAGGGCTGGGTGGAGGTGCAGGACGAAGGCAGCCAGTGCGCCGCGCTGCTGGCCGGGGCGCAGCCGGGAATGCAGGTGCTGGACTATTGCGCCGGGGCCGGCGGCAAGACTCTGGCGCTGGCCGCCGCGATGGAAAACAAGGGCCAGCTTTTCGCCTATGATTCCGACCGCGCGCGGCTGGCTCCGATCCATGAGCGGCTGCGCCGGGCGCGCGTGCGCAATGCGCAGGTGCGGTCGCCGGGCGCGGATATGGACGACCTGAAAGGCCGGATGGATCTGGTGCTGGTCGATGCGCCCTGCACCGGCTCCGGCGTGTGGCGGCGCCATCCGGATGCGAAATGGCGGCTGACTCCGCGGGCGTTGCAGCGCCGCATGGCGGAGCAGGACGCGGTGCTCGCCGAAGCGGCGCAGTTTGTGAAGCCCGGCGGCGCGCTGGTCTATGTCACTTGCTCGCTGCTGCCCGAGGAGAATGCGGACTGCATTTCCGTCTTTCTGTCAGCGCGTCCGCAATTCAGCCGCTCGCCGCTCGGCCCGCGCTGGGTGGAGCAGTTCGGCGCCGATGCGCCGCCGCCGATGAACGCGGAGGCCGGTGCGCTGGCGCTTACCCCCGCGCGCACGGGCACGGACGGGTTCTATATCGCCGCGCTGCGGCGGTCAGGACAGGAATGAGAACAGGTGGAGCGCATTTGGCGCGCCGTGATCCTCCCCTGCGCGTAGCGCGGGGGAGGGGGACCACGCGTAGCGTTAGCGTAGCGTGGTGGAGGGGGCGGACACATCCGCGCTGCTCCCGCCCCCCTCACCGCCTCCGGCGGTCCCCTCCCCCCGCTACGCAGGGGGAGATCGCTTTCATCGACGTTCCATGATCAATAAAAAAGCCCCGGCCATCACGGGCCAGCCTTTGCCATGACTCTGGATTTTGTCGCGCCGCTGGTTGTTTTTGCGTTTGCGTCCGCGATTACGCCCGGCCCGAACAACATCATGCTGATGGCCTCGGGCGCGAATTTTGGCATTCGCCGCAGCCTGCCGCACATGTTCGGGGTCACTGGCGGCTTCACGCTGATGGTGGCGCTGGTCGGGCTGGGGCTGGCGCAAGTGTTTTCCGCCCATCCCGCGGCGCGAACGGTGCTGATGATGATCAGCGTCGCCTATCTTCTCTATCTTGCGTTTCGTATTGCCACCGCCGCGCCGCCACAGAACGATGAGCGCGCACGGACAGGAAAGCCGCTGAGTTTTTTGCAGGCGGCGCTGTTTCAGTGGGTGAACCCGAAAGCCTGGGCGATGGCGCTGACCGCCGTCACCGTCTATGCGCCGGACGAGACCGCTTTGGCGGCGCTGTTTGTGGCTGCGATTTTCGGCGCGGTGAACTTTCCCTGCATCACAATCTGGACGGTGATGGGAAGGCAGTTGCGCCGCATTCTGACCGGCCCCCGCAGCCTGCGCATTTTCAACATAACGATGGCGGTCCTTCTGATCGCCTCGGTCTATCCGATGCTGTTTTGAAGCGCAGTCCGCTTACCTACCTGTCCGCATAGGCCGGGCGGCCGGTGACGGGATTGCCGTAGTGGAACGGGATGTCATAGACATTCGGGTAATAGGTGAACTCCAGCGTCGGCGGACTGTCGGGCGGCAGGTTCGGATTCTGGCCGGGCAGGGCCCCGCCGGCATTGCGCGCCCAGGCGCCGTCATAGGCGGCGTTGAATGTGTTGAAGGCGTGCACGCTCTGGAATTTCCAGCGCCCGTCCTCTTTTACGAAGGTCTGCTCATAGATCGCGCCGCCCCATGAGGCCGATTGGCCGAGCGCGCCCATCATCTGCACCATGCGGGCGCGCGCCTGCGCGCTCTCACCGTCATCCGCGACATGGATCACGGGCTGGAGCTGGATATGCTCCTGCAGAAAGCCGGGGCGGGGCCCGTCGGGCTGGCCGCGATTGAGGCCCTGGGTCAGAAACTCCCGCACCCGCTCGCGACCGTGATAGGCGCCACGCTGGGCCAGCTCCATCGAGCCGGTCTCGGCGAACAGATCGGCCAGCTCGTTATAGAGGCCCTTGTCCAGATAAAAGCCATAGACGTTGATGAGGCTCTCGATCTCGCTGGCCGCCTCGGCCTGCATGATGCGCCGCTCCGCATCCGCGATCGTGGACTCCAGTTCGCTCAGCGTGCGCGGCGCGGGTGCGGCCGGCAGCGGCGGTATGACGGCGATTGGTTTCGCCGCCGCCGCTGTTCCGCCCGGATCGCCCTCGCGATACTGCACGGGCTGGCCCGTTACCGGGTTTGGATAATGGAAGGGCGGGGTGAAGAAAGCGGGGTATGCCTCATAGACCAGCGTCGGCGGCGCGTTGGCCTGGATGTCCGCATCCGGTCCCGCCGCCGGGAAGGCCTGCCGGCCCCAGCCCTGCTCCATATCGGTGCTGAGGATGGTGAAAAGATGCAGGCGCGCGATCTTCCACACGCCATCCTCTTTCACGAAGATGTTTTCATAGACGCCGTCTTCCCAGCGCGCCCAGGCGCCGTATTCGCCGAGCATGCCGATATGGCGGAACCGGCCCCGCGCCGTGCGTCCGTCCGCCGCCACATGCACCACGGGCTGCATGACGATGTGATCGTTCATCTCGCCATGGCGCAGGCCCTGCGGCCCCTGAAGCTCCAGTGCCCGGCGGACGCTGTCGCGCCCGCGCCAGACGCCGCGCTGGCCGATCTCCATCTCGCCGTTATCGGCGAAGAGATCAGCGACGTCGTCCCACATCTTGCGGTCGATATAGAATCCATAGGCGCGCATCAGGTTTTCGACGGCGCGCTCATCCTCCAGCCGTTCGGAGCGCGCCTGTAAATCGAGCGCGCGCTGCGCCGCCGCCGCGAAGGCGGCGTCGAAATTTTGTGGCGCCGGGGCGGCGCCGAGCAGCGCGACACCGGCGGCGACCGCGAGCAGAGCGGGCAGGGCAGACAGGCGGGTCATTGCGCGCCTCCTTCCAGAGAAAGCGCGTCCAGCCCGGTCCAGACCCGTCCGCTGCCTGGATTGGGATAGTGGAAGGGCGGCACGCATACGCCCGCGGTCAAAGGCGGACAGTCCGTCTCCGCCGGTTCGTCCGCCGGGTGCGGCAGATTGCGGAACATTGCGGCGCCGGGGCTGGCGGGGGGCGGCGGGATATTGGCCCAGCCCCCCTCGAACGGCGCGCTGAACGTGCCGTAATAGCGCAGATCGGAAATGCGCCAGACATCCGCCTCCTTGCGGTAGTCGATCTCGTAGAGTCCGGCGGCCCAGCTTGCGCTCTGGCCATACTGGCCGAGCTGGGCCAGCACGCGCCAGCGGCCATGCGCGGTCTCTCCATCGGGGTCCACGGTGATGACGGGCTGGAAGGCGATATGATTGCCGAGCCGCCCGTGCTCAAAGCCCAGATGGCCGCGCCCGTTATTCAGCATGAAATGCGGCGCCAGACTCTCGCGGCCGATAAACACCCCGGCGGGATAGGAGCCGCGCGCATCATCGGTCATCAGCTCGGTGAGGTCGGCCCACAGGCCACGGTCGAGATAATAGGAATAGGTGCGCATCAGGCGCCGGATCGCCGCCGAATCCTCGTTCCGCACGACCTGTGTTTCCAGCGCGTCCAGCCGCGCATCCAGCGCCGCCAGACGCTCCGCATCCGCCGCGCTGCCGCTTTGCCCCGGATTCTGGCCGCAGGCCGCGAACAGCAGACAGGCGGCTGCTGCGATCCCGCCGCGCTTGGCCATCCCGTATCCGGCCATCGCATCCTCCCCCGAAACGGGCGCTTCCGGCCCGTATCCGGGGCCAGTCTAGTCCTGGGCCGTTCCAGCGCAATCGCGCCCGTTGCGCGGCGGGGGGCTGTCCCGTAACAGACGGCGATGGATTCCTCCGCCCCCGCCGCCCATCACGAACGCGCCCTGATTGTCGATTTCGGCAGCCAGGTGACCCAGCTGATCGCCCGGCGGCTGCGCGAATCCGGCGTCTATTGCGAAATCCACCCGTTCAACCGGGTGGACGCAGCCTTTCTCTCTGATTTCGGGCCAAAGGCGGTGATCCTTTCGGGCGGGCCGGCCAGCGTGACGGGGCAGGATTCGCCCCGCGCGGCCGACGCGGTGTTCAGTCTCGGCGTTCCGGTGCTGGGCATTTGCTATGGCGAGCAGACGATGGTGGCCCAGCTTGGCGGCGCCGTGGCCCCGGCGAAGGAGCGCGAATTCGGCCGGGCCGATATCGAGATCGTGGCGGGCTCGCCGCTGTTCGAGGGCTTTGGCCCCGCAGGCGCGCAGGAGCGCGTCTGGATGAGCCACGGCGACCGGGTGGACTCGCTGCCGGAAGGCTTTGCCGTCATCGCCCGCACGCCGAGCGCGCCCTTCGCCGCCATCGCCGACGAGGCGCGGCGCTTTTACGGCGTGCAGTTCCATCCCGAAGTGGCGCACACGCCGCGCGGCGCCGCGCTGTTGCGTAATTTCACGCACGGGATCGCAGGCTTTAAGGGCGACTGGTCGATGGCCGCGTTCCGCGCCGAGGCGATTGCGAAAATTCGTGCGCAGGTGGGCAAGGGCCGGGTCCTCTGCGGGCTTTCCGGCGGCGTCGATTCCAGCGTCGTCGCCGTGCTGCTGCATGAGGCCATTGGCGAGCAGCTCACCTGTGTGTTTGTCGATACCGGCCTGTTGCGCAAGAACGAGGCGGAGCAGGTCGTCTCGCTGTTCCGCGGGCATTACAATATCCCGCTGGTGCATGTGGACGCGGGTGCAATGTTTCTCGGCGCGCTGGCCGGGGTCAGCGACCCGGAGCAGAAGCGCAAAACCATCGGCCGGCTGTTTGTCGAGGTGTTCGACGCCGAAGCCACGAAGGTGGAAGGCGCCGCCTTCCTCGCCCAGGGCACGCTCTATCCCGATGTGATCGAGAGCGTCTCGGCGCTGGGCGGGCCGAGCGTCACCATCAAGTCGCACCACAATGTCGGCGGTCTGCCCGAGCGCATGAAGCTCAAACTGGTGGAGCCGGTGCGCGAGCTGTTCAAGGACGAGGTGCGCGCGCTGGGTCTGGAACTGGGCCTGCCCGAGCCGTTTGTGCGCCGCCATCCGTTCCCGGGGCCGGGCCTGGCCATCCGCATTCCGGGGGAGGTGACGGCCGAACGCGTCCGCGTGCTGCAAGAGGCCGACGCGATCTATCTGGAAGAGATCCGCAAGGCGGGTCTGTATGACGCGATCTGGCAAGCCTTCGCCGTGCTGCTGCCCGTCTCCACCGTGGGCGTGATGGGCGACGAGCGCACCTATGAAAACGTGCTGGCGCTGCGCGCGGTGACATCCACCGACGGCATGACGGCGGACTATTATCCGTTCGAGCATGATTTTCTCGGCCGCACCGCCACGCGCATCATCAATGAAGTGCGCGGGGTCAACCGTGTCGTCTATGACGTGACGAGCAAACCCCCCGGCACGATCGAGTGGGAATGATTCAGGCGTGCTGCGCGGCGTCGCGCGCAGCATACCCCGGTCTATTTTTCACTCTGATTGCGCAAGCCTCTTGTTGTCCGCGCCGCTGTGCGACAAGATTGTGACAACACGACCGTCCCTGAAGGACGGCGGCGTTGGGAAAGCCGCGCACGCCGCGGCGGGTTCGGGGAAACAACATGACCAATCCATCCGGGGAAAGCCGGCGCGTCCGCTGTGCGCCTGTCATGGCGCCTGTCGCGGCGCTGGCCATGCTTGGTGGTGCGCTCGCCATGGCGCCGGCCGCCGCGCAGGGGCTGAACGCCGCCGATTGTTCCGCCGCGGCGACACCGCAGGAAGAGGTCGCCTGTCTCAATCGTGCGCTGACAGAAACGCAGGAGGCGTTGGCCCGCGCCCAGCGGGCGCTGGAGGAATCCGCCGCACGTGAGGCGGCTGCCCGGGAGGCAGAGGCGCAGGCCCGCGCCGCCGCCGTGCCCGCGCAGCAGGAATTGGGCGCAGCACAAATCGCCCGGCGCTCGGGCGGGGGCCTTGCGGGAGGACTGTTCGGGCAAGGCTCGCAAGACCGCACGCCGGGCCTGATCGTGGCTTCGGAACGCGTGCATCCGAACCGTTTGCAGGTGCGGCTGGAAAACGGCCAGATATGGCGGCAGGTGCAGGGAGATACGCAGATCGTGGAGTTGCGCCACGACGCTTCTGTGCCTGTGGAGATGTGGGGGTCGCAGACAGGCGGCTATCGCATGCGCATGATCGGGGTCGGCCGCACGCTGCGGGTAGAGCGTATCCAGTAGCGTATCGGGGGAGGGGCAGGCATGGGCGACATGATGGGCGGGGCGGGCGCGCAAGCGAGCGCCCGTGAGGACGCCGAGCTTCTTCAGTCCCTGATCCGGGAATTCCGCCCGGCTCTGGTGCAATATTTCGCGCGCCGCATACCGGAAACCAGCGAGGCGGAAGATCTGGCGCAAGAGGTCTTCGCCCGCCTGATCCAGCGCGGGAATATCCGCGATATCAAAATGATCCGGGGCTATCTGTTCGAGGCCGCCAATAATGTGCTGGTTGACTGGCTGCGCCGGAACAGGGCGCGCGGCGGCGGCTTGCACGACCAGATCGACATCGACCTGCCCGACGATACGGGTTTTGAGATCGAGCGCGTTCTGGTGGCCAGGGAAGAATTGTTGCGCGTGACGGCGACGCTGCTGGAGCTGCCGGAGCGGACGCGATCCATTTTCGTTCTTCGCCGGTTTGAAGGAATGAAATACAAGGATATCGCCAACAGGCTGGGCCTTTCGCTCAGCACCGTGGAAAAGCATATGCAGCAGGCCACGATGCATCTGCTGGGGCGTTCCGATTGACGACAGACCCGCAACATGCCCTGCGATCCATCAGAGGCATGACGTCCATGGAGGCCGCGGCGCACTGGCTGGTGCGTCACGACATGGGCGACATGCCAGAGGAAGAGCGTAAGCAATTTTCCGAATGGATTCAGGATGATGAGAACGCCGCGGCGTTCCAGCGCGCGCAGGCGCAATGGGATGTGCTGCCCGATGTCCGGGACGACCCGCTGGTCAAGGCGTTGCGCCAGTCGGCGCTGCGCACGCCGCGCGCCGGCCGGATGCGCTGGCTGGTGGCCGGCGGGGGGCTGGCCGCCTGTATCGCCGTCGCCGCCCTGTTCCTGTTTGCCGGGTTTCCCCGGATCGCACTGCTGGAACGGGGGACCGGTCTCGAAATGGCGGGCGAAGCCGATTTCGTTACGGGACTGGGAGAGCGGCGCAATGTCATGCTGCCGGACGGCACCGTGGTGGTTCTCAATACGGATACCGCCATCGACGTCGCCTTTGTCCGAGACCGGCGCCTTGTGCGCCTGATCCGGGGGCAGGCGTTTTTCGATGTGGCGCCGGATCCCGGGCGGCCTTTCACTGTCGATCTCGCTGACCGGCGCGTGACCGCGGCGGGCACCACGTTCGATGTGCGGCTGGCTGCCGACCACATGCATGTCGTGCTGGTTGACGGCGCCATCACGATCCATCGCCACGGGACGGAGGAGAGCCGGCCCGGCCTCGTGCTTCAGCCAGGACAAAAATTGCGCGAGGAGTTTGGCGGACTGGCGAGTATCAGCTCCGTTGATGTCGAGCGCCTCATGCTCTGGCGCGAAGGTTTCATCGAATTTGAAAACTCGACCATCGAGGACGCGGTCGCCGAAATGAACCGCTATACGGACCGGCCAGTGCGGATTCTGGACCGCCGCGTCGGCGAAATGCGGGTCAGCGGCGTATTCCGTACCGAGCAGACGGAAAACTTTGTCTCGACGGTCAGCGAGATATTACCAGTCGCGGCGGATAATAGCCGCCCCGACAGGATTGGCCTGATCTATTCCGACCGGCGGCTTGGCCGCTGAATCCCTGAACGCTTACCGGGCATAACGCGCGCGAACTCGTCTGTGTTCTTGCGTGCACAGACGTGCGCGCAAGAACACGAAAAAAATATTCGCTCGTGAATACGGGTTTCGCATCACCCCTGCGTCTTGGCTTCCGAGACCGGAAAAACACCGGGCGGTGACAGGCAGCACCTGTCGCCGATGGGATTTTCAGAGGGGAGGAACCCAATGGGGAACAAGTACGGCGCGCCGCAGGCGCGCAGCATCCGCGCGCGCGCGATGGCGGGATGCGCGATTTTTGCGCTGTCCACCGCTTCGGCTTTCGCGCAACAGGCCGACGCCGTGGATCTCGATATTGGCGCGCAGGGCCTCTCCGACGCGCTGATGGAACTGGGACGCCAGGCCAAAGTCGAAGTTGTCTTTGCACCAGGCATCGTGTCGGACAAGCAGGCCGCCGCCGTGCATGGATCGCTGCCGCCGGAACAGGCGCTGCGGATCATGCTGGCCGAGACGGACATGAACGTGCGCCGCACAGAAGCGGGCGCCTATGTGGTGGAGCCCGCGCGCCAACAGTTCGCTCAGGCGCAGACCCAGACCACGCCTCCGCTGGCCACGGTTTCCCAGACGGCGCAGGCGCAGACGGCCGCGCCGCAGCAGGAGCGGGTGGTGGTCACCGGATCGCGCATCGTGCGCCGCGACTTCCAGGCCAACAGCCCCATCGTGACGCTGGAATCCGAAACGTTTGAAAACGTCAGCACGGTCGCCATTGAAACGGTGCTGAACCAGTTGCCGCAATTTGTCCCGGCGCTGAGCCAGTTCACGACGATGGACGTGCAGAACAGCGCCACTAATACCCCGGGCGCATCTACCGTGAATATGCGGGGCCTGGGCTCCAACCGGAACCTGGTTCTGATCGACGGCCGTCGCGGTCAGCCGCTTAACGGGGCGCTGATCGTTGACATTAACTCCATTCCCTCCGCCGCTGTGCAGCGGGTCGAGGTCATCACCGGCGGCGCTTCGGCCGTGTATGGCGCCGACGCGGTCAGCGGCGTGGTCAACTTCATCCTGAAGAAAAATTACGACGGTCTGGAGGTTAGCTCCCAATACGGCATGACCCAGAAGGGTGATGCTTCGGAATTCCGCCTCTCGGCGCTGATGGGCGCCAATCTGGCCAATGGCCGCGGCAATGTGATGTTTGGCGCCGAGCACGCGCGGCGCGGCGCAGCGTATAGCATGGACCGGAAATTCTTCGTCGACGGCTGGGCGGATCCGATGTCTGCGGCCGGCCAGGCTTCGCGGCTCAGCGACGTCTATCTGTCGGCGGGTCAGATCACGCCGGCCCAGATAAACGCCTATTTCGGCACGACCGGCGCCGTGAACGGCCCGCTTTTCTTCAATGCCGACAATACGATGTATCAGGACCGTGGTCCGCTTCAGGCCAATTATAACGGTCCGATGATGGTCGACCGGGACAGCGCTTTCCACCTTATCGAGAACTACACGCTTCCCGCCGGCGCGGGCACGGGTGACATCGCCTATCGCTGGATCGATCAGAACGACATTCTGCGCGAGAACCAGCTCGGCACCATGATCTCCAACCCGCTGCGGCGCTATTCGGCGTTCGGACGGATGGGATATGATCTGACCGACAACATCAATTATTTCGTCCAGGTGAATTTCACCGACACGCGCAACAGAACGCGGCGGGTCTGGTCGCCGGCGGCCGGCGGCTGGGGCGTGCTGATCCCGCATGGCGGGGACATTTACGGCCCTTCGCTGTCGGAGCAGATCATCCTGGGTTACGACCCCACCAACGGCAGACCGATCTACGACCTCACCGTCGGGACCAACCGGGATTATATGGACGGCGGCATCTATGGGCTGGATTGCGGTCCTGTCGGCGGCTGCACAAACACCGAAGTCTGGCCGGTGCCGCAGGCGCTGGAAGACCTGCTGGCGATGCGCGCCGATCCGGATGCGCCATTCCAGCTTGAGAGCCCGGCCCTGCGCGCCATTGGCGACCGCGGCATCGACAATAACACCACCAGCTACCAGTTCCTGACCGGGTTCATGGGCGACCTGCCGTTCCGTGACTGGACGTGGGAGATTTACGGTTCGCATGGCCGCACCCGGGTCATCTCCTCGATGGCCGGCACGGTGTCGGTTGAAAACCTGCGCGCCCTGGCGACCGCGCCGAACTATGGCCGTAACGCCTTTGTCGTCGGCAACACGCTGATCAACCCCGCCGGCTTTGGCGGCAAGATCGTCCGCTGCGAATCCGGCCTGCATTATTTCGATGTTGGCAAGACGCTGAGCGAGGACTGCATCACCGCCATTGAAGGCCGGATGACGCATGTCACTACGCTGGTTCAGAACATCGTGGAGGGCAACATCCAGGGCGGCCTGTTCGATCTGCCGGCGGGCGAGGTGCGTGCAGCCGCGGGCGCCAGCTTCCGCGAAAACGATTTCGACTATCACGTCGACAAGCTGGAGCAGGTGCAGAATGTGGCCGACCTGCCGGCTGGCCTGTTCGGCTCCGGTTCTACCAGCGGCTATATCAACGCCTATGAGGTCTATGGCGAGCTTCTGGTTCCGGTTCTGGCAGACTTGCCGTTCATCCGCAGACTCGAATTGGATCTCGGCTATCGCTATTCCGACTATAATGCGGTCGGCGGTCTCAGCACCTACAAGATCCTTGGCGATTGGCAGGTCACTGACTTCCTCCGCTTCCGCGGCGGTTACAATCTGGCTACCCGTGCGCCCAATGTCGGTGAGTTGTTTCAGAACGACACCACCACCGTGGTGGGCAGCACGCTGGGCGATCCCTGTCTGGCCAATACCGCGGCCAGCTATGGCAACAATCCGAACAATCCGGACCGCCAGCAGGTCATAAACCTGTGTAATATCCTGATCGATGACCCGAATTCGGAATACACCCTCGACCCGCTGAATTACCGGGCCACGGAAACGCCGGGCGGCATTGCACTGGGCGATATTACCGGTAACCAGAATCTGGATGCGGAAGAAGCCAAGACCTGGACGGTTGGCGCGGTCATCACCTCGCCGTTCAATCATGCGCTGCTGTCGAGCCTGACGCTGGCAGTCGACTACTACAATATCCGGGTGGACGGCACGATTGGCACGCTGACGTATGACGAAACGTATCAGCAGTGTTTCGATCCGCAGTTCAATCCAGGCTACAATGTGCAGAATGAATTCTGCCAGCGGATCCGGCGCGATCAGGGCACGGGTAATTCCGGTTCCATCGGCCTGGTCAGCGTGAACCGGGGCATGCGGCAGACGGCGGGCATCGACGTCCAGCTCAACTGGTCGGCCGGTCTGTACGATCTGGGTCTGCAATCGGTTCCGGGGACGGTGGGGCTGACCGTCCTTGGCAACTATATGCTCCAGGACCGTACCCAGGGCGTGGTCGGCGGGCCGATCACAGACTTCACCGGCTATGGCACCAATTTCCGCTACCGGATCAACACGACGCTGTCGTACCGGAACAACAGCTATTTCGTCAGCCTGCGGCACCGTTTCCTGCCGGGACAGCCGCACGCGTCGGCACAGGCCAATCCGGCCACAACGTCGGTTGGCCCCAGCTCCTACCACATCTTCGATCTGGCGGGCCGCTGGACAGTGCATGACAGCATCGATCTGCGGGCGGGTATCGACAATCTGTTCAACCGTTCGCCGATGATTACGTCCAGCAGCCCGACCAGCTCGGGTCAGGGGACGACCAGCTCCGGCTACTACGACGTACTGGGGCGGCGCTTCTATGCGGGGTTCACGGCCCGCTTCTAGGAAGCGCGGGGAAATTAGGCTCCTCAATGTGTGTGTGCGCTTGAACTTTCTCCCTCTTTCAAGCAAAGCCTGAGCGGCTGGCTGGCAAATGCCGGCCAGCCGCACCCCTTTTGGGCCGTCGCCCTGAAAAGGGCGGTTTTTCTGGACGCGGAACGATGACAACGGACAGGGCGGGCGATAGCGGGAAGCGCGGCCTGGCGCGGAAAGCGGCCGGCGCGCTGGCGGCGTTTGCCAGCCTGGCGGCGCTCTGCCTGGCAGGTGTTGCGCAGGCCCAGACGGCGGACGATGAGCGGCCGCGGGGCTATATCGACCCGGCGCTGATGCCTGATGTCAGGGTTTTCCTTCCCGCGCCGCCCGATGACGATTCCCGCCGGGGCGTTGTCGATCATGTGACCTTTTTGATGACCCGCGGGATGCAGGGCACTGACCGCTGGGAACTAGCGGTCCGGGATTCCTCGACCGATCCGGACAGCGTGATGGATGCGTTCAGCTGCGCCATCGGCGCCCGGCTGGACCGCCGCAGACTGCCGGAAACCAATCTGCTGCTGACCCGGGTCCGGTCCGATATTGGTCCGCCCGTGGGCGAATCCAAGGAAATCTATTACCGGATCCGTCCCTTTGTTGCGATGACCGGGTCGCTCTGCGCCGATACATCCTATCTTTCGGGCAGCGGCTCTTATCCCTCCGGCCATACGGCGGTGGGCTGGATCTATGCGCTGGTGATGACCCAGCTTGCGCCCGACAGGGCAGCGGAGATTCTCGCCCGGGGCAGGGTGTATGGCGAAAGCCGCGTGGTTTGCGGCGCGCATTACCCCTCCGATGTCGAAGGCGGGCGGCTGGTCGCGACCGCCGTGTTCGGCCTGCTGCAATCCAGCCCTGATTACATCGCCGATCTGGAGCGGGCGAAGGCAGAAATTCAGGCGGCGCGAGCCAGCGCCGTGGCCCCGGACTCCATGATCTGCGCCGTCGAGCGCGAGGCCGCGGCCAACCCCACCTGGTAAGCCGCCCCCGCCGTTTCCGGCGGCTGACGCATTCCCTGCCTGATATGATGCGCCCGGTGTCCGCCTAGGCCGGGCGAGGCGGGCCTTATTAGCCCGGGCCGGATTTTTTGCATCCAATTCCCGCCCGGCGTGCATCAAGGGGGTGAAAGCGGGATCGGCCCGCCGAATAAAGGGGAAATCTTATGAGCGCAGCAGTTGTGGGCGTTTTCGTTCCAATCGTTCTGTTCCTTGTGATCGGGGCGATTGTCGTCGCTGCCATTATCCAGGGCGGCCGGTCGCGGCGCGCGGTTCAGGAGACCGTGCAAAAGGCCATCGAGAGTGGAACACCGCTGACGCCGGAGGCTATTACGGCGCTGGGGGCCCGGCCGGGCAAGCGCGACAATCTACGCACCGGCCTGATCCTGCTTGCAATCTGGGCCGGGTTCATTGCGCTGGGCCTCGGCGTTGGGTTCGGCGAAGGCGATTGGGATGCGTTGGGACCGCTGGCCGGAATTGGCGCGTTTCCTGGTCTGATTGGCGTGGCGCTGATCGGCCTGCATGTCAGCCGCAAGGACCAGTCCTGATCGAGCCTGCGCATGGCGGCGACGACGCGCTGGCCGCGCGTGTCGCCGCCGGCGGGGACCGGCGGGCCTATGGCGCGCTGGTCCGCCGTCATCAGGGCGCTGTCCGGTCCTTTCTGACGCGGCTGTGCGGCGACGCCGCTCTGGCCGACGATCTGGCGCAGGAGACCTTCCTGCGCGCCTATAGCCGGATGGGCCTTTATCGCGGGCCGGACCGGCTGCGCTCCTGGTTCTGTGGCATCGCCTATCGCCAGTTTCTGATGGCGGCGCGGCAGGATCGCGCCCGCCGGCGCACGCTGGAGCGGTTTTCCGAAATTCCGCCCGAGACGCCCATCGGCGAGCCGGGAGCGGCGCTGGACCTCGACCGCGCGCTTTCTGTGCTGAACGGGGACGAGCGCACGGCGGTTCTCTTATGCTATGCTGCGGGCATGTCGCACGCCGAGGCGGCGGAGGCGATGGGCGCGCCACTGGGCACGGTGAAATCGTGGGTCAACCGGGGACGGGATAAACTCAGGGAGCGGCTGGCGGCTCATGCGCCGGCCTGAGGATATGATGAGCGGACAGGAGCCTTCCGGCGAATCCTTCGACAGCGATCTGCGCGCCATGTTCAACCGCAAAGCGGCGGCGCTGCCCGATGCGGGGTTCTCGGCCGCGACGCTGCGCGCGCTGGAGCGCCGCGCCCGCACCCGCGCCATTGCACTGGGCGCGGCGGGAGGCCTTGGCGCGCTGATCGCCGCCAGCCAGTTCCGCCCGGCGAGCGAGCTGATCGCGGGGAAGCTGGCGGAGCTGTCGTCCGGGTTCGTTACGCTGGCGCCGGGCGCCGGAGCGCTGACCGGCCCGTACGCTGCGTCGCTTCTCGGTATGGTGCTACTGGGGCTGGCAGCGCTGGTCGGCCTAAATGCGGCGTCACGCTAAGGCCGTGTTTTAAAATAGTTTTTGCGCCGCACAATCGGCCCGGCTATAGACGCTCTCATGTCGGCCCAGACCCGCACCAAACGCATCACGGCCACGGACATCCGCGCCCGCAAGGGCGAGGAGAAAATTGTCTGTCTCACCGCCTATGACGCGCCGACGGCGAAAATCCTCGACCGGCACTGCGATCTGATCCTGGTTGGCGACTCGCTGGGCATGGTGGTGCACGGGCTGGATACGACCGTGGGCGTGACGCTGGACATGATGATCCTGCATGGCCGGGCGGTGATGCGCGCCGCGGAGCGGGCGCTGGTCGTGGTCGATCTGCCGTTTGGCTCATATGAAGAGAGTCCCGCGGCGGCGTTCCGCAGCGCCTCGCGCGTAATGGCCGAGACCGGTTGTCAGGCGGTGAAGCTGGAGACCGGCGCCTTCGCAGCGGAGACGGTGGCCTATCTGACCGCGCGCGGCGTGCCGGTGATGGCGCATGTCGGCCTGCGGCCGCAATCGCTGAACGTGCTGGGCGGTTTCCGGGCTCGCGGCAAGACCAAGGCCGAACACGACGCCATTATCGCCGACGCAAAGGCGGTGGACGAGGCGGGCGCCTTCGCCATCGTGGTGGAGAATGTGACCGAGATCACGGCGCAGGCAGTGAGCGAGGCAGTTGGCGCGCCCACCATCGGCATCGGCGCTTCTTCGGCCTGTGACGGTCAGGTTCTGGTCATCAACGACATGCTGGGCCTGGCCGATTGGGCTCCCCGCTTCGCCAAACGCTATGAGACCTTCGCCGAGCGGATTGACGCCGTGGCCCGGGCCTATGCTGACGACGTGAAAGCGCACCGTTTTCCGGGGCCGGAACATGTCTATGGCCCGGCTAAAGGCTAGGGCCCGCCGCCGGGCGGTTCGTCCTGCCGATTCATTCAGTTGAAGCCAGCCTGCCGGGCGGCTAGGTTCCCGGCCCTTCACCCTGTTTACGCAGCGGAATCGCCGCCTTGGCCGATATTTTTTCCGAAGTCGAAGAAGAGCTGCGGCGCGACAAGTATAACGCGCTGCTGCGCCGCCACGGGCCGTGGATACTGGCCGTGGTCACGCTGATTGTCATCGCGGCGGGGCTGCACCAGCTTGTGTGGGAGCCGTACCGCGAGGGCCGGGTGCACCGCATCTCGGACACCTATGCCGAGGCCACGGCCCTGCGCGCCGCCGGCCGGATGGAGGAGGCGAACGCCGCTTTTGCCGAACTGGCCGCGGGCGATCATGCCGGTTACGCGACGCTGGCCCTGCTGCAACAGGCTGAACTCGCGGAAACCGCTGGTGACAGCGCCCGCGCCAGCGCTCTGTATTCCCAGGCGGCGGACCGCGCACGCGGCGACTCGCTTGCGGGTCTGGCCCGCCTGCGGGCGCTCTACGCGGTGGTGGATACGGCGAGCTATGCTGAAATCCTGGCGCGCGCTGAGCCGCTGGCCACGGCCGATTCCCCTTACCGCTCTTCGGCGCGCGAAATTATTGGCGCCGCGGCGCTGCGCGCCGGGGATGTCAACCGCGCCCTGCGCGAATATCAGTTTTTGATCCTGGCTCCCGAAACGCCGGACGGCATTCGCGAGCGCGCGGCGGAAGGCCTTGCGGCCGCCGAACGCGCCGCCGCTGAAAGCGTCCCGGCCGAGCGGGCCGATGGGGATGAAGCCGGAATGGCAGAGGATACGCCGTGATGATTGCGATGCGTCAGATGAAACAGGGCGCGCGCAGGGCGCTGATCCTGACCGCGTGCGGCGTCTTATGTGTCGCGCTATCCGGCTGCGGGGCTACACGCGGGCTTTTCGGCGGCGGCGACAGAGACCGTGAAGTCAGCACCGCATCTCAGAGCGAACGTATCCCCGTTCTGGCTGCCGAACAGGTGCTGTCGGCGGACGAGAATGCAGCCGGGCCGGTCAATCTTCCGGCGCCTTATGTCAATGTATCCTGGCCGCAGACCGGCGGTGCGCCGACCCATGCGATGCAGCATCCGGAAGCTGGCGCCCTCAACCGTCTTTGGCGCCGCTCCATCGGCGCGGGCGACAGCAGGAGCGGGCGCATCACCGCACAGCCGGTGGTGGAAGGCGGCCGAGTGTTTGCGATGGATGGCCGTGGCCGCGTCGGCGCTTTCGACGCAGATACAGGACAGCAGCTATGGCGGCGTGAACTGCGGTCGGAGAGTCGGCGCGACACGATGGGCTTTGGCGGCGGAGTGGCCGTCGCGCAGGGACGGGTTTTCGTCACCTCCGGCGTTGGCATGGTCTCGGCGCTTTCGGCGCAGGACGGTTCGGTGCTCTGGAGCGCGCCGACCAGCGTGCCGCTGCACTCGGCGCCCACGGTGGCGGATGGCCGCGTGTTCGCCGTCACCGACGACAACACGCTTCTGGTCATCGACGCGGAAAGCGGCGAGCGGCTATGGAGCTATCAGGGCATCGCCGAACCGGCGCGGATGCTGATCGCTTCGGCGCCAGCCGTGTTTGGCGACAGGGTGGTCGCGCCGTTCGGCTCTGGCGAGCTGGTCGGGCTGGATGTGGCGAGCGGCCGGCCGTTCTGGCAGGATGCGCTGACCCGCGCCGGCGTGCTGGCCCCAATTTCCACGTTGAACGATGTGTCAGGCTCGCCGGTTATCTATGACGGCGCGGTCTATGCGATCAGCCATTCCGGCATTCTGGCGGCGCTTTCCTTGCAGACTGGCGAGCAGCTATGGTCGCTGCCCGCTGGCGGGCTGCATATGCCGTGGCTGGCCGGTGACACGCTCTTTGTTATGACAGGCGACGCCGAACTTCTGGCGGTGGACAGAATGTCCGGTTCGGTGCGCTGGCTGACACAGTTGCCTGGATTCCGCAATGAAGAACGCCGGCGCAACAAAATCTCCTGGACGGGGCCGGTTCTGGCGGGCGGGCGGCTGGTGACAGTCTCCAGCCGGGGCGAAGGCCGCTTTTATGACCCCGTCACCGGAGATTTTCTGGGCCAGTTCAATGCCGGGTCGGCGACCTATGTTTCGCCGGTCATCGCCAACGGCACGCTCTATGTGCTCGACAGCAGCGGCAACCTGAGCGCCTATCGCTAGGCCCGCTGACAGGAGAAAGCGATGGCGGCCCGGATCGCCATTGTTGGCCGGCCGAATGTCGGCAAGTCCACGCTGTTCAACCGGCTGGCCGGAAAACGGCTGGCGCTGGTGCATGACATGCCGGGGGTTACGCGCGACCGGCGGGAGGCGACCGGACGGCTGGGCGACCTTGACCTTATCCTGATCGACACCGCCGGATTTGAAGAGGCGGACGCGGCCAGCCTGGAAGGACGGATGCGCGCTCAGACCCTGGCCGCTATCGGTGAGGCGGACCTGGCGCTCTTCCTGATCGACGCCCGCGCCGGGGTGACGCCGCTCGACGAAACCTTCGCCCAGATCCTGCGCGAGAGCGGAAAGCCGGTGGTGCTGGCCGCCAATAAGGCCGAGGGCGCGGCCGGGGATTCCGGCGTCGCCGAAGCCTGGCGGCTGGGCCTTGGCGCGCCGGTTCCGCTGTCGGCGATGGAAGGCGACGGGCTCAGCGATCTGCGCGATGCGCTGGCCGGGACGCTGGACTCGCTGGCGGACGATGATGCGGAGGACGAGGAAAGCGGCGAGGAAGGCGAGGGCGCGCCGATCCGTCTGGCGGTGGTGGGCCGCCCGAACGCTGGGAAATCGACTTTGTTGAATGCGCTGCTGGGTGAGGAGCGGCTGCTGACCGGGCCGGAGGCGGGGATCACGCGCGACGCGGTGCCGGTGGCTTGGGAATGGCAGGGACGGCGCGTGCGCCTGCACGACACAGCGGGAATGCGCAAAAAGGCGAAGATCGCCGACGCGCTGGAAAAGATGAGTGTCTCCGACACCATCCGCGCGATCAATTTCGCCGAAGTCGTGGTGCTGGTGCTGGATGCGGAAAACCCGTTCGACCGCCAGGATCTGGCCATCGCCGATCTCGCCATTCGCGAAGGGCGAGCACTGATCTTCGCCGTCACCAAATGGGATATGGTCGAGGACAAGATGGCGCGGCGGCGGGAGATCGAGGAGATGGCCGAACGTCTGCTGCCGCAGGTAAAGGGCGCGCCGGTGCTGTTTGTTTCCGGCAAGACCGGCAAGGGGCTGGATCGCCTGATGCCGGCGGTGGAGGCGCTGCGCCGCGACTGGAGCGCCAAGGTCAAGACGCGCGACCTGAATGACTGGCTGGCCGACGCCGTATCCCGCCACCCGCCGCCCGCTGTCGCCGGGGCGCGGATCAAGCCGCGTTATATCGCCCAGACCAAGGCGCGTCCGCCGACCTTTGTGCTGATGTGCAACCGCGCCGACAAGATGCCAGAATCCTACAAACGCTATCTGGTGAATGGCATTCGCGAGGCGTTCGGTCTCACAGGAACGCCCGTCCGCCTGATCGTTCGCGCCGGGAAAAACCCCTACGCCGAAACCGAGTAATTTCTCATCGGATCGCGCGTGTGCGGATCAGGCGTGTGAGCGTGACCAGCTTCGCCAAACGCGGGCGGCGATCCGCCCAGGCGGGCAGCATGGCCGGCGCGCCGCTATGGCGGCCGATTTTCCAGATCGCGTAATCGAGCCCGCCCTGAAAGGTGAAAGCCGATTTGACGATGCGCAGGATCGCCAGCGTCTTCCCGAAGACGCGCCGTCGCGCCCAGGCGCCGCGCACATGCGTGGCGGAGGGGAGCGGCGCATTTTCCGCCCGGATCGCTTCGGCCAACGCGTCATAATAGGCGGCGTTGGCGCGATACAGTTCCGCCGCCTTGCCCGGCGGTTCGGCGCGCGGCTCGCTGCGATAGGATTCGGCGAAGGCGCGGGTCCAGACCGCCTCGGCCGGCGCGCCCGCAGGCAGCAGCGGCGCGGCGGCGCTGAACATGGTGCGCGCGGCGCTGGCCAGCGCCTCTGTCACAAGCGCCTGCGCCGCCGCGTCGCGGACAAACACGATCCGGCAGGGCTGGGCGAACCGCCCCCAGATGTAGGAGGAAGATGCCGCCGGCGTGCAGCGCCGGGTAAAGGCGGAGAGCGTCATCAGCGCATATTTGGCTGGCGCGATCCGCCCGTCGCCGGCGGGCAGATAATGCACGTTTGGCTGGTCGAGCATGGCGAGCAGGCGTGGCGGCCATGTGCGATAGGCCGGTCCAGTCCGGTCCACGAGCACATAGAAGTCGATCACCTGGCCCGCGATCTCGCCGCCGCGCAGACACGAGCCATACATCAGCACCGCCGCGACCCCGGCATGACGGCCGCGCAGCGTGGCGGCGTGCCGCAAGGCCTCTTCGGCTACGGGTTCGGGCAGAGGGCGCAGCGCCTGCTCCGCGGCGAGGCGCTTCAGCGCATCGGGCATCTACAGAACGATGAAACGCGCCGTCTCGCGCGCATACAGACGCAATGGCGTATCGGCGGACGCCTCGAAAAACTCGCCATCCAGCACAAAGCGGCCATTAAATCGCAGCGTCACCGCGCTGGCGCCGCGGCTGAAATACTGGTCTTCGGGCGCATCGCGCGTCGCCCCGCCATAAAGAAGGGCGGGCAGACGCCAGACCATGCCGCGCGGCGGATGCGCCATCAGCGTCAAGCGTAGCGGACCGGTCTGTTCATTCCAATAGGGACGGGAGCGCAGCACCAGCGTATCCAGCGTGAAGGCCAGCAGCAGGGACGTATGAGAGAAGGGCAAGGGCGCGCCATCGACGTCCCCGGCGATGTCATGGCCATCAAGGGCAAGACTGTTCCGCCGGCGCAGCGAGCGCGTGACGACGCCCGCCAGTGAAATCACGTCGCTGATCCATGCCGGCAGGCCCAGCGGGTCGATGCGGCTGCGCGAGTAGTCAATGACCGGAACGCCGCCGGCGGCGACCATAAACATACCGTATTGCACGCCGGCATCCTGGACGCCCTCGACGCGGATCAGCTTCCGCTCAACGATGTGCTCGATGATCTTCCCTTCCGCGGCGGCGGCGAGCAGGCGGCGGAAGGCGCTGTCGGGGGCGCCGCGCAGGCCGCAATCCATGGCAATGGCGTTGGAACGACCGCCCCGCAGAACCGCCAGCATTGGCGGTGTTTCAAACGGACGGTCGCGCCAGATTTGGGTCAGCACGTTGCGCACCGTGCCGTCGCCGCCATTGATCGCCAGCAGGTTCACACCCGCCTCGGCGAAGCGGGCCAGCGTGGCGCTCAGCCCGCTCATATCGACCTCGGAGGCCACTTCCACGCCGTGCGATCCGGCCAGATCGGCGATATGGGCGACGCCGCGTGCGCGGTTGCTGCGGCTCAGCGGATTGTTAATCAGGCCGATCCTCACGGCGGAGGAGGGTTGCGGGCTCAGCCGCGCGTGCGGCCGCCACAGCGTGCGTTCCAGAACCGGCATATTCATGACGGTTCGCCATATGTCTGAGCCGGGCGAGTCATGCCATTCAGCATTTTGCGATAGATACGGTAACGCCGGTAGGGGTCGCCCACTGCATTTTCGATAATGCGGCGCATGCGCGGATTGTCTTCCAGAACCCAGGACAGTTCCGCTTCGACCATGCCCAGCTTGCGTCCCGACCGGGCCAGATTCTCGATCAGGGCATAGGCGAGCGCGCCGGACAGGAAGCTGTCCTGAAGTTCGCGCCGAACGCCCATCATCAGCACGCGCGCCGATTTCAGCCCGGCCACTTTCAGCCGCCACAACAGGCGCAGGGCGCCAAAGGGCAGCAGCCGGCCGTTCAGGCCGCGCAGCGCCTCATGCAGATCGGGCAGACAGATAATCATGGCGACGGGACGGGAATCCAGTTCCGCGATCCAGGCCAGTTCCGGGCGCAGCAATGGGCGCATTTGCACCGCCATATGGTCGACTTCTGCCTCGGTCATGGGCACAAAGCCCCAATTGTTGGACCATGCGTCGTTGAAGATATCGACGACGACGCCGATTTCCTCACGCATCTTTTTCATGTCAAAGCGGCGCAGGCGCACGCGCGGATTGGCGGCGGCCTTGGCTGCCATGCGCGCCGCCAGCGGCGGCATGCCCGCCACCACGTCATAGGAATAGGCCAGCAGATCCTGCGCCTTTGCGTAGCCTGCCGCCTCCAGCCGCCGCGCGTAATAGGGCGGGGCGTAATTCATCAGCATCTTCGCTGGCCCGTCGAACCCTTCGACCAGCAGGCCGTATTCATCGTTCGCGGAAAAGCTGGCGGGGCCCAGCGCCTCTTCCATGTCCCGTGCGTGCAGCCAGTCCTCCGCCGCGCCCAGCAGGGCGGCGAAAACTTCCGGGTCGTCTGCGGCTTCCAGAAAGCCGAAATGTCCCTGTCTGCCATAACGTTCGACATGCAGCCGGTCGATCTGGGCGCTGATCCGGCCCACGGGCGCGCCGTTGCGCCAGGCGACCCAGAATTGCGCCTCGGCATGCGCGAAGAACGGGTTTTTCGGCGAGAAATGTTCGCGCCGCTCCAGCAGCAAGGGCGCCACCCAGTTCGGGTCTCTCTCATGGATGCGCCAAGGTACGCGGAGGAACGCTTCGCGATCTGCCCGGGTCTTCACGGCGCGGATAACAAGCTCGCCCATACCGGGAGCCTGTCCGTTTCAGGCGTCCTGGGCTGGCGGAGCCGTGACACTCTTCGCGGTCAGGCGCGCCACCCAAGGATAGCGCGTAGCCATAGCCTCGTCATAGCCGAGATTGAATACGGTCGCGCTGCGCGGCCGGCCGCGCAGCGAATTGCGATAGGTGCCGAACACGCGGTCCCAGCCGAAGTCGATAATGCCGTAATTGCTGGTCTCGTCGTGATAATGATGCGCCAGATGCAGACGTTTGATTCGCTTCAGCCACGGGTTTTTCGGCGACGTGTTGAGGTGCTGGATGCAGTGGAAAAACTCATAGAGGATGGTCATCAGTACGCCGGTGCAGAAGGCTGCGGCGGCGCCGCCCGCCCCGCCCAGCAGCCAGCCGATGGGGATCACGATCACCGCGATGGTCGGCAGCGTGGTGTAGAGCGCGCCGAACAGCACGCGCAGGTCGCGCGGATCCTGATGGTGATCGTAATGGATGCGCTTCCACAGGCTCGCGGTCCAGGGATGCTTGTAGAGTAGTTTTCCGTGCAGCACGAAGCGGTGCAGCACATACCAGGCCAGAGGATAGACGAAGACGGCCGCGACCGCTGCGAACAGCATCCCCAGAGGCCGTTCGATCAGCATAAGCGATAGCGCGCCGGATGCCATGGCAACGGCGGCATAGGCGATAACGCTGGGATGCACGAGAAACGCCCGGACGAGATCGCCCAGGTTCATCCGGTCCAGCCGATTTGACACATGTCCCCACGCGCCGGCGGTCACCAGCCTATCCCCCTAATACCTTGCCCTTTCGGGCGAATAATCCCCGCTCCCATTTTGCCTTGTATTCCAAATGCACGCCCATGTCACCGAAAAGAAACAATGCATGGGGGCAGGTTATGTTTCCGGGCCAAAGCGTGACTTTTCAGCCGCTCATCCGCCTCGGACGGCGGCGATTTCCCGCAAAATCAGGGCCGGAAAAAGGCATGTCGCCCAGCCTCTGCTGCTTCCTGCATTTCTAACGCATCCCGGCAAAAGCTTCCGGATTCGCCGGTGCGGGCGTTCCCCGCCTGTTTCCTCCGGCCGGCCGGGTCCGGGAGGCGACGGGGACGCCCGCTTTTCAGCAACAGGATTCGACATCGCGGGCCGGGTCGGTCACAAGGCGCGGCCGGACAGGAATACGGGAGCGAGGGCGGGGTGACGCCAGGTCCGTTCAGCTTCGCGCATCTGACCGATCCGCATCTGCCGCTGCGGAGCGGCGACGCTTCGTGGCCGGCGCTGCTGGGCAAGCGGATCACCGGCTGGCTTTCATGGCGGATGAAGCGGCAGGACATTCACCGGCCGGAGGTGTTGGCGGCCCTGATCGAGGACATCCGCGCCCATGCGCCGGACCATGTCGTGGTCACCGGCGATCTGGTGAATATCTCGGCGGCGGGTGAGATTGCCCGGGCGGGGGAGTGGCTGGCCGGGCTGGGCGCCGCTGGCGGCGTCACCGCCGTTCCCGGCAATCACGACGCCTATGTGCGCCCCCGAGGCGGCGCCGATTTCGCCTGCTGGCGCGATCATATGACCGACTCCGCGCCGCTGTCGGCTCGCCCGCAATTTCCGTTCGTGCGGCGGCGCGGTCCGGCCGCCTTTATCGGCCTTAACACCGCTATCCCCACCGCGCCCTTCACCGCCTTTGGCCGGCTGGGCGCGGCGCAGCTCGCAGCGCTGGACAGCGTGCTGACGGAGCTGGGCGCGCAGGGCGTTTGCCGGGTGCTGCTGCTGCACCATCCCCCGGCGGGACCGGACGCGGAGGAATGGCGCGAGGGGCTGCACGGGCATGAAGATTTTGCCCGGGTGCTGGCGGCGCGGGGAGCGGAACTGGTGCTGCACGGCCATACGCATCATTGGGCGCTGCGCCATCTTCCGGGGCCGGGCGGGACCGCGATTCCCGTGTTGTCGGCCGGGTCCGCCTCGGCCTTTCCCGTGCGCGGGGCTGAACCGGCGAGCTGGAATCTGATCCGGGTCGCCGGCGAGCCTGGCGCCTGGCGTCTGTCCGCCGGGGCGCGCGGCTGGACTCCGCAGGGCTTTGCGCCCTTGCGGGATGTTGACCTGTCCGCACATCCGCCCCCTCCGCTTCGCCACGCGGCGCGTGCTAGGCTCCAGGCGTGACCGCCCCAGCCACTCATATTTTTCAGAGCGCCGCGCGCCCGCGCCGCTACATACCGCTGATCGCAGGGGCGGGCGGGATCGTCGAGCGCTATCTGCTGCGCGAGATGATTAAACCAATGGGGCTGGCGCTGGTGGTAACGCTGACAGCCCTGATTCTGGAACGGGTGCTGCGCCTGTTCGACATGGTGGCGCGCGGTGGCGGCTCGTTCGACGCGGTTGCGCGCATGGCGTTCAATTTGACCCCCTATTATCTGGGCCTCGCATTGCCGGCGGCCTTTTTCGTGGCGCTATTCATTGTCATCGCCTCAATGGACGACGCCGAGGAGTTGGACGCGCTTTATGCGGGCGGGTTTTCCCATTGGCGTATCGTGCGGCCGTTCGTGGCGATGGGCTGCCTGTTCGCGGTGCTGAGCGTGGCGCTGTTCGGCTATATCCAGCCTTATAGCCGTTACGCTTATTATGAGGTCGTCCACATCGTCCGGCACGGACCGTGGGATGCACGGGTGCAGGCCGGCGTGGTGGTGAACGCCGGCGATGGGGTGGTCATCACCGCCGACGGGGTCGACGCCACGGGGCGCAATCTGACCGGGGTGTTGTTGCGCAGTCCGCGTGAGGATGGCGGAGAGCAGCTTATCAGCGCGGAGCATGGCGCGTTGCGGCTTGCTTCAGACGGCCGACGCCTGGTGCTGACGATCTGGAATGGCGAATTGCAAAGCTACGACGATGTGAGCGCCACCCGCACCGCCCGGTTCGATGAGATGGTGATCGACCGGAGTTTTGCGACGGCGATACCGCCCTTTCGCGGACGTGGCGGCGACGAGCGCGAAATGACCACCGGCGAGCTGCGCGCTGTGCTGCGCGGTGATCCTGGCGCGCCTGAGGTTCCGCATTCGAACGAACGGTTGGCGGCCGAGCTGCACAGCCGGATCGCCCGAGCGTTGTCGGTGCCGTTCCTGCCCTTGCTGGCCATGACGATGGGCGTGGCCGCCAAACGTCAGCAGCGCGCCATCGGCATCGTGCTTGGCGGGCTCATCCTGGTGGTATTCCAGAATTCAATCCTGCTGGCCGAGGGGCTGGCCGATGTCGGGGCTGCGCCGCCCGCTTTTGCGGTCTGGACGCCGTTCACGATCTTCGCCGGGTTCTGCGTCTGGGTATTTGTCTATAGCCATGCGCGGCCGGGACGGAATGTCTTCACCGGCGTGTTCCACAGGCTGGATGCGCTCTCGCGCCTGATTTCGCGCGCCGTACGCCGGATGCGGCGCGGACGCGCGCGCCGCCCGCGCCCGGCATGATCGCAGCCTTCACATGATCCTGGCCCGCTATCTGACCCGCATGTTTCTGGTGCGCTTTCTGGGCGCGCTGGCCGGATTTGCGGCGTTGGTTGAGGTTCTGGACCTGTTCGACACGGCCGGAGAAATGCTGGAGCGTGGCGAGGGGCTGGGCGGGCTGGCGAACTACGCCCTCCTGCGCCTGCCAGTTATTCTGGTGGATGTGACGCCATTCGCCGTGCTGGTTGCTGCTGTGTTCACCTTCATGCCGCTGGCGGCGAAGAGTGAGACAACGGCGATGCGCGCGCTGGGCGTTTCGGCGCGGCGCATTATCATGTTCCTGGCCCCTGTGGCGTTGGCTGTAGGCGTCCTGCATCTGGCGGCGGCCAATCTGGTCGCGCCCAAGGCGGAGTCGGCGCTGCGTGACTGGCTGTTGCGCACCGCGGGGCCGGAGGAGACGCCGGACGAGGCGCGGGCGTGGGTGCGTTCCGGTCCGATTCTGGTCGGCTTCGCCGCTGGATCGCCGGACGGCGCGCATCTGGAACAGATCTGGATATACGAGCGCGATGCGCAGGGCAGGATCGCGCGGCGCATCGTCGCCGAAAGTGCCGAATACGCCAGCCCGCTCTGGCGCCTGCGGAATACAGTGACGGACCTGCCCGACGGGACGCGGCAACGGAACAGCGAGATCGCCTTCGATCTACGGCTTGAGCCGGGAGACGTGCTGGAGCTGTCCTATCCGCGAGAGCATCTCAGCTTCCGCCGGTTACGCGAAGCGACCGGCGAGGGGCCCACCGGCGCGCGCAGCCAGGAATTCTACCGCACCCGGATGCTGGCGATGGGAACGCTGCTGGTCATTCCCGCGATCATGCTGCTGCTCGCCGCGCCGACGGCCTTCGCCCATATGCGAAGACGCGGGGTCGGCGTGCAGGCGGGGCTGAGCCTGGGCTGGGGGCTTTCCTTTATCCTGGTGGCCGGAATTCTACGCACGCTGGGTGAGGCAGGAGCGATGGCGCCGGTGCTGGCGGTGTGGACCGCGCCGGTCATTTTTATGCTGGCCGCCGCCTCGCGTCTGACCGATACAGGACGGTGAGGCGCCCGGCGGCCTTCCGGGGATGGACCTTGGCCCCCGGAAATGATTGAAAGCGGCGCGGCGGCGCGGAGCCGCTCCGGACCTGTAACCCCTGATAGAGCGAGCAGAGCATGAAAGTCAGCGACGTCGTTGCGGAAATTCTCAAGCGCGAGGGGGTCGATGTGATTTTCGGATACCCGCGCAACCGGGTTCTGGAGAGCGCCGCGGATCTCGGCATCCGTCCCATTATCGTGCGGCAGGAGCGCACCGGCGTGCATATGGCCGATGCGTTGTCGCGCCTGACGCGGGGCAAGCGCATGGGCGTTTTCGCCATGCAGCACGGCCCCGGCGCGGAAAACTCCTGGGGCGCGGTAGCCCAGTGCTATAGCGAATCCATTCCGGTTCTGGTGCTGCCGATGGGCTATGCGCTGGCGTTGCAGAACGTGCCTGACAATTTCAACGCCACCATCCAGATGGCGAGCATTTCCAAGAGCGCCGAGCCGATCAATCTGGCGCAGGAAACGCCGAACATCATGCGCCGGGCGTTCACCCAGCTCCGCAACGGCCGCTTCCGCCCCGCGGTGGTGGAGATGCCCTGGGACGTGCTGCAATCCGACTTCAAGGGCAAGGTCGATTACAAGCCCGTGGTGCAGGCCAAATTCGCGCCATCGATGGACGATGTGCGCGCCGCCGCGAAGACGCTGGTGAAGGCCAAGCGCCCGGTTATCTATGCCGGGCAGGGGGTCCACTGGGCCGAAGCCTATGACGAGCTGAAGGAACTGGCCGAGCTTCTGGCCATTCCGGTCTGCACCTCGCTGGAAGGCAAGAGCTGCTTTGACGAGACGCATCCGCTGGCGCTTGGCTCCGGCGGCGCGGCCATCCCCATGACGGTGCGCCACTTCCTCGACGAATCCGACGTGATCTTCTCCGTCGGCGCCTCGATGTCCCAGACCTCGTTCGGCGTGCAGATGCCGCGCAACAAAAAGATCATCCACAACACGCTGGATGAGATGGACATCAACAAGAACATCATCGCCCAGCACGCGCTGCTCGGCGACGCGAAGCTGGCGCTGCGCATGATGATCGACGAGGCGCGCGCCCTTCTGAAGGGCCAGACCCGCGATCCGTCCGAAGCCCACAAGGAGATCAAGGCGGTCGAAAAGGAGTGGATGAAGAAGTGGCTGCCGCTTCTGACCTCCAACGAGACGCCGATGACGCCCTATCGCGTGCTGTGGGATCTCCAGCACACGGTGGATGTGGCCAACACCATCATCACCCATGACGCCGGCAGCCCGCGCGACCAGCTTTCGCCGTTCTGGAAGACCACGGCGCCGCTCACCTATCTGGGCTGGGGCAAGACCACCCAGCTCGGCTATGGGCTGGGCCTCGCCATGGGCGCCAAGATCGCCTGCCCGGACAAGCTCTGCATCAATGTGTGGGGCGACGCGGCCATCGGCTTCACCGGCATGGATTTCGAGGTGGCGGTGCGCGACAAGCTGCCGATCCTCTCCATCCTGCTGAACAACGAGGCGATGGCCATTGAGCTGGATGTGATGCCCAAGGCGACGGAGAAATTCCGCGCCACGGACATTTCCGGCAATTACGCCGCCTTCGCCAAGGCGCTGGGCGGCCATGGCGAGCGCATCTCCAGGCCGGAAGACATTATCCCGGCCATCAAGCGCGGCATCAAAAAGACCCAGCAAGGCATTCCAACGCTTCTGGAATTCATGACCAGTAAGGAAAAACGCTTCTCGCGCCTTTAGGCGAGAAGTCTGTTCCGGATGTAAAAGGGCGGGCCGAACGGCCCGCCCTTTTAGGTTATATGCGAGTGCGCAGCCGCCCGGTTCCTAAATCATCTTCCCGAAAATCAAGTCGGAATAGGTTCCGGCGCCGACATTGAAGCTGCGCGTTCCCACGACATCGAAGCCGCATTTTTTATAGAAGGCGATGGCGCGGGCGTTATCGTCCTTCACGCCGATCAGCACACGCGCCGCGCCGCGGGTTCTGGCCTCGTCCATCGCGGCGCCCATCAGGCCGCGCCCGGCGCCGGAGCCGTGAAAGCGTGACAAAAGATAGATGCGCTTGATTTCCAGATCCCCGGGACGGGGAATATCGGAGGGCATGTCGGCGGGCGGGCAGAGCACGCAATAGCCCACCGGCGCGCCGCCGGGCGCGATGGCGGCGAGAAAGATCGAATAGTCCGGCGCGGCGAGCCAGCCAGCATAGACAGTGGCCGCGTGCTGGCGCGCGCTATGGGCGATGATGTCCGCGCCATCCACCAGACCGGCGAAAGTCTCCAGAAATGTCGCGCCGCCCACGAGGGAGAGCGCCGCCTCGTCGCCCGGACCGGCGCGACGGATCGCGGCCATGCTCATTGCGGAGTCAGGGTCAGCACGCGCGCGCCGGGCGGAGGGGCTTCGGCGTCCCAGCCGGTGGGGATCGGGATATAGTCGCCACGCGCCCAGGGCTTCAGCAGATCGCGATAATGCGGCGAGGCGATATGGCCGGACTGGCCCGGCGCAATGGCGAAGAGCGAATCGTCCAGGTCGGCGAGATCATAAACGGCGCGGAATCCGGCCGCGTGCGTGGTCTCGAATCCATCCTGTGTATAGGGGAAGGAGCCGACATTCACCGTCACGCTATTGCCCGGAAACGGAACGCGGCTGGAGAAAAGCCCGTCCAGCACCGGGAAGGCGGCGAAGGGCGCATGGGGAAAATAGGCGTTATGCGCACGGCCCCAACGCCAGGAGTCGATGTCACGCCCATATTCGGCGGCGAGCATTGCGGCGGCGCGGTCCAGCGCCGGGCCGGCGAGAGCCGCGCAGGTCTCGGTCTCCGGAGTCGTCACGTCGTCGCACCAGTGCCCGTAAGGCCCGGCCAGCACGCTTTCCATGAAGGGCGTGCGCGCGGCGAAAAAGCGGGGGAAGTCTTCGCCCAGCTCGTCGGCATAGATGGCGCGGGCCATCTCTTTCAGCCAGGCGGACCAGATCAGCCCCGGGGCGGAGTCCACGGCCATGTCCCCATTCCAGGATTGCAGCTGCTCCAGCGCCGCCCAACCCAGCTCGGTTTCCGGCTGCATCTCTGAAAGCGCCGTCAGGATGACCAGCGCCGAAAGGTCCAGCGTATCCTGCTGGATGGCGGCGAAGCTCTCCGCTGTGTGCGCGGGCTGGCGCGAGAGCAGGTCGATAATACGTCCGGCGCGATAATGCTCGGCCCAGGACTCCGTGATGGGATAAGGATAGTCCTCTGGCGCGACGCGGTTATTGGCGCTGACGATCATGCCGTCCGCCGGATTGAGCGCCTGTGGCAGATGCTCGAAGGGAACCAGAGTCCGCCATGCGCCGTCCGGTCCGCGCACAGGCAGGGCGCCCGGCGCAATAAAGCCGATATCGCCGCCCGTATCGGCATAGACGATATTCTGCATGGGCACATAAAACCGGCGCAGCGCGGCCGTGAATTGAGCCCAGTCCTGCGCGGCGTTCAGATCCTGCCCCACGGTCACGGTGCGGTCGGCCGGATCGTCCAGAGTCCAGCGCAGCACCGCGACCTGACCTTCAGCAGCCAGCGCGCCTTGCGGGAATACATCCGGGGGCAGCACCGCCCCCTGCGCCGCGCGGCGCACCAGCACGCTGCGCGGCTCGCCGAAACGCACGGCAATGGTCTCGATCCACTCCTCGATCACCGCGCTTTCGGGCAGGAGGAGCAGATCGGCGACGTCCGCGCCGGTATTGGTCATGCCCCAGGCGATGCGCTCATTGCGCCCCAGAACGACAGAGGGCGCGCCCGGAACCGTTCCGCCCACGGTGGCGCCGCGCGGTCCGCGAATGGCGGCCAGATGCCATGTGGCCGGCGCGCGCAGCGACAGATGCGGATCGTTGGCGAGCAGAGGTAGGCCGCTTTCGGTATGCGCGCCGGAAACGACCCAGTTATTGGAGCCTTCGGGCGTATTTCCATCCGGCGCGGCGGCGTCCGGCGCCGGGGCGCCCGCGTCAGGCACAAGACCCGGAATAAAATCCATATCTTCCGCCGAAAGAACCGAAGGGCCGTTCACCGGATAGGGCGGAAGGAACTCGGCGAAGCGTTCCGGGCTCAGAATCTGCGCCAGACGCACCCGGCCGGGCGCGCGCAGGCCGGCGCCGGAAATCAGGTCATAGCCCAGCCCCTTATAGACCAGCACAGCATCGGCGGCCGTCCAGTCCGCGGGCGAGACGCCCAGCATCAAAAATTCCAGCGGCGGCGTGAAGCCTGGCGCGCGCATGGCGGCGTTCACGCCATCGGCATAGGCCAGGAGCGGCGCCAGTTCTTCCGGCGTCAGCGCGCCGGCCAGCGTGTCGGCGGCGCGCGCCAGCCCGTAGATTCGCATGCGCGCATCGCTCTCTACCGCCAGCGAGCCGAGCACCGACGCCACTTCGCCGCGCAGGAACCAGCGCGTCATATGCATCTGCCACAGCCGGTCCTGGGCGTGGACGAAGCCAACGCCAAAGGCGGCGTCATGGTCTGTCTCTGCAAAGATATGCGGCACGCCATTGCCGTCGCGGATGATGACAATCTCCGCGTCCGGTCCGGCGATCTGAAGCTCGCCTTCGGTCTGCGGCAAAGCCTGGAATGCGCGCCAGCCGAGCGCGCCGACGCCCAGCCACGCGATCAGGAACAGCGCGAGCAGGCCGGCGGCGCCCCGGCGCAGGATGAGGCTGATCGTTTTCATGCCAGCAGGTCCAGCGCGGCGGCGGCCATCGCCTCGGCGCCGCGCGCCAGAGTCGGGCGCGGCGCCGGCGCGAAATACGGTGAGTGCAGCGTCGGCAGGGCCTCGGATGTGCGCTGGGCCTCGGCATGGCGCGCGGGGTCCACGGCGCCCAGCCAGAACAGCATGGAGGGGATTTTCGGCTCTGTGCGGCCGAAGCGCGAAAAATCCTCGCCGCCCATCACCGGCCGGATGCCGCGCACATTCTCCGCCCCGAACTGGTGGGAGAACACGCCTGCCATGCGCGCTGACAGGTCCGGATCGTTGAAGGTCGCCGGCGTGTGCTCGTCGCGCACCGTCACCTGCGGCAGCCGGTCTTCCGGCAGGCCGAAGGCGCGGCCCATATGGATGCAGATGCGCCGGATCGATTCCAGCATCCGCGCGCGTACTGCGGCGTCGTAGGAGCGCACGGTGATCTGAAGATCGACGCGATCCGGAATCACATTGTGTTTGGCTCCGCCCTGAATCGCGCCGATGGTCAGCACGGCGGGATCCTGTGGGTCGGTCTCGCGGCTGACCACGGTTTGCAGCGCGGTGACGATCTGCGCCGCCAGCACCACGGGGTCGCGCGCGCCGTGCGGGTAGGCGCCGTGGCCGCCGACGCCCAGCACCGCGATATCCACCGAGTCGACATTGGCCATGGTATAACCGGCTGTGTAACCGATCACGCCGGAGGGCAGTTCCGCGTTTACATGGAGAGCGAGGTTGAAATCCGGGCGCGGGAAGCGCTCGAACAGGCCATCCTCGATCATCGCCCTGGCGCCGCCGCCGCGCTCCTCCGCCGGTTGGGCGACCAAAACCAGATTGCCGCGCCAGGACTCGCGCATCGCCGAAAGCCGCCGCGCCGCGCCGATCAGCGCTGTCATGTGCGCGTCGTGGCCGCAGGCGTGCATTACGCCGACATTGTGGCCCTCGTCATCGACGGTCTGCACGGTAGAAGCGTAGGGCAGGCCGGTGCGCTCGGTGACCGGCAGCGCGTCCATATCGGCGCGTAGCAGCACGGTCGGTCCGGCGCCATTGTCGATCAGCCCCACCACCCCCGTGCCGCCCACATTTTCGGTCACTTGCGCCCCGGCTCGCTCCAGTTCCTCGGCCATGCGCGCCGCCGTGGCGTGCTCGTGAAAGCTCAGTTCCGGGTTGCGATGCAAATGTTCGTAGAGGCCGAGCAGATAGGGTTCGTCCGCCTCGATCTCCGCCCGCAATGCCGCGCCTGTGCGTGGGTCGCTCATCCCGTTTCCTTCCCAAATTCGGGGCCTGCCGTCGAGGGCACACGCTTGTAGGGAGAGTTGGGCGGGGGCATGATTCCGGCCGGGCGATAGAGAGGGGCAGGGCCGATGGCCAAGATCACATTTCTGGGTCTGGGCGTGATGGGCTTCCCCATGGCCGGGCATCTGGCGGCGGGAGGCCACTCGGTCGCGGTCTGGAACCGCACGGGGGAGAAGGCAGAGGCGTGGGCGCGGAAACACCCGGGGCGTGCGGCCGAGACTATTGAGGACGCTGTTTCCGGCGCCGAATTCGTCTTTATGTGCCTGGGCGACGACCCGGATGTGCGCGCCGTCGCCATTCCCGCTATCAAGGCGATGCGCGCGGGCGCGCTGCTGATCGACCACACCACGGCCAGTCCGGCGTTGGCGCGGGTGCTGGACGAACGCTGCGTCGAGTCAGGAGCTGGCTTTCTCGATGCGCCGGTCAGCGGCGGTCAGGCGGGGGCGGAGGCGGGTCAGCTTTCCATCATGTGCGGCGGCGCGGAGGGCGCTTTCAGGCGCGCGGAACCGGTCATGGCCGCCTACGCAAAATCCACGCTGTTGGTGGGACCGGCGGGTGCGGGCCAGCTTTGCAAGGCGGTGAACCAGATCTGCATTGCCGGTCTGCTTCAGGGTCTGGCGGAAGGGCTGCATTTCGCCAAACGCGCCGGGCTGGACCCGGAGACCGTCTTCACGGCGATCTCGAAGGGCGCGGCGCAGTCCTGGCAGATGGACAATCGCTGGGCGAGCATGGCGGAGAGCCGGTTCGATTTCGGCTTCGCGCTGGACTGGATGCGCAAGGATTTGCGGATTGCATTGGAAGAGGCCCGGCGCACCGGCGCGCGGCTGCCTGTCACCGCGCTGGTCGATCAGTTTTACGCCGATCTCCAGGCCGAGGGACATGGGCGCTGGGATACGTCCAGTCTCGTGTCGCGGCTGGAGACAGGCGCCGGATTGTGAAAGAAAAGACCCCCTGACTCGCTGGCGCTCCGTCCCACGGAATGCTGAAATGCGCCAAGTCCATCAAAACCCGGGAGTTTCCATGAAAACGATTATCGCCCTTGCCGCCGGCGCCGCGCTGCTGGCGCCGCTCGCCGCTTTTGCGCAGGACGACGCCCCGCAGGGCGCCAGCCAGCGCGCCGCCGCCGCCGGTCCGAATTGCGACGCGCCGGTTCCCACCGCTGTGCCGGTCACCGGCGCGATGACGCGGGAAGCCCAGCTCGCGCTGCTGGAGCATGACGATCCGCAACTGGCGGCGAACAAGCGGCTGGTCTGGGACATGTGGCGGACATTGCTGAACGGCTATCACATCGACCGCGCGCCGGAGTTCATCCACGAGGATTACATTCAGCATAACCCGATGGCAGATACGGGCCTCGCGGGCATGCAGAATTTCTTCCGTTCGCTGGGTATTCCGGCGCGTGAGATTCCGGACGCCATCCCGGAGGGCGTCGTGGATGTGCTGGCGGAAAGAGACATGGTCGTGATCTTCTTCCCGCGGCAGTACACGGACTCCTGTGGTCGGCAGTACACCAGCACCTGGTTCGATGCGTTCCGGATCGAGGACGGGCTGATCGTACAGCACTGGGACGCCGCCCAGCGGCCCTGACCTTTCGTTTCATATCTATGTAATGCGGCGCGCCGGACTCAGTCCGGCGCGCCGTTTTTTGCATTCTTGGGGTGTGTCTTTCCGCTGTGACTCACGGCTGCATGAGGTTGATGACAAACACAGCAATGGGCGGAACGGCTCTTCGCGGCCCCCGTTGGTCTGGCATCGCTAAACCAACCGGGAGGATACCCGATGAAATCGTATCATATCGCACTCTATGCAGGCGCTGCGATGCTGTTCGCTGGCGCCGCATCCGCCGAGGAGCATGGGGCCAAGCAGCGGACGCAGACCGACGCAGGCTACGGGGTCGAACAAACGCAAGCCAATGTTGACGCCGCGCGCGACCAGCGCGGCACCGAGGCCGCTGGCTATGGTGTTGACGGTCCCGCTTATCCCGCCGGCGTTGTGCCGCGCGAGACCCTCGAAGCGCGTCAGGCGGAACAGCAGGATATGGAGCGGCAGGATCAGGCTCAGCCGTTCCCCGGTCAAACCGGACAGGCTCAGCAGCAAGGCCAAGCCGGAGAAGCCGCCCAAACATGGCAGGGCGATGATGCTCGTCAGCAGGCGGAGCAGGACCGGGATCAGCGCCAGCAGGCGAGGATAGAAGATCATCCCGCGATGGTGGACCGGGCCGAGGATTTCGATCGCGAGGCTCGCCGTGAGCAACTGGCGGAACTGGGCGTCGATATCAACGAAGCGGCGCCTGCGCGTATCCTTGATCCTGGCACGATCGGGGAAGATCAGGCGGCGTTGCGTGAGTTCGAATTCGAACAGGGCAGCACGGAATTCTGATCGGCAGAATGCTGGAGTAGCGGAGCGCGGTCCGCATGTGCGGATCGCGCTCTGGCTTACCCTGCGTCGCCGGCCCCTAACGCTTGAGTCAGGGCTGGCGTTATTCCGCCGCCCAGCGTGTGCCGAAAGGCTCGTCCCGCCAGAGAGAGAGATTTCGCAGTGCTCGTGCAGAGATGGCGCGCTTTTTCGCCAGAGCTTTTTCCTTACCGCGCAGACGTTTGCCTTCGGGTTTTGGAAGCGGCTCCTCCAGTGGCGGGAACAGACCAAAATTGACGTTCATCGGCTGGAACGCGCCGCTGCCTCCCACATGTCCGCCTGTAATGTGAGCGATCAATGCGCCGAGCGCCGTTGTGGGCGGAGGCGGCCCAAGTGTCTGACCCAGTCGTCCGGCAGATGCGAAACGTCCGGCGACAAGGCCGATGGCGGCGGATTCCACATAGCCCTCCACACCCGTGATCTGACCGGCGAAGCGCAGACGCGGATCGGCGCGCAGCCGCAGGCCTGTATCAAGCAGCCGGGGCGAATCCAGAAACGTATTGCGATGCACGCCGCCCAGCCGCGCGAATTCGGCGTTAGCGAGGCCCGGGATCATTCGGAAGATGTCCGTCTGTGCACCATATTTCAGCTTGGTCTGGAAGCCGACCATATTCCACAGAGTGCCCAGCGCATTATCCTGACGAAGTTGCACCACAGCATATGGCTTTTCATCCGGGCGGTGTGCGTTGGTCAGACCGACGGGTTTCATTGGACCGTGGCGCAGGGTCTCGCGCCCTCGCTCGGCCATCACCTCAATAGGCAGACAGCCCTCGAAATAGGGTGTGTCTTTCTCCCATTCCCTGAGCTCCGTCTTCGGACCTGCCAGTAGCGCGTCCACGAAGGCGTCGTATTGCGTCCGGTCCATCGGGCAGTTGATATAGGCGGCGCGTTCGGCCTCCGTATCGCCCTTGTCGTAGCGCGACTGCATCCATGCAACCGACATGTCGATGGATTCGCGATGCACGATGGGCGCGATAGCGTCGAAGAAAGCGAGGCTCTTGGCGCCGGTCAGCGTCCGCACCGCTTCGGCCAGCGCCGGCGAAGTGAGGGGGCCGGTGGCGACGATCACGTTGTCCCATTCTGCGGGCGGCAGGCCGCTGACCTCGCCGCGCTCGATCCGTACCAGCGGATGCGCTGTCAGCGCCGATTCGACCAGTGCGGAAAACGCCTCACGGTCTACGGCCAGCGCACCGCCTGCCGGGGTGCGGCTGAGCCCGGCCGCGCGCATCACCAGTGAATCGCAGCGCCGCATTTCCTCGTGCAACAGGCCGACCGCGTTGGTCTCCGCGTCGTCGGAGCGAAAGGAATTGGAGCAGACCAGCTCCGCCAGCCCGGCGGTCTGGTGCGCGGGCGTTGTGCATTCCGGGCGCATTTCATGCAGCACGACAGGAACGCCAGCCTTGGCGATCTGCCAGGCAGCCTCTGTGCCAGCCAGCCCGCCGCCGATCACATGGACTGGCTGAAGGTGCTTTGAGGTTGCGATCATGCGGGCATATCCAGCAGGCTGACGGCGGGCGTCAAGCGCCCGGGATGCGTTCGACAGTCCCGGACCCAGACGATTTGTAACATTCTCCGTCTTGCCCCCTGTAGTCAGGTTTCACTAGGCTGTGATCGAGAAAGCGGGCTGGACAAGTCTCGCGGGAGTTGGGGAGATTTTCACCATGAAGCATTTGATCGTCACTGTGGCGCTTGCATTCGGCCTGTCGGCCGGCGGCGCTCTGGCACAGGATCCGGCGGCGCAGCAGGAAGCGCTGGCCCATAACGAAGCGTCTAACACAGCATTTGAGGCAGGCGATCCGGAAGCAGGCATGCGTGAGGCGGAAGCCGCCTGGCGCGCCGCCGAGCGGGGCTGGGGCGATAATCCCAATACTGCTGAACTGGCGATGCTGGTGACGGTCGGTCATATCGACCTCGGCAATCCCGCCGCAGCTCGTGAAGCCGCGGCCCGGACAGTGGAGCTGGCCCCGCATGCGCAGAGCTATACGGAAGCCGAAGCGCGCCTGTGGCACGGGATGAGCCTTGTCGGCGATCCAGGTCAGCGCGCGGCGATTGAAGCCGGACTCGCCGGAATGGAAGCCGCCGGCGCGGTCAGTGAGGATGTGGTCCGCGGCCGGTTGACCCTGGCGGCTTTGCAGCTTGGCGGCGGCGATCCGCAGACGGCGGCGGCCACGGCCCAGCAGGCGGTCGAGGACGCGCGTGTCATCGAATCCCCGATGCTCCGCTCGCATTTGTTCGAGCTGGGCAAACTTCAGTATCTGGCGGGCCAGTTCGGCCCGGCGGCCTTCACCCTGGCCGAGAGTCTGAACATGTGGGAGGAGCAGCGGCCCGGCGATCTGCCCAAGCCGCTGGCCGATACGCTGGCCTGGCAGACCATCGCCGGGCAGGCCTCGCGCCGCAGCATGGAGGAAGCCGGCGCTCCCGCCGGCGGTCCGGGCGGCGGCATGAGGGGCGGTTTTGGCGGCGGTTTTGGTGGTTTCGCACCCGCCTGGAATTTCCTGCCGCAGCGCAGCAATTGCAGCGTCGAATATCAGGGCGAAATTCCGCCATTGCCGAGACCGGAAGGTGATCGCGCCACGCTGGGCGCCGCGGTCGTACTTTTTGATATCGCCGATGATGGCCGGTCGGCGACCAATATCCGGATTGTCGGTTCCGCGCCGGGGATGGCTCAATATGAGCAAGAGATCGTTCAGCGCATTGCCGACCGCACGGCGCGGCGCAATGTGCGTTCGGCCTGCCGGGCCGGACGGATCGAAACGATCCAGTACGAGTATTGATTACAGGAATGGGGCCGGCCGGGACTTCCTGGCCGGTCCAATTCCGTTGGCTATGGTCAACTGTAATTAACGCTGGCGCACAGGCCTGAATCGGGCGACAGCCCCTTATCTGTAGGGCGCGGGGCGTCGTTGCGCCAAACTTCAAAAACGGCGTCTAATCTTAGCAAGTTAGTAATGGACCTGCGTCTATCCAGACGGCAACGGGGCAGGACTCCATTGCGCGGCCGGGTGCGGGCGGGAGCGGCAAGTTGAACGATAATAAAGAGAATGCAAAAACGCGCCATTTGAAAGTACTGGTTGTCGAGGACAACGTTATCAATCAGATTGTTATGGAAGGTCTGTTGAAAACGTTCGGCCACGAGCCGGTGCTGGTGGACAACGGCCGTGACGCGGTCTCACTGGCGGAATCCGCCGGATTCGATCTGATTCTGATGGACCTCCATATGCCGGAAATGGACGGCTATGAGACTACGCGCGAGATTCGCTCGACGGAAAAGGGGGAGCGCACCCCGATCATCGCGGTGACCGCCGACGCGCTGTCCGGCACCAAGGAGCGTTGTATGGACGCTGGCATGGATGGCTATGTCACCAAGCCGGTGGACCCTGACCGGCTGGTCAGCGAGATTTTGCGCGTCACCAACTGACGCGCCGGGCGCCGTCCTGGGCGACGATCCTTAAGGTCTTCACATTTCATGGGCGCGATGCTACCTCCCGCGTCCATTTCCATCGAAATGCGGTCGTGGCGGAACTGGTAGACGCGCAGCGTTGAGGTCGCTGTGGGGAGACCCGTGGAGGTTCGAGTCCTCTCGACCGCACCAGCCTTCCCCCGGACTTGATCCGGGGGCGGGCCTTGCAGGCCAGGCGGGGCGCCAGGGTGGCCGCTGTCACCCCGGCGCCACGGCGCCATGGCAGGCTTTGTTCGCATGCATCCTCATCCCCATTGCGTTGCAGGACAAGGGATCGCGCACGGCGCGGGGTTTGCACCTGGCCATGCGGGACAGACGAATCTGTCCTGGATTGGGACAGTTATGACGCCCACGCTGAAAACTTCTCTGGCCGGCCGCAGGCTCATCAAGGGCTTTGAAGGCTTTCGCCGCAAGGCTGCGCCCGCGCCCGGCGGCGGCTGGGTGATCGGCCATGGCCACACCAGAAGCGCGCGGCCGGGCGTCTCGATCACCGAGGATGACGCTGACAAGCTGCTGATCTACGACCTGATGCCGGTGGAGACGGCGATCAACGCCCATGTGGCGCCGCCACTGACCCAGAACCAGTTCGACGCCCTGGCGTCCCTGGTCTTCAATATCGGGACGGAGAATTTCCTGAACTCCACCGTGCTGGCGCGATTGAACGCTGGCCGCGCGCTGGACGCCGCCATGGCCTTTGACCAATGGCGCAGCACGCTGGTGGACGGCCAGCCGGTTGTCGTGGATGCGCTGGTGCGCCGCCGCGCCGCGGAACGCGCGCTGTTTCTGACGCCGCCTGCCGGCGCCGCGCCCGCACCCAGTCCGGAAGTCGTTCCCTTCCCCGATGCGGCGGCGGAGGCGCTTCTTGCGCCGGCCGCTGCTTATCATGCCGACCTTTCCGAAGGCGGCGGCATGTTCGAGCTTGTGCAGGCCGCGCCTGAAACAGGCGCGGCAGCGTCTGCTGAAGAATCGGTGGAGATAGCTGCTGCTGAGCAGGCCCTGGAAGCCGCGGCCGATGAAGAGACGCTGGAGGAGGCCACTTCTGAGCCGGTCCTGGAAGCGCCCGCGGCTGAAGACACTCTGGCGCCCGCCGAATTCGCGCTGCCGCGCATAGAAGCGGCGCTGGATGAGGATGAGCCGGTCGAAGAGGTTTTCACGGCTCCTGATCACGATGAGGGCCTGCGGCCGGAGCCGGAGCCGGAAGCGGATTTCGCCGATGATGTCCTCGCCGAACCGGAAGCGCCGGTCTTGCTGGAGACAGCGCCGGAGGATGAGGACAGCGGCGAGAGCTGGGTGGAACAGGCGCGCCGCCGCGCCCAGCGCGGACACGCCGCCACGGAGGCCCGGATTGAAGAGACCCCGCGCGAGGAGCTGCGCCGTGAAGATCTGCCGCTGCGCGCCACCGAAACCGAGTGGGCGGTCGAGGACAACACGGAATATTCGCCAGAACATGAGCGCAGCGGCGTGTGGTACGCACTGTTCCTGCTGATCGGCGGGGCGCTGGCGGCGTTCGGCGCGTACGATACCTGGCAGCGCGCCAGCGGCGGGGTGGACGAGGCTTTTGTCTATGGCCCGGCCGTGGCCGGGGCCGGCGTGCTGTTCATGGCGATCGCCGGCTGGTTCCTGATAAAGCGCGTGCTTGCCTTTCGCTAGGCGAAGGCGTTAGTCCGCCGGCACGGATCACGTTCTACATTGTGATAGCGAGCAATTTCTTTCGCCCGGCGCATTAGTCGCGCGGGGAGAAACCGACCGTGCGCGGGGTGTCCATATAGAGCGGGGCGGGCGCGGATTGCGCTGCCTCGCGCGCAGCTTCTTCCGCCGCGGCCCGCCGCGCGGCGGCCCGGCTCTCCTCAGCGGCTTTAACCTGTTCCATGCGAATCTGGTCCAGCCTGTCCAGCTCTTCCAGCGACAACGGCGTGGAGACGCGATAATTGACGTCGAAACCGCCCGGGCCGCCGGCCGAGGCGCCGTACCAGAACGGCGATGCCGGGTTTTCCGAACATAGCGTCAGCGTGACGCCGGCGGGCAGGGCGGTGGTCTCGTCGCCGCAGGCGGTGGCGAACTGATCGGCGGTCAGGCCGCGCACATTGCGCAGGTCGGCGCCGCTGAGATCGGCATGTTCGAACAACGCGCCTTCAATACGCGCCGTACCGAATCTTGCGCCGACGAGGCTGGCGCCAGTGAAGTCCGCCCCGCGCAAATCGGCCTGATCCAGCCGGACATTTTCCAGCATCGCGCCGTGCAGCATGCTGCCACGCAGCGTGGCGCGCGTCATGTCCGCTTCCATGAACACCGACCCGGTGAGCCGCGCATTCGTAAGCTCGGCCCCGGTCATGTTGGCGTGGCTGAAATTACTGCCGAAAAACTCGGCATTGTTCATCACAGCGCTGGTGAAGTCGGCGGAAAAGAAACCAAGGCCGGAGCCGGACACGCCGGCCAGCGCGGCGCCCACAAATGAGGCGCTGTTGAAATTGGTTCCGCTCAGGCGTGCGCCGGAGAAATCGGCGCGGCGGAACGACGCTTCAGTAAACGTGCCGCCGAGCAGGCGCGCCCGGGTCAGGCGCGCGCCGGAGAAATCGGCGCGCGCGAAATTGCCGCCATGCAACATCGCGCCGGACAGGGGCGCACCCGACAAGTCACACCCCGGGCAGGAGACACCGACGCTCATCATGCGGCGTACGGACTCCTGGCCGAAAGCGGGTGCGGCGAGCAGCCCGGCGGCCAGCCCGGCGGCCAGGGCAGTTTTCAGGTGCGATCCGATGGCAGACACAGGTGCGTTCAATGCTCCAACTGGAGTGCAAGACGGCGCAGCTTTGCCGCCCACCGCCGTCAAGACCACTTAATTTGCTGTAATCCCTTGGCGATCCGTAGACTTTTCCGCCTGACGTCCCGCAAGGGCATCCCCGGATACGGTCCCTCCACGGCGCGATATTGCGGCCCATCCCGCAGCGGGCAAGTAAAAAATTACGGGCGTGTCATCCCGCCTGTGAGGCAGGGGAGGCCGAACGGGCGGCCGCTCAGCAGGCGCGGATGCGCAGGCCGGGGGGCAGGATGGTGCTGTGGTCGCCACATGCCTGGTCGAGCTGGGCCTGGGTCAGTCCCCGGGCGCCCTCCAGATTGGCGCCGGAAAGCAGCGCCCCGGTCAGGCGCGCGCCTGAGAAATCGGCATAGCCAAGATAGGCGCCGACAAAGCTGGCGTTTTCCAGATTGGCGCTGGCGAAACTGGCGCCGGTGAAGCGCCCGGCATAGGCCTCTGCCACGGAAAGATCGGCGCCGGTGAAATTGGCGCGGTCCATGATGCAATAGGACAGGTCGGACTGGCGCAGGCGCGCGCCGGAAACGTCCACGCCCGGAATGGTGCGTCCCGCCAGATCGGCCTGGAACAGATTGCAGCCGGGACAGGATGCCCCGCCCTGCACCCGGGCGATCTGGCCCGCGTTCTGGGCATGGGCCGGCCAGGCGGCCGTGAGCAGGCCGAACACGAGGAGGGCGTTCAGAAGACGTGCCATTTTCGTACGATCCCCCGGCGCGGGTTTGTTTCCCGGGAGAGTGTGCAAGAGACAGGCCGGTCTGTCACAAGAGGCCGAATCCCGAACATACGTCATCATTCACCCGTGCGGTGTTTTCAAACACTTTCATGCCTCAGCGGCAGGCCGCATCGGCGGTGAGGGGGCGGAGCGTCAGCTACGAACCCGATTTATTTACGGCGCCAAGGGGGAATTGTGGGTTCCCGCCGACGCTCCGCGCATGGATTTCCCGGAAGCTCTCGCCACCGATTCCAGCGTGGGATT
>JBJHDH010000004.1:0-116675 GCA_050486445.1 Euryhalocaulis sp.
CGCCGCGAAATCTTCAAGGAAAGCCGGTCCGCCGCGCTCAACGAATGGCGTCAGCTTGGGGCTGCCTGAGCCCCGCTTCCCCTGCCCTCACGGAGACCAGTTCGCATTCGTCTGACAGCACCGGAGCGAGACCATGAACGCCTACGAGTACTGGGCCCGCGGTTACGGCGTGATCGCGCATGGGCCGGAAACGTGCGAGCGCATCCAAAGTCTGGCGAGGCGACTCGTAGACATAGGGCGAGCGAGCTCAGAAGATGAGGTCTTTTGCCGCTTGGCTGCCGCTGACCGGCTGACGAGCGCCACCATGTGGGTGGTCGCCCACATGACCTATGCACAGCGGGTCGACATCTCCGGCGCGCCCCTCCCGCCCGGGGCGTTCAAGGCAACGCCCGAAGGGCATACGGGCGGGTCGCTCAATGTGGCGCCAGCCTATGTCGGCTATCTGACCGCCAATGCGCTGACCGCCGTCACTCGTGGCTGGATTCTCGGCCAGGGTCATTGCGTGGCGGCCGTGGAAGCCGCCAACAGCCTCGTCGGCAACCTGTCGCCAGCACAGGAAGGGCGCTACGGCCACGACGAGCGCGGCCTCAGCCAACTTTGCCAAGATTTCTACAGCTACGAGATTGACGCTCAAGGCCGGCCGGCCGCGCCGCTTGGCAGCCACGTCAACCCGCATACTGCTGGCGGTCTGTCGGAAGGCGGCTATCTCGGGTTTGCCGAGATCCAATACGTCCACATGCCACTGCCGGGCGAAGGGCTGGTCGCTATTCTCAGTGACGGGGCATTTGAGGAACAGCGCGGCAGCGACTGGACCGAACGCTGGTGGCGCGCCGAGGACTGCGGCCTCGTGGCGCCGGTGATGATTCTCAACGGCCGACGCATCGAGCAACGCACCGAGGTGGCCCAGGATGGGGGCGCGGCCTGGCTGGCCCGCCACCTTGAGGTCAATGGGTTCGATCCGTTTGTGATCGACGGCCGCGATCCGGCCGCCTTCGTCTGGGCGATCCTGGAATCGGAGCGCCGGCTGGAAGAGGCGACGGCGGAGATTCGGGCCGGGCGCCGCGCCTATCCCGTGCGCCTGCCGTATGCGATCGCGGCCACCGTGAAGGGTTTTGGATTGCCGGGCGCCGGCTCCAACGCCGCGCACAATCTCCCTCTCCCCGGATCCCTGAGAGATGACGCGGAAGGCCGCGAATCCTTTATCGCGGCGTGCAAAATTCTCCATGTGCCCGAGGCGGAGGTGACCGCAGCCCGCCTGGAACTGGCCACCCATACTGCGCAGGCAAGGCCCATGGAGCGGGACAACCCACTGGTCCATCGCGCGCCCGAAAGGCCGGCATTGCCGGCCCTAAACCTTCCCCTGGCCGGCGAGATCGCTTCGGCGATGGCCGTGATCGACCGATGGTTCATTGAATTCGTCCGGGCTAATCCGCGCCACCGCTTCCGGATCGGCAATCCGGATGAACTCAGAAGCAATCAGATGGGGGGGACCCTGGACCTGCTGAAGCACCGGGTGAACCGCCCCGAGCCGGGCGTGTCAGAGGCAGTCGACGGCGCCGTCATCACCGCCCTGAACGAGGAGGCGGCTATCGGCGCCGCGCTCGGCAACAAGGCCGGCCTCAACCTCGCGGTCTCATATGAGGCGTTCGCGGTGAAGATGCTGGGCGCGTTGCGCCAGGAGATTATCTTCGCGCGGCAACAGGTGGAGGCCGGCATGCCGCCGCAATGGATCGGCGTGCCCCTGATTGCCACGTCTCACACCTGGGAGAACGGCAAGAACCAGCAATCCCATCAGGACCCGACCATCGGGGAGGCGCTACTGGGCGAAATGGCCGACGTCTCGCGAGTGATGTTCCCGCCAGACGCCGCCACCGCGGCGGCCTGCCTTCGGCAGGTCTACGCAGAGCGTGGCGTGGTCGCCTGCATCGTGGCCGCCAAGCGACCCACACCATGTCGGCTGGATGTCGCCGCCGCAGAGCAAGCAGTCCGAGATGGCGCCGTTACCATAGAAGCCGCCGAGGCGCCGCGTCTACAGCTCGTCACCGTGGGATCCTACCAATTGATGGAGGCTCAGAGGACGGCGGCTCGATTGCGCGACCATGGCTATGGAGTGATGGTCACCTGCGTGATCGAGCCGGGACGACTGCGGGCGCCCCGGGACGAGATAGAGGCTCGCTTCGTCCTGTCCGATGCGCGGCTGGAGGCTTTGTTCCCTCCGCGACTGCCTCGCCTGTTGGTGACCCACACCCGCGCCGAGCCAATGACCGGCATCCTGCGCCGGATCGATGACGGGCCGAGGCGGTTCCATGCGCACGGCTATTTGAATCGAGGCGGGACGCTTGATGTACGCGGCATGCTGTTCGCGAACCGCTGCACTTGGGCGCATCTCACAGCCTCGGCGGCCGGGCTCCTGGGCGCGCCGGTTGATGCGCTTCTAACGGCGACTGAGATCGCGGCCGTGTCCGGCTGTGGCGATCCTGGAGCACTGAACTGATCCATCGGATCATCGTGTCCCGTGATTTCCGGCAGCGGATGGCAAAGTCCACGAACGAGATGCGAGACCCCGCTGGGTCAAACGCTAAAGTGCACGTGACCTGCCCCCCATTGGCAATGTCAGCCGCACCGCCGCGCTCCAGGAATGGCGTCAGCTAGGCGCCACCTGAACGCCGCCTCCCCTGCCTCACGGAGACCCAGTTCGCATGCACCACCATGCTGCTTGCAGGCGCGGCCGTCATCACAATACTGGCCGTTGTCTTCATGCTGACGGGATAGGCCCGGGCAGGTTCTGCCGGTCTGAAAAAATATCAGGGGAGAAACGGCCATGACCATTCGAATAATGTCGGCCATTGCAACAGGCAGCGCCGCCCTTCTTGCGGCCACAAGCGCACTTGCCCAGGGCGCCGATCATTATCGCGGCGGGTGGCGAACGGATCTGGACGATCCCCATTTTTATCAGTTCGTCATCAGAGGCGACCGGGTCACGGGCGTCTATTGCGCCCATTGCGCCGACGCCACGACGCTGGCCCCGCTTGAAGGCCGATTCGACGAATCCACTGGTATTAGCTTCACCATCCGCCAGCTGAATCTGGACGGCTCGCCCGCGTATGAGGATCACGCGCAAGCCCGGCTCCGGGACGGCCAACTTGTCGTAAGCGGAATGCAAGGCGGGCCGGATGGCGGCGCGTTCGAACATGTCGCGATCAAGGATCCGCGCGGCCCGGCGCCCGCGCCCTATCCGGTGGCGGTATTCCCACCCGGCTTCCCCGCGCCGCCCGTGCTGGAGTTTCGTGGCGGAGGCGGGGGTGGCGCGCCGCAGCCCTATGCGCAGCCCGCGCCCTGGCGGTCTTTGTCCGTGGAAGACGTCGTCGGCGTCTGGATCGGCTTTGGCGTCGGTATGGACAAGCAGATTTTTATCATCCGCAGGGATGGCGACGGCCTGTTCGGCGTGGTGTGCGGCCGCTGTGACAACCCCTATACGTTTGGCGCGCTCGACAGTTTCGCCATAGACGGCGACACGCTGGAATTCGACATCGTGCATCAGGACTGGGGCGAAGGCGAAACGCCCGTGTTCAACCGCCGCGTCACCGCCCATATCGCGATGAACGAAATGCGCATAAGCGCCGTGCGCGACGACGCAGACTCCCTGCCCCCCGGCGCACCGGGTCAGGGCGCCATCGTCGCCTCCCTCATCGGTCCCATCGCCATCGAGGCGACGGCGGGCAACGTGGTCGGAGACTAGAGCGTTTCCAGGCGAAGTGGAAACCGGTTCGCCGTCCGGAAACGCGAGAATCAAAGAGTTGGAGCCTTTCCGCGATTCGAAGAAGAGCGGAAAGGCTCCAACCCCCCGCTTCCCGCCGCTCTACTCCTGGGGCGGCAGGAAGAGAGGCTGCGTCCCATCCGCCAGACGCCCGACCTGGCGCGCCTCCATCTGTTCCTGCGTTCCCGGCGGCCGGTGATAGGCGCCGACTCCCGGATCAATAGCGAACGGCTTGCCCGTCACCGGATTGGGATAGTGGAACGGCGCGATGTAATAGGCCGGATAGGTCAGATAGACCGTCGAAGGCGGCAGGTCGGGCGGCGGATCGAACTTGGCCGGCCACGTATTTTCCAGACCGAAATGCTCCCAGCCCTGATGCCAGTTACTATACATGGTGAAGGGGCCGGATAGGCGGCTGATCTTCCAGACGCCGTCTTCGATGATGAACTCGTTCTCATAGAGCGGCAGACCCCACCCCATCACATAGGCGCGGGACCGCATCCAGGCGGTCTGGCCATCGGGCGCCATGTTCACGACCGGCTGAAACTGCATGTGATTGGCCATGCCGGTCTCGGCCAGCTCTTCTTCGCCAAACGCCACCTGCATGTATTCCAGAACGCGATGCTTGCCGATGAAGATGCCCTTGCCGCCGATTTCCAGCGTTGCATTTTCCGCGAACAGCTCCGCCAGCTGGGTCCATTGCCGCTTGTCGACAAAATAGCCATAGGTGCGCTGAAGGCGCTCGATCTGGTTCAGGCCTTCAAGACGCGCGATACGCGCCTCCAGCTCGTCCAGCCTCTGTTCGGCCGCCGTCGTCTGGGCCTGCGCTCCGCCCACGGCGGCGAGGACAAGCGCGGACGCCATAAGCGCCGCCCGCGACAATGAATGTTTGAGCATCGTCTTTTTCGTCATCATCATTGCTGTCCCGCCCCGATATCCGGCCGGCGCCGCTCCCGCCCCAGAACATTGTCCGGCGCCTGCCCGATCGCGTCCCGCAGCGGAACCCCGGTCACCGGATGGTCATAGCTGAATGGCGGGACATAGGCGCCCGGCAGCGCCCGATACACTTCCGTCGGCGGCAGATCCGGCGGGTAGACCGCGCTTTGCCCCCGCATCGGCAGCGTGGACCGCGCAAAACCCAGATTGTAGTCGGTCATGGCGACCACATAGAAATGCAGATTGTCGAGCTTCCAGACGCCGTCTTCTTTCACATATTCGTTTTCATAGATGCCGACGCCCCAGACGCCGTTTTCGTGCGGCTCGGCCAGTTGCATCATGCCCTGCCAGCGGCCCGTGGCCGTGCGCCCGTCCGGCGCCACCACCACCACGGGCTGGAGCTGCATATGCGTGTTCAGATAGCCTTCGGCCAACCCCTCCGGCCCGAACAGATGCAGAGCGCGGTAAATCCGCTCTGGCCCGATATAGACGCCATACTGGCCGTATTCGAACCGGCCATTTCTGGCGAACAGGTCAGCGGCCTCGCGCCACATCCCCTTGTCGAAGAAATAGCCGAAATAGGCTTGCAGGTTTTCGATGGCGAGCTGGTCTTCCAGACGCTCGACCCGGTCGTGATAGGCGGCGATGCGTTCCTCGACCGATTGCGCCAGCGCGGCGGGAGCGACGGCCAGCGGCGTCAGCACGACCGCCGCCGCGCAGGCCAGACGCAGCATCGTTCTGGTGTTCCGGCGCATCAGTTCGTCCCCCCGATGGGCTGTCCCGTCACCGGATGCAGCGCCTGGAACGGCGGAATCTGCGTTTCCGGGAACGGCCGGTAATTCACGCTTGGCCCCCGATCCGGCGGGAAGGTTCGGGACGTCTCGCTCTGTGTCAGTCCCTCGCCCGGCCGCAGACGCGCCCAGCCATCGTCATACGGGACGACGAAATTCACAAAGAGATGCAGCGACCGGATTTTCCAGACGCCGTCCTCTTTCACGTAGGTGTTTTCATAGATGCCGTCGCGCCATGCGGCCCATTCCTGATACTGTCCCAGCATCGCATGATCGCGCCAGCGCGCCGTGGCCGCGTCCCCGTCCGCCGTGACATGCACGGCGGGCTGGAATGTCAGCCACTCATTGAGCTGGCCATAGATCAGGCCTTCCTGTCCGCCATGGAGCAGACGCAGATATTCGCGGATGCGGTCCTTGCCCACATAGACGCCGTCCAGCCCGATTTCGATGGTGCCGTCATCGGTGAACAGGTCCGCCGCCTCGCCCCACAGACCGCGGTCGACATAAAAGCCGAAGGCGCGTTGCAGGTTCAGGATGGCGCGCGCGCCCTCCAGATCGGCGACGCGCTGGACCAGCGCGTCGATTTCGGCGTCGAGCACGGCCTGCGATTGCGCCGGCAGCGGCGTCAGACACAGGGCCAGCGCCCCTCCGAGCATCATAAAACGCTTCATCGTTCCTCCCGCGGGACGGTCCCGCCTCAAACCTGGATCCCCTCCGGCGTTAGTCCTGTCAGGATTCCTCCTCGGCCGGATGAATGTCTTCCGCCGCCGGCGGCGGCGCGACCGGCCCGCCAGGCGCCGGCGCATTGCGCGCCACATCGGCCTGCTGGATCAGATAGGCGCGCACCGCCTCGCTGTCGCCGGGTCGCAACCGGTCAGCAAAGGCGCCCATGCCGCGTGCACCCAGCGCTCCGTCCATAACCACCGCATCGAACGCCACCTGGTTGGTGATCATCACCGAACGGCGCAGATCGGGGAATGTCGCGCGCGCCGCGCCGCCCTGCCCGTGGCAGATGGCGCAATTGTTCGCGAACACCTCCTCCCCATGCGCGATGGTTGCGGCGGGAGCGAACTGCTCAGCTTGCATAAAGGCCGGCTGCTGATAGGGCGGCAGGTCGGGCAGCGTCTCCGTCCCTCCCAGCCTGAACACCAACATCCGCGCGCCGTTGGGGGCGTAATAGCCGCCCTGCCCCGGCCCACCGACCGCCAGCGCGATATATTGCTCGCCATCCATCTCATAGGTGATCGCGGCGTTGAACACGCCGGTCTTGATATCGTACTCCCACAGCCGCTCGCCGGTGCTGGCGCGATAGGCCACAAACTCCTGGTTCGGCAGATTGCCGTGGAAAACGATCCCGCCAGCCGTCGCCAGCGCGCCGCCGGTAAGCTGCACGCCGCCCTGCCCCGGAGGGAAATCGGGCGTGCGCCATGCCTCCTCGCCGGTCAGCGGATCGAACGCCACCAGACGACTGGTGAAGCCGCGCGGCGCGTCGGGATGCTCGGCATAGTAACGCTGCACACCCGGACCGCCTGTAGCAAGATTTAACCCGCCCGGATTTGGCGTAAAGTTTTCCGGGCTGGCGAACACGCTCCAGTGATCCGTGTGCGGAATATAGACGTAGCCCGTGTCGTGGCTATAGGCCATCGGCTGCCAGGCATGTGCGCCGGCCGGTCCCGGCAGCATGTTGAACGGCTCGCCGGTTTCGTTATAGCGCGCAGCAGGATTTTCAACCGGGCGCCCGGTCTCCAGATCGACATGCGTCGCCCAGGTCCGGTCCGCGTAAGGGTCGGCGGAGATCAGCTCGCCGGTCTGCGCGTCCAGCACATAGAAAAAGCCGTTCTTGGGCGCCTGCATCACTACGCGGCGCGTGGCGCCGTCGAAGTCCAGATCGGCGACCATGATGTGCTGGGTGGCGGTGTAGTCCCACGTATCACCCGGCGTCGTCTGATAATGCCAGACATACTCGCCCGTATCAGGCTTCAGCGCGACGATGGACGCCAGAAACAGATTGTCGCCACCCTCCGGGCTGCGGAATGACTGGTTCCACGGGCTACCGTTGCCGACCCCAACATAGAGCAGGTCCGTCACCGGATCATAGACGATGGCGTCCCAGACCGTGCCGCCGCCACCCAGAATCCACCACTCGCCGTTCCAGGTCTCGACAGCCATGCGCATGGCGTCGTTCTCGAAACCCAGTGCCGGATTTCCGGGCACGGTATAGAAACGCCAGAGAAACTCGCCTGTGTCGGCGTCATAGGCGCTGACATAGCCGCGCACGCCAAACTCGGCGCCGGCATTACCGATGAACACCTTGCCGTCGGCGGCGCGCGGTGGGCCGGTGATCGAATAGGGCCAGTCCGGGTCGATAGTCATCACCGACCACGCCTCGGTCCCCGTCGCCGCGTCGATACCGATCAGGCGGCCATCCAGGGTGCCGACGATGATCCTGCCGTTCCACGCCGCGATGCCGCGCGTGTCGATGCCGCAGCAGATATTGATGTTCCACTCGCCCGGCACTTCGGGGTCGAAGACCCAAAGCTCCTCGCCCGTGCGCGCGTCATAGGCCGCCACCTTGCTCCAGGGCAGCGGCTGGTAGATCACGCCGTCAATATAGAGCGGTGAGCCTTCCACCGGCAGGTTGGTATCGAAATCGGCGTACCAGGCCAGGCCGAGCTGGGCGACATTGCTTTCGTTGATCGCGTCGAGACGTGACCAGCGCTGCTCATTATAGTCGCCGTTATAGGTTAGCCATTGTGCTTCGTTCGTCGCGTTCAGCAGCCGATCGGCCGTGACATTGGCCGCTGTCTGCGCCAGCGCCGGAACCGACCCGAATGCGGCGCCCAGCGCCGCGGCGCCGAAAATGGCGCAAAAACCTGACCTGTGCATGAACCCTCCCCCATGCATTTCGCGCCGTTCTGGCGTCTGGCTCGAACGTCTGGAGTAAACCATATCCTCCCGGCAGCGGGGGGCAAATCCTGTTTGTGCTGCCCGTGCGGTCAGGCGGCCGCGTCTATCTGTTGTTGCGAGGCCGTCAGCATGCGCGCAATGTCGGTACGGCAGGAGCCGCAATTCGTCCCCGCCCCGGTGGCCTCGCCCACCGCGTCCAGATCGCCGGCGCCGTCTGCGATGGCCGCCGCGATGCGCTTTTCCCCCACACCCATACAGGCGCAGACAATGGCGCCTTGATCCTGCGTCCCCGGCGCGCGGCCAAGTAACAGCGCGGCGCGGTCGGCGGTCGTCAGCGGCGCGGCGAAACGGGCGGCGATCCAGTCACGCGGCGGCAGACGCGCCCCGGCCGGCCCCAGACAGATCACGGCTTGCACATGATCGTTATCCAGACGCGCGCGCCGCATCACGGCGCCGCCAACATCCAGCGCCAGTTCTTCCGCCCCTTCCGCGCCGTCCAGCGCCGCGGCGACCGCGGCCGCCTGCTCCTCCGCGCCGCCGCGCCCGGCGATCTCGAACACCTGCGCGTCGGGATGCGGAATGCGGCGCCAGACGACGCCTTCCGGCCAGGCGACCCTCTTGCCGCGCGTCACGGCGAAGCCACGCCAGATCTCGGCCCAGGGGCGCACGCGCGCCGGGGCGTGTTTGAACTCCGGCTGACCCGAAACCGGGTCGCGATGCGGGCCGGTCAGCGGATTGCAACGACCGGACGGCGCGAAAGCATCGGTCCAGTGCATCGGCGCGCCGATCACGCCGCGCGCCATCGCGTCCGTGACATTGACCATCAGCACCGCCGCGCCGTGCGGCGTTTCCACCTGCGCCAGCGCGCCGGGCGCAAGCCACAATGCCCGCGCGTCGTCAGGATGGATATCCAGCGTCGGCTCGGGCGCATGGCGGCAGAGGCCAGGCGCCAGCCCGGTGCGGGTCATCGTATGCCACTGATCGCGCACCCGCGCAGTGATGAGCGCGAACGGAAATTCGCGCGAGACCGGCGCGGCGGGCGCCGCCGGGCGCATCGCGCCAAGACGCGCACGCCCGTCCGGCCTGGCGAAGCGGCCGTCCGCGAACAGCCGGCCCGAAGGCGCGGCGCCGCGTTGCACAGGCCAGCGCACCGGCGCCAGCGTCTCGTAATCCTCGTCGGTCATGTCCGCGAGGCCGCCAAGGTCCAGCACCCGCGCGCCGTCATTCTCGAACGCGGTCAGCGCCGCGTATTCGCGGAACACATCCGCCGCGTTACGCCAGGCGAAATGCTCCGCCCAGCCCATGGCGGCGGCGACGCCGGAAACAATGCGCCAGTCGGCGCGCGCCTGACCGGGCGGTAGCAGAAAGGCGCGCTGGCGCGAGATCACCCGCTCTGAATTGGTGACGGCGCCGTCCTTTTCGCCCCAGGCCAGCGCGGGCAACAGCACATCGGCATGGCGCACCGTGTCCGCCGCCGCGCTGACCTCTGACACAGCGACGAAATCACAAACATCCAGCGCGCGGCGCACACGTTCCGCGTCCGGCATACTGACGGCCGGATTGGTCGCCATGATCCACAGCGCCTTGATCTGCCCGCGCTCGACCGCCTCGAACATATCGACCGCTTTCAGACCGGGGGCCGCCGCGATGCGCGGCGCGTTCCAGAAGCGGCGCACGCGATCCGCCTCCTCCGGGGTGAAGCCCATATGGGCGGCAAGCATGGTGGCCAGACCGCCAACCTCTCGTCCGCCCATGGCGTTTGGCTGGCCGGTGATGGAGAAGGGCGCCGCGCCCGGCTTGCCGATGCGCCCGGTCAGCAGATGCGCGTTGATGATCGCCCGGCCCTTGGCGACGCCCTGCGCCGACTGGTTCACGCCCTGGCTGAACAACGTCACCGTGCGCGGCGTAGCGGCGAACCAGCGATAGAACCGCTCCAGATCGCGCACCGCCAGTCCGCAATCGGCGGCGATGGCGGAAAGGCTCTGGTCGTCAGTCTCCAATGCGGCGATCAGCTCGCAAAGGCCATCGGTATGATGCGCCACGAAATTTTCGTCCGCCGCGCCGTGATCCAGCAACCACGCCGCCAGCCCGTTCCACAGCCGCACATCGCTCTGTGGCCGGATCGGCAGATGCAGCGCGCTCGCCTCCGCCGTATCCGTGCGGCGCGGGTCAATGCAGACCATGCGCGCCGCGTTTCTGGCGCCCCTGCCCTGCGCGGCGGCCTCGATGCGGCGGAACAGGACCGGATGCGTCCAGGCGGCGTTGTGGCCCGTCACAACCAGCAGGTCGGCCAGCGCCACATCGTCATAGGTCGCGGGCACAAGATCGGCGCCGAATGCGCCGGTATGCGCCGCCACGGCGCTGGACATGCACAGGCGTGAATTGGTGTCGATATTCGCCGAGCCGATAAAGCCCTTCATCAGCTTGTTGGCGGCGTAATAATCCTCTGTCAGCAACTGGCCGGAGACATAGAACGCCACAGAGTCCGGTCCGTGGCGCGCGATGGTCTCGCTGAACGCCTCCGCGACGCGGGCGATGGCGCGGTCCCATGATACCGGCTCGCCGCCGATCATCGGGTGCAGCAGGCGTTCGGAGAATCCCAATGTCGCGCCCAGCGCCGCGCCCTTGGAGCAGAGCCGGCCGCCATTGGCCGGATGCGCGGCGTCGCCGGCGATCTCCGCCCCGTTTCGCCCGTCCGGAGTCGCGACCACGCCGCAGCCGACGCCGCAATAGGGGCAGGCGGTGCGGACGCCGCTCATCCCGCGCTCATTCCGGCAGGCGCAGCACCAGCCGCCCGTTTTCGACCCGCACATCGTGCACAGCCGTGCAGCCCTTGCCCGCGTCCGCGCCCAGCGCCTCGCCCGTCTTCAGGCAGATCGACCAGTCATGCAGCGGACAGGCGACCGCCGCGCCGTGCACAATCCCTTCAGAAAGGGGTCCGCCTTTATGCGGACAGCGATCGGCCAGTGCATGAAATTCACCGGTCAAAGTGCGGAACACCGCGACCGGACCCAGAGGCGTCTCCACCCGCCGCGCGCTTTGCGGCGGCACATCCTCCGCCGCGCCGATATCGGCCGAGCGCTCCGCCTGTTTCAGGACCGCGCTCATTCGGCGGCCTCCATGCGCAGATTGGCGAGCGGCGCGAAGACGCGCGCCTCGGGCTGCTCCGGCGCGCGCTCCGCCCACGGGTCGCGCTGGCAATATGTCTGGGACAGGCGGAACCGTTCGGCCAGCGCGGCGCGGCCCGCTGCGTCTTCCACTACTTTCGCCTTCACCGCGTCCAGGCCGATCCGCTCCACCCAGGGCGCGGTGCGCTCCAGATACCAGGCGTCCTCGCGATAGAACTGGATGAAGGCGAGACAGTGCTCGATCGCCTCTTCCTCCGTCGCGACCTTGCATAGAAAGTCGGTGGCGCGGACCTTGATCCCGCCATTGCCGCCGACATGCAGCTCATAGCCGGAATCGACGCAGACAATGCCGAAATCCTTGATCGTCGCCTCGGCGCAGTTCCGCGGACAGCCAGAGACCGCCATCTTGAATTTGTGCGGCATCCAGCTTCCCCAGGTCAGCCGCTCCAGCGTCACGCCGAGGCCGGTGGAATCCTGCGTGCCGAAGCGGCACCAGTCCGAACCCACACAGGTCTTCACGGTGCGCAGCGCCTTGGCGTAAGCGTGACCGGAAACCATGCCAGCGCCGTTCAGATCCGCCCACACGGCGGGCAGGTCATGCTTTTTCACGCCCAGCAGGTCGATGCGCTGGCCGCCCGTCACTTTCACCGTCGGAATCTGGAACCTGTCCACCACATCGGCGATGGCGCGCAGCTCGTTCGCGGTGGTCAGCCCGCCCCACATGCGCGGCACCACGGAATAGGTGCCGTCTTTCTGGATATTGGCGTGGTTGCGTTCATTGACGAAGCGCGAGCGCGGGTCGTCCACATAGCTCTCCGGCCGCGCGCACAGCAGATAATAATTCAGCGCCGGGCGGCATTTGGAACAGCCATCCGGCGTCGACCATTCCAGCGCCTGCATCACGTCCGGGATTGTGGCGTAGGCGCCGGTTGCAATCGCCTCGCGCACATATTGATGCCCATGCGTGGTGCAGCCGCAGATCGGCTGCGGGCCGGTCACCTGCTCGAACGCATCACCGATAGTGAGTTGCAGAATCTGCTCTACCAGCCCGGCGCAGGAGCCGCAGGACGCGGACGCCTTGGTGCAGGCTTTTACCTGCGCCGCCGTGGTCAGTCCCTGGCCCGTGATGGCGGAAACGATCTCGCCCTTGGAGACGCCGTTGCAGCCGCACACTTCCGTGTCGTCGGACCATGCTGCAACGGCGCTCTTAGGGTCCTGGCCGCGCAAAGCCTCCGTGATCGCCTGGCCGAAGATCAGCGTCTCCCGGATATCGGTCACCGGCTCCGACCGCTTCATCAGGTCGAAATACCAGCCGCCGTCCGCCGCCTCGCCGAACAGCACGGCGCCCACCACCGTGTCGCCCTTCAGCACCACACGCTTGTAAACGCCGCGTCCGGGGTCTCGGAATACAATGTCCTCGCATCCCTCCCCGCCGGAAAACGCGCCGGCGGAAAACAGGTCCACGCCCGTCACTTTCAGCCGCGTGGAGAGGACAGATCCCTGATAGACCGCCTCCGGCTTCGCGCCGGTGAGACGATCCGCCAGCGTGCGGCACATCTCCCAGATCGGGGCGACCAGCCCGTAACAAACCCCGCGATGCTCCACGCATTCGCCGACGGCGAAGATGGCCGGGTCAGAGGTCGCCAGATGGTCGTCGATCACCACACCGCGCTCGACCGTGAGGCCCGCCTCGGCCGCCAGCTCCGTGCGCGGCCGGATGCCGACCGCCATGACGACAAGATCAGCATCCAGCGTGCGGCCGTCTGCCAGCCGCACGCCCAGCACATGCGTGTCGCCCAGAATGGCCTCGGTGTCGGCGCCGACAATAATGTCCACGCCGCGATCAATCAGCGCCTTTTCCAGGAGCCGGCCGGCCGCCTCATCAAGCTGGCGCTCCATCAGCACCTCGGCCTTGTGCAGCACGGTGACCTTCATGCCGCGCCGGACGAGACCATAGGCCGCCTCCAGCCCCAACAGGCCGCCGCCGATCACCACGGCGGCGCCCCCGGCCGCCGCCGCTTCCGTCATCACATTCACATCGTCAATGTCGCGGAAACCGATCACGCCCGGCAGATCGCGCCCCGCGATGGGAATACGGATGGGATCAGAGCCGGTGGCGAGGATCAGCACATCATAGGGATAGGCTTCGCCGTCGGAGCAGAGCGCCAGCTTCCGCTTCCGGTCGAGATGCTGGATCGTCACGCCGAATGCCGTGCCGACGCCATTCTGGTCATACCAGCCGGCGCCGTGGGTGACGATCTCCTCAAATGTCTTTTCCCCGGCCAGAACCGGCGAAAGCATGATCCGGTCGTAGGAATCGCGCGGCTCGGCGCCGATCACCCCGATGCGGAACTGGCCGGGCGCGCGCTTCACCAGCTCCTCGGCCATGCGCGCGCCAGCCATACCGGCGCCGGCGATCAGGATACGTGCGCCTTTGGGCAGAGCATTTGTCTCCATCGCGGTCTCCTCAGGCAGCGTTGCGCGGCGCGGCGCCGTGCTCGAATTCCTCCAGAAAGGCGAGCAGCTCCTGACGCAGGCGGTAATAGTCGGGATGCTCCAGCAGCGCCTTGCGCGAGCGCGGCCGCGGCAGGTTCACCTCCATGATCTTGCCGATCCGCGCCTCGGGTCCGTTGGTCATCATCACCACCCGGTCGGCGAGCAGGATGGCCTCGTCCACATCATGGGTGACGCAGACGGCGGTGACCTGGTTGCGGCTCCAGACATCCATCAGGACTTCCTGCAACTCCCAGCGCGTCAGGCTGTCCAGCATCCCGAACGGCTCATCGAGCAGCAGCAGCTTGGGTGACAGCGCGAAGGCGCGGGCCAGGCCGACGCGCTGCTTCATGCCGTTGGAAAGATCGCTGGCGCGGCGGTCCATCGCGTCGGCCAGGCCGACGCGGGAAAGATAATATTCCGCCACTTCCCGCCGCTCGGCGCGGCTGGCGTGCGGATACACGCGATTGACGCCCAGCATCACATTCTGCCGCGCCGTCAGCCACGGCATCAGCGAGGGCGACTGGAACACCACCGCGCGCTCTGGTCCCGCGCCGGAAATTTCGCGCCCGTCCAGAATCACGCCGCCGGCGGTGACATCGGTAAGGCCGGCGCACATGGTCAGCAGCGTGGACTTGCCGCAGCCGGAATGGCCGATCAGCGAGATCATCTCACCCTTGCGCACCGTCAGGTCGATTTCCTTCAGGACGGTCAGCGGCCCTTTCGGCGTCGGATAGACTTTGGAGATGCGGCTGAATTCCAGATAGCGGTCCGGGTGATAGGTCTTGTGCGCTGCTTCGCGCACCGCCTTGGGCGGACGGCGTTCATCCAGCCGCACGGGCTGAAGCAGCTTCAGCTCCACCGGCGCGCCAGAGACCGCCTCACGCCCCGCCCCCAGTTCCATCAGCCGCCGCGTGATCTGCTTGCGCAACACCTTATAGGCCTGCGTGTCGTTCAGCGCGGCGCGGTCGCGCGGCCGTGGCAGCGATACCGTGAACGAGTCATCCAGCCGCGCATCCGGGCCGGGGGTCAGCAGCACAACGCGATCAGCCAGCAATAGCGCCTCATCCACATCATTGGTGACCAGCACCACGGTCGCCTTCTCTCTTGTGTGGATCGCCGCCAGCTCGTCCTGCAATTTGGCGCGGGTCAGCGCGTCCAGCGCCGAAAGCGGCTCGTCCAGCAGCAGCACGCGCGGATTCATGGCCAGAGCGCGCGCCACCGCCACGCGCTGGCGCATCCCGCCCGAAAGCTCCGCCGGGCGGCGGTCGGCCGCGGGGGCGAGGCCGACCATCTCCACATATTTAGTGACGCGCTCTGCGCGCTGCGCCGGCCGGTCGCGGCGGAACACGCTGTCCACGGCCAGCGCCACGTTCTGCCGCACATTCATCCAGGGAAAGAGCGAGTAGGACTGGAACACCAGACCGCGCTCCGGCCCCGGCCCGGTGATGGGCGCGCCGTCGAACAGCGCCGCGCCGGAATCCGGCTGGATCAGCCCGGCCAGCAGGGACATCAGCGTCGTCTTGCCCGAGCCGGAATAGCCCAGAATGGCGACGAACTCCCCCTCCCCCACGCTGAGACCGGCGCCCTTCAGCACGCTGTGCGCCGCGGCGCCCTCGCCATAACTCTTGGTGACGGATCGCAGCTCCAGCAGCGCCATGGTCAGCGCCCCGTCTGCGGCGCGATCAGCGTCTGCAGGGCCAGCATCAGCCGGTCGAGCAGGAAGCCGATCAGGCCGATGGTCAGCACCGCGACCATGATGCGCGCGAGTGACGCCGACGATCCGTTCTGGAACTCGTCCCAGACGAATTTCCCGAGGCCCGGATTCTGCGCCAGCATCTCGGCTGCGATCAGCACCATCCAGCCGACGCCCAGCGACAGGCGCATCCCGGTAAAGATGTAGGGCAACGCCGAAGGCAGAACGACGCGCCGCACCGTGACCCAGGGCGACAGGCGCAGCACGCGCCCGACATTCATCAGATCCTTGTCCACCGAGGCGACGCCGACAGCGGTGTTGATGAGCGTCGGCCACAGCGAGCACAGCGCCACGGTGATGGCGGAGACCAGAAAGGATGTGGCAACCAGCGGGCGGTCGGTCACATAGAGCGCGCTGACCACCATCGTGACGATGGGCAGCCAGGCCAGCGGCGACACGGGTTTGAGAATCTGGATGAGCGGATTGAGTCCGGCCTGCACAAAGCGTGACAAGCCGCACATCACGCCGATAGGAATCGCAAATATGCTGGCGATCAGAAATCCGGCGAAGACCGTCTGAAGGCTGGTGACAATCTGATCGACATAGGTCGGCGCGCCGGTATAGCGCCGCACCCGGATTTCGGTGCCGGGGTCCGCAGCGCGGATCGCGGCGTTGCGCTCGCGCTGGCGCTCATAGAATTCGGCGGCGCGCTGGCGCGAGGCGACGTGATCCGACCACAGCGCCCCGGCCTGCTGGGCCACCTGGGCCGGACCGGGCAATGCGCCGAGGCTGGTGTCCACGCGCGGCGCGGCCATCGCCCATAATCCGAGAAAGATCGCAATGGCGGCGACCGGGATCACCAGCCGCTCGCCAAGCCGTTTCATCTCCACGGCCGCCGGTTCGCCCGCCGCCATATTGAGGAAAGGCGTCAGCCAGCCGAGGCCGATTGTTTCCAGCATCCGCCCGGCGGGGCGCAGGCCAGAGCGAAGCGCGGCGAAGGAAAAGCGCGCCGGCGCCGGGTCGGGGTCCAGAATAGCCGTCATTCGGCGCCTCCCATCACCCGGCCGCCGGAGACGGTCTGGCCGCTCTTCAGTCCGATTTCCAAACTGTCGATAAAGGCGTTCGGATAGCGGCCGTCATAGGCGGCGCCGTCGATATTGATTTCGGTCACGGCGCGGAACCCGTCCGAGTCCCAGGGGAAATCGTCCTCGCTGGCCTTGCCTTCCTCCACCAGAAGCCGGGCGGCCTCCAGATAGATGTCCGGGCGATAAACCTGCTGCGCGACCTCGTGATACCAGGAGTCCGGCTTGTGCTCTTCGATCTGCCCCCAGCGCCTCATCTGGGTCAGGTACCAGACCGCGTCGGAATAAAACGGATAGGTCGCGAAATAGCGGAAGAAGACGTTGAAGTCCGGCGCCGGGCGCTTGTCGCCCCTCTCATATTCGAAGGCGCCGGTCATCGAATTGGCGATCACGTCATAGTCGGCGCCGACATATTCAGAGCGTGAAATGATCCGCACCGCCTCTTCGCGATTGGCGTTGTCGTTCTCGTCCAGCCAGATCGCGGCGCGGATCAGCGCCTTGGTGAGGGCCAGAACAGTGTTTGGATTCTGCTCAACGAAATCGGCGCGCAGTCCGAACACTTTTTCCGAACGATCCGGCCAGATGTCGAAATCCGTCACCACCGGCACGCCGATGCCCATGAACACAGCCTGCTGGTTCCAGGGTTCGCCAACCGAATAGCCATTGATCGTTCCGGCCTGAAGCGTGGCCGGCATTTGCGGCGGCGGCGTAACGGAGAGCAGCACGTCGGCGCCGATCTGGCCCGAAACATCGGTCTCCGAATAAAAGCCCGGATGCAGCCCGCCCGCCGCCAGCCAGTAGCGCAGCTCGTAATTATGCGTGGAGACCGGGAAGACCATGCCCATATTGAAGGATCGGCCCTGGGCGCGGAAATGCTCGACCACGGGCGAAAGCGCATCGGCGGTGATCGGATGCACCGGCTTGCCGCCCGTGTGCGGCACGTGCGACTTCATCAACGCCCAGACCTCGTTGGAGACCGTGGTGGCGTTGCCGTTCAGGTCCATCGAGAACGGCGTGACCATATCCGCCTGCGTGCCGTAACCGATGGTCGCGGCCAGCGGCTGACCGGACAGCATGTGCGCGCCGTCCAGCTCTCCGGTAATGACCCGGTCCAGCAGAACCTTCCAGTTGGCCTGCGGCTCCAGCGTCACATAGAGGCCTTCGTCTTCGAAAAATCCCATTTCCCTGGCGATGGCCAGCGGCGCCATGTCGGTGAGTTTGATAAAGCCGAAGGTCAGTTCATCTTTTTCCGGCAGCACGGACAGGTCGATGGAAGGCCGGGCCGGCGTTGCGCCGGACGCCCCCTGTTCCGAAGAAGGCGGCGAACAGGCTGCGATCAGAGCGGCCGCGGCGGCGATGGAGAGGAGATTGCGTCTGCTATGCATGATGCGATGTCCCTGTTCGGTCACAGCGTGAAGGAAAGACCGAGCCAAACCTTGCGCCGGTCAGCGGGGCCGCCGGCAGGTCCGTCATAGTCTGCGAATTTCAGAAGAGCGGTGACGCGCTCCGCGATCCGCGCGGAAAGTTGGAGATTGATTTCCGACCCCAGATCGGCGCCGCCGCGATCCGCCTTGTAATCGTGATAGATCGCGGCGAAGGCGATACGGTCGATCCCCGGCATGGACCACGGCGCATTGAAGCGCAGCGAGGCGTAGGCGTCCTTGATCCCCGATGCGGGCGTCGCCAGGAACACGTCGGCCCAGCCCTGAAAGGCGTGCAGGGTGGCCAGCGGCGTCGAAAAGCCGGCGACGCCATCGCCCTGCATAACTTCATAGCCGGCGCCAAGCATGAAGGGTCCAGTTCCAATCCCGCCTTCCAGCAGCAGATAGTCGAGCGAGATATCGAGCGGGTTGGCGGCCCGGTCGCGCTGCGTCGCCCAGGAAGCGGCGTAAGACCAGCGCAAACCACTTTGCTCGCCCGTCCCACTCGCCCGCACGCCATAGGTGACGGTGGATTGCGCCGGCGCCTGGGTCAGGTCCAGCGCGTAGACAAAGCCGGTCAGTTTCAGCGCCGGAGAAACGGCGTAAGAGACATTCACCAGATGCGAATCCGAATCCCAGTCAGCGGATTCGGCGAATATGCGCCGCACGTCCCAGACATAGGCGTAGGAAGCGGAGAAGCCGCCTTGTGCGAAATCCGCGCGGACCGAGTCGAAGGTTTGCTCGTCCTGACGCCAGCCGACATTTCCGACAAAGCGCGCATCGTCGAAAATGACGCGCTGGCGGCCGCCGGTCAGCGTCGCGCCCTGCCCGTTTGTCCAGGACAGTTGCACCCGGTTGATCTCCGTCCCTTTCGGGTCCGGCTCCACCGGATACTGCGTCTTGCCGTTCACCGTTGAATTGTAGTTCGTGACGATGGCCGCCACGTTCTGCACCTCCAGCAGCGCGGTAAAGCCGTGCAGCGGCGCGGTCTGCCAGCCCAGCCGTGTGCGCAGGGTCAGCGCCTCGGCGTTCTGCGCGAACCCGTCCTGTCTGACGAAGGCCGCGCGCAGATTCATCTCCAGGATCGGCGTTCCGCGCGTGATCGCTTCTTCCAGCGTGGTTGCGCGCGGCGTCTGCGCCTGCGCGGCCTGCGATACAACAAGTTGCGATACAAGGAGGGAGGCCGCCCCCAGCAGCACCCCCTTCACAACTGGGCCGCCCGCCCGCTTCATCTTCGCTCCTTTCCGCCGGACCAACCGGCAAACAAAAAGGCGCCCCGCCATGCCGCGCGCGCAGGCCAAAAGGCTGCGACAGCACGAACTGCGAGACGCCGTTGTCCTCGAAACTCAGAAGCGGATCGCCATTGATCCATCGCGCCACACCCGGCGCATGATCGCCTTCGCCTATCGGCGCCTCGCGACCCCTCCGCCCCGCTTCGGCTTCACTGCCTGTGCGCTGCGGCATGATCATGCTGCAGGTGCGAAGGCGCTCTGTCAACCGGTCCGGGCGCCTCATTGCGCCGGATTTCAGTCCAGCGCCTGTCCGCCCGGCCCCGTCGGCTTATCGTTTTCATCCGGCGCAGGCAGACCAACCGAAGCGGCGGCGGCGCGCCAGATATCAGGCCGGCAAACGGATTCCGCCACGGCGAGCGCCGTCTCTGGCCCCTGGTCCCAGCGCCGGATCTGGCGCGCGAACCAGCGGCCATGTTGCAAAAACGGATAGGAGGCATGTCCGGCTGCAAACATGTGCCCGGCCGCGAGCGGCCCCGAAAACGCCGCTGCGATCTGTTCCTGCGGCGCGCCGACATAAAGCGGATTCGACAGAATCGCGATCAGCGCCGCGCGATTGGATTCCTCATCGGCCCAGAGCGCGGCGCGCAACAGCGCGCGCAGCAGCGCCTGCATTGTTTCCGGCGCCGCCTCGGCCCAGTCAGCGGAAACCGCCAGCAGTTTTTCCGGCTTGTCTGGCCAGTAATCCGGATCGGAGAACAGCAACCGCCCGGCGCCGGATAGCGCCACCGCTTGCGCCCAGGGCGCGCCGACACAGAATGCGTCGATCACGCCGCTTTCCGCCATGCCGCCAATTCGCACCGGCGGCGCGATCACAATGCTGACGTCGCGCACGGGATCGACGCCGGCTTCGCTCAGCCACTGGCGCAACACATAGGCGTGCGGCGAGAATGGAAACGGCGCGCCGAAGGTCAGCGGCGGCCGCCCGGCTTTGGCGCGGGCGCGCACCACGCGGGCGATGGCCTCTCCGGCCTCGCGCGGCCCCGAAACATCGCCGATCTCGGCCGCCAGAGCGCCCGTGGCGGCCACGGAATTTCCGTTGAATCCCAAGGCCATGGGGGCGATCAGCCGGACCGCGCCAGCCGCGCCCAGCCCCAGCCCTGCAGCAATCGGCATGGGGGCGAGCGCCTGCGCCGCCTCCAGCAGCCCATAGGCCAGCTTGTCCCGGATATTGGACCAGGACGGCTCGCGGCTCAGCGTCACGGACAGCCGCTCCGCCTCGAACATCCCGCATTCCTGCGCGACGGCCAGCACCGCGCAGTCGTTCAGCGGATGAAAGCCGATACGGATCGAAGCGGCGCTCATCGCGTCTTCCTCTCGTCCAGCAGGCCGACAACAGCCAGAAGATCGGTCGCCACCGTGGCCAGTGGCCGCCCCGAATCCATCGCCAGCTTGCGCAGCTCGGCATAGGCGGCGTCCTCGCCGATGCCGCGCATCTTCATCAGCACGCCCTTGGCGCGTTCAATGTTCTTTCGGGCGGCGAGATCGGCGCGCGCCTTGTCCAGGTCGGCGCGCATCCGCTGGAACACGGCGAAGCGCGTGCGCGCCACTTCCATCACCGAGGCGACGCGCCCGGCGTTGAACCCATCGACAATATAGGCGGCGACCCCGGCCTCCAGCGCCGCGGCGGCGGCCCCCGGCTCCGACCGGTCGACGAACATCACCACTGGTCGGTCGGCAGCGGCGCGGCTGAGGCGCAGCGCCTCCAGCGTATCGCGGTCCGGACTCTCGCACGCGATAATCACCGCGTCCGGCTTGAACGCGGCATAGGCGTCCAGATCCAGTTCCGGCATCCGGCGCGCTTCGACTGGCTCACCGCCGACGCCCTTGACCAGGCCCTCCGCCACCAGAGCGGCCCGCGCCTCGTCGGGATCGACGATCAGGACTCGCATCAGGCCTAAAAGCTCCTCGCCAGCGCAAAATTGTTGCGCTGCACAAAAAGCCAGAAAGCGCACCGGAATGCAATTTCCAAAGCTGGCGGCACGAGAAAATTATGTCCGGACGGCCTTGATGGCTGCCCGTGATTATAAGCGCCCGCACAGGCGCTGATTTCCCGCGCCTGTGCGGGGTAACTGCGTCTTACATACCGTAGGGAATGCCGTAATGCTGGTTGACGCTGCGTCCGTAATCCTGACTGAAGCTCGGTTCCTGCCCCGTTACAAAATACGGCGCATCTTCCAGCGTCTCTTTGTCGATATCCACGACATAGCCGTTCTTCTCAGTGTCATAGTCCAACGCGCCCCAAGGCAAAGGATAACGATTTTGCCCCATGCCCAGGAAGCCGCCGAATTCGAGCACGGCGTATTCCACCTTGCCCGATACTTTGTCGACCATGAAGTTTTTCACCGTACCGAGATGCTCTCCCTTTCGGTTATAGACGGACGTGCCTTCCACCTTGTCTGATGCGATCAGATTGTGGGTTTCGTTGCTTTCAACGCCTCTCGCCATCGCTTTATCTCCTGTCTGTATGATTTTGGTTGGATAGGAAGCGAAACGACCTCCCCTGCGCGGCGTTCCCGCTCCAACTGCAGGTGACTCGCGTTTAGCTCTTACTGCGGCGCATCCACCCTATCGCAGCAAAATCTGGAACGGCCAGTGGCGAAAGCCGTTGCCTAAGCGGAACCAGAAAAGGTCTTCGCCCCTCGACAGGAGACCAGAATAAAGAGGAGAACGAAATGAAACGCATCATCACACTGTCGGCCACCGCCGGCGCACTCGCCCTTGCCGTGGGTACGGCGACGGCGGCCGACGATCCGCTCCGAGCCGGCGCGGACCATGGTGATCGGGACCGGGCAGCGACGATGGATCGTGACCCGGCAGCGACATTGGGCGCTGACCGTACAGCAAGGACGGATACCGGGGATACCCTTTCCCACCTTCGCATGACGGATGCCTCCGCCGATACGCCGCTTCAAGTTCCTGTCGGTCAGTTGGAAGGAGCCAATGTCGTGGCACAGGACGGCGACAAGGTCGGTAATGTTGAGGCTGTGCTCCGCGGCGATAACGGCGACGCCGACTCGATTTTGGTGGAGCTGGATTCCGGCCTGTTCGAAGAGGGACGGCTGATCATCATCTCGTTTGATGAAGTCGAAGCCCGTTCCACGGATGGCCTGCTTGGTATCGGCGACCGTATCGAACTGGTCGCAAATCAGTCTCAGGACTGGTTCGAGCGCCAACCAAATGTCCGTGACAGAGTTCCTGCGGACCGGGGTCTGACCCAGCCGCTTCAGTAAACAGCCAGCAGCGCCCCCGTCCCGGCGGGGGCGCTGTCTTCTTCTAACGTGCACTTTAATACAGCGGCCAAAAAATGGAATTTGGCTGCTTTTGACATTCGCTGCCAGCGAATGGCCTTTCTACGCTCTCCAAACAGAAATAGGCTGAACCCGGCGCGCCTGCTTTGCGTTAGCCGACAAGGAGAGGTGTTCTCTTCATGGTTTTCCGATCATTACGCCGTAACCTGCTGACGCGCCCGGTTTTCAAGGTCGTCGGCGGAGCCATCCCCTCCCTGTCGCCGACCGAAAGCGAAGCGATCGACGCCGGGGACTCCTGGCTGGACGCGGACATTTTCACCGGCAATCCGGATTGGAACGAATTGCTGTCGGTTCCCCCGGCGACGCTAAGTCCGGAGGAACGCGCCTTTCTGGACGGGCCGGTGGAGCGGCTCTGCGCCATGCTCGACGACTGGCGCATGGTCTGGGAGACGCGCGACCTGCCGCCCGAGGCCTGGGAGTATCTGAAGACGGAAAAATTCTTCGGGATGATTATCCCGAAGGCGCATGGCGGGCTTGCTTTCTCCGCCTACGCCCACAGCGAAGTGGTACGGAAAATCGCCAGCCGCTCCATCACTGGGGCCGTAACCGCGATGGTGCCTAATTCGCTGGGACCCGGAGAACTGATCCTGGCTTTCGGCACAGAAGCGCAGCAGGCATACTGGCTGCCGCGTCTGGCCGACGGGCGCGAAATCCCCTGCTTCGGTCTGACCAGCCCGCAGGCCGGCTCCGACGCCGCGGCCATGACCGACGAGGGAATCGTCTGCCGTGGCCGGTGGGGGGGGCGCGAGGTTCTCGGCATCCGCCTCAACTGGAACAAGCGCTATATCACCCTGTCACCCATCGCCACGGTGCTGGGTCTCGCCTTCAAGCTGCGCGATCCTGACCATCTTCTGGGCGACAAAAAGGATATCGGCATCACTGTCGCGCTGGTTCCGACCGACTTGGCGGGCGTGACTGTTGGCCGGCGGCACATTCCTTCACTGCAACCATTTCAAAACGGGCCGACACAGGGACGCGACGTCTTCATTCCGCTGGATCATATCATTGGCGGGCCGGAACGCGCCGGTCAGGGGTGGAAGATGCTGATGAGCGCGCTGGCCGCAGGCCGTGGCATATCGCTGCCCTCCATGTCAGCTGCGGCCGGCGCTTTCGCCGCCTATACGACCGGAGCCTATGCTCGCGTCCGCGTGCAGTTCAACCTGCCTATCTCAAAATTCGAAGGCGTGCAGGAGGCGCTGGCCCGGATCGCCGGCGCCGCCTATCTGATGGACGCCGCGCGGCGGCTCACCTGCGCCGGGCTGGATCAAGGCCGGCATCCCGCCGTCATTTCCTCAATCATGAAGCTGCACGCTACGGAACGGATGCGCATCGTCATCAACGATGCGATGGACGTGCATGGCGGCAAGGCGGTGATCGAAGGCCCGCGCAATTATATGGCCAGCCAGTATCGCGCCATTCCGGTGGGGATCACGGTCGAGGGCGCGAATATCCTGACGCGCTGCCTGATGGTCTTCGGCCAAGGCGCAATCCGCTCCCACCCCTATATGCTGGGCGAAATCCGGGCGGTGAACGATCCCGACCAGGAACGCGGCCTGACCGAGTTCGACAAACTGTTCTGGCGGCATGTTGGCCATTTCATCGTCACCGCGCTGCGCGCTTTCTGCCGGAGCTGGACTGGCGGGGCCTTTGCCCCGGCGCCGAAGGCCGGGCGCGCGCGGCCCGTCTGGCGCCAGATGTCGCGCTATTCGTCCGCCTTCGCCTTCGTTTCCGATATCGCGTTTCTGACTCTGGGCGGCGCATTGAAGCGGCGGGAGCTGCTCTCGGCGCGGCTCGGCGACATCCTGTCCGAACTCTATTTGCTCGGCGCCGTGCTGAAACGGTGGGAGGACGAAGGCCGCCAGGACGAAGACTGGCCCGTGGCCGCATGGTGCGCGGAGACCGGGCTTGCAGAGATTGAGCGGCGGCTGGACGAGGTGCTGGCCAATATGCCGGGGGGCTTTGTGCGCGGTCTGCTGCGCCTTGTCGTCATGCCCTTCGGGCGCGGCCGGCGCGGCCCCTCCGACCGCCTGATCCGCCAGACGGCCGAACTCATAACCGAGCCGACCGTCACACGGGATCGCCTGACCGCGGGACTTTATATCGGGGAGGGCGGGCCAATCGCGAAATTGAACCAAGCCTTCACTCTGATCGTTGAAGCCCAGCCTATTCGTGATCGGATGCGCGAGGCGCGTATCCGGGACGTGCGGGAGGCGCAGGAAAAAGGGATCATCAGCGCCGATGAAGCAGCGCAACTGGAGGCGGCGGACCAGGCTGTGGCGGAAGTGATCGCCGTGGACGACTTCCCGGCGGAAGCGCTGACCGGAAACCGCGACGCCGGGCACGGCGCGGCGCGCGGAAGCGAGGCGGCGGAATGAGCGGCCGCGCCGTCTATCTGGCCGACGGGGCGCGTACGCCATTCCTGAAAGCGCGCGGCAGACCGGGGCCGTTCACGCCCGTCGATCTCGCGGTGCAGTGCGGCCGTCCGCTGCTGCTGCGCCAACCTTTCGCACCAGACGCTTTCGATCAGGTCATTCTGGGCTGCGTCAATGTGGTCGCGGACGAGGCCAATCCTGCGCGCGTAGCCGCGCTGCGCCTCGGCTGCGGCGCGGGAATGCCAGCCTTCACCGTGCAGATCAATTGCGGATCGGGAATGCAGTCGCTGGACACGGCGCGCCGCTATATCGCGGACGGCGGCGCGGACCTGATCCTGGCCGGGGGAACGGAGGCGCTGAGCCATACGCCGCTGATTGTGCGACGCGGCGCGGTGGAGTTTCTCGCCGCGCTGAACGCCAAAAGCGTGTTGGCCAGGCTGAAAGCCCTGCCTCGATTTCGTCTACGCTTTCTGAAGCCAGTGATCGGGCTGGAACGCGGCCTGACCGACCCGATCACCACGCTGAATATGGGCCAGACTGCGGAGCTGGTCGCCCATCTGTTCGGAATCAGCCGTGAAATGGCGGACCGCTATGCTATGGAAAGCCATCACCGCCTCGCCCGCGCGCAGAAGGAGGGCTGGCTGGCGGACGAGGTGATTCCCGCCTTCGGGCGCGATGGAACGGTCTATAACCATGATGACGGCGTGCGTGCCGACAGCGACATGGAAAGACTCGCCAAACTCAACCCGGTGTTCGAGCGGCCCTGGGGCAAGGTGACGGCGGGCAACAGCTCGCAGATCACGGACGGCGCCTGCTGGACGATTCTGGCGTCGGAGGATGCGGTGCGGCGCTATGGGCTGACTCCAAAAGCGCGGATTGTCGATGCGCACTGGTCGGCGCTGGATCCTTCCATCATGGGGCTGGGGCCGGTTCTGTGCTCGACAGAGATTCTGAAGCGTCACGGACTGGCGCTGGACGATATCGAGCTGTGGGAACTGAACGAAGCCTTCGCCGCGCAAGTCATCGCCTGTTTGCGCGCGTGGGAGGATGAAGGCTTCTGCCGCGAAGTGCTGGGCTTGCCCGGCGCAGCGGGACACATCCCGCGCGACCGCCTGAATGTGGATGGCGGGGCGATTTCGCTCGGCCATCCGGTGGGAACCAGCGGAACGCGCATTGTTCTGCATCTGGCCAATGCGATGCGCCGTCTGGACAAGACGCGCGGCATCGCCACCGAGTGCATCGGCGGCGGCCAGGGCGGCGCGATGCTGCTGGAGCGGGCCGGAGGAAACGGACAATGACCGGCCCGGTGCTGAGCTATCTTGAGCCCCGCGATCTGGAAACCGGCCCAAGGCCGCAGAGTGCGGATGACTTCATCCACTGGACGCTGACCCGGGACGATGACGACATCGCTTGGGCGGTACTGGACAAGCAGGATTCCAACGCCAACACCCTATCGCAGCCGGTGATGGAAGAGTTCAGCCACCTGCTGGACCGGATCGAGCAGAATCCGCCCCGTGCGCTGGTGCTGCGCTCTGCCAAAAACTCCGGCTTTCTGGCCGGGGCCGACATCAACGAGTTCCAGTGGGCAAAGGACGAAGCCGCAGTCCGCACACGAATATCAGAAGCGCACGCCGTGGTCGATCGGCTGGAGGCCCTGCCCTGTCCCACTATCGCGGTGATGCACGGCTATGCGATGGGCGGCGGGCTGGAAATTGGGCTGGCCTGCACACACCGCATTGCGGTGGAAGGCGTACGTCTCGGCCTGCCAGAAGTGAAAGTCGGTCTGCATCCCGGTCTTGGTGGAACCGCGCGTCTCACCCGCCAGATCGACCCTCTTCAGGCGATGACCTTCATGTTAACCGGCAAGACCATTCACACCCGGCAGGCCAAACGCTTGGGACTGGTTGACGCGGTGATGCCCGAACGGCATGTGCGCGCCGCGGTGCGCGCCGCTGCAAGCGGAAACCTGAAACGAGCAAAGCCCGCCGCGCTGAACAAGATCAAGAACACCGCGCCAGTACGTAAATTCGTTGCGGGGCGGATGCGCGCCAAGACGGAAGAAAAAGCGCGGCGCGTCGACTACCCTGCCCCGCATGCCCTGATCGATTTATGGGAAATGCACGGGGGCGACGCCGAATCGATGCGGCGCGCCGAAATCCGCTCCTTCGCCTCGCTGATGACGGGCCGGACGGCGCAGAATCTGATCCGCGTCTTCTTCCTGCGCGAAAAGCTCAAGGGTCTGGCGGGTAAGGCGCCGTCGAACATCCGGCATGTCCATGTCATCGGCGCCGGCGTGATGGGTGGAGATATTGCTGCATGGTGCGCATGGAAAGGCATCCGCGCCTCGTTGACAGATGTAAAGCCGGATTCCATCGGCAACGCGATCGGGCGCGCCGCGAAACTCTATTCCAAGATCGGACGCGGCGACGGTCCACGCATCCGTGATGCGCTGGACCTGTTAACCCCCGACCCGGACGGCGATGGCGTGGAAACGGTGGATCTCGTTATCGAAGCCGCGCCTGAAAAGCTTGACCTGAAGCGCAAACTCTATGCGGAGATTGAGCCGCGCATGAAGCCGGATGCAATTCTGGCCACCAACACCTCAGCCATCGCGCTGGGCGATCTGTGCCGCGACCTGAAACGGCCGGACCAGTTCCTCGCAATCCATTTCTTCAATCCGGTCTCGCGCCTGGATCTGGTCGAGATCGGCCGCCATGACGGTCTGGATGCGGCTATTGAGACGCGCGCCCGCGCCTTTGCCGGCGAGCTCGGCAAACTTCCCGCCCCGGCGCGCAGTGCGCCCGGCTTCATCGTCAACCGCGCACTCACGCCCTATCTGATCGAAGCAATGGCGATGCTTGATGAAGGCGTGGCGCGGGAAACCATCGACAAGGCCGCAACGGATTTCGGCATGCCGATGGGCCCGCTCGAGCTGATCGACCAGGTCGGCCTTGATGTCGGGCTTTCGGTCGCCGAAACGCTGAAAAAGGAGCTGGGCTGGGCCGCGCCCGACGCGCCGGACTGGCTACGCCTCAAGGTCGAGGCCGGCGATCTTGGCAAAAAGGCCGGCAAGGGCATCTATAACTGGAAAAACGGCGAGCCGGTAAAATCGTCGAAATTCCCGCGCCCCGGCCCGGACATGGCCGACCGGCTGATCCTGCCGATGGTAAACGAGACGCTGGCGCTGCTGCGCGAGGGCGTCACCGACGACCCGGACATCGCGGACGCGGCGATGATTTTCGGCGCGGGCTTCGCGCCCTTCCGCGGCGGGCCGGTGCATTATGCGCTGTCACGCGGCGTCGAGGATGTGCGCGCCGCGCTCACCCGGCTCGAAGAAAAGCATGGCGAACGCTTCCGGCCAGACCCGGGATGGGACCGTCTGGTATGACGGCGGCGACCGTCGCGCCCCGTATCTTTTCCAGTCCGGATTGTCTGGCGGACGCCATCATCGCGCAGGTAGGCAAGAAGATTGTGCTTGGCCTGCCGCTGGGCCTGGGCAAAGCTCCGCATATTGCCAATGCGCTCTACACACGCGCGGCGCGAGACCCCTCCATTTCCCTGCGTATTTTCACCGCGCTGACGCTGGAGCCGCCGCCAATGTCTTCAGACATCCAGCGGCGGTTTCTGGAGCCCGTCATCGCGCGCACAATGGGCGGATACCCGCAATTCGCCTATTCCAGAGCCCGGCGCGAAGAGACTCTGCCACCCAATATCGAGGTCGATGAATTTTTCTTTCAGGCAGCGTCACAATTAAAGAGTCCCGCCGCCCAGCGCAGCTATATCTCCGCCAATTATTCCCATGCCGCCGGTTATCTGATCGACCGTGGCGTGAATGTGATCGCCCAGCTTGTCGCCGCGCGCGGCGAAGGTGCTGCCCGGCGCTACAGTCTGAGCTGCAACACCGACATCACCTGCGACCTGCTTGACGCGCGCGCGGCGGGCAAGGCGGATTTCATCCTGGCCGGCCAGGTCAATGACGACCTGCCCTTTATGACCGGCGACGCCGATCTGGAGTCGGGCCAGTTCGCCGTCATGCTGGATGACAGCGCGGTGCAGTTTCCACTGTTCGGGCCACCGAAGCGCCCGGTCAAACCGGAGCATCACGCCATCGGCATCCGTGTCGCCGCACTTGTTCCCGATGGCGGAACCCTCCAGATCGGTATCGGCGAGCTGGGCGACGCTGTCGCCCATGGGCTTATCCTGCGTCATCGCGATCCGGATGTGTTTCGCAATGCGCTGACCGCGCTGGGCGGCGCCTGTCCTGATACGCTGCCCTGTAGCGATACACCGTTCGAGACCGGCCTCTACGCGCCGACCGAAATGGTGGTGGACTGTTTCCTCGACCTGATCCGCGAAGGCGTGTTGAAGCGCGAAGTGGATGGCGCGGTGCTGCATGGCGGTTTCTTTGTCGGTCCGCGCAGCTTCTACGCCGCCCTCCGCGACATGGACGAAGCCGGGCGCGCCCGCATCGCCATGCGCGGAATTTCCTTCGTCAATGCGCTCTATGGCGACGAAGACGCCAAGCGTGCGGCACGGCGGGACGCCCGCTTCGTGAACAGCGCCATGATGGTGACTCTGCTTGGCGCTGCGATCTCCGATCAACTGGAAGACGGGCGCGTGGTCAGCGGCGTCGGCGGCCAGTACGATTTTGTCAGCCAGGCGATGGCGCTGGAAGGCGCACGCTCTGTCATCACGCTGACGGCCACGCGCATGGACAAGGGACGGCCGCGCTCCAATATCGTCTGGAAATACGGGCATGGGACGATCCCGCGCCATCTGCGCGATGTGGTGGTCACCGAGTATGGCGTCGCTGATCTGCGCGGCGCCGCGGATTCGCGCGTGATTGAACGCCTTCTCGCCATCGCCGACAGCCGGTTTCAGGCGGCGCTTCTGGATCAGGCGAAGGCGGCGAAAAAAATCGCGCTGGACTATGAAATTCCAGACGCCTTTCGCAGCAATTTTCCAGACCGGATTCGTGAATCCATGCGCGGTCCGGACTTTCCTGCTTTTCCGTTCGGCACAGATTTCACAGAAGCAGAACAGCGGCTGATCCCGGCGCTGGAGGCGCTGAAGCACGCCCGGCCACGCAAACGCGCCTTGCTGGCGCTGGCGCTCAAGGGCCTGCCTGCGCGCGGACTTCCGGAACAGGACACCGCCGCCCTGCACCGCATGAACCTGCATGAGGGGCGCGGCCTGAAGGAGACAGCTCTGCGCGTTCTGCTGCGCGGGGCCTTGCGCGAGGCGCACGAAAAACAGAACTGAACACCCGACTCAGACGATCAGCCGGTCCCAGCCGCCATAGGTTTCCTCGCCACGCTTGCCCCGGGGCAGGCTAAGGCCGATCAGAACCAGTCCCAGAATGACCGCGGCCACCGTGTTCAGCGCATCGGCGCCAAGCACAAAGGGCGAAACCACGATCCAGGCGCCAATCGCGGCGTTCAGGAAACGGATCGCGCGCGTAATCTCCGCCATCGCCATCACCCCCACCGTAATGGCCAGACAGCCGGCGACATGATGGCTGAAATAAATCGGGCCGTCCGCGCCCAGCCATAGCGGTGACGCCAGCAGGGCTACGCCAAGCAGAATGGAGCCGGCCAGCGTCCAAGGATAATTGACGCCCGCCGTAATGAACTCACACAGCAGCGCGGTCGCTGGCTGGTCCATGCCCTTGTCGGTATCCCGCTCGTCCAGCAGGGCCGGGCCGCCAAACGCCAACGTCCGCCAGAACGGCCGCCCCGCCCGCTTGCTCCGCACCAGATACTGAATGCTCGCCAGCACCTCATCCACCGAGTAGGGGACCATAATCACCGTCACCGCCGCCTGTAGCAGGCAGAGCGCGCACAGCGTTCCAATAATGGTGGGCTGGATGATGATGAATGTTACCGACACCACCGACATCGAAACAATCAGCATGCCGAACAACAGCACCATCCAGGGCATGGTGCGCCAGCGCCGCCGGCCGCCGGCCGAGCCGGTGAGAATATCCAGCATGTAGATAATTGCGCCGAAACCTGCATCGGCGATGGGAAATGCGCGCGAAACGGCGGAACTGACCACTGTTTCGGACCCGCTTCCCTCCACGCCCGGAGCCGGGCCGAAAAACGGATCCCACACGCCGTCGATATGCCCAAGCTGATAGGCGGCGAGATAGCGCGAGATAAAAAACCCGACAAAGGCGAGCGCCACAATGGGCGCGCGCTGGGTAAAGCTGGACGGCGAATACGACCATCCGAGCGGCCGGTCGCCCCCGGTCGCGCGCGCTTCGCGGCTAATCCCCGGCTGCGGCCCGACAATCACCGCCAGCGCGATGACCAGAACCCCGATCAGCGTGTCCGAGGCATAGGCCGCCGCGTTGGTCGTCCAGAACACCAGCGGCGCATGTAACAGCCACACGCCCACCGCCGCCGCGCCCCATGCGGCCCGGAAACCGCGCCGTGTCATGGCGAAGGCTGAAAACAGAATGATCGCCAGCCCGCTGAAAATCTCGCTCCAGCCAAGCCAGACATTGCGCAGATCGGCTGACGGCAGGTCGTGACCAAGCGCCGGCTGAAACACGGCCTCCGCCGGGGTACCGAACAGGCCATAGGTGAAGGGCGAGGCTATCAGCCACAATCCCAGCGCCATATTGACCAGATGTGTCCAGCGCGCGCTCCTGCGCTCGGAGTCCAGAGCATCATCCGCTTTTCGCAACCGCGCCAGTGTCAGCTTGTTTTCCAGATCCTCTACCGCCTCTTCCAGTTCGGGCGGCGCGGCGGCGACCGCGGCGGCGTCGAGCTTGTTGCGTTCGTAGAAACCGGTCGGATCGGCCTTCAGCCGCCGCACCATCTCCGGCATGGTCCGCAGCAGATCGTGCCGCGGCGACCAGCCCAGCGCCTCACGGGCATGGCGGATGTCCAGCTCATAATGGTCCTCGGACATCCGGGCCATCCACGGCTTGATATAGGCATCCTCGTCCAGAACTTCGGTCTGGAACCAGACGCCCATCTCACCCAGCGGCTTGGGAATCGAAAACGTCCGCCAGGTTTCTCCGTGAATCAGCCGGCCGAGGCGCTGCTGCATTTCGCGATAGGTCGGCGTGGTTTCCTCACCCAGCAGAAAAGCGTCCACCGGCGCCAGCCGTTCGCGCCGCTCGACAATTCGCGCCACCGCGTCTGTCAGATCATCCAGATGCAGATAAGGCTGACCCCGGTCGATATCGCCGGTAAACAAATAGGCCGTGGGCAGACGCTCATAGATGCGCGCCATCTGCTGCGCCAGAAACGCGGCGCGGCAGTCTTCATTATAAACTCCGGCGGGCCGCATCATCACAACAGGGATGGCGCCACGTTCCTCGCGGATCGCAGCCTCGGCGTCCGCTTTCGACCGGGGATAGGCCCAGGCCGGCGCGAAATCCTGATCTTCTCTGATCTTTTCCCCAGGCTCCGCCGGGGCGTGAACCAGCATCGTGCTGGCGAAAACGAACTGCCCCACTGGACCGCCTTGCAACGCCGCCAACAGCCGGCGTGCGCCCTCCACCGTCACGGACTGATAGCGGGGGTCGTCATGCCCGGTGATGTCGTAATAGGCGGCCAAATGGATAACCGAAGCGATCGGTCCGCCACTGATTTTCCGCGCCTGGACGACGGCCTCCTGCACGCTGACGTCCTTCGTCAAATCGACAGCCAACGTGCTCATACCTTCGAGTGGCGCCGCGGATGGATGAATATCCAGGCCTATGACCCGATACGTCTTCAGCAATCGCCGTGTGATGGCTTGGCCCAGAAAACCATTGCTACCGGTTATCAGGACCGTTTCGCGCGGGCCCTCCCGGCCGTTTCCGGCCATGTGATCGCTCATGGGGTTTGCTCCCGCTCAAGTGTTCAATGAATGGCGGCGCCCCCTGGTTCCGGACTGCGCCTCCAAAGAACTCCGTGCGGCCTCGTGCGTTGGGTAAAAAGACACGGGACAGGAGGCTTCCCCCATGCGCTATTTTCTTGCCGGCACAGCTGGCGCCGCCCTGCTCCTGGCCGCCTGCGGCAGAGAAGCGCCCCCCGAAGAAGAGGCCTACGGACCCAACCCGGTCATTCCCGAGCCCCAACAGGGAATTCTTCCGATCCCCCTGATTAACGAAATGACGGCGGTTGGCTTTCCCACTGATCGCGACCCGGTCCCGGCTCAGGGGCTGGCGGTCAACCGCTTTGTCGAGGGGCTCATTCACCCCCGCTGGGTTTACACGCTGCCCAATGGTGATGTGCTGGTGGCCGAGGCCTCCAGCCTGCCCTTGTCAGACGCCGGACTCGTCGGTTGGGTTATGGAACGGGTGATGCGCAACGCTGGCGCCGTGCAGGATGTGAGTCCGGATCGTCTCGTCCTGCTGCGCGATACAAATGGCGATGGCGTGGCCGATATGCAGGAGATTTTTCTGGAGGGCCTTCACCAACCTTTCGGCATGGCGTTTCTGGACGGCTGGCTCTACATCGCAAATACGGATGCGCTCGTCCGCGTGCCCTATGAAGACGGCGACATAGAGGCCTCCGCGCCGCCGGAAACCGTGGTTCCCCTGCCCTATTATGCCGAGGACAATGGCCACTGGACGCGCAACGTGATCGCCGCACCCGATGGATCTCGGCTTTTCGTCACGGTCGGCTCAGTCAGCAATATCGGCGAGCACGGTATGGAGATCGAACAAGGCCGTGCAATGATTCACACGGTAGATCCAGAGACAGGTACAATCGCGGAATTCGCGACGGGGCTCCGCAACCCGAACGGGATGGGCTTTGCTCCGGGCACAGACGTTCTCTGGACTGTGGTCAACGAACGCGACGGGCTAGGCGACAATCTGCCAGCGGATTATCTCACCTCTGTGCGGGAGGGCGGCTTTTACGGCTGGCCCTGGATCTATTGGGGCCAGTATGTCGATCCCCGCTTCGACGATTCAGAAGTCCCCGCAGGCGCTGTGGAGCGCACCATCACACCCGATTACGCCGTGGGCGGTCATACCGCCGCGCTGGGCCTTGTCTTCAATGAAACGCCGGCGCTGGGGCCGAGCCTTCAGGGCGGCGCTTTTATCGGCCTGCACGGTTCATGGAACCGTAGCGAACCCAGCGGCTATAAGGTTATCTATGTGCCCTTTTCCGATGGGCGTCCCACGGCCATGCCGATCGACATCCTCACCGGCTTTCTCAACGAGGATGACGAGGCGATGGGCCGCCCCGTCGGGGTGGAGATCGCCAGTGACGGCGCCCTTCTGGTCGCGGACGATGTTGGCAAGATCATCTGGCGTGTAACGCCTGCCGCTGGACTCGCGCCAATCCCGGCTGAAGAACCTGCGGAAGAAGACGATGGGCCGCCGGGTGAAGAAGCGGGAGAAGGGCCAGAGAATGAAGAGCTGGAGCCCGCGCAGCAATAATTCAATAGCAAAGCGTCAGCGTCAGAATTGGCGCTCCAACCCAGATCGTGCCGCCCAGACTCGCCACCGTCAGGCCGATAATGACTGCGGCCATGAAGTGCGCCGTCCCGCCTTCCCGGGTGCGGCGCCAACGCATCAGCAGCGCCAGAAGACCGGCAATCAGCACCAGATGTACAATCCATGCGGCGATCAGAATCCAGCGCAGCAAAGAAACGCCGGCGAACGTCATATCCGCCCATCCATACCGGCAACCCAGCGACAACAGCGCATAAAGCGCCACAAAAGCCAAACTCCAGATTACGAATCCGGCGAGGAGAAGCAGCAGGGCTTGTGGGCGCCGCCAGATCATCGCCGCATCCCCCTTACAGCGTCCATGGCGCGGTCCAGGGCATACCGTGGATCAACACCAGGCCAACCAGCCCGATCAGGGCGGTAAAAGAGGCGAACACGGCTGTCGCGCGCGCTTCCGCACACCGGGCGCGGGAAACATAGCCCGCGCGAGCGCGAGCAAGCGCATAGAGTGCATACACCATCGTCAAGAATGTATGGAGCGCGCACCAGAGGGCCAGGAACACCGTTGCAGCGGCATAGGCATGACTCGTTGGCGGTGGAGCCAACCAAAGCGGAACAGCGATGAAACCAGCCGTAGCCGCCGCGCTGGCCGCCGCCGTCACAATCCAGGTCGCATCCCGGCGTGCTGCGAGGTCTGCCGCGTTCGCCCGCTGCGCGGCATGCGCCGCCCCCGCCGCGATCAACAGACCCAGCGCGGCGATCGCGGGGCTGATCCAGTCCGGGGTTATCATCGCGGGCGGCGGCCAGTTCGGCGCGATCACCCACAAGAACAGATAGCCGAAGACCAGCGTGGCGAAGAACGCGCCGCTTACCAAAACCAGGGTGAAGATCAGACCCCAGAAGGGCGGACTGCCGCCCGTCTCCCAGTGCGTCGGCAGGTCCAGTCCCAGCCCGGCGGGCAGCGCGCCTTCATCGCGCTGCGTTCCCTGTGTCCAGGCCCAGCGCAGCCCCATGCCGAGCACGGCGAACGCCCCGGCTATCGCCAGCCAGTAAAGCTGGAACAGCACCGAGAGGAAAAAAACGCCACAGGCGCCAGCTGTCAGAATCTGCGTCCAGCCTGGCCCGGTCATCACAATGATATGCTCGGCCCGGCCCGTGACCATCTCCAGACCCAGAGTCTCGCGCCAGCCCCGGCGCGGCTCCGCCAGATAGCCTTCGCCCATCGCCTGCTTGCGGGGAAAATCGGGATCGTCGGCCAACGGTTCGCGACTCGTCACCTCTGGCTGGCTGAGCAGATTATAGCTCGGCGGCGGGCTCGGCAGCGCCCATTCCAGTGTCGGCGCATGCCATTCATTATGTTTCGCTTTGCGCCCAAACCGGAGCTGCAAAAGAATGTCCGCTGCCAGCAACACAAAGCCTGCTGTCATGACAAACCCGCCCACTGAAGAGAGAAGATTCAACCAGCCCCAGCCGACCTCGGCCGGATAGGTGTAGATGCGTCTCGGCATGCCCAGGAGACCGGTCAGATGCATCAGGAAAAATGTCACGTTGAAGCCGATGAAAATCAGCCAGAAAGCTGCCTTACCCATGTCGAACGTCGCCCTGCGTCCGGTCACTAGCGGCAGCCAGTAATAAAGCGCCGCCATCATCGGAAAGACGAACCCGCCGACCAGCACATAGTGCAGATGCGCAACAACGAAATGCGTGTCGTGAATTTGCCAGTTGAAAGGCACCAGCGCCACCATCACGCCGGTCAGCCCGCCGATCACGAAGATCGCGAAAAAGCCGAGTAGATACAGCATCGGCAATTCCAGCTTTGGCCGCCCGCGCAACAACGTCGCCAGCCATGCAAAAATCAGCACCGACATGGGAATCGCCACCAGCATCGAGGCGGCGGAAAAGAAGCTTTGCGCCAGATGCGGGATGCCCACCGTGAACATATGGTGGACCCATAGACCGAAGCTGATAAAGGCCAGCGAGACGGTCGCCGCGACAATCCAGCTATAGCCAACAATCCGGGTCTGGGCGAACACGGGTAAGATGGTCGAAATCGCACCCGCCGCGGGCAGGAAGATGATGTAAACGTCGGGATGGCCGAACAGCCAGAACAGATGCTGCCACAACAGCGGATCGCCGCCGAGATTAGGGTCGAAGAACGGCCAGCCGAACGCCCGCTCGATCTCCAGCAGGATTGAAGCCAATATCAGCGGCGGAAACCCGGCCAGGATCATTACCGCGGCGACAAGCAGCGCCCAGGCCATCAACGGCATCTTCGCCAGCGACATGCCGGGCGCCCGCATTTTCAGAACCGTCACTACAATCTCGACCGCGGCGCAGATTGCTGAAATTTCGACAAAGGTGACGCCGAGCAGCCAGACATCGGCGCTGATCCCCGGCGTCCAGGGCCGCGATGTCAGCGGCGTGTACATAAACCAGCCGCCATCTGGCGCCACGCCTGCGAACATCGAAATCAGGATGATCGCGCCGCCAAAGGCGTAGCACCAATAACCAAACGCCCCCAGCCGGGGGAACGCCATGTCACGCGTGCCCAGAAGCTTGGGAAGAAAATAGATCGCCAGTCCCTCGATCAGCGGAATGGCGAACAGGAACATCATCACCGTGCCGTGCATGGTGAAAATCTGATTGTAGATTTCCGGCCCCATAAAGGCGCTGTCCGGCGTGGCGAGTTGTGTGCGGATCAGCATCGCCAGAACGCCGCCGATAGCAAAATAGATCAGAGCCGTGACGATGAAGTAGAGGCCGACCTGGGAATGGTTGGTCGCCTTCAGCGCGCCGGTCCAGCCGGGCGGCGTACGCCATGCATATTCCAGCGCCTCGTGTCGTTCGGAGGGCGTCATGGCGCGCCTCCAGCGCCATCCTGCGCCAGAGCGGTCGAGACCGCTTCGGGCGCGTGCGCGTACAGGGTGAAAAACATATCGGCGTGCAGCAGACCGCAAAATTCGGCGCATTGCCCCGGATAGGCGCCGGGACGGTCGGCGCGGAGGCGCATCACGGTTTCACGGCCTGGAATGGCGTCGATCTTCCCTGCCAGACGCGGAACCCAGAAGCTGTGAATCACATCCTCGCTGCGTACGATCACATTCACGGGCTGGCCGGCAGGGATGTGCATTTCATTGATACGAATCGAGCCATCTGGATGAACAAAAACCCATTCCCATTGGCGGCCTATTGCCTGCACCGTATAGACTGGCTCGCCAGTGGGCAGCGGAAGCAGAGCTTCGCCGTCACGCAAGCCGTAAACCAGCAGCGCCACCAGAACCACAATGGGAAAAACCAGCCCACCGCCCCAGAGTATCGTGCGGTCCGGGATGTCGCGGCCGCGCCGTTCCTGCTTGAAGGCGTAAATCGCCAGCGCCATCACGAAGGCGAAGATCACCGTCGCACCAGCCAGCATCACCCACCATATCAAGGCGATGCGCTCCGCCGCCGGCCCTGCCGGATCGAGTGTGGAAAGCGGCCCGGCGCAGGCCGCAAGACAGAAGCCCGCGCCGGAAGCCAACACCGGCGCGCGCATGGCCTGGCTGAATCGACGAAACCGGCTGAACCGAACCGCGTGCCCGAACGTTGCCGAATTGCCGTTCAATTCCGAGGATTCCCGCTCATGGCGCGACAGCCCCCCGCTCAGGAAACCGCCTATCACGATCCTGGCCATCAGGATGTTGCTTCGCGAGTTGCGCTGGCGGGTCACCCCATTCACGCCATGATGGTGACCTTTCCCATCGCGCTGGTGTTCGCCACGCTGGGCGCCGACGTGCTCTATTGGTGGACGGCCGATCCATTTTTCGCCCGCGCAGCCCGGTGGGGCGCCGGCTCCGGCTTCCTGATGGGCGTCGCAGCGGGCCTGGTCGGCGCCGTGGAGCTTCTTCTGGTTCCCGGCGTGCGCAAGCGCAGCGCAAGCTGGAGTCATTTCGTCACCGCGATGGTGCTGCTCGCCCTTCTGGGCGCAAATTGGACTCTGCGGTTTGGCGATTTTGAGGGCGCAGTTCTGCCCTGGGGCCTGCTGCTGTCGCTGCTGTCGGCGCCCGTGGTCATCATGGCCGGCTGGATCGGAGGAAAACTGGTGTTCGAGCATCAGGTTGGTGTGCTCCTGGCCGAGGACAAAAGTTGATGCGCGCCGGGCGTCAGCAACCAGTTCGGAAACACATCATTTGGAACCGTGGGCTTGGCCAGCGCCAGCATCAGCACGCCCGTGATCAGAACGCCCGCGACGCCGATGCGGTAGCCTGACTTTCTGGGCCTCATCTCATCATCCGGGTTTGAGAGCCGCATGATGTGGCCGCCCAGTTCGGCATGCAGCACGGCCATGCCGGCGACCAGCGCCAGTTTCGGCGCCATCCAGTCCACCGCCACATTGGTCATGAAGATCAGGATCATGCCCGTGCCGATGGAGGTCACCGCGGCGGGTGAGACCACCACCGTGAAGCTGAACCTGGTCAGCCGGCGCAGGCGCTCAAAACCCCGGCGCCGCGCGCGTGGCCCATGCCGGGCCAGCAGCACTGGAATCATTACAAGGCCCGCGGACCATGCGGTGAGGCCGATAATGTGCAGCGCCTTAATAAAGGTCAGCATCAGGGCCGCGCATCCTGGCCGTCCGTGTCCAGCCAGCGCATCAGACCGATCAACGCGATGACGGCGTAAGGCGCGGCAGAGGGAACCCACATGATGAGCCCTGCCAGTTGCTGATCGGCTAACGGCGTCAGTCCCCAGAGAAACGGCGCAACGGCGTGTGGATCATAGAGGGGCTGCGGCGCAAATGTGATGAGCGCGCCCAGAAGGCCCATCTGCCCCACGGTAGCGGCCAGCCCCGCCAGCGCGCCCGGACTGGCCAGCCCCCGGCCCAGCGCCGCGATCCATAACAGCAGCGCCGCGCCCAGCAGGGCGATGGTGGCGGTCCAATAGGCGGCGTCGCTGGACAGAATCCAAGAATACAGCCCTGGCGCATGCCAGAGCCACAGGATGACGGCATTGAGCATGGCCGCGCCGCCCAGCGGAATCCGCCGCGCCAGACGCCGCAGCGCGTGGCGTGGCAGCGCGGCGGCCATCAGCGGCGCGGCGATGGCGATCAGCACAAGATGATGCGCAGCGCGCGCCGAAAACAGGGATGAGGCGGCGGCGCACAGCGGGGAGACGAAGGCGACCAGCAAGGCGGCCAGCGCCGCGGCGGCGAAGCCGGATTCCTGCCGGGTTCGCATACCCCGCGTCCACATCAGCCAGGCAGTAGCAACAGCCAGCAGGGCAAGCAGCAACAATGGGTCCAGATTCCATCGGCTCCAGAGGCCCTCCGCACCCATTGGCGGTCCGCAATAGGGGACGCCGCTCCACAAGCTCGTTGCTGGCACGGTTTCGCCTCACCCTTGCCCGGTAGATAAATCCGGACGGGCGGGAAAAGTTCGCCCGGACAGGCGAAAATCGGAGTCAGACGCGCTGAAACCCCTTCAAAGCACTGTCAGGGAAGACGCCCCGGTCAGAGGTCGCGCGCGGCCGCCTCGGCGATGGCCGCTTCAAGCAGCGCGATGGTGGCTTCGCGATTGGGCCCGCCGTCCGGGGCCCGGGGCCCGCCCCCTGCGGAGCCCGCGCCGACCAGGCGCATTGCTTCGTCCAACGCAGTACTTCCTTCTGCGTCACGGATCGTGGGATCCGCGCCGCGCTCCAGCATCCGCGCCACCAGCCGGTCATAACCAAGCGCGGCGGCGCCGAACAACGCCGTCTGGCCTTCCCGGTCACGGCCCTGCACATAGGCCTGGAGCGTCGCAGTGTGCGTGCGGCTGTCGGTAATCTGGATGTTGATATCAGCTCCGGCGTCCAAAAGCATATCGACCGTGCGCAGGGCGCGGGCTTGTGCGTCGCCGCCTCCACCGCCTCCACCACCACCGCCAGCCGGGCCGGCCGTTCCCGACACGCCCGCCGCCGCCATCAGCGGCGTGATCTGGAAAACATTGGGCAGGTCCACCTCGGCCCCGTGCGCCAGCAGCATCTCGATCGCCTCATGATCGTGGCTGAGCACGGCGCGGAAGAGCGGTCCCGTGCCGCCACGCATCATATAGTCGCCAAAGCGGCCCCGGCCCGCGCCATTGGGACGCTTCTGGGTGAGCTGGTGATTCACATTAACGCCGGCATTCAGCAGCCGGTGGACCACATCCATCGCCGTGATGTCGATGGGATCGCGCGGCGCGGCGGCGCCGCCGAACCCGGCGAATCCGCCCGGAGTGAACGTATTCATATCGACTGCGACATAGATCGGCGTGCGGCCATACATGTCCCAGACATGGATGTTCGCGCCCTGGTCCATCAGATACATCGCAATGTCGAAGCTTCTGTTGTCCAGCGCGTTGATCAGTGGCGTAACCCCGTCCGGGTTTGGCCGGTTCACGTCCGCGCCCGCCTCAACAATGGCCACCGCGCAGCGATAACAGCCTGACCGCGCAGCATAGAGCAACGCCGTGAGCCCGCCCGTGGCGCGGTACTGCGCCCGCGGCTCTGAAGTCATCTGGCGCGGCCAGTCGTCATGCTTTGCGCGTATGGAAACGTCGGCGCCCCGCGCGATCAGCAGCTCCGCCACATCCGGGTGATTTTCCGAAACGGCCCACATCAGCGCCGTCTGCCCGCGGAACGTCTCGACAGCGTTCACGTCTGCGCCCTTGTCGAGCAGCATGCGCGCAATTTCTTCCGACCCGATAAAGGAAGCCAGCATCAGGGCTGTCTGATTGTCCTGGTTAGGCGAGTTCGGGTCCGCCCCGCCGTCCAGCAGCATCCGCACCAGATCGGCATCGCCCAGCTTGACCGCCTCGGTCAGCGGCGTGGAGCCGAAATTGTTGGTGACATCGGCCTTTGCCCCGGCGTCCAGCAGTGCGCCCACCAGTTCATGATCGACCCGATAGGTCGCCCAATGCAGCACGGTAGAGCCATCCGGCTCAGCCTCGTTGATCTCGATATCCGGCGAGGTGATCGCGGCCAGCACGGCCTCGCGATTGCCTGCTTTCAGCAGGCTGATGAGCGTATCCTGCGCCGCCGCTATTGCCGGAAACACGGCTGTCCCGAGCGACAGCACAGCAGCCGCGGCGACCCTCAAACCTCTCATGCGGCTCTCCCGAATGCGGCTGCGCATCTCAGACAATGTCCGCGCCGATATTGGTGTAGTGGGCCCACAGCCCTTTGCTGACGTCGTAGAGGAAGCGGTACGGATCGTCGAAACGGCGATCCACCTCGTCCAGCACGCCCACATTCAACATGTCCTGCGCGCTGTGACCATCGCGGATCAGCTCCCGCGTCCGCTCATACAGATGGAACAGCATGTCACGCTCGGCCTGAAGCTCGGCGCGATTCATCACCGGGCCATATGAAGGCACAATCAGCGTCTCGCTGTTCGCAAGTTCGAGCAATTTGTCCATTGCATCGACCCGCCCGCCGAGCCAGCCCCCCGCATACCAGTCAAAGATCGGATCACGCTCCGGCGAGGCCACATCGCCCGCGGCAAGAACATTGGAGTCGCGGAAAAACACATAGGCGTCACCGCGCGTATGCGCCTCCAGCAAATAGCCATAATCGACACTTTCCGCGCCCGCGGTCATCTCTCCCCGCAGGCGGAACGTCTCGGTCGGCCATGCCGCTTCCGGCTGCGCCTTTTCCCAGCGGTCCTCGGTCGGCACGTAATAATCCGTCGCCAGCCAGTCGCGTGTGATCGTGTGGGCGTGAATGGCCGCGCCGGCGCGGCCGAACAGTTCGTTCCCGCCCGTCTGATCGGCATGATAGTGCGTATTGAACAGCGTATGCACACGTTCATCGCCCAGCGCGGCGCGCACGCCGCGCGCCATATCCGCCGCGCCGCTGTCGACCAGCATGAAGCCATTGCCCGTGGACAGCGCCACCACATTGCCCGGCGCGCCGGTAATCAGGGCCACCCGGTCGGTCAGGCTTTGCGCCGGCAACGGCGCCGATCCGCGCGAACAGCCCGCAAGCCCCCCCAGCAGCGGCGCGGCCGTCAGGCCCGCGAGCCCGCCCAGCCCCTTCAGCACGCTCCTGCGATCGGTCGTCTTCATGTCCTGTTTCCGCTATCCGGCTCAAACCCCGGAGATGAGGCCGGTGCTGTTGGCGAAGCTCGTCTGCTCGATGCCCAGCTTGTTCAGCATCGTCAGATGCACATTGGCCAGCGGCGTGCGGCCGGGCGGCGTGACCACGCGTCCGCCCTGATGCGCGCCATTGGCGCCGCCGACCCAGATATTGGGCAGCGGGTAATTATCGTGCTGATTGCTGTTGCTCATATTCGACCCGTAGAGGAAGAACGAATGATCGAGCAGGCTGCCGTCACCATCCGGCGTGGACGCCATCTTGTCGATAAATTCCGCGAAGCGCTGCACATGATAGCGCTGGATGATCGTCAGACGGCGAATCCGCTCCAGGTCATTGGTGTGATGGCTGACCGGGTGGAACGAGTCTGGCACGCCAACATGGTTGTAGGTGCGGTTGGTGCCCTCCGCGACCATTACATAGGATGCAATCCGCGTCAGATCGGCCTGATAGGCCAGCGCAATCAGGTCGAACATCATCTTGACCTGTTCGTCGAAGTCCTCAAACACGCCGACCGGCGCATTCGGCACCTCAACGCCCGAAAGATCGCGTGAATCAGCCATTTCCAGCCGTCGCTCGATCTCGCGCACATTCTCCAGATAGTTGGAAAGCGCCACCCGGTCGCTCGCGCCAAGCTCGGCGCGCAACGAAGATGTACGGTCGGCGATCATGTCCAGCAGGCTGCCGGTCTTGCGCACCAGTGCCTCACGTTCTTCCGCCGTATCGCCCTCGCCCATAAGCTGCACAAACACCTTGCGCGGATTATACTCCATCGGCAGCGGCGAGTTGGGGCCGGAATAGGAGAGCGTGGAAGCGTAGTAACAGCCCGCGCCGCCGCAGGCCGCCACCTGAATCGTGGTTTCGGAACAGACTTCCAGCGAGGGGAGAGCCGTCTCCTGCCCCAGACGCTGGGCGATGATCTGGTCGAGCGTGATCGCCATATGCGCGCCGCGCGCGCCAGTGTCGGGCCGCACGCAGGATAGCCATGTGGCAGGGTTCAGCGTGTGCACAGACCCCAACGCAGCGACGTTTTCGAGATTCTCGAACGTCGTGACGTAGTTCTTGTAAGGCTCCAGCGGCTCAAGAATATGGCCCAGCCTGAAGTCCGCGCCAGCCCCGGTCGATGTCCAAGCGTCAACATCCCTGCCGTGGGGCGTATTGTTCATAATCGCCCCGTGCGGAATGTAGAAAAATCCCGTACGGATTTTCGGCGCGGCCGCGGTATTGGCCAGCGCCGTGCCCGCCGGAACCATCGCTTCCAGAAACGGCAGGCCAAGCGCAACGGCGCCACCCCGCAGCAGCGTACGGCGGGAGAGATGCTTCTTTCTCAGAATCATCGCCATCGTCTTTCCTCCGCTCTTTCTTCGGCCTGTTCGCCTTCGCGCCACGCCGCTCAGGGCGTCGGCGCTCCTGTCTGCAATGACGCCTCGTCCGTAGGGCGCTCGTCGACGCCTTGGTGGCGGAACGCATCGCTGTTCACCACGCCCTTCAGGATTGAGGAGAATGTGTAATTGTTCTCCGCCGCGTCACGCACGATTTTCCGGATCTGCGGCATGTCGAAATATTCGATCTCGCGGTTGAGCGCATACATCATCAGCTTGCTGGCGACGGTCATCGGAAACTGGTCCGGCCGGCGGGTCAGATAGTCCCGCAGATCAGCGGGGCTGTGCAGGAATTCTCCGTTCACCAGTTCCGTTGTCGCGTCGATGGGCATACGCGCCTGCGCGTCGGTTTCGCGCCAGCGTCCGATGGCGTCAAAATTCTCCAGCACAACGCCCAGCGGATCGATGGCGCCGTGACAGCCGTTACAGCTTGCGTCTTCACGGTGCGCTTCCAGCCGCGCGCGGATGGTGGTGGGCGTTTCGCCTTCCAGAATGGAAAGATCGGTCTCCACGTCCGGGGGCGGCGGCGCAGGCGGCGTGCCCACGATACGGTCCAGCACCCAGGCGCCGCGCAGAACCGGCGAGGTGCGGTCGCCATAGGAGGTGCGCAGCAGCATCGCGCCCTTGCCGAGCAGGCCCCAGCGATTATCGTCCTCCAGCGTCACCTGGCGGAATTGCGGGCCGAGAATCCCGGAAATGCCATAATGCCGGGCCAGCGTGCTGTTCACGAATGTGTGGTCGGCGGTGAGCAGATCGGTGACGTTGCGGTCTTCCAGCAGGATGCTGGCGAGGAACAGGCGGATCTCGGTCTCGAAATTTGTACGCATCCCGACATTGAAAGCGGGATCCAACGGCTCGACCGCGGCCAGATCGTCGAGATTCAGCCACGCCAGCGAGAAATTCTCGATCAGCGCCTGACCACGCGGGTCAGCCATCATGCGTACGACCTGTGCCTCCATAACCTCCGGATCGGACAGGCGGTTTTGCGAGGCTAGCTCGATCAGCTCCCTGTCTGGCCCCTGACTCCAGATCAGGAAGGACAGACGCGACGCCAGCTCCAGATCGCTCAGCAACCGGGCCTCTCCCGGCTCCTCCGCGCTCTGAATGGCGCGATACAGAAAATCCGGGCTGGCGAGGATCGCGACGACAAGCTCCATTATGCCGGAGTCGAAACCGCCTTCTTCGGCGCGTCCAACCTCATAGAACGGCATCAGCCAGCCAAGATCGTCGTCGGTCACCGGCCGGCGGAACGCCTGAGTCGCCAGATTGCGCGCGATATCCTCGGCGCAGGGCCGTTCCTCGGCCGCCGTTTCGGGCTGGCAAACGAAAATCCGCGCACGGCTGTCACTGAGCGACAGCCCGGCCGGGTCAAAGGGGCCCTCGACCTCGATCCCGTCCTGGATGCGCGGCATACCGCTCACCCGTCCGCCGCCAGTCGTGGAATTGCTCGCCGCCCAAGACCGTTCAATAAATGTCACGGTCACTTCACGGGCGCCGGCCGTTACCAGCCCAGGCAGGCCGGACACCTTGTCGATCACCGCCTGCCGGCCTTCCGGCCCGTCGCGGTCAGCCAGCGCCAGATCCTCTTCCCCGCCAATGTCCAGACGCAGCGCCTCCACACCGTCGATCAGCAGAACCAGAGTCGACGCCGTCTCCATGCCGCGCGGATACAGGCCCGCGTCCACGTCAAGAATATTGAAGCGATACTCCCCATCCGCCGGGAAGACGTGCGTGAACTTCATGCCCCCGCGCGTGCCCAACGGGAATCCATCCAGATAGGTAGTCTGACCGCCGACCCCGCCAGCCTGCGTGCCGCTTTCGGCGCGATAATAGACATTGGCGAATTTCGGCGCCGGCTCACCAATAGCGAGGCGCGCAGCCAGCCGCGCCGCAGACAGATACTGCTCCAGAAAGGCGGGAGAGACGACAAGAGCGTCGGCGATATTGGCGAAGCCCTCAACCTCGATTTCCGTCGGCAGAATCTGGCCCGGGTCCAGATCTACCCCCAGCAACCCCCTGATAGAGGCGGCAAATTCGATACGGTTAAGACGCTGGATCGGCACATAACCGATGCGCCGGTCCGTAGCGCCGGTGTCCAGCGAGGATTCCAGCGCGGCGATAATCGATTCGACCTCGGCGCTGCTCGGGTGCGGGGCGCCGCCGGGAGGCATGAGTTGTCCACGCAGCTTGCTGGCGGCGGCTTCCCAGATTTCCGCGTCTTCCCCGACATGATCGAAATCAAGGATGTCGAAGGCAATGCCTCCCGCCCATTCCTCGAAATTATGGCAATCCATACAATAGGTTTCGATCAGATCATGAGTGGCCCGATCCAGACCCTGCGCCTGAGCGCCGTGCGCAATGAGGAGGAGCCCGGCCAGAGGCGCGACGGACACCAACATTTTTCCAGGCAATGCCCGAATTTTCACGTCGGCCTCCCCAGCGCCGGTTGTTTCCGGCCACTATACGTCATTGACCCGCCTGACAAAGGCCGATCATGCAGTGTTGCAAGGATGTAATGCTTTGCGCGGAGAGCAAAAAACCTAGATTTTCTTCAGTTCCGCGCGCACTTCAGCGTCGTGTTCGCCCAGTGTTGGCGGAGGATTCACCGAAGTCGCCCGCTCTCCGTCGAAGCTGACCGGGAAACGCACGGTACGAAAATGGCCCATCTCGGGGTGATCGCCGCTGACCTCGATGCCCAGATGCCGGGCCTGCGGGTCTTCCAGCGCCTCGGTGGAATCGTACATCGGGCTGTGGGGCACGTCGTTGGCCAACAGGATGGCGCACCATTCATCACGGGTTTTCGTAGCGAAGATCGGCTTCATCAGCGCGATCAGGTCTTCCTGGTGCTCGATGCGCGCGGGCCGGTCGGCAAAGCGCGGGTCGTCGAACAGGTCCGGCCGCTCGATGGATTGCGCAAGGCCGTCCCAGAATTTCTGCGGGCTGGACATATGCAGGGCGATCCATTTTTCGCCTGCGCACTGCATGACATAGGACTGCGAGACGCTGGGCCGGCTATAGGCGTTCATCACCTCGCCCATTGAGAACCAGTGAGTGAAATCGTCCAGATTGAAATGTGTCATCGCCTCCAGCATCGACACGTCGATGCGGCGGCCCTTGCCGGTTTCCCGCCGCTCCAGCAGAGCGCCCAGCGTGCCGAAAGCGGCGTAGAACCCGGTCATCGCATCGGCGATGGCCGGTCCGACCACACGCGGGTTGGCCGGGTTGATCAGCAGCCGCAACCAGCCGCTCGCCGCCTGGGCCACGGTGTCATAAGCTGGCCGGTCCGCGCTCGGCCCGTCTTTGCCGAATCCGGAAATGGCGACATAGACCAGCTTCGGGTTGATCTCCTGAAGCCGGTCGGCGCCCACTTTCAGCTTGTCCGCCACACCCGGACGGAAATTCTGGATGAATACGTCCGCCGTCTTCACCAGTTCGTCGAAGGTCGCCAGATCGTCCGGGTTTTTGGTGTCGATTGTGATGCTGCGCTTGTTTCTGTTGTAGGTCTGATAGTGCGGGCTGTAGAGGCCGCCCTTGAACGCGCGGAACGGGTCGCCCTCTCCCGGGCGCTCCACCTTGATAACGTCGGCGCCCATATCGGCCAGATACATGGCCGCGGCCGGACCCGTAATAAACGTACCCATTTCCAGCACGCGCACGCCCTTTAGAACCTTCAGCATTGCCTCCGCCCGTTCCCGCTTTTACAGCATGATCCATAGGGATGGATCATGCTCTACACTTTGAAGCGAGCAATTTCATCCGTTTGCGTTACATCTCCGAATTCAACGCAAACGGATATTGCTCTAGGTTTTTGGGGGTCTCTAATGGGGCCAGCGCCCCTGCGTCAAACCCTGCCCCGGGTGCGCACAGCGCATAGCCGGGACCAGCGTCTCGTCAAATAGTCGAACATTCAGGAAGGCGGCCCATGCGTATCGGTAAACAGACCAACCCCTTCACCGCCATCGCCACATCAGACGCCGACAGCGTCACTGTCCGGGGCCGCGATCTATGCAGCGAACTGATCGGCAAGATCGGCTTCACTGACTATTTCTTCTTTCTGGTGACCGGCAAGGAGCCGACCGAAAACCAGCGTTTCTTTTTGGATGCGCTGATGGTTTCCATCGCCGAACATGGCCTGGTGCCCAGCGTACAGGCCGCGCGCATGACCTATGACGCCAGCCCCGAGGCGTTTCACGGCGCCGTGGCCGCCGGCCTTCTGGGCTGCGGCTCCGTCGTGTTCGGCAGCTCGGAAGCCGCCGGCCGCTTCCTCCATGGTCTGGTGCAGCAAGGCGGCGATCCCGAAGCGGCGGCGAAGGCGGCCGTGACGGAGCTGCGCGCCGGCAAGAAGCCGATCCCCGGCTATGGCCACCCACAGCATTCATCCGGCGACCCGCGCGCCAATGTACTTCTGAAGCTGGCCGACGAGCGCGGCGTTTCCGGCCCGCACATTGCGATGCTGCGCACGGTGGCGAAAGTCATTCCGGAGATTGTCGGGCGGCCGCTGCCGATCAATATTTCCGGCGCGATCCCGGCGGTGGCGCTCGATGTCGGGTTTCCGCTGGAAGGGCTGAAGGGCATTCCGCTGCTGGCCCGCACCGCCGGCCTGATTGCGCATCTGACCGAGGAGACGAACCGCCAGATCGGCTTTATCATGTCGCATCACGCGGATCTGGCCATCCAGTATGACGGCCCGCCCGCCAACCAGGGCTGAAAATAACGGAAATACAGACGGTGCAGACCGCGACATCGGGCAAGGGGGAGAATGTCCGTGAGAGATTTGAACCAGTTCACCGTCACCGACGCGGTGAAGGACTCGTTCCGTGACCGCAGCGATACGCGTCTTGCTTTTCTGCTCGATAAATTCGTCGAGCACCTCCATGATTATGTGCGCGAGACCAATCTGACCCATGCCGAATGGCTGGGCGCGCTGAACTTCCTCTATGACTGCGGACAAATTTCCACACCGGACCGGCACGAATTCATCCTGCTGTCCGATGTGCTGGGCTTTTCCGCTGTCGTTGACATGGTCAACACCAAAGGCGGCGGCACAGAATTCTCAAACCTTGGTCCGTTCTATCTGCCCGACGCGCCGGAAATGAAACTCGGCGCGGACCTCTCTGGCGACCGCGAGGGCGTCGTAGTGCTGGTTTCCGGCGTGGTGCGCGACACCCTGGGCAATCCCCTGCCCGGCGCCACTGTCGATACCTGGCAGTCAGACGGCAGCGGCATGTATCCCATCCAGGATTCCGCGCAGAACAAATACGACATGCGCGGCAAATTCACCGCCGACGATCAGGGCCGGTACTACTACACAACGCTGCTGCCCAAATCCTACACCGTGCCCTATGACGGGCCGGTGGGCCGGCTACTGCGCGCCACAGACCGGCACGCATGGCGATCCAAACACTTCCACTACATGATCGGCGCGCCAGGGATGCGCCCCATCGTCACCGAAGTCTTTTTCGAAGGTGACGAGTATCTGGAATCCGACGCGGTATTCGGCGTCCGCCGTTCGCTGATCGCAAAGCTTGTGCGCATGGGCCGCGAAGACTCCGTGGAGTTCGATCTGGAGCGCAGGCCGGACGTGCGCGTGGACTTCGATTTCGTGCTGACGCCAGCCGACAAATAAAAGCGATACGGATGGCCATGGCGGCGGCGGATGAATTCTTTATCTGAATTTTCACTATGCCGGGCGGAACGCGGCCGGATCATATGCGCTTATAGATCAGGTGCGCTTTGATCTTGACCTGAACAGTCTTGCACCTTATCGCCCCCCTATAATAAAGGCGGAAACCGCTTCAATCGAAGGCCGGGCAATGGAACAGAACAATACTCTTATCGAAATGACGGCGGATGTCGTGGCGGCCTATGTCGGCAAGAATGTCCTGCCCTCCACAGAACTGCCTGCGCTGATCCGGGATGTTCACCAGGCGCTGACCCTGGCCCATTCCGGAACGCCGGAGACCCGGGCGCTGGAGCCCGCCGTTCCGGTGAAAAAATCCATCCACGACGATTATATTGTCTGCTTGGAAGACGGTTTGAAGTTCAAATCGCTGAGACGGCATCTGCGTACCAAATTCGACATGTCCCCGGAGCAATACCGGGAAAAATGGGGACTGCCCTCCGATTACCCGATGGTGGCGCCCGCCTACGCCAGACAGCGTTCCGAGCTGGCCAAGAAGACCGGACTCGGCCGTAAGACCGGACGCAAATCCGCCCGCAAATAGCGGCCGGACATTGGCTCTGAACTGAGGCCTAGTCGAACCCGAGCTCGCCGCGCAGACGCGACTCGTCCAGCCGGCCCAACTCAAGCTCGCCCAGAGTCACATCAACCGGCGCGCCGGCATCGACCCACCAGCGGAGAATTTCCGTCTGGCGCCCGGTCAACGGCGTTCGGCCTTCAGCCGGCATGAAATTCTCATGCCCCGGATACAGCGTAATACGCTCGATCAGCGAGCTGAATTCCGATTCGCCCGGCACGACCACGGGAAGATATTCCCCGCCTTCCATAAGGGAATCGTAGCTCACCACGCTGAGATTGCCTTCGGTGCGATCATCGCTGTGGCAGGAGAGGCAGCGCCGGTGAAGGATCGGCCGGACGACGTCGTGATAGGGGTCGGCCTCGGCGAAACTGGTCACGCGCGCGCGCCCCACATCGCCATCGTGCAGCGCACGAATGAAGCGGGGCGCATACTCGATCAGATAGGTGGAGCCGTGCGTGATGTTGCCGCCGTAATGGCCGGTGATGGAGACCAGAACGACCAGCAGGACGGAGAGCGGAACCGCGGCCTGATGGAACCAGCGGCGGCCAAACAGGCTGAGCCCCCATGTCACCGTCGCGATAACCGCGACGATAGTACCGTAAATCATATGCCGGGTGACGGAGGGCCCCTCAAAGCCGCCTTCGGTGTAGTGCATATAGCCAAGGATCACCGTAACGATGGCCGAGACGGCGGCGACGCCCCAGAGATATGGCGACGCGGCGCGCATCGATTCGCAGCGTTTCATGAAGCGCGCGAGAATCTCCAGCAGCGCAACCGCCAGAATGACGCCAATCGGGATGTGCAGCGCAAGCACATGGAACCGGCCCAGAAAATAAACGAATTCCATGTCTCCACCCCATCAGGTTCCGCCGGCATCATTCGCGCCCTGGCTTTTCCGGCTTACGCCCGGCCGGAACCGGCCGAACGCCACAGCATTAAAATCGCCAGCCCTAACGGGTCAACTCTACAATCGTTAAGCGTCCGGCTCCCCTGCGTCGCGGCGTCGCGGCGTCGCGGAGACGCGGCGTCGCGGAGACGCAGGACGGAAATCCGGAATCGAAAACGGGGGCGGCTTCTAGAGCCGCCCCCGCTGAACGCTACATCAACCGGTCCGCGTCAGTCGCGGTGAGCGTCGTGGCAGGCGCCGCAGGCTTGGCCGACCGCGCCCACGGCGCGCAGGGTCGGGGTCTGCTCGCCGCCCTCGGCGACCTCCTTCAGGTTCGCAAGCGCGACGATCAGAGCGTGCTGCCGGTCGAGGAAGCCGTCATAACCCGCCCAGATATTGTTGCGAGCCTTGGTCTCGACACTGAAACCTCTGGTGTCGACGGCGAACGCCTCCGGCAGCATTTCCGCCAGCGCGGTGATTTCGGTGGCCGCCGCTGCGACCGCTTCAGCGTCAAACTCAATCTGACGGCGCATCATCGGAGCGATGGTGTTCATCTGATCTTCCATCTGCTTGAAAATCGCCTGTCGCGCTTCCGTAGCAGCCTGGGCCTCGGCCTCGTCGGCTGCCGGGGCGACCGTCTGCGCCAGAACCGCGCCGGCGGCCAGCGCCGCAACCGCGGCGACCGCGCCGAATTTTGCGAACGTCTTCATCATTTTGCTCCCTGCTCCTTACCCGGCCGCCCTCCGGCCGGTCCGGCTTTCCGGTTGTAGGCTGTAGTATGAGAAAGTGATTATGGCTGCAACATGAACGGTCCAACAGCGCAAGATGAATAATTCGACATCCTTCGCCCCCGGGCAGCCCTGGACCCTACATAGAAGTCAGGCCTGAATAATCAAAGACGAAAAGCGCAGCCGCAGGCCCTTTGACCTATCGCAGGGCGGCGGCGGTGCGTTACGATACGGAAAACAGAAGCGAATAAACGGGAGGCGCGAATGGTCGATTTCAGCGATGGACCGCATCCGGGCGGGTTTTCCGCGCCCATGCGCTTCGATGCGGAAATCCTGGAATGCGAGGTCGAAGGCCGGATTCCGGAGGGGCTGGACGGCATTTTCGTCCGCACCGGGCCGGACTGGTTCTATCCACAGATGCTGCCGCAGGACACGCCCTTCTCCGCCGACGGCTATGTCAGCATTTTCCGCATCAGGAACGGCCGCGCCTCGTATCGCGGGCGCTATATCCGCACACCGCGCTTCATCAATAATCTGGAGGCCGGCCGCCAGCTCTACGGCGCCTATCGCAATCCGTTCACGGACGATCCCGAAATCCGCGACGAGACGATCGAAAAACCGTGGCTGCGCACGGTGTCCAACACCACGCCGATGCTGCACGCCGGCAAGCTCTATGCGCTGAAGGAAGACGCGCCGCCCATCGAGATCGACCCCAATACGCTTGAGACCATAGGCTTTGAGGATTTTGGCGGGCGCGTCACCTCGCAGACCTTCACCGCCCACCCCAAGCCCGACCCGGTGACCGGCGATCTGGTCACGTTCGGCTATCAGGCCACCGGCCTGTGCACCGACGATGTCTGGTTCTACACCATCGGGCCGGACGGAACGGTGAAGCACGAAATCCGGATCAAGGTTCCCTATGTGAGCATGATCCACGATCTGATCGTCACCAACGAGCACATCGTCGTTCCGGTGTTCGGCTATGTGACCAGCATGGATCGCCTGCACGCCGCCGAGCCGATGTGGGGCTATGACCCTGTGAAGCCGGCGACCTATGGCATTTTCCGCCGCGATGGCGACGGCAGCGACATCCAGTGGATCGACGCACCCTCGCCGCACACGATGGTGCATACGCTGAACGGCGTCAGCCAGGGCGACCGGGTCGTCATCGACAGCCCGCAATTCGACGGCAACCCCTTCCCCTTCTTCCCGTCCATCGACGGGTCGCGCTGGGCGCCCAATTCCTCGCATCTGCGGCGCTTCACCTTCGACCTGCGCAATGGCCGGATGGAGCAGGAACAATTGTTCGATCCCGGCATCAGCGATCTGGTGCGGGTGGACGACCGTTACCTGACCCAGCAGCACCGCTATTGCTACACGCAGTTCAACGACCCGGAACAGCCCGACGCGGGCGCCGCCTATCTGCGCTTCGACGTGCATTCGCGGGAGGCGAAGACCTGGCACGCCGGTCAGGGCCAGTCGCTGATGGAAGTCAGCTTTGTGCCCCGCCGCGAAGGCGCGCCGGAAGGCGATGGCTGGCTGGTCGGGGTCGCCAACAACCCGCCGGAGATGCGTTCTGAATTCGTCATCGTCGACGCGGTGGAGATGCAGGAAGTCGCGCGCGTTATCCTGCCGTTCCGCTCCAGCGCCCAGGTCCATGCGCGCTGGTTCAATGCATCCGAAGTTCCGGGGCTGGTCTGATGCCAGACAAAACCAATGGGAAACTGACGCGAAGGGGCTTTGTGGCGGCGCTGGGCGCGGCGGGCGGCGCGGCCGGAGCGGCGCCCGCGATGGCGGCGGCGCCCGATCATGTCGCGCCCAAGCGGTATAGGCCGGTGCGGGCGTTGTATGGCGACCTGCCCTATTTCGACTTCACCGGCGCGACGCCGCCGGCAAGGCCTGTCCGGGGCAAGCCGCTTGATGTTGCATCGCTCACGCCCGAACAACGCTGGCTGCTGGGCCTGCTCTGAGGCGCGTCTGAGCCGCATCACACGCTTTATTCCCTGGATGCGGCCTCTGCGGCCGTTCCGGGGTTGGTGTTTTTGCAGAATTGCAGACGCAGATGTGCGTTCGCCCCGAGTGCGTGCTTATGAAATGTGAGGGGGCGGAGCGTCAGCTACGAACCCGATTTATTTACGGCGCCAAGGGGGAATTGTGGGTTCCCGCCGACGCTCCGCGCATGGATTTCCCGGAAGCTCTCGCCACCGATTCCAGCGTGGGATTTGGAACGGTCGGTCGTTTAGTGCCGTCCGCCTCTCCACGAGCCGCGCCGGGCAGCCGGGTGATCTGACCCTTCGCCGGACGCGCCATGCACTCCCTCCCGCCATAGTGATCAGCTACTTCCCTCAGGCGGAAGGAACACCGCCATCCTATGCGCAGCGAAGAGGGCGTGGAGATTTGCGGAAATTTCCCCGCAGTTTTTCGCGCGGGCGCGCGTCTGCTTTTCTTCGGGAAAGAAACTCAGAGCTGACGACTCCCCTCTGCTCTCAATCCCATCCCGCATCCTTGAGATAAGACTAAAACTCCTTCAGCCACGCCCCGATCCGGCGCACGGCCTCGCGCATGTCGGCCTCTGACCCCGCATAGGAAAAGCGGATGAAGCGGCGACCGTTCACGGGGTCGAAATCCACGCCGGGCGTGGCCGCCACATGCGCCTCTTCCAGCATCCGCGCGGCGAAGGCCGGGCTGTCGTCCGAATAATCCGAAATGTCCGCATAGAGATAGAATGCGCCGTCGGCCGGCAGAAACCTGTCCAGCCCGGCGCCGGGCAGGCCTTCGGTCAACACAGCGCGGTTGCGCACATAGCCGGCCTTCACCGCCTCCATCTCCGCGCGGCCGTCAAACGCCGCCTCCGCCGCGATCTGCGACAGGGCCGAAACGGAGATGGAGAGATTCTGCTGCAGCCGCTCCACCGGGCGGACCAGATCGGGCGGCGACACCATCCAGCCGATGCGCCATCCCGTCATGCAGAAATATTTGGAGAAGGAATTGATGACCACGGCGTTCTGCGAGATCGCCGCCGCCGTCACCGCCGGAAAAGCATAGTCCAGCCCGTGATAGATCTCGTCGGAGATCACGCGGATTCCCTCCGCCTCCGCCGCCGCGATCAGCCCGGTCAGCGCCGCTTCGTCCAGCATCGTTCCGGTCGGGTTGGCGGGCGACGCCACCAGCACGCCGTCCAGCCGCTTCTCACGGTGCGCGGCCAGCAGCGCCTCCCCCGTCAGCGCCCAGCGCGTATCGGCGGAAATCGGGATCAGAACCGGCTCGCAGCCCAGCGCCGTCAGAATGTGGCGGTATGGCGGATAGCCGGGGCTGGCCAGCGCCACGCGCGCGCCCGGCTCGAACAGGGTCAGGAACGCAAGCTGGAACGCGCCGGACGAACCGGCCGTCACGATCACCCGCGCCGGGTCCAGCGCGGCGCCATAACGCTCTTCATAATGCCGCGCGATGCGCGCGCGCAGCGACGGCGCGCCCAGCGCATCCAGATAGCCCAGCGGACCGGAAAGCGCGCGCCGCGCCGCCTCCAGCGCCGTTTTCGGCGCGGGCGCCGCGGGCTGGCCGACCTCGCAATGGATGACATGGCCGCCCGCCGCCTCGATCCGCGCGGCGGCCGCCATCACGTCCATCACCATGAAAGGCGGCACGTCGCTGCGCGCCGATGGCCGCCAGCCGGTCATGGGTCAGGTCTTCTCTTTCGGCGGTTCGACGACGCGGAGATGCAGTTCGCGAAGCTGCGCCGGCGCCGGCGCGGATGGCGCGCCCATCAGCAGATCCTGCGCCTGCTGGTTCATGGGGAACATGGTGATCTCGCGCAGATTCTTCGCCCCGGCCAGCAGCATCACGATGCGGTCCACGCCCGCCGCCATGCCGCCATGCGGCGGCGCGCCATACTGGAACGCGCGATACAGGCCGCCGAAATTTTCCTCCACCGTCGCGCGGTCCAGCCCGGCGATCTCGAACGCCTTCACCATCGTTTCCGGCAGATGATTGCGGATGCCGCCGCTGGCGATCTCGAACCCGTTGCACACCAGATCGTACTGGAACGCCTTGATCGAGAGCGGGTCTTCGCCGTTCAGCGCCTCCATGCCGCCCTGCGGCATGGAAAACGGATTGTGGCCGAAATCGACGCGCTTCTCGTCCTCGTTCCACTCATAGAAGGGGAAATCGACAATCCAGCACAGCGCGAAGCGCTCGCGGTCGATCAGGTCCAGCTCCTCGCCCGCGCGCGTGCGCGCCGCCCCGGCGAAATTGGCAAAGACTTTCGGATCGCCGGCGGTGAAGAAACAGGCGTCGCCAATTCCAAGATTCATTTGGGTGCGTATGGCTTCAGCCCGTTCAGGGCCCAACGCCTTCGCTATAGGCCCAGCAGCTTGCCCTTTTTCATGCCAGTTAACGCCCAATGGTTCTGGTTTTTCACCAGCAATAGATGGGCCAGGGACGATTTCACCTCCGTCTTCCTCGCGCCAGAAAATATAGCCCAGTCCCGGCTGACCCTCGCCTTGCGCCCAGCTGTTCATGCGGTCGCAAAAGGCGCGGCTGCCGCCCGTCTTCGCCGGGATCGCCCAGACCTGATGCTTCGGGTCTTTATCCAGAATGCCGGCGAACACCTTGAAGCCAGAGCCGCGGAAATGTTCCGACACGTCCTGCATCTCGATGGGATTGCGCAGGTCCGGCTTGTCCGTGCCGTATTTGCGCATGGCGTCACCATAGGCGATGCGCGGAAACTCCTGCGTCACCGGCCGGCCCTCCGCGAACGCCTCGAACACGCCGCGCAAGACAGGCTCCATCGCGCCCAGCACATCGTCCTGCGTCACAAAGCTCATTTCCAGATCGAGCTGGTAGAACTCTCCAGGAAGACGGTCGGCGCGCGGGTCTTCATCGCGGAAACACGGCGCGATCTGGAAATAGCGGTCAAAGCCCGAGACCATGATGAGCTGCTTGTAGATTTGCGGCGCCTGCGGCAGCGCATAGAACCGGCCGGCGTGCAGGCGCGAGGGCACCAGAAAGTCGCGCGCGCCCTCGGGGCTGCTGGCCGTCAGGATCGGCGTCGAAAATTCGGTAAAGCCCGCCTCGCCCATGCGGGCGCGCATGTCGGCGATGATCTCGGTGCGCAGCACGATATTCCGGTGCAGCGTCTCGCGCCGCAGATCGAGAAAGCGGTATCTGAGGCGGATGTCCTCCGGGTATTCCGGCTCGCCAAAGACCGGCAGCGGCAATTCGGCGGCCTCGGACAGCAATTCGACGCTTTCGGCGCGCAGCTCCACCCCGCCGGTGGGCAGGTTCGGGTTCACCGTATCCGGCGTGCGGGCCAGAACCTGGCCGGTGACGCAGATCACGCTTTCGGCGCGCAGCCGCTCGACCAAAGCGAAGGCCGGGCTTTCCGGCTCGGCCACAATCTGGGTCAGGCCGTAATGGTCGCGCAGATCGACAAACAGCAGGCCGCCATGATCCCGCTTGCGGTGGATCCAGCCTGAAAGCCGCACCGTCTGGCCCACATTGTCCGGGCGCAGTTCGCCGCACGTCTGGGTGCGATAGGAATGCATGGTTCGCCTGTGATTCCGCCGATCCGGGAAAGCGCAGCGTGAAAGCCCGCCCCGCCCTCCGTGTCAAGCAAAGCCCCCACGACAGGGGCTTTCCGATGGGTTATAGCGCGCCTTCCATGCCTTTGATCGCCTCCAACGACCGCCTGCTTGAAACCTGCGACGCCCTGCGCGACAGCGACTTCATCGTCGTCGATACCGAATTCATGCGGGAAAACACCTATTGGCCCCAGCTCTGCCTGATCCAGGCGGCGGGCAAGGGTGTGGAGGCGATGATCGACCCGCTGGCCGAGGGGCTGGACCTGCAACCCTTTCTCGACCTGCTGGGCGATCCAGGCCGGCTGAAGGTCTTTCACGCGCCGCGCCAGGATCTGGAAATTTTCCACCATATGACCGGCCGTCCGCCCGCGCCGATCTTCGACACCCAGATCGCCGCCTCCGCGCTCGGCTATGGCGAGCAGATCGCCTATGACGCGCTGGTCAGCGCCGCGCTCGGGCGGCAGATCGACAAGGGGCCGCGTTTTACCGACTGGTCGCGCCGGCCGCTATCGGAAAACCAGCTTTCCTACGCGCTGGCCGATGTGGTGCATCTGCGCGATTTGTATCCGCGCCTGCGCGAAAAGCTGGAATCCAGCGGCCGCGCCGACTGGGTGGAGCGGGAGATGGCGGCGCTGGCCGACCCCGCGCTCTATGACGTGACGCCGGACGAGGCGTGGCGCCGGCTGAAACTGCGCAAGCGCGACGCGAAATATCTGGCGGCGCTGAAAGCCACCGCCGCGTGGCGCGAGCGCGAGGCGCAGGGGCGCGACGTTCCGCGCGGCCGCGTGCTGAAAGACGATGCGCTCTACGAAGTGGCGCTGAACCAGCCGCGCAGCATCGAGGCGCTGGGCAATCTACGCGGCGTGCCGCGCGGCTTTGAGCGCTCGCGCTCTGGCCAGGGCCTGATCGACGCGCTGAACGAAGCGCTGGCCGATCCCGGCGCCTATGCGCCGAAGGTGGAAAAGCCGCGCGTGCTGCCGCCCAATCTCGGGCCGACCGTGGAGCTGTTGAAAGTGCTGCTGCGTCAGGTCGCACAGGAACAGAATCTGGCGCCGCGCCTGATCGCCAGCGTCGCCGACCTGGAAGAGATCGCCGCCAGCGACAACGCCGACGTGCCCGCCATGCAGGGCTGGCGGCGCGAGGTCTTCGGCGAGGCGGCGCTGAAGCTCAAGCGCGGTGAAACCGTGCTGATGCTGAAAAACGGCGAGGTCGTCGCAAGGCCTGCCTAAGGTAATCCTCCCCTGCGCACAGCGCGGGGGAGACCCACCCTACCCCTCCGTGACGATCTCCGGCTTCAGGCCCAGCGCCGAGGCGAGCTGTTTCAGCCGCTTTTCCGTCTGATCGGTGATAAGCGGCTCGCCCTCTCTGGCGACAGACAAGACCAGCCTTCCCTCCTCCGCCGCGATCCGGGTCAAGCCCAGCAGCGCCGGCGCCCGGCCGCTGACCATGCAGCCGAGCCGCAGCGCCAGACCCAGGCTGCGCGCCTGTTCCAGCGTCCCGGACGGCGTGATTTCGCGCGCGGGGAAATTCTCTGGCGGGTCGGCCGGACCGCGATAGCGGTGATACAGCGCCGCCGCCAGAAAGGCGCGCTCCGCATGGTCCATCCCCGCGACCGGCGAATACAGAATTTGGTCCGCCGACAGCTCGCCGCGATGATCCGGGTGCATCGCCGATCCCATATCGGCCAGCAACGCGGCGGCGTGGCGCAGAGCGCGGGCGCGCGGCGTGGAATTTCCGGCAAAAACCGGCTCGATCCAGTCCGCCAGCGCATCGCCGACGGTGGAGGCCGGCGCCAGACGCCGCGCGAAGGCCGTCGCGCCGGCCAGCAGCGCATCCTGTTCCTGTAGCTCCGGCGGCATCCGGTCGAACAGCGCGCCCTCCCGCACGCCATAGGCGGAAATCACGACACGCTCGAACCCGCCGCGCTCCAGAATGCAATCCATCAGCATCGCGGCGTAAGGCAGCAGCGGTGCACGCCGCGACGTCATTTGCGGCAGTGTGGCCAACGACTGCGCGCTCTGTCCCGCCACGAATTCCGCCGTCCTGTGCGCTTGGGCGCGCGTCATCTCGTAATGGTGCAGCACATGCAGCGGATAATCGCGCAGATTCATATCGACCCGCGCCAGCATCCGCCACGAGCCGCCGACAGCGTAAAAATCGCGCACGCCGGTATCGAAGACATGCGGCGCGGAATCCAGCGTCTCCATCGCCGCCCGGCGCAACGCCGCCATGTCCATCCCGTCCTTGCCCAGCACGGCGAGGGGGCCGAGCGGCAGGGTCACGCCCTCGCCCGGCCGGCCGCTGGCGATAGGGCACAGTTCCAGGCTGGAACCGCCCAGGTCGCCGACCAGGCAATCATCCTCCACCCCGCCGGCCAGCACACCCAGCGCCGAGAGACGCCCCTCCTCCGCGCCGGACAGCACGCGAACCTCGATCCTGCATTGCTCGCGGATTATACGCACGAGCTCCAGCCCATCCTCGGCCTCACGCACCGCGGCGGTGGCGAAGGCCAGCACTTCGCGGACCCCGCGCGCGCGCAAAATCATCTCGAACCGGCGCAATGTGCGTAGCGCCGCCTCTACGCCCTGCGGCGACAGGCGCCCGGTTTCGGAAAGTCCCCGGCCCAACCCGGCCAGCAGCTTTTCATTGAAAATCGGCCAGAAGGCCCGTCCCTCGCGCCGATAGATAATCAGGCGGACGGAGTTGGAGCCAATGTCGATAACCGCGGCCTGCGCGCTGCTGGATTCCCCCTCACCGGCGGCCCGGGAGGCCGGCGATCCCCGCCGGCGAAGTTCAAGAATCCGTGCGCGCATGCCGCCGCAGCCCCGTCGGCGTCAGCACCGGCGGCGGGTCATAGGCCAGGGCTTCGCCCCGCCCGGAAAGGCTGGGATTCTTCATGAAATACTCGTGTGCGCTGAACGGCGCCTCCGGGTCAACGGGTTTCGCGCGATCATAGGTTCCATCCGGCCGCATCACCCAGCTTTGCGCGTCGTCATTCAGATTGGCGACCATGATCTGGTTCAGAATCTGGCGATGCACGGTTGGATTCTCGATAGGCACCAGCGCCTCCACGCGCCGGTCAAGATTGCGCGGCATCCAGTCAGCCGAAGCGATAAACACCCTGGCCGAGGATGAGGGCATCGGCTCGCCATTGCCGAAACAGGCGATGCGCGAATGCTCCAGAAACCGGCCGACAATCGACTTCACCTGGATGTTGTCGCTCATGCCCTTCACGCCGGGACGCAGCGCGCAAATGCCGCGCACCACCAGGTCGATCCGCACCCCGGCGTTCGACGCCATATAGAGCCGGTCGATCACTTCGGGATCGAGCAGCGAGTTCAGCTTCACCCAGATCGTCGCCGGCCGCCCCTCGCGCGCATGTTCGATCTCGGCGTCGATCAGCGACAGGATGGTGGACTTCATGGTCAGCGGCGACAATGCGATGTGCTCAAGCTTGTAGGGCCGCGCATAGCCGGTAATGAAATTGAACGCCCGCCCGGCGTCGCGGCCCAGCGCCGGATCGGCGGAGAACAGCGAAAGGTCGGTGTAAATCTTCGCGGTCAGCGGGTGATAATTGCCCGTTCCCCAATGCGTGTAGGTGCGCAGCTCGCCGCCCTCGCGCCGGACCACCAGGCTGATCTTGGCGTGCGTCTTGTACTCCACAAAGCCATAGACGACCTGCACGCCGGCGCTTTCCAGATCGCGCGCCAGTTTCAGATTCGCCGCCTCATCGAAGCGCGCTTTCAGTTCGACCAGCGCGGTGACGTTCTTGCCAGACTCCGCGGCGGCGATCAGCGCGCGCACGATGGGGCTGTCCTTGCTGGTGCGGTAGAGCGTCTGCTTGATCGCCACCACATTGGGATCGGCCGCCGCCTGCCGCAGGAAACTGACCACCACGTCAAAGCTCTCGAACGGATGGTGGATCAGCAGATCCTTGGCGCGGATGGCGGAGAAGGCGTCGCCGTCATGTTCCTTGATCCGCTCCGGCAGGCGCGGCTCATAGGGCAGGAAGGTCAGGTCCGGCCGGTCGTCCAGGATCAGTTGCGACACTTCGGCGAGGCCCAGAAGGCCGCTCACCTTCACGATATCCTGCGGCTCGGCGCGCAGCTCCTCAATGATGAGTTGCTGCAACGGCTCGGGCATGGCCTCTTCCATCTTCAGCCGCACGATACGGCCGCGCCGGCGCTGTTTCAGCGCCGTCTCGAACTCGCGCACCAGATCCTCGGCCTCTTCCTCGATCTCGATATCGGAGTCACGAATGATGCGGAACGCGCCCTTGCCCAGCAGATTGAACCCGGGGAACAGAAGATCGGCCGCCAGACCCAGTACGTTTTCCAGCGTGATAAAGCGACGCATCCGGTGGCCGCTGGCCGTCATCTCGCCGGATGGCAGTTCAACGAAACGCTCGACGCCGGAAGGCACCGGGATCAGGGCGTTCATCGTTTCGCCGCCCTGCCCCTGCCCGCCCTGACCGCCATCCAGCATCAACGCGATATTGAAGCCGAAATTCGGCACAAACGGGAACGGATGCGCCGGGTCCACCGCTAGCGGCGTGATTACCGGCAAGATGCGCAGCATGAAATCATCGCGCAGCCAGGCCCGGTCGGCTTGTGACAGCGCATCGGGCTCCAGCACCGCGATACCGGCCTCGGCCAGCTCCCGGCGCAGCGCCGCCCAGGTCCGCTGCTGCGCCTCCATCAGCTCCGCTGCGACCAGATTGATGCGCTCAAGCTGTTGCTGCGCCGACAGGCCGTCCAGGCTGGGCGCGCTGACGCCCTTTCGCACCTGCGCGCGCAGGCCGGCCACGCGCACCATGTAAAATTCATCAAGATTGCTGGCCGAGATCGACAGGAAGCGCAGCCGCTCCAGCAAGGGGTGGCCGGTGTTTTCCGCCTCCTCCATCACACGCTGGTTAAAGGCGAGCCAGGAAAGCTCCCGGTTCAGAAACCGCTCCGGAGCGTCCGGCAATGGCGCGGACTCCCCCGGCGCGGCCGCCTCCTGCGCCGCCGGTTCCAGTTCCTGTTCCTGCTCCAGTTCAAACGCCGCGTCGCTCATTCCGGCATTCCTTCATCCCGCGCATCCGGAGCCGCATTGGCCTCATCGGGGGCCTCCGGGGCTTCCAGCGTCTCCAGCACCTGCGCGGCCAGGCGCAGACTGACACCGCCGCCCTGTTCGGCGGCGGCCCTGTCCAGCGCCTCGGCCGCCCGCAGCGCCGCCGCGGGCGATCGTTCGATCCGTTTTACCATATAGTCGATAATACGGTCTTCCACGCGCAAGCGCCGGTCTCGCAGGACTTTACGCAGGATTTGTGACAGCGCGGCGTCGTCCGGCGCGGCGATCTCCACAAAGGCCAGCGCGCGCAGGCGCGAGGCCAGGTCGGGCGTGCGCACGTTCCATTCGGCCGGACGGCGGCGCGCCGTCAGCAGCAGCGCGGAAACCTCCCCCGCCACCGTGCGCTCCAACAGGCGGAACAGCGCCATTTCATCAGTGAGACGGTCAGCATCTTCCAGAATTTCGGCGCCGGAATTCACACCTGTCTCGCCTAGCCAGATCGAGGCCAGATGGCTCTTGCCCGATCCCGCCGGTCCGACCAGCGCCAGCGCCCGCGCCGGCCAGTCGCGCCACGCGGAAAGCGCCTCGCGCGCCTCGCGCGTTTCCTCGCCGGCGATGAAGCTTTCCGGCGTGTAATCGAGGGCCGGCGGCCAGACGAGCCGAAGCTGGGTTGTCATAGGCCTCCCGATTGCGTCCCCGCGCCAGCCAGCGGCGAGAACATGCTTCCCGCGCGCACGACATCGCCGAGTTGCGGATCGGTGCGCAGGATCGCGCCGCGGCGCTCCAGGTCCGAAACCAGTTGCTCGCGCACGCCGCGATAGGTCAGCGTCATCATTGCGCCGTCGCGCGACATCGCATCCAGCCGCCGGTCGGTGACAAAGGGCGAGGCGTTCAACGCATTGCGCAGCGAATGCCACTCGCCGATCCCGTTATACATGACGGTCAGCCGCATCTCGGAGCGCGACTGCGAGCGAACCACGGTGCGCTGCTTCCAGTCATCGGCCAGCGCATCGTGCGCGCGATCCGCGGCGAGCCGGAACGGCGCCTCCGATTCTCCGGCGCGCACGCTTACGGGGCTGAGCGTCACGGAGCGCGGCGCGCCGCCCGGCGCATTCACATCCACCTCCGAGCCCATCCGCACCAGCGTCAACTGCACGTGCAGCTCACCGCCGCGCGGCTCGGCCACCGCCACCAGCACGCGGCTGACGCCATACGCGCCGGCCAGCGCCTCCAGCGCCTCCATATTGGCGTTTGCGACGGCCTCCGCGCTTACCTGATCCACCATGGCGCCGAACGCCTCGGGCAGCACGACCGGCGCGAAACCGCCGATATAGCGCGAGATGTCCCATCCCTCGCCCCAGGGATTGGCGCTCCACAGCGAGGCCTGCCCGCCGACGCGATAGACCGGCGCCACCAGGGTCGGCGGCGCAGCGCTTTCCAGAAACGGCAGGCCGGAATTGCGCAGCAGGCGCCGCACGCCTTCCGGATCGAAGCTGACTGTCAGATCGCCGCGATAGCGCGTGGCGCTGCGCAGCTCGTTGCTCACCTGAAAGCCGGTGGCCAGCGCGGTGGCCTGCTGCGCCGAGACAGAGGGCACGCGGTCCGCATCCTCGGCCAACACCAGACGCTGCATCAACCGGCGCAGGGCGCGCGGCGCTCCCTCGGCGATGGCCTGCTCGCGCGCAATTGTGGCGTTGGCCGCCGTCGCGTCGATGGGGGTGCCGGAAATGACGAAGGCGTCCATCTGCGCCTGCGCCGCCCCGGACCAGACAAAAGCCGCCGCGGCCAGCGCCGCCAGAGCTACAACCGCTCTTTTCACCGAATCACCCTCTTCTCTGCCTCGCCCCCACAGGGCGCGGATTATAGCGAAGCCGCGCCGGGCCGGTAGCTTGCGCCCGCAGCCGGGATCGGCTTGTTTCGCGCCGGTCTCCACCCTGCCCCAAACCGCCCCAAGGAACCGTGAAGAAGGAACCGTGAAGATGGGGAAAACCCCCGGCCGCAACAGCCTCACTTACAAGGATTCCGGCGTGGATATCGAGGCCGGCGACGCGTTGGTGGAGCGGATCAAGCCGCTGGCCGCCGCCACACGCCGGCCAGGCGCGGACGCCGATCTGGGCGGGTTTGGCGGGCTGTTCGACCTGAAGGCCGCCGGATACCGCGACCCGATTCTGGTCTCTGGCGCGGACGGGGTCGGAACCAAGGTGAAGGCCGCCGTCGAGGCCGGTCATCTGGACGGCATCGGGATCGACCTGGTGGCCATGTGCGTCAACGACGTTCTGGTGCAGGGCGCCGAGCCGCTCTTCTTCCTGGATTATTTCGCCACAGGGGCGCTGGACCCCGACCAGGCCGCGCGCGTGGTGGCGGGCGTCGCCGAAGGCTGTAAACAGGCCGGAGCGGCCCTGATCGGCGGCGAGACGGCGGAAATGCCCGGCATCTACGCGCCCGGCGATTTCGATCTGGCCGGTTTCACCGTCGGCGCGGTGGAGCGCGGGACCGTGCTGCCCGACCGGGGCGCGATGGCGGCGGGCGACGTGCTGCTTGGCCTTGCCTCGTCCGGCCCGCATTCCAACGGCTTTTCCCTGATCCGCCGGATCATGTCGCTGACAGACACGGGCTGGAACGACCCCGCCCCGTTCGATGAGGATCGCACGCTGGCCGACCTGCTGCTGCCGCCGACCCGCATCTATGTGAAATCCGTCCTGCCGCTGATGCACGAGGGGCTGGTGAAGGGCGCCGCGCACATCACCGGCGGCGGCCTGCCCGGCAATGTCCCGCGTATGCTGCCGGACACGCTGGAGGCCCGGATCGACTATGAAAGCTGGGAGCGCCCCGCGCTCTGGGACTGGCTGGCCAGCGCCGGCGGGGTGACAGAGGACGAGATGCGCCGCGCCTTCAATCTGGGCGCAGGCATGGTGCTGTGCGTCGCGCCGGAGAACGCGGACGAGGCGGCGCGCCGCCTGCGCGCGGCCGGCGAGACGGTCTGGACCATCGGCGTGCTCGGCGCGGCGGCGCCCGAACAGGGCGCCGGTCAGCGTGCATGAGCGCCCGGCTCGGCGTCCTGATCTCGGGGCGCGGCTCCAACATGGCGGCGATCCTGGAGGCCTGCGCCGCGCCGGACTTCCCGGCGGAAACGGTTCTGGTCCTGTCTGACCGGCCGGACGCCGCGGGGCTGGAGACCGCGCGCGCGGCCGGAACCACGGCAGAGGCGCTGGACCGCACCAACCATGACTCCAGAGCCGCGTTCGAAGCGGCGCTGGATGCGCGGCTGAAATCGGCGGGCGTGGACCTTGTCTGCCTGGCCGGCTTCATGCGGATGCTGTCGCCGGATTTCGTGGAAAGCTGGCGTGACCGGCTGCTGAACATCCATCCCTCGCTGCTGCCCGATTTTCCGGGGCTGGACACGCATCGCCGCGCGCTGGAATCCGGCGCCGCGCAGCATGGCTGCACCGTGCATTATGTGCGCGCGGAAATGGATGCGGGGCCGATTATCGGACAGGCGGCCGTCCCGGTTCTGCCCGGCGACACGGAAGACGCTCTGGCCGCGCGCGTGCTGGCGGCGGAGCATGTTCTCTATCCGGCCTGTATCCGTCTGGTCGCGGAAGGCCGAATCCGCGTGCAAGACGAGATCGCGGTGCTGGAGGGCGAGCCCGGCGCACGCCCGCCGCTCTTTATCCCGGCTCTGCCGGGCTAGGCGTTTCCGCCCCGACCTCCGCCGTCGCCGCGAACACAAGGTCCAGCGCGCGCCGGTTCCTTGTCACATCCGCCAGCGTGTGGCGCGAGACCTCCGCCAGAAACGCATCGCGCGCATCGGCCATCACGCGCGTCAGCCCGCACGGCCCGGCGATGGGGCAGTTATTGGTCTCCATGTCGAGACATTCGACCAGGGCGAAGTCCGGTTCTGTCGCGCGCAGCACGTCGCCCAGATTGATCGCCTCGGGCGCGCGCGCCAGCGACACGCCGCCGCCCGGGCCGCGCCGCGTCGTCACAAAACCCGCTTTCTGTAGATGGTTCGCCACCTTCACCAAGTGATTGTGCGAAATGCCGTAGGCTGCGGCGATCTGGCGCAGCGATACCGGCTCTTCGCGATTTACCAGAAAAATCAATGTCCTGAGCGCGAAATCTGAGAAATATGTCAGGCGCATTTTGCTCTACATCAAACTGGTCGCCCAGTTGATGCCTTCTAGATGCAACAACTAAACCTAGCACGGAAGGGACAATGTCGTGTCACTTTATGAACAGCTTGGCGGCCAGGCCGCGATCAATGCCGCCGTCGACATCTTTTACCGCAAAATGCTCTCCGACGACCGCGTCAGCCATTTTTTTGACGATGTGGATATGGATGTGCAGATCGCCAAACAGAAGGGTTTTCTGACCTTCGCGTTCGGCGGGCCCAATGCCTATACCGGCAAGTCCATGCGCGAGGGACACAAGCACCTCATCGAACGCGGGCTGAACGACACGCATGTCGATATCGTCATCGGCCATCTGGGCGCCACGTTGCAGGAGCTGGGCGTGGCGGACGAGCTGATCGCGCAGGTCGCCGGCATCGCCAACAGCGTGCGCGACGATGTGCTGAACCGCTGAACCGCAATCCCATGTCACATCGCATCACCTATGATGGCCGCGTGGTAGAGCGGGCCGAGGATGAAACCGTGTTCGACGCCCTGCTTCGCGCCGGCGAGTCCGTTCCCCATTCCTGCAAGAGCGGCGCCTGTCAGAGCTGCATGATGCAGGCTGTGGACGGCGCGCCAGACCCCGCGTCTCAGGCCGGTCTGAAACCGGCTCTGGCCGCGCAGAATTATTTTTTGCCGTGCTGCGCGCGGCCCGCATGTGACCTGACCGCCCGCCTTCCGGCTGACGGGGCATCGGTTCCGGCGAGGCTGCACGCGCGCGGGGCGCTCTGCGACTCCGTCGCGGCGGTCTGGATTTCCGTCGCCGGGGAACTGCCTGCTTGCCGTCCGGGACAATATGTCAATCTGGTCCGCGAGGACGGGCTGGTCCGTTCCTACTCCATCGCCAATTTGCCAGAGCAGGATGGCGTCCTGGAACTGCATGTCCGCCGTGAGCCGTATGGCCAGATGAGCAACTGGCTGCATGATGCGCCGCTGGGCGCCGCCCTGCGCGTGCGCGGACCGGCTGGCGAGTGTTTCTATACGGCGGAAGGCGAAGGCGCGGATTTCCCGATGCTGCTCGCCGGAACCGGAACCGGCCTGGCGCCGCTGTTGGGCGTTGTGCGCGATGCGATGAAGCACGGCCATCGCGGGCCGGTTCATCTGATCCACGGCGCCCGCGAGCGCGCCGCCCTGTATTACGCGGACCGGCTGCGCGCATTGGCCGGAGCGTATCCGAACCTGACCGTCCGCTTCAGCGTCACCGATCCCTCAGCGCGTGGCGGCGACATCACCGATGCGCCGGTGCAGGCCTGCGTAGCGGAAACGTTGAACGAGACCGGCGCAGCGAACACGCGCGTCTTCCTCTGCGGCGCGCCGGAGCTGGTGAAAGACCTGAAGAAGCAGGTCTTCCTCGCCGGCGTCCCGTCACGCTGGATTCACAGCGATCCGTTTCTGATGGCGGCCCCGCCAGCACGGGCGGCGTAAAGGCGCACACATGAAAAACGGCGGCGGGATCGCCCCGCCGCCGTCATCTCAGACCTCGATTACAACTTAGCCGGTGATTTCAGCGTCCGTGAAGAAGAACGGGATTTCCTGCGCCGCGGTCTCCGGCGCGTCGGACCCGTGCACGGAATTCTCGCCCACCGACTCGGCGAACTCGGCGCGGATCGTGCCGGGCGCCGCGTTGGCCGGATTGGTCGCGCCCATCACTTCACGGTATCTGGCGATGGCGTCCTCGCCCTCCAGCACCTGAACCACGACCGGGCCGGAGATCATGAAATCCACCAGCTCGCCGAAAAACGGCCGCTCGCGATGCACGCCGTAAAAGCCCTCGGCCTGTTCGCGGCTCATGCGGATGCGTTTCTGCGCCACGATGCGCAGGCCGGCTTCCTCGATTTTGGCGTTGATCGCGCCGGTGAGATTGCGCCGCGTTGCGTCCGGCTTGATGATCGAGAAGGTGCGCTGCACCGCCATGAACCTGCTCCTGATGCCTGAAAATCCGTGTGGGCGCGGGCGATAGCAACGCCCTGCCCCGCTGGCAAGCCAGCCCGGGCAGGCTACACTGACGCAGGGGAGGAACGCCGCATGAAATCCGCGATTATTCCGGCCGCCCTGGCGCTGGCCGCCATTCTGGCGCAGCCGGGTCCGGCCGCCGCCCAGACGGGAGAAACCGCGGACATCGCCGCCATGCAGGCGGCGCTGCATGACCTCGCCGCACGGGAGTCGATCCGCGAATTGCTGCACGCCTATGGCCGGACCATCGACGCACGCGATTTCGAGGCGTTCGCCGCCCTCTGGGCCGAGGACGCGGAATATGTCGGCGGGCCGGGCATGGCGCCGCTGGCGGGACCGGACGCCATCGCCGGCTTCATGCGAGACATCATCACGGAAAACCCGCTGGGCTTCGGCGAGCCGAATGCGCATCTGTCCTTCAACGAACAGATCGTGGTGACCGGTGATCGCGCGACGGCGGCCAGCATCACCGCCTTCATCACGCCCGGCGAAGATGGCGTTCAACAACTCAGCATCGTCACCGTCTATGATGACCGGTTCGTGCAGGAAGACGGCGTGTGGAAATTCGCACGCCGCGCCGGGCGCGGCCTCGTCAATCCGCAAAATTAAAGCCGCGCCCGCGCTTGCCCCCGCGCCTTGCGCCAGCATACTGCGCGGCCAGCCATAAGAAGCCCCGGGAGGGAGACCCGAATGCCGTCCACGCCGATCCTGCCGACCTCGCTGGTCGGCTCCTACGCCCAGCCCGACTGGCTGATCGACCGCGAAAAGCTGGCCGGGCGCTTTCCCCCGCGCGTGCGCGCGAAAGAGCTGTGGCGTCCGGCGCCCGAACATCTGGAACAGGCGATGGAAGACGCCACCATCATGGCGATCCATGAGCAGGAGCGCGCCGGGCTGGACATCATCACCGATGGCGAAATGCGCCGGGAATCCTATTCCAACCGCTTCGCCACCGCGCTGGAAGGCGTGGACATGGATAATCATGGCACGGCGCTGGACCGTTCCGGCCACCCCAATCCCGTGCCGCGCGTGGTCGGCAAGATCAAACGGATGCACGCGGTGGAAGTAGAGGATGTGAAATTCCTCCGCGCCCACACCTCCCCTGAAAAGGCGATAAAAATTACCGTGCCCGGCCCGTTCACCATGGCCCAGCAGGCGCAAAACGATTTCTACGAAGACGAAGCGGAGATGGCGATGGACTACGCCGCCGCCGTCAATGAAGAGATCAGGGATCTGTTCGCCGCCGGCGCCGACGTGGTGCAGATCGACGAGCCCTATATGCAGGCGCGCCCGGAACCGGCGCGGCAATACGGCGTGGCGGCGGTCAGCCGCGCGCTGGAAGGCGTGAAGGGCGCGACCGCCGTGCATATCTGTTTCGGCTATGCCGCCATCATCCATCACCGGCCGGAGGGCTATTCCTTCCTGCCGGAATTCGAGCAGACGCCGGTGCAGCAGATTTCCATCGAAACCGCGCAGTCGAATCTCGACGTCTCGATTCTGGAGACCCTGCCCTCCAAAACGATTATTCTGGGCGTGCTGGACCTCTCGGATCCGAACATCGAAACGCCGGAAGTCGTGGCCGAGCGCATCCAGCGGGCGCTGAAATTCGTGCCGCCGGAGCGCATCGTGGTCGCACCTGATTGCGGCCTGAAATACCTGCCGCGCGACGTCGCCTTCGGAAAGATGAAGGCGATGGCCGACGGCGCCGCCCTTGTCCGCGCGAGCTTATAGGCAAGATAGCTCAGACTGTTCAGCGCGCGCCAAATTGCAAAGGAGAAAAGACGGTGAGCATCCGGAGCTTTGCGCGGGCCGCGAACGCCACAGGCTGCGCCCTGATCCTGCTGGCCTGCACGCCGGCTGTGAACGCCGCCGCCGCGCCCGCCCAACCTGCCGGTCAGCCCGCCGATGAACTGACCGGAGCTGCGCCGCCGCCAGCGCCGGCGCAGGCCCCCGCGCCTGCTCCGCAAACTGCGGACGCCCCGGCGGTAGAGGCCGCCGGCCGCGTCTGGGTCTGGGGTCTGATCGGCCTTGGCATCGTGATCGCGGGCATTGTCTATGCGCTCGTGCGAGGCCGCCGCCCACCAGGCTGACGCGCATAATCACAATTCATTGCGCGAACCGGGTCAGAGGCAATCTCCCCCTGCGAAGCGGGGGGAGTATCGGCGAAGCCGACGAGGGGGCGAACGGACTCCACGAGTGCCGGAACGGATGCGCTCTGGCGTAAGATCGCACGCCCCCAACCACCCACTCGCCTCATGCTGTGGTGCGACCCCGGATAAATCCGGGGGAGCCTCGAAGCACGCTCCAGCTCCCACCAGCATCTGCGTCACGCTGGATCGTCCCTCGAGACGCCCCGCCACTATCCGACAGGGATACTGGCGGGGCTCCTCGGGATGAGGGCCCAAGGTTGGGAAGGGAGGAACTCTCGGCTTACGCAGGCGCCAGCGTGGCCTGCGCGATTTTCCATGCGCCGTCCGTCTTCACGAAGTCAGCGGTCAGCATCCGGGCAGACTCGGCGCGCACCACGCCCTCGCCCTGGAGCTTCGCCATCTCCACCAGCGGGCAGGACGGCGTGATCGGCGTTTCCGTCCGTACGGTGCAGGCGGCGGAGAGCCGCGCGCCCGTCCGGTCGGCGGAAAGCTCGATAGCGGAAAGCGCACCCGCATCGGCACCAATGAAGCGCACGGTGTCATCGGCCGGCGGCCGGTCCGGGTCCACGAACAGCGCCCGCGCCTCCTCCGCCCGGCCCGCATTCACCGCCATCACATACCGGGCGGCCAGATCGCGGATCGCGTTGATGTCTTCCAGCCGCGCCAGCCGCTCCGCCGCGTCATCGCCCGCCTGCGCCATGCCCGGCGCAGCGGCGGCCAGCGGCGCGGCGATCACCGAGCCGATCTTCAGAAAGTTGCGCCGTGTGGATTGCATCGTCGTCATCGCGCGCTCCTTCACGATTGCGGTTCGAACAGATGCGCCACCTCGAACTTCCCGGCATGGCGGGCATGGGCGCCGACCGGGCCGAGGCTGAGGCCGTTTTCGCCGGCATTATAGCCGATGCCGCAATCGTGCATGGTGCGCATATTGAGCAGGATAACGCCCAGCACGCCGTTGCACGCCTCCTCCAGCCAATAGGTGAGATAGATGCCCTCGCGGATTTTTACCTGCTCCGACGGCCCGGCCCAGGACATGCCCGCCGATCCGTCGGCCCCGAAAATGATCCAGGACGCGGTGTTCGGCGTCGCATAGAGATGCATCGAGGTCAGGCCCGGCGAATAGTTCCAGGTGATCGCCCGGCCCGCCAGCTCGTCGGTGAATTTGTGGCGGCGATAAAGCGGCGGGGTCAGCCCCTCCATCTCGATCACGCCAAAAATCGTCTTCGCCCGCGCTTCCTGCCCGTACCACGGCGTACCGATGGCGCCGTGAACCAGCGTGGCCATGCCGTGCTCGAAATCCGCCGCCACGATCTGGCAGTCATGGTCGCGCTCTCCGCCCAGCAGATGGCCGAACAGGATGACATGCGGCATGGACTCCGAGGCTTCATATTGCTCGGACCGCCAACGCGACGTTCCCTCGCGCCGCCAGCGCAGATTGGAGGCGTCCTGAAACTCGTATTCGATGGCCGAGCCATTGTCCCAGCGCAGCGTCATCGACTTGCCCGCCAGATAGTCCGTCGGCGGCGTGCGATTACCGGCCATGGCGCTCGGCTCAAAAATGCGGACCGAGCGGGCGACGGCGGCGTCCACTTCCGCCTTGCTCATCGGCAGCCATGTGCGCGCCGGGCGATAGACGCGGCGCGAACCCTTGGGCAGAGGCGAGCCATCCGCCGGGGGCGGCATCACCGTGCCGGCCGTGGTGTCGCCGAACGGCTCGAACCGCGCGACCTGACCGACCCACTCTCCGGTTCCGGTGAACATGTAATAGTGGAAATTATCCGTGGCGTCGAAGCCGAGCTGCACGCCCGCCTGCCGCGACGCGTTCACGTTCATCACATAGAGCGTGAACTCGCCGGAAAACTCGCACCATGTGCGCGAATAGATATAGAGGTCGTCATTGATCTTGACGTAATCGGACGGCGCGCAGAATCCGATCTCGCCGCCATCCTTCGAGAACTCGGCGACATTGCTGTAAAAAACGGTGGAATAATATTCCAGCGTCCGTTCGCCATTGTCGCGGGTCCAGTGATAGGCTTTGCCCTGAGCGCGATTGGTGAGCGCGTGCCGCGCCTCTGGCGCCGCGCCGCCCGTATCGGCATAGCCGAAATAGATTTCACGCTGGACTTCGCGATTGATGTCCAGACGCTGGCGCTCATCGCCCGTTCCGATCCAGACCTCGCCGCTGAACCACACCTCGAACACGGTAGCCAGGTTGGTGTCGCGGTCGACAACGACATTATAGCCGCGCTGCGTGCCCGGAATCATGTGCGAGAAAATGACGACGTTATCCAGCTCCAGCGCGCCATAACCGGCGGCGGCGCTGGCGCCGTTCTCGGAAACCGTGAGGCGGTTATGGCTGTCGAACGCATATTCCAGCACCGGCCCCTCGTCGGTGACGATGCGCAGGCTCGACCCGGCCAGCGCGGTGGACAGCGGCGATGCGCCGCCCGGCGCGGATGTAGCGTCCAGCGCCTGCTGAACGCGCTGCTCGCTCAGCGTGGTGTAGGCGATGCGGTGTTTCTGCTCTTTGGCATACCGGATATTCGGCATGTCCTGTCCTCCCCATTCCCCGGTTTTTCAGCATCGTAGCGATGGCGGCCGCCAATCGCAAAGCCCGTTCGCGGCCCGGCCTGAAGACAGGCTTTCGCGTAAAACCATTTGATCTGGCTCGAATTTTCGCCAGACCGGCTCTATCCTGAATCCGGAATGGAAAACGCATGACCGGCCAGGGGAAAGAATCCTGCATCGTCCGCGATCTGATCGCGGCGCGCGCGGAGGAGCGGCCGGACGCGCCGGCTATCCTGTTCACGGACGGGCCGGAATGGAGCTTTGCCGATCTGCGCGCGCGCGTGCGCGAACGCGCCGCCTGCCTCTTCGCGCTCGGCGTGCGGCAGGGTGATTTCGTGCTGTCCTGGCTGCCGAACGGGCCGCACGCCGTGCTGAATTTTCTGGCGCTCAATGAGCTGGGCGCGGTCTATGTGCCGCTGAACACCGCCTGGCGCGGCGAGGTGCTGCGCCACGGCGTCGAAAATTCCGGCGCCGCGCTGATGATCGCGCATGGCGCGCTGATTGAGCGGCTCGCGGACCTCTCCTTCGCGCAACTGGAGCGCATCGTCGTGGTCGGGCCGGAGCGTCCCGCTCTGCCCGGCCTTACGCTGCTCAGCGAAGACACGCTCTCCGCGCCGACCGGCGCCGAAGCATCAGAGCCGCGAGAGCCGCCGCGCCCGCTGAGCCCGCGCGACACGCATATGGTGATCTACACATCCGGCACCACGGGGCCGTCAAAGGGCGTGCTTGCGTCTTACCGGCACAGCCACGCGGCGGCGCTCGGCTTTCGCAATATCGGGCCGGGCGATTGCGTCTATACGGCGCTGCCGATGCATCATGTCGGCGGCGTCTATGCCGTGCTGTGGGCGCTGATTCATGGCGGCCCGGCGGTGATGGCGGATTCGTTCCGCACCGCGGAGTTCTGGGAAACGGTGCGGCGCTATCGCGTCACCACGACCGGCCTGCTCGGCGCGATGGCGCGCTTCCTGCTGGCCCGGCCGCCCGCGCCGGACGACCGCGGCCACACGCTGCGCTCTGTGCTGATCGCCCCCTATGACGAGGCGGCGGCGGAGTTCGCCGCGCGCTTCGGCGTCGATGTCTATACCGAGTTCAACATGACGGAGCTTTCCGTGCCGCTGTTCACGGGGCCGGCGCCCGGCGGGCCGGGCCTGTGCGGGCGCCTGCAACCCGGCTGGGCCGCGCGGCTGGTGGATGCGCAGGGCGCGGACATTGCGGAGGGCGCGGCGGGCGAGCTGATCCTGCGCCCCGCCGACCCATGGACGATCAGCCACGGCTATCACAACAATCCGGAGGCCACGGCGCGGACATGGCGCGACGGCTGGTTCCATACCGGCGATCTGTTCCGGCGCGACGCCGACGGCCTCTATTATTTCGTCGACCGCGCCAAGGATGCACTGCGCCGCCGCGGCGAGAATATTTCCAGCTTCGAGGTGGAAAGCGCCATCCTGCTGCATCCCGCGGTGCGCGAGGCCGCCGTGGTCGCCGCGCCCGGCGCGGAGGGAGAGGACGAGGTGCTGGCCGTTCTGGCGCTGAAAGACGGCGCGGCGCTGGACCCGGCGGCGCTGCTCGAATTTCTCCGCCCGCGCCTCGCCCATTTCATGCTGCCGCGCTATGTGCGGGTGATGGACGCTCTGCCCAAGACGCCAACGCACAAGGTGGAAAAGCATGTGCTGCGCGCCGCCGGCGTGACGCCCGATACATGGGATCGCGAGCCGGCCGGCCTGCGCGTGCGCCGCGACCGCCTGGAGCGGCGATGAGCGCCAGCCAGAGTCCGCCTCAGAGTGCGCAAGGCCCTCTCGAAGGCTTGAAGCTTGTCGAGTTCGCCGGGCTCGGTCCTGCGCCGATGTGCGCCATGCTGATGGCCGATCTCGGCGCCGATGTGGTGCGGGTCGAACGGCCCGGCGCCGTCTATGACCGATTCACGGTCGAGCGGCGCGGCCGGAACCTGCTTACGCTCGATCTGAAATCGGATGCGGGGCGCGACGCGGCGCTGCGCCTGATTGGCGCGGCCGACGCGCTGGTGGAAGGCTTCCGCCCCGGCGTGATGGAACGGCTCGGCCTTGGGCCGGACATCGCGCTGGGGCGCAATCCGCGCCTCGCCTATGGCCGCATGACCGGCTGGGGCCAGACCGGCCCCTATGCTCAGGACGCGGGGCACGACATCAACTACATCGCCATTTCCGGCGCGCTGCACGCCATCGGCCCGGCGGAGCGGCCCTCCGTGCCGCTCAATCTGGTCGGCGATTTCGGCGCCGGGGCGATGCTGATGGCGTTTGGTTTGCTCGCGGCGGTGATGCGCGCCCGCGAAACCGGAACGGGCCAGGTGGTGGACGCCGCCATGTCGGATGGAACCGTGGCGCTGATGGGGATGCTCTACGGCCATCTTCAGCGCGGCACATGGCGCGACGCGCGCGAAGCCAACATTATCGACGGCGGCTCGCATTTCTATAATGTCTATCGCTGCGCCGATGGCGAATGGATCGCGCTGGGCGCCATCGAGCCGCAATTCTACGCCGCCTTTCTGGAGGCGGCCGGCATCAGCGATCCAGACTTCGCCGACCAGCACGACCAGGGAAACTGGCCGCGCCTGAAAGAAAAGCTCGCCGCCCTGTTCGCCGCCCGCCCGCGCGGCGAATGGCTGGAGATTCTGGGCGGCGCCGATTGCTGCGCCGCGCCGGTGCGCAGCATGACAGCGGCGCCGGACGATCCGCACAACCGCGCGCGCGAAGCCTTTGTGCAGGTGGATGGCGTGACGCAGCCGGGGCCGGTGCCGAAATTTTCCGGCACGCCCGGCGCAGCGCGCCCGCCAGCGCCCGCCGATCTCGAAACCGTGCTCGCCCGCTGGGGCGCTGTGCGCTAGACTTCCCGCCGCGCAATCGGGGGGAAGACATGCGCCGCCATGATCTATGGAGCGTTTTCGCGTGCGCCGGCGCGGCGCTGATTCTCGCCGCCTGCGGGGATGAGGCCGCCTCTCCCTCCGCCTCCGTTCCGATCTCCGCCGCGCCCAATACCGCGCACCCGGACATCTGGCCGGTGCTTGCGCTGCCGCAAGCCGACCCGGCGGTAGAGGCGCGGGTGGAGGCGCTGCTCGCGCGCATGACGCTGGAGGAAAAAATCGGTCAGATCATCCAGGCGGAGCTGCAAAGCGTTACGCCCGAGGATGTGCGCCAATACAGGCTCGGCTCTGTGCTGAATGGCGGCGGCTCCACGCCCGGAAACAACCGCTATGCGACGCCTGACGACTGGCTGGAAATGGCCGATGCGTTCTGGGAAGCCTCGACCGACACATCGGATGGCGGCGTTGGCATTCCGATCATCTGGGGCACGGACGCGGTGCATGGCCACAATGTCGTCTATGGCGCCACGATCTTCCCGCACAATATCGGCCTTGGCGCCGCCAACGATCCCGACCTGATGCACCGCATCGGCGCGGCGACGGCGCGCGAGGTGCGCGTGACCGGCCATGACTGGAATTTCGGCCCAACCGTCGCGGTTCCGCGCGATGGCCGCTGGGGCCGCACCTATGAGGGCTATTCCGAAGACCCCGCCCTCGTCGCCCGTCTCGCCGCGCCCTATGTCGAGGGGCTTCAGGGCGCGCCCGGCGACGACACATTCCTCGACGACCACCGCATCGTCGCCACCGCCAAGCATTTCATCGGCGATGGTGGCACGGCCGGGGGCGTCGATCAGGGCGATGTGCGCACAGACGAAGCGACCCTGCGCGACATCCATCTGCCCGGCTATGTCACGGCGCTGGAGGCCGGGGCGCAGACGGTGATGGCGTCCTATTCAAGCTGGCATGGCCGCAAGATGCACGGCTTCGATGAATTGCTGACCGATGTGCTGAAGACCCGTATGGGCTTTGACGGCTTCGTGGTCGGCGACTGGAACGGCCACAGCCAGATTCCCGGGTGCCGCGCCGATAATTGCCCGCAAGCCTTCAATGCCGGGATCGACATGTTCATGGTCCCGCAGGACTGGCGCGCGCTCTATGAAAACACGCTGGCGCAGGCGCGCGACGGAACGATATCAGAGGCGCGGCTGGACGACGCCGTGCGCCGCATCCTGCGCGTGAAAGCGCGCGCCGGTCTGCTGGATGCGCCGCGCCCGTCGCAGCGACCGCTTGCCGGCGACGACTCGGTCCTGGGCGATCCGGCGCATCGCGCCATCGCCCGCGAGGCGGTGCGCAAATCGCTGGTGCTGCTGAAGAATGAAGGCGGCGTGCTGCCGCTGCGGCCCGGCGCGCGCGTGATGGTGGCGGGGCCTGGCGCGGACAATATTCCCATGCAGGTCGGTGGCTGGAGCCTCACCTGGCAGGGCACGGGCCTTGCCAATGACGACTTCCCCGGCGGGACCAGCATCTGGGAGGGCATTTACGAAGCCGCCGCGGCGCACGGCGGCGAAGCCTGGTTCAGCGAGGCCGGCGACTATCACGTGCCGCCCGATATCGCCATCGTGGTCTATGGCGAGACGCCATACGCCGAAGGCGTCGGCGACCGCGATACCGTCGCCTACAGCCCCGGCGAAGATGCCGATCTGGAATTGCTGCGCCGGTTGCGCGCCGATGGCGTGCCGGTTGTTTCGGTCTTTCTCTCCGGCCGTCCGCTCTGGACCAATCCACACATCAATGCGTCGGACGCTTTCGTGGCGGCGTGGCTGCCGGGAACCGAAGGCGGCGGCGTGGCTGATGTGCTCTATGGCGACGCGGATTTCACCGGGCGCCTCGCTTTCTCCTGGCCGCGCAACGCGGCGCAGGCGGTGCTGAACGCCGGCGATCCCGGCTACGATCCGCTGTTCCTGCTCGGCTACGGGCTGGGCATCAATGATGACGGAAGCCTGCCCGAGCTTTCCGAAGACCCCGGAATCGACCTCGCCTCGCTGAATTCGCGCTCGGTCTTTTTCGCCAATGCCGCGCCGCTGCGCCCCTGGCGCCTGACGCTGACCCCGCCGGGCGGCGGTGCGCTCGGCGATAACGGCGCGGTGCGCTGGACCGGCGATTCGGAAACCGCCGTATCGCTCTCGGCCTTCCAGCCCATCGACATGGGCTTCGCCACCAACGCGGTGATGGCGCTGACGGCGGAACTGCGGGTGACAGAGGCGCTTGGCGGCGGCGCGGTAACGCTCGGCCTTGGCGGGCCGGACGGCGATGCGCATTTCGATGTGACAGACCGCGTGGTGCCCGCCGGAGCAGGTGACACGGTGACTCTGCGCGTCCCGCTGCTCTGCTTCGCCGACGCTGGCGTGGCGATGGAGGCGGTCAACCAGCCATTCGCCCTGACCACCGCCGCGCCATTCGCCGTCCAGATTCTGGATGTGCGCCTGACCGAACGCGAAGCGGGAGATGCGTGCCCGGACTGAATCTAGCTGTCCTGACGGGAGAGCGACTCCAGATAGCGATGCACGTCGGTATTGTCGGCGTCTTCGCCCAGCGTCTCCAGCGCCGCGTCATAAACCGCCGAGGTTTCGGCCAGTAGCGGGCTTTCCGCCCCCACACCGCGCGCAACCTCCAGCGCCAGACGCAGATCCTTGGCCATCAGCTTCAGCGCGAAGCCGGAGCGGAAATTGCGCGGGATCACATAGGCAGGGACTTTATGCGCCGTGCCGGTATTGCGCCCGGACGAGGCGTTCAGAATCTCCATCATCACGTCAGGATCGAGTCCAAACCGCTCGCCCGCGATCAGCGCCTCGCACGCGGTGACAAGGTTGGCGGCGGAGAGGTAATTGTTCAGCGCCTTCATGGCATGGCCGCTGCCCGGCCCGCCGGTGCGCGTCGCCGTCCCCATCGGCGCGAAGACCGGCCAGGCGCGCGCGACCGCCTCTGGCTCGCCGCCCGCCATGATGGCCAGCGTCCCCTCTACCGCGCGGGGCACGCCGCCGCTGACCGGCGCATCGACCAGCGCCAATCCGCGCGCCGCCAGATCGGCGGCCAGCGCCTGCGTGCCGGTGGGAGAAGACGAGCTCATGTCGATCACCACCGAATCCGGCGCGAGGCCGGCGGCGGCATTGTCTTCGTCATCCAGCAGCACCTGCCGCACGATGGCGCCATTGGGCAGCATGGTGATGATTGCGTCGGATTCCGCGCCCAGATCGCGCAGGCTCGCCGCCGCCTGCCCGCCGATGTCCGCGGCCAGACGCGCCGCCGCGCCGGGCGCCGCGTCGAACAGGCTTAATTGATAGCCCGCCCCCGCCAGCCGCCGCGCCATCGGCGCGCCCATCGCGCCAATCCCGACAAAGCCGATCCGCGCCGGAGCGGAGAGATCAGGACTTGCCATGCTCTTCAATCACCGGACCTGCGGAGCGGAACGCATCCACCGCCGCCGGCACGCCGGCATAGACGGCCACATGCAGAAACACCTCGGCGATCTCCTTTGGCGTCAGGCCGTTATTCAGGGCGCCGCGCGTATGGGCCACCACCTCGTGGCTGCGGCCGAGCGCCGCCAGCATGGCCAGATTCATCAGGCTGCGGTCGCGGCGGGAGAGCGCATCGCGCCCCCAGGCCTGGCCCCAGCAATATTCGTTCAGCAGATCCTGAAGCTCGCGATTGAATTCGGTGCGCGCGGAAAGCGCCCGGTCGACATATTCGTCGCCCAGCACCTCGCGCCGGATGTTCAGCCCCGTTTCGGCAAGCTGTTTGCGGGTCTCATCGGCCATCGTCTTCTCCGGTCATAAAAACGCCCGCCCCGGAACGGCCCGGAGCGGGCGTGAAATACGCTTTCGTGACCGCTGAGACCAGATGCAATCAGGCCAGCGCGCCCTCGAACAGCGCCAGCAGGCGCGACCATGCGCGCTCGGCCTGCGCCTCGTGATAGACGGCCGAATCCGGCACGCACCATCCGTGCAGCGCGCCTTCATAGACCTCGATCTCTGCGGACACGCCCGCCGCGTCGAATGCCTCGCGCAGCGTCACCTTGGCTTGCGGATCCTGCTCATCGTCATTCTCGGCGACGGCGATCAGCAGGCTGGCCTGCATTTGCGGGATCAGCAGATGCGGACTGTCCGGGTTGCCGGTCGCCAGCCCCCCGCCATGGAACGAGGCGGCGGCGCGCACCCGCCCGGGCACGGCGGCGGCCGTGCGCATGATCTGCGGCCCGCCCATGCAATAGCCGGTCGTGCCAACGCCGCGTGATGTGTCCACCGCGTCCTGACCATCCAGCCAGGCGATGAAGGCGCGCGCATCGCTCATGTCGGTCTGGTCATCCATCAGGCCGCGCATGGCGAACAGGCGGGGCCGCACATCCGGATCGGCAAAGCTTTCGCCCTCCGCCACCACCGGCGCGGGCTGGCTGCGGTAAAAGGAATTGACCGTCAGCACGGCATAGCCGCTCTCGGCCAGCCGCGTTCCCATCGCCCGGAATGTGGGGCGCAGGCCCATAATGTCCGGCCACACCAGAACCGCCGGCGCGGGGCCGGAGACAGGATGCACGAAATGCGCGTCGCACACGCCGTCCGGCGTTTCGATGCTCACCTCGCTTTCGGTCACATCCACGGCGAAAGCCGGGCGCGCCAGCGTGGCCGCCAGCGCCGCGCCGCCAGCCAGCGCGCCGAAGCCGCGCCGGGAAACGCCCCGGCCGCGCAGATATTTCTCATCGTCCTTCAGCGTATGTTCGTCGCACATTGGCGCATCCTCCCATGATCCAGGCATCGGGCCGGCCGGGACTCTAGTGTCCTGTTTCCGAATTGCCGTTCCTGTTGGGGCGAGCGCTAATCGGCAATTCGGAAACAAAAGGACACTAGCAACCCATTGTATCTAGTGTGGCTTTTGTCTCGCAATTGCCGATAAGAGCCCGCCGCGAACGTCGTCGGCAATTGCGAGACGCCACACTAGCGGAAAATCCGCCGGGGAAAACGCCTGTCTACGCACAGGCGCGTGATGGCTCTAGACATCCATCGGCGCCAAAGCGGGCCGGCCCAATATCAGGTCCGCCGCCTTTTCCGCGACCATCACCACGGGCGCGTTGGTGTTGCCGCGCATGATTTTGGGAAACACCGAGGCGTCGGCCACGCGCAAGCCCTCTATCCCGCGCACGCGCAGCGCCGGATCGGCCACCGACTCCGCATCGCCGCCCATGCGGCAGGAACCCACGGGATGGAACGTGGTCGCCGTCGCCTCGCGCAGCCAGGCGCGGATATTGTCATCGCTTTGCACATCCGGCCCCGGCGCCAGCTCCACGCCTGCAAACTCACGGAACGGCTCGGCGGCCAGAATGCGCCGCGCCAGATGCACGCCGCGCACAATCGGCTCCATGTCCGCCGGATCGGCATAGATCGCGGGGTCAATCAGCGGCGCGGCGCGCGGGTCGCGGCTCTCCAGCGTCACAGACCCCCGGCTTTCGGGGCAGTTATTCACCACAGAGATCGCATAGCCATGCCCGAACGGGATCGGAAACAGATTGGCGTTCGGCAGCATGGTCCAGAACGGAAATTGCAAATCGGGCCTCGCCTCCTCCGGCCGCGACTTCAGCACGATATGCGACTCGAACACATGAGAGGCCAGCGGCCCGCGCCGCAGCAGCAGATACTCAAACAGATTCCACACCGCGCGGTGCAGCGTCTTTGCAGAGACGCCATAGGGCCGCGTGTCATGCGTGCGCACCTTGATCTGCGCGGCGATATGGTCGTGCAGGTCACGGCCGACGCCGCGTCGGTCCGCGACCGGCGGAATGCCCAGCGCCGAGAGCGCCGCGCCGTCTCCCACGCCCGAGAGCATCAGGATTTGCGGCGAGCCATAGGCTCCGGCGCAGAGGACCACCTCCCCTTGCGCGCGGATCGTGCGCGACGCGCCGTCATCGGGGTTGAACGGCTCGATCTCCACGCCCGTTGCGCGGCCGTTTTCGATCACCACCCGGCGCACCAGCGCCTCTGTCACCACATTCAGATTGGGCCGGTTGCGCGCGGGTTTCAGAAACGCCGTGGCGCTGGTGACGCGCCGTCCGTCTTTGATGGCGCCCTGACGCAGGCCAACGCCATGCGCGCCCGGTTCATTGAAATCCTCGCAATACGGAATGCCGATGCTCTCCGCCGCCTTGCGATAGATCGCGTTCAGCGGATTGACCTGACGGATGGAGGAAACCGTCATCGGCCCGGAATCGCCGTGATACGGCGAGGCCCCGAAATCCAGATTGTTCTCGGACCGGATGAAATAAGGCAGCAGCTCGCGATAGCTCCAGCCCGCGCAGCCCGCCGCCGCCCAGTCGTCATAATCCTCGGCCTGGCCGCGATAATAGACCATGCCGTTGATCGCGCCGGTACCGCCCAGAACCCGGCCGCGCGGCGTCGGCAATTTGCGCCCGTTCAGATGCGTCTGCGGCTGGGTCCAATAGCTCCACTGCACCTTCGGATTGCGCAGAATGGCGCCCACCAATGCCGGCACATGGATGAAGGGATGAGAATCGCGCCCGCCCCCCTCGACCAGACACACGCGATGGCGCCCGTCCTCGCTCAGCCGGTTGGCCAGCACACAGCCCGCCGACCCGGCGCCAACCACCACATAGTCGAAAACTTCTTCCGCGCTCATACCGCCGCCGAGATCGCGATGTCGGACAGCCGCCGCCAGCGCATATAATTGGGCGCCGGCCCCATCACGCCGGTGGTGAAGCCAAGAAAGCTCATATCCGTCACCGGATCGACCCAGAACACGGTCGTGCCCGCGCCATAGGCGCCGAAAGTCTGCGGCGAGCTGAGCGTGCCGTAATAATGATTGCCGAACGCCTCGCCGCGCAGCGGGAACCCAAGCCCGATATAGGCAGGCAGCACCGGCCAGCCATTGGCTTCGCACAGGCGCTTATAGACCTCGTTCGGCTTGTCGCCGGTCTGGTTGGTGCGCGCATGGCGCAGCATGGCCGGCGACAGAATCCGCGCGCCGTCCAGCGCACCCTCGCCACGCAGCATCTCGACAAAGCGGAAAAATGACGGCGCGGTGGAGGCGCAGCCGACCCAGGGCATCTCCGCCTCTTCCTCCTCGAATGCGCCATTGGGGCCAAGATCGGAACGGCCCAGATGGTTGATTGGGAAATGCCCGCGCGGCTCCGGTTTCAGATGGCGCGGCTTCAGATCGCGGCGCAGGCCGATGGCGCTGTCCTTCATGCCCAGCGGATCGAACAGCTCGTCCTGCACAATCTGGCGGTAGGAACGCTGCTTCGGGTCCAGCCGCCGCACCATCTCGCCCATCAGCGCATGGCCGACCAGCGGCGAATAATCGACGCGCGTTCCCGGCGGAACCTCGCACTGCACATTCTCGCAGATCGCCGCGATCACCTCGTCCAGCCGGTCGATATACATGCCGGGCTTCGCCTCATAGACGCTGGGGCAGCCGGAAGAGTGCGTCAGCAGATGATAGAGCGTCACCTGATCGCGCAGTCCGCCGGAAAACTCCGGCACCACCTCGCGCACGGGCGTGGTCAGCGCGATCTGGCCCAGTTCGATGGCGCGCAGGGTCAGCACCGTGGTCAGCGCCTTGGTGACCGAGAAGATGGAGAAGACCGAATCCTCCTCCACTTTTTTGCTCTTCGCCGAGTCGGCGTGCCCGAACGCAACCTTCAGGCCGATCTTGCCGTGCCTTGCGACAATCACCACGCCGCCGAAATAATCGCCGCGCGCGGCATCTTCCTCCATCACCGAAACCAGATGACGCAGACGGTCCGGGTTCAATCCGGGAACTTTGTGAACGCTCATTGGATGTCCTCAGTCCAGCTTCAGCCGCCAGTTCACATCGTCGCTGACAATGTATCCGGCGGTGGGATCGCAAAAATGGCTGCCGATCACGACCGTGTCGCTGTCGGCGAAGCGTTGGCAGAAGGCGGTGCGCGTGGCGACGCCCTGCGCCTTGTCGCTGTCGGCGTTCACGGGCAGGTCCGGCCGCGCAAGCTGGATCGGGTGGTGCATCAGGTCGCCGGTGATGACCGCCTCCCGCCCCTGCGAGCGGATCAGCACGCTGACATGGCCGGGCGTGTGGCCGGGCGTGGGAAACAGGCTGACCTCAGGGCAGACCTGATGATGCGGCTCGATCAGATCGACCAGCCCGGCATCCACCACCGGCGCCACGGCATCGTCCCAGTGCGCCATGTGATGGTCGCCGTCGCGATGCGCGTTCCAGTGCTCGTATTCGTGCCTGCCGAACAGATAGCGGGCGTTGGGAAAGGTCGGAACCCAGCGGTCGCCCTCGCGCTTCGTGTTCCAGCCGACATGGTCAAAATGCAGATGCGTGCACAGCACGATATCCACCGCGTCCGGGTCATAGCCCGCCGCGACCAGATCGCGCAGATAGTCCGACTGCATATCGCAGAAGACCGGAAATTCCCGGTCACGGCCCTCGCCGATACACGTGTCGACAATGATCGTCTTGTCCGGCGTTTTCAGCGCGAACGCCTGGAACGAGATTTTCAGAAACCCTTCCGGCGTGACGAAGTTTGGCGCCAGCCAGGGGTAATGTTTCCCCATGTCCGGCTCAGCCTCGACCGAAAGCATGGTGAAGGGGTCTTCATGCGCGTTCACCTCGACGATGCGCGTCACCTGCACATCGCCGATGGTCCAGTGCCTGATATGTTCGACCGCCATTTTTCCTCCCCCTACCGGATCGCCAGCGCCGCGCCCGGCGCACCCGTCGCGCCGCGAAACGGAACAGGCGTGAAAGTAAAGGCGAACTCCGTCACCCCCGCATCGGCCAGACGCTCGGTCGCGACATTTTCCATCAGATACACGCCACGCCTTGCCAGCATTTCCTGATGCACCGGCATGGCCATGCCGGGCGTGGAGCCGGGCTGCGCCTCCACTGCGGCGTTGTCGGCGCCGATCATCGCCACGCCCATTTCCGCCAGCCAGATCGCGGCTTCCAGCCCGATGCCCGGCGCCCCGGCCAGATAGCGCGCATTGTCCACGCCCCACAGCCGGCCCCACCCGGTATGGATCATCACCACATCGCCGCTGGACAGCGAGTCGGCGTCCACGCCCTGCGCCGCCAACGCGGCGCGGATGTCGTCCTCCGTCACCTCGCGCCCCGGCTGCAACGGGCCGCCATTCAGCGACTCCATGTCCACCAGAACGCCGCGCGTGAAAAACGGCTTCACATGCTCGACGCCAAGCGCCAGCAGACCGTTTGGCCCATGCACCTGACTGCCCGGGCGCCCGCCATAATAGACCGGCCCGTCCGGCCCCATCACGCCGACATGGCCCAGCGCGTCGAACTGCGTGCCGATCTGGTTGATCTCGCCGGCGATAAAATCGTCATTATAGATCGCGTTGTTCTCGCCGAACGGGCCGCCCGCCGGCGCGCCGGTTCCGCGCACGGCGAAGACGCGCTCTCCGAACATCGGCATGGATGGCTCGAAGGTGCGGGTCAGCGAATAGGTCTGCCCCTCGACAATCAGCGCCGCCGCCTGAAGCGCCTTTTCCGGCGTCTGGGTGTTGGAGGCGCCGGCCTGGTCCTCCGCCCCCCATTGCGCCGGACCGACCAGAACCTCCTGCGCCGCCGCCGGCGCGGCGATCAGGCCGCCCGCGGCCAGCAATACCATCAGCAGCCGCATCTCTCGCGCGATGTGCGTCATGCACGCCCTCCCCGTCTCCTGCTTCCGGTCTCCCGCGCGCGGTCTTGCGCCGCGCTGTCATCGTCCCGGACTTTGACCCAAACCTTAGCCTACCCGCCGCCCGCCGCCAGCCCCGCCCGTTCCACTGCCCTGTTCCGTGCTGGACGGCGCAAAGCCGACCGCGTAGCGTCCGGAAACTCCGCGCAGACGGGGCCTGGGGGAAGTCCGGTGCGGAAGCGCCGGCGGGGAGGAACGATGCCGAATACGCAAGCGCGGGCGCCGTCCGCAGCCTATAGCTATTATGTGTTGTTCATCCTCGTTCTGGTGAACACGATCAATTTCATCGACCGGATGGCGATCTCGGTGCTCGCCCCCGCGATCCAGGAAGAATTCCAAGTCTCCAACACCATGACCGGTCTGGTCATGGGCATCGCCTTCACGGCCTTCTACGCCACGCTCGGCTTTCCCATCGCGCGCCTGCTGGACCGGCGGCGGCGCAACACCATCCTGGCCGTCGTCGTGGCGGTCTGGAGCGGAATGACCGCGCTGTGCGGCGCGGCGGCGAATTTCGCCATGCTGTTCCTGTTCCGCATCGGCGTCGGCATCGGCGAGGCCGGCGCCGGCCCCGCCTCGCATTCGTTGATCGGCGATTATTTCCGCAAGGCGCAGCGTCCGACCGCGATCGGTTTCTTCTCGCTCGGCGTGCCGCTCGGCAATTTCTTCGGCATTCTGTTCGCCGGCCTGCTGGTCGGAATCATCGGCTGGCGCTGGACCTTCGTGGTTCTCGGTCTGCCGGGTCTCCTGCTGGCGCTGATCGTCTGGCTGACGGTGCGCGAACCGGTTCGCGGCGGAACCGACGACCCGGCCGAGGCCGCGCGGCTGCGCGCCGGCGAGGACATCAAACTGTGGGAGGGCATCAAGGGCCTGTGGTCCAGCCCCACCTTCCGCATCATGAGCTTCAGCGCCGCGCCCTCGGCGCTGTGCGGCTATGGCATGAATATGTGGATTCCCAGCTTTCTCCAGCGGATTCACGAGCTGGAGCCCGCCGCCTATTCCCTGCCCTTCGGCGCCGCGCTCGGGGTCGGCGGCGGTATCGGCGCGATGGCCGGTGGCTGGATCACCAGCCGCGCGGCCCGGCGCGATCCGCGCGCTTTCATCACTTTGCCGGCGCTGACCATGGTCATCTTCGCCATCGCGCTGATGCTCGCGGTGTGGACACCCTCGCTCGCCATCTTCTACGCGGCGATCTTCGTGGCGGCCTTCACCCAGTTCTTCCTGATGGGTCCGTTCTTCGGCGTGGTGCAGCGTCTGGCGCCGCTGAACGGCCGCGCGGTGGCCACGGCCTTTTTCTTCTTCATCCTGGCTACGGTCGGCATCGGCATCGGGCCTCTCTATATCGGGGTGGTGAACGACCTGCTGGTGGGCGCCTACGGACAGGCCGAAGGGCTGCGCCTGTCGCTGACCACGCTGCCGGTCATTTCGGTGATCGCCGCCGCCATCGCATATCTCGGCCGCAACGCCATCCGCCGCGACGCCGACAAGATCGTCGGCGCGGGGTGAAAAATGTAATCTCCTCCGTAGCGCAGTGTGCGGGGGAGGATGCTCCTACCACCCACGACCCTCATACTGAGGAAGCCGTCAGCATCATGATGCTGACGGCTGTCTCGAAGCACGCTCCAGTTTCCACCAGCGTCTGCGTCATGCTGGAGCGTCCCTCGAGACGCGCGCTGCGCGCGCTCCTCGGGATGAGGGCTGAGGCTGGGAGAGAAGAATCTAATGCACGCCCCCTCCCCCGCGCTACGCGCAGGGGAGGATCATTGTCCCCGCTTCGCAGGGGGAGATTTCCCCTACTCCGGGAAGAACGAAATCGTCCTGATCTCGATGCTCTCGCGCGGTTTCGCGTCCGGGGCGGAGGACGGATCGATAAAGGCGCTGTGCGGCACGCCGCCGGGGCGTGACGAATCCGAATCGTGAATCTTGAACGCCCAAATTTCCTCCGGCCGCATCAGCGGCGCATAATACCATCGCTGGTCCGGTGAATACGCCAGGTTGAAGCCATAGAGCGGCGGACGGTTCGGATCCATCAGGCCGCCGCGCACCTCGCTGCCATGCAGCTCGCCCGGCTTGACGCTGCGCGGATCGCACAGCGCCAGCGGCGTGCGCTCCACCGTCGTCACCGGCCGCCACAGATTCATGAACACATAGCGGCGCTTCAGCCATTTCGCCGCCTCGTCCGCGCCCAGCATGTCGGTCGCGAATTCGCGCGTGGTGAAATCGCCATAATCGACATGCGCGCTGAACGAGGGCTGGCCCCCATCGCCCGTGCCCTCGCGGTCGCTGCGCACCACATGGGCGAACACCAGAACCTTCTCCGCCCCGGTGACATCTTTCACCAGCGCCTCGATCTCCTTGTAATAGACGTCCCTGATTTCCTGCTCGTCGTGAAAATTTTTCACCGCTGTCGGCCGGGTCAGCAGTTCAAAGCCGGAGGTCTCCAGCCCGAACTCCGAAAGATGCGGTCGCGCGTCCTCGACGCGCACAATGTGCTCCTCCAGCGGCATGTGCGAGCGTTTGCGGTCGGTGGCGTAGAAAACCACCTTCTCGCCCGGAATGACGAAATTCAGCGCCGTTTCCACGACGTGCGGGCGTTCGGCTGTCAGCGTCGCCATGTCCCGTTCCTCCCAGAGCCGGACTTCCGGTGTTTCCCTTCATATAACCCCGGCGGGCCATTCCCGCTATTGCGCCGGGCGGCGGAACGGCGCCAAATCGCCGCACATAACGGTCCTGGGGAGGATACGTGGGCATGGAAACGCGCAAGATCGGCGCCGGCTATCAGATTCTGCTGGTCGCCCTGCTGAGCCTGAATTTCGGCATCGTGTTTTTCGACCGCAATGCGTTCAGCTATCTGACGCCGTTCATCCAGCCGGACCTGGCGCTTTCCAACACCCAGATCGGCCTGATCGGGGCGGGCATGTCGCTGACATGGGCGCTGAGCGGCATTCTGATCGGCGCGGCCAGCGACCGGGTCCAGCGGCGCAAAATCTTCCTGATCGCCGCCACCATCACCTTCTCGCTCTGCTCCGTGCTTTCGGGTCTCGCCGCTACCTTCGCCCTGCTGCTGGGGGCGCGGATGCTGATGGGCGCGGCCGAGGGCGGCGTGCTGCCGGTTTCGCAATCGCTGATCGTGCGCGAGATTCCGGGAAAGCAGCGCGGCCTTGCGATGGGCGTGGTGCAGACCACGGGCGCGGCGCTGCTGGGCGCGTTTCTGGCGCCGATCGTTCTGGTGGCGCTGGCGGAGGCGTTCGGCTGGCGCGTCACTTTCTTTCTCGCCGGCGTTCCGGGCCTGATCTGCGCGCTGCTGATGTGGCTCCTCATCCGCGAGCCGGAGCCGCTTTCCGCGCCCGCCGCCGCCGCTGCGCGCGTTCCGCTGCGCGCCGTGCTGGCCAATCGCAATATCCTGATCTGCACCGGCGTCGCCATCCTGCTGGTGGCCTTCATGCTGACGGCGATGACCTTCATGCCCCTCTATCTGACGCAGGTGGCCGGCCTCAGCCCCATCGTGATGGGGGTCATGCTCTCCATGTTCGGCCTGGCCACCGCCTTTTACGGCATCACTTTGCCCACGGTGTCAGACCGGATTGGGCGCAAGCCGGTGATGGTCGCCGCGCCGCTGGCCGGCCTGCTGATCCCTCTCGCCGCGCTGTTCGGCGGCGGCTCCACGGCCCTGATCGCGATCTGTTTCTTTGTCGGCTGCGCCTATGCCGGCTCGTTCGTGCTGTTCATGTCGCTGGTGCCGTCGGAATCGGCGCCGCCGCTCTATATCGCCACCTCGATGGGAATCGTGGTCGCGGCCGGCGAAGCCATTGGCGGCGTCGCCGGACCGACCCTCGCCGGCATGGCGGCCGATGCGTTCGGCCTCACCGTCATCAACTGGATCCTAATCGGCCTGGCGCTGGCCGCGGCGGCGCTGGCGCTCGGCCTGCGCGAAACCGCCCCGGCCGTCCTGGCAAAGCGCGGCGCGGCGCAACCATCAGCGGCGGGATAACTAGCCGAAAATGGCTCGGTTGATCTCCCCCTGTAGCGCAGCGTACGGGGAGAGGATGCCTCTACCACCCACTACCCTCATGCTGAGGAGCGTGTTCATCGCGGTTGCGATGAACACGCGTCTCGAAGCACGTTCCAGTTTCCATCAGCGTCTATGTCATGCTGGAGCGTCCCTCGAGACGCGCGCTGCGCGCGCTCCTCGGGATGAGGGCTGAGGCTGGGAGAGAAGAATCTAATGCACGCCCCTCCCCCGCTTCGCGGGGGAGGATCACCGCCCCCGGCGGAACGGCAGGGTCAGCAGGAACAGGATCAGGCCGGGGCGCATCAGTTTCAGCCCCGCGCGCGCCTCGTCGGGCGTCAGCTTCGCGCTCATCGGCATGGCGCCGAACACCTTGCCCTTGATAAGCAGGCTGTCGCCGTCGCGCTCAATGGCGCTGACGGTCATCATCTCGGCGCCGTCGGAGGAATAGAGCTTCACGCCACGCGCCCCTGCTTGTCGAAATCCATGCCCAGCGACTCGAAAATCTTCATCGCCGTGGCGCGCCCGGCGCCAAACACGCCGCCGCCCGGATGCTGGAACGGACCCACCAGCCAGAACCGATCCAGCCCCGGCACGGTATATTGCCCCAGTTCCGGCGTCGGCCGGTGCGCGCCCGACTGATAGGTGGATGTGGCGATGCCGTGCAGATCGCCGCGGCGGAAGCTGGGCGAGGTGCGCTCCATATCCACCGGACTGTCGATATGCGCCTCAATCACATTGCCTTCGATATTCTCCACGAATGTCGCCATGTGGTTCAGCATGGTCCGCGCGTATTCGCCCTTGGTCTCGTCCCAGCTCCGCCCGTCGGCGCGCGCATAGGGTACATAGTCCCACAGATGCAGCGTCGCCCTGCCGTCCGGCGCGCGCGAGGCGTCAAACTGCGACAGGCTGCCAAAACCCAGCAGCGGATAGGGCATCAGATCGCCATAGCGCAGCGCGTCAAACGCGCGGCGCAGCGTCTCGTAGGATACGGGCAGAAGCTCGGTCATCACCGCCTCTACCGGCCCGCCGCCCTTCAGGCGCAGAGGCTCGTTCAGCGCCGCATGGACGGTGATGCAGGCCGCGCCGGAAATATGCGTCGCCTCGGCGTCGCGCTGCACCTCCGCGTCCATCCCCTCAATATACTGGCCGAGCAGATGCGGATGGATCGCGCCGATCACCGCGTCCTTCGCGTCCCAGCGCCGGCCGTCCGCCGTCTCGACCCCTGCCGCTCGGCCATTGGAGACAATCACGCGCGCCACATCAGCCTCCGCGATCACCTCGCCGCCATGATCGGTAATGCACGCGACCAGCGCATCGGTCAGCGCCCCGGCCCCGCCGCGCGCGACGCCAAACCCGAACCCCTCCAGAAAGCCCAGAAACACATAGGCGCCGAAGGCGGTGTTCTTCTCGTCCGGGCTGACCAGATTTTCCCCCGCCACGCGCGCGAACATCGAGCGCACGCGGTCGCTCTCGAACGTGTCGCACAGGAAATCGTGGCTCGACATCTGCATCACGCGCCACAGCGCCCGGCCCTCGCGGCTCTGGTCCAGCATGGCGTGGGTCGCGCCCTCCGGCGCGGGCGGCGAATACAGCACCGACTGCACCATGGGCAGCCAGGCCGCCGCCTGTTCCGACATGCGCATAAAGGCCGCCGCGTCCTTCTGCGAAAAGCGCGCGATCTCCGCCCGCGTGCGCTCCCGGTCGCGGAAAAGACGCAGCGTCTCGCCATCCTCGAACGCCGCCATCATCGGCGGATCGGGGAAGAGATAGTCCAGCCCGTATTTGGCCTTCAGCTTGAGATCGTCGTTCTTCAACAGCGGATTGGCCTGGATGAAAATATGGCTCATCGAGTGCTGGTCGTGGCGGAAGCCGGGCCGCGTCAGCTCGCGCGTCACCACGCCGCCGCCCAGCCAGGAATTGCGCTCCAGCACCACCACCTTTTTCCCCGCCGCGGCCAGATAGGCGGCGGCGACCAGTCCATTATGTCCGGCGCCGATAACGACAATATCCGCCTGGCTTGCGACCTGGGCCATGACCTTGCTCTCCTCCCCTGTTATGTCTTGCCGGCGCGGGCCGGTGTTTGGCCCACCATAGACAAGGCGCGCGGGGGCGCGAAGCCCGCAGGCAATCCCGCGCCGGGGGAAGCATGGACCGGCTCTGGGACATCCACGCCGTGCGCTATGCGCGGCACGCGCGCCGCGCCGGCGCCAATTTCCTGGGCGGCGACCCGCATGACGGGCCGATGCCGATGGATTATTTCGTCTGGGTGATCCGCGACGCGGAGCAGACTATTCTGCTGGATACCGGCTTTGACGAAGAGGCGGCGCGCGAGCGCGGGCGCGAGCTGGTGCGGCCGGTGGCGGAGGGGCTGAGCCTGCTCGGCGTCGATCCGGCCGCGCTGACCGATATCGTCATCAGCCACATGCATTACGACCATGCCGGCAATCACGAACTGTTTCCCCGTGCGACCTACCATCTCCAGGATACGGAGATGGAATATTGCACCGGGCGGAAGATGCGCGACCACGCGCACCGCGCCGCCTATGGCGTGCGCGACGTGCAGGCCATGATCGGCAAGCTGTTCGCGGACCGCGTCGTCTTCCATGACGGCGCGAATGACGGACCGGCGGAGATCGCCCCCGGAATCACGCTGCACCATATGGGCGGCCATACCGCCGGGCTTCAGGTGATGCGCGTGGCGACAAAACGTGGCTATGTCGTGCTCGCCTCCGACGCCATGCATTATTACCGCAACTGGCGCGAACTGCGGCCCTTCCCCATCCTCGACGATGTGGAGACCTATCTGGCCGCCTATCCCAGGATCGAGGCGCTGGCCGAAAGCCCGGACCACATCATCCCCGGCCACGACCCGGAGGTGCTGCGCCTCTATCCGCCGTCCCTGCCCGGCGTGGCGGACATTGTGCGGCTGGACGAAGCGCCGATCCGCTGAAAAGATCGCCCCCGATATAACCAGGGGAGGACGGCGCAATGGCCGAGGCCAGCAACGCGCAGGAGCGCGAGGTCATCAAATTCTTCGAAATTCTGTCGAGCGGCGATCTGGAGGCGCTGCGCGCCTTCCTGCACCCGGATGCGAGCTGGACGCCGATGGTCAAGCCCGGCATCCCCGGCGCCGGGGTGCATCACCCGCGCGACGCCATCATCGACGAATTCCTGATGCCCGTGCGCGGCCTGTTCATTCCCGGCGACCCGAAAGTGCATATCGATTCCATCGTCTCCACCGGCGACAAGGTGATGCTGGAAACGCGCGGCGTCGGCACGCTGTCCGATGGCCGCGAATACAACAATCTCTATGCCTGGGCGTTCGAGCTGAAAGACGGCAAGGTCTGGAAAATCCGCGAATATATGGACAGCGCCTATATCGCGCGCCTGTTCGCGGAATAATCCGCCATGTCCGCCCTCTATCCGGAACTCAAGGGAAAAACCGTTCTCATCAGCGGCGCGGCGCGCGGTCTTGGCCGCTCGGCGGCGCTGCATCTGGCCGCGCTCGGCGCCGTGGCGGGCGTGGCGGATATTGACGGCGGCGGCGCGCGCGCAACCCCGCGCATGATCACGGACGCCGGCGGAACGGCGCACGCATGTGAAGGCGATCTGTCAGACCGGGATGTATTCCTGGGCGCGGCGGCGGCGTTCGCAAAGGCCGCCGGTGGCCGCATCGACGCGGTGCTCAACAACGCCGCCTTCCTGCGCTACGAGCCGGTGGAGGACATCCGGCCCGAAACGCTGGACCGCATGATCGGCGCCGGGCTGAAATCCGCCTTCTGGGGCGTGCAGGCGCTGCTCGCCCATTACGACCCGGCGCGCGGCGGCGCCATCGTCAACATGTCCTCGCCCGTCGCATACAAAGGCTTTCCCACCACCTCGGCCTATAGCGCGATCAAGGCGGCGATTACCGGCCTCACCCGCACTTTGTCGGCGGAGCTTGGCCCGCGCAATGTGCGGGTGAACGCCGTGGCCCCGGCCTCTGTGCCGACGCCCGGCGCCGTGGGCATGGTCAGCAAGGAGGAATACGCCCGTAGAGCCGCTACAATCCCGCTGCGCCGCATCGGCCGCGAGGAAGACAATGACGCGGCCATCGCCTTCCTGCTGTCGGACAGCGCCAACTTTATCAATGGCGAGGTGCTGCACGTCGATGGCGGCGTCGTCGCCGCGGGTTAGGGGCGGTGAGGTGATCTCCGCCTAATCCAGCAAGGCGATGCGGTCGGCCGGGACGTCCAGCCCCTGCGCCTCCATCAGCTCACGGATGCGCTCGGCGGTATCGGCATGAAAGACCGGCAGCGTGCGCGGCCCGCGCGAGATGCTGCCCAGCGCGGCGTCCAGCACGATCAGGCCCTGATTGTCGGCGATATCCAGCCGCGCCCCGTTCTCCGCCAGAAAGCTCACCACATCTGTCCAGCCCCAGAGCGCGGCGCCGAACAGCGCGGTGCGCCCGTTGGCGGACTGCGCATTGATGTCCGCACCCATGTCGAGCAGCTTTTGAATCGTGGCGATGGCGCGTTCCTGCGTATCGGGCCGGTGATAATCGCCGCGCGTGTCGCGCTCCAGCGATCCGGTTCCGGCCGCGACCATCAGCGGCGTGACGCCCGCGTCGTTGGGCAAATCCACCAGCGCGCCATGCGCGGCCAGCAGGTCGATGGCCTCCAGCTCGAACGTCTTTGCGGCGCGCGCCAGCGCCGTGGAGCCGATGGTGATCGGGCCTTCCGAGCCGCGGTCGTCCTTGGTGTTGCGATAGCCGGGATTGAGCTTGATCTGCAGGTTCGGGTTCGCCCCCGCCTCCAGCAGCAGGCGCGTCAGTTCCACCGCCGTGGTCTTGTCGGTCGGCGGCAGGTCGGGCCGCCCGCCGGTCGGCACGATAATCAGGTCCACCGCGGTGAACAGCGGATTGCGCCCGCGCCAGTCCCATTTATTGGGATTGGCGCCGCGCGCCAGCAGATAGGCCGCAGTGTCGAAATGCGTATTCATCGTGGCGATCAGCAGCGGGCTGACCCATTCGGGATCGCCCATGTCGATATCCGCCCCGGCATCGAGCAGCAGCTCCACGCAAGTCAGGCAGCCCTCGCGCGCGGCCAGCAGCAGCGGCGTCCAGCCGCTGGGCGGGCGCCACACATAGCGCGGCTCGCCGGTGATCTGGCGCCGGTGTTCATTGACGAAAGAGCGCACATTGGGGTCCGCCCCCGCCTCCAGCAGCAGCGCCGCCATGCCGGGCCGGTTCTGCGCCACGGCCCACATCAGCGCCGTCTGGCCGCGCCATTGCTCCACCGCGTTGGGATCGGCGCCGCGCGACAGCAGCAGGCGCGCGGCCTCCAGATTTTCGGTGCGCGCGATGACCATCAGCGCCGTCTGGCCGTCGGCGTTGCGCGATTCCACATCGGCCCCGGCGTCCAGCAGCATGCGCATGACGCGCACATCGCCGCGCACGGCGGCCTCCATCATCGGCGTGGCGCCGTAATGGTTTTCCGCATGCACGTCCGCGCCGCGCCGGATCAGGCGCTGGACCATCTCGGCTTCGCCATGATGCACGGCCCAGTGCAGCGCCGTCGTGCCGTCCGGCGTAACAGCGTTCACATCCTCGCCCTGGCGGATCAGCGTCAGCGCGCTTTCCACGTCGCCCGCCTCGGCGGCGGCGATCAGCGGAGTCGCGGTGGCGGGGCCAGCCAGGGCCGCCGCGCAGGCCGCGGCGAGCAGCAGACGCTTCATACGGGTCAGACCTCCGAGAACGGGCCGGTGGAATCGGCGAAGGACTCCATCGGGATTCCGGCGCGCTGCATCAGCGTGACATGCAGATTGGCCAGCGGCGTGCGCTCGTCATAGACCAGATGCTGGTTGCCCCGGATCGTGCCCGCGCCCTTGCCCGCCACCAGAATGGGCAGCGGATAGTGGTTGTGCGCGTTGGAGTCCGACATGTTGCCGCCATACAGGAAGATAGCGTTGTCCAGCACCGTGTTCTCGCCGTCGGAAATGTTCGCCATCTTGTCGAGGAAGTCGGCGAACACCTCGGAGTGATAGCGCTGGATCACCACCAGCTTGTCCATCTGCCCCCGGTTGCCGGCATGGTGCGACAGCGGGTGGAACGCCTCCGAAATGCCCAGATGCGTATAGGCGGTGTTGCTCACCTCCGCCGCCATCATCAGCGAGGCGACGCGCGTGATATTGGCCTCATAGCCGATGGCGATCATGTCGAACATCAGGCGCAGATGCTCCTGGATATTCGGCACGCCGGCCGGAAGCTCCGGCAGGTCGAAACGGGTCAGGTCTTCCGCCTCGGTCAGATCGACGCGGCGCTCGATCTCGCGCACGCTGTCCAGATAATTGTCCAGCGTCGCGCGGTCGGCGGCGCCCAGATCGCGCTTCAGCGCGCCGGTCTCGCCCGCCACCATGTCGAGCACAGAGCGGAAATCGTCGGCGATGCGCGCGCGCGCCTCCCTCGTCTCTCCGCGCCCGAACAGGGTGGTGAAGAATCTGCGCGGGCTATGCTCCATCGGCAGCGGCGTCGTCGGATTGCGGAACGAGATCGTATTGCCCACGCTGCACCCATAGGTACCGTCACAGGCGGAATCGCCGCCGCGCGGCTCCACCGCTGCCTCGATGGACGGCATTGGCGTGTCCTGGCCGATATGCTGCGCCGCGATCTGGTCGATCGTGGTCCCCACATGGGGAGCGTGGCTGCGGCGCGGCGCGGCGCAGGAAAGCCAGGTGCCCGGCGTGATCGCGTGCACGGCGGAAGACACCGCGTTCGCATTATCCAGATTGCTGACCACGGTGAGATGTTCGCGATGCCGCTCCAGCGGCTCCAGGATCGGCGAAAAGGCGAAGTCGCGGCCTTCCGTCGCCGGCGTCCAGCGGTCCATCACCGCGCCGTGCGGCAGATAGAAAAAGCCCATGCGCGGACGCGGCGCGGCGGCGGTCTTGGCCAGCGCCACCCCTGCGGGAACCATCGCATCCAGGAAGGGCAGCGCCACCGCGGCGCCGACGCCGCGCAGCATCATCCTGCGGGAGATGTGCCGTTTGCGAATGACCATGTCCGTTCTCCCTTTTACGCTTTACGCCGCTTCAGTTTTTGCGCCGCTTCAGCCTCTTTCAGCTCTTCACGCTTACGAGTCTTTACGAGTCTGGCCGCCCTTTGCATCCTCCGCAGCGCTCGATCACGTTTCCGTGATTCAGTTCCGCGATACCGCGACAACCGCGCCGTCAGCGCAGCGCCGCCTCGTCGATCCGCCCGCCATCAGCATCAGCGGCAAGCGGGATGGCCTTCATCCGGAACGGCTCGCTTTCCACAATCGCCTGCACGATAGCGGAAAAACGGTAATCGTCCGCTTTCGTTTCGCGCACGATTCGCCGCACCACGGGCATGTCATAATATTCTACGTTCCGCCCGAGGCCATAAGTCATCAATTTCTCGACAAACGCCTGAACAAAGCGTTCCGGCTCAGCGGCCAGCGCCACGCGCAGATCGTCCGGTCCGTTGATGATCTCACCCGTGCCGGCCAGTTCGCCCGCCGCGTCAATCTGCTCTCCGGCGAAGCGGTCAATCTCGCGCCACGCGCCGATGGCGTCGAAATTCTCCAGCGCCAGACCCAGCGGGTCGATCACGCCATGGCAGGAATTGCAGCCAACATCGGCGCGATGCTGCTCCAGCCGCACGCGCACAGTCAGGGCCGATCCCTCGCCCACCGCGTCCAGATCGGTCTCCACGCCGGGCGGCGGCGCGGCGGGCGGCGCGCCCACGATGCGCTCCATAATCCATTGACCCCGCAGCACCGGCGAGGTGCGATTGGGATAGGACGTGATCATCAGCACCGCGCCCTTGCCCAGCAGCCCGTGGCGCTGTGAATCCGTCAGCGTCACCTGCCGGAAATTCGAGCCCTGCACATCGGGCACGCCATAATGATGCGCCAGCCGCTCGTTCAGGAAGCTGTAATCGGCGGTGATCAGCTCCATCACGCTGCGATCGCCGCGCATCACATGGTCCAGAAACAGGTCCAGCTCCGTGGCGAACGAGCGGCGCAAATCTTCGTCGAAGGTCGGGAAGATGCGCGGGTCCGGGTCGATCAGCCCCAGATGCGCGCCGCCCAGCCACTGAAAGCCGAAATTCTCGACCAGCGCGCGCGAGCGCGGATCGGCCAGCATCCGGCGCACCTGACGGCGCAGCCCGGCGGAGGAATCCAGCTCGCCCGCCTGCGCGGCGCGGCGCAGCTCCGCGTCCGGTCCCTCGCTCCACAGGAAGAAGGCCAGCCGCGAGGCCAGCGCCGGCCCGTCCAGCGCGAACACGTCGCCCTCGCCTGCGTCCTCTGGCGCGCGCTCCACGCGATACAGGAAATTGGTGCTGCCCAGCATCGCCATGATGGCGCGCTGGATTCCCGCATCGAACCCGTCCACCGCGCCGGCCTCATAAAAGCCCAGCAGCGTCTGCAACTCGGCATGGGTCAGGGGCCGGCGCCAGGCCTGCTCGCCCAGCCGCGACATGATCTCCCCGGCGCAGGGCCGCGCCTCTTCCTCGGTTTGGGGATAGCAGGAGAAAATCTTGCGCCGGCTCGGCGTATCGCCAACGCCCGCGGCGCGGAACGGACCCACAATGTCGATCAGATTGATGACCGGCACATCGTCCAGGCCCAGACCCGGCGTGAAATTGGCCAGGATATCGTCGTCCTCCGCCATGGTGCGGGCGACGAAGGCGGCGGTCAGAACATGCCGCCCGCTGTCGAAATGCAGCGGGATATTCTCGAACCGGCCGAGAATGCGCATCACCGCGGTCTGCTGCTGCTGGTCCAGCGCGCGCAGATCCTCCTCGCCGCCCAGGCTGGCCTCGAACACAGGAACGCCGTTCACCGCCAGCACCAGCGTATGCTCGAACTCCAGCCAGCCGGTGGGATAGGAGCGCAGCAGCTCGCCGCCGCGCGAACCCAGCCCGACCGTGATCTCGTAATCGCCATCGGCCGGGAAATAATGCTCCACGCGCATCCCGCCGCGCGTGCCAAGCGGCAGGCCGGGACGATGCACATTATGATTCACCAGCGAGGGCAGCAGATAGGTCTTCTGGTCGGCGAAAATCTCGCCCGTTCCCACGGCCATGATGCTGATGTCGCGCGCCGCGCCGATATACTGGTCCAGGAAGGACGGCGAGACGCGCAGCACTTCGGCGATATTGTCAAAGCCGTGGCTTTCCGCGTCGGGCGGCAGCAGGTCTTCCACATCCACGTCCATGTCGAACAGCGCACGGATCTGGTTGGCGTATTCGGTGCGGTTCAGCCGGTGCAGACTCACATATCCCGGACGCGGACCGGCCTCTTCGGCCACGGCGTCCAGCCGCGCCTCCAGCGCATGGACAAAGCGCGCCAGCTCGGCGGAATCCGGCTGCGCCGCGCCCGGCGGCGGCATCAGCCGCCCGCCCAGCTTGCGCGCCACATCCTCCCAGATTTCGGCGTCTTCGTGCAGCGCCTCCATGTCGAGAATGTCCAGCGCCAGACCGCCGGCCCATTCCTCGAAATTGTGGCAGTCGTAACAGAAGCGTTCGACGACACTGAAATCCGGCGACTCCTGCGCCGCCGCCGGCGCGGCCATGACCATTGCCGCGGCGCCGGCGACCAGCGCGCAGCGGAAGGATGCGCGTTCAGACAACAAGACCGATCTCATAGGAATTCGCCCACAATCCGGGATAGGCGTTCGTCACGAACAGCGTCGGATCGCCCCATTCTTCATCAAAGCCGTCTGTCGCGCCCTCGGCCAGCATATCCTCGGCGCCATAACCCCGGCGCACCATCGCAAAAATCCGCTCGCGCACGGTGACCAGCATCTCGGTCTGCTTTTCCAGATGCTCGCGGCCGACCACAGGGCCAAGACCGGGCACGATGCGCGTATTTGGTCCCGCCGCGGCCAGCAGCGCCTCGGACGCGCGCGACATCATCCCGATCCAGCCGCCCGTGGCGTAGTCCAGAATCGGATAGGCGCCGACAGACACCAGATCGCCCGCCAGAATAATGTCGGCATCGCGCAGATGCACATAGATGTCGCCGTCCGTATGCGCGCGCCGCAAATGCTCATAGGCGATCTCGCGCCCGCCGGACGTGACCGATCCGCCGGTATAGAATGTGTCAGTCGGCAGCATCGCCTCGGGCAGCGGCTTATAGTGCCGGTCTTCCCAGCCAACGTGAAAATCCCCGCTTAGCCACAGGCGCGTATTCTCATGCGCCAGAATACGCGCCCCGGCCTGCTTCACCGCCGCGTTGCCGCCGGTATTGGCGTAATGCCAGTGCGTGTTGAACGCCGTCGCGACGCGGCGCTCGCCGAAATGCGCCTCCAGCGCATCCAGCAGCGCATCGGCGTGCTCCGCCAGCCCGGTATCGACGAGGATCAGCCCGTCAGCGCCGCGCGTGGCGAACACATTGCCCCCGGCGCCAGAGATGACAGCGGTGTCCGCGTCCAGCGCCTGCACCGAAAGCGCGCCGCCCACATCCTGCGCCAGCGCGCGCAACGGCAGCGCAGCGCCAGCGGCGGCGCAAGTAGCAGTACGCAGGAAATCCCTGCGCCGCATCGGACCGAAACGAGTCATCCTGCCCAGAATCCTTGCTCCAACTTTACCTGCGCATGACCAGAACATGAGCATCTACGCCGCGGCGCGCATTCGCGCATTCCGCGTCTGTCTTTTTCCTAACATTATTTGCGCAGCGGAACGAGGCCCGAACACCGCGCCGTCTAGCCTTGGAACAGCGGCGAGAACACCGCCCACACGCCCAGCACCAGCGCCACAAGCACAACGGTCAAGATCATGTCGCTGCGCCGCTGACCCGGCGCGCCCCGGTCCACGCCGCGCACAGCGGCCAGCGTCATGCCGCGCAGCCTCTCCGCGTGGGGCGGCGGCGTGGCGAGGCTGACCCCCACCAGCACCAGCGTGCACAACACGAACAGCAGAAACGCGAAGTGCAGGAAATTCACGCCGAGAAACGCGCCCAGCAGGCCGCCCGCGCCGCCAAACAGCGCCTCCCCGGTCAGGCGCGCCACGCCCAGCACCGCGCCGACCGCCAGCGCCGCGCCCGCGCCCGCCGCGTTGGCGCGCGGCCACAGCACGCCGAACAGGAACACCGCGGCGATGGGCGGCGCGATATAGGCCTGCACGCTCTGGATATAGGTGAAGAGCTGGCCGGAGATGACATCCATGAACGGAACCCAGAGCAGGCCCAGCGCCGTCATGCCCAGCACGCCGATGCGGCCGATCCGCACCAGCCTGTGTTCGCTGATGCGCGGCCAGGCGCGCTTGACGATATCGACACTGATAAGCGTCGTAGCGGAGTTGAACACAGAGCTGAGCGAGCTCATCAGCGCCGCCAGCAGCGCCGCCGCCACCAGCCCGCGCAGACCGGCGGGCAGCAGCGTCTGCACCAGCGCCGGCAGCGCCTGATCGCCCTGGAACTCCATGCGGCCCTGCTGCGCCAGCGCCACGGCGATCAGGCCGGGCAGCACGAAAATGAACAGCGGCAATTGTTTCAGGAAACCGGCGAATAGCGCGCCGCGCCGCGCTTCCGTCACGTTTTTGGCCGCCAGCGTGCGCTGCACGATGAACTGGTCGGTGCACCAGTACCAGATGGCCAGAATCGGCGCGCCCAACAGCACGCCGGTCCACGGATAGTCCGGGTGCGACATCGGCCGCCAGACCGAGAATGTCTCGGCCGGCAGCGCCTCTCTCAGCCCGCTCCAGCCGCCGACCGCGTGCAGGCCCAGCAGCGTCACGGCCAGCGCGCCGCCGATCAGCACAAACATCTGGATCATGTCGGTATAGAGCACGGCGCGCAGCCCGCCCCACATCGTGTAAACGCCCGTGGCGGCCACCACGATGATCGCGCCGGTCCAGAACGGCACGCCCATCAGCGCCTCGAACACGATGGCGCCGGCGGCGATGGTCACGCTGATCTTGGTCAGGATGTAGGCGACGATGGAGACCGCCGCGAGATAGGTGCGCGCCCCGGCGGAAAAGCGCCGCTCCAGAAACTCCGGCATCGTGAACACGCCGCTGGAGACGTAGAACGGCACAAACAGCCAGCCGAGCAGGATCAGGATCAGGCTGGCGAGAATCTCGAATTGCGCAGGGGCCAGCCCTCCCGTGGCGCCGGACCCGGCCAGGCCGACCAGATGCTCCGCCCCGATATTCGATGCGAAGATCGAGGCCCCGACGATGAACCAGCCAATATTGCGCCCGGCGAGGAAATAATCCGCCGCCTCGTGCCCGCTGCGCTTGCGCAGGCGCGAGCCGAACGCGACGCCGAACACCAGGGCGAAATAGGCCGCGACCACAGCCCAGTCGAGCGCGCCGAACATCCGTGCGGTTCCCCCCCGTCCCCGCGTTTTTCCGCGCCGTCATACCGGCCGCGGCGGCGCCCCCCGGCGCGCAGATTCACGCTGGGCGCGATCCCCGCCCCTGTCAACGCGAGGCAGGCGACCAGGCGACACGCAGCGCGGGGGGGTGCGAAACCGGCGGCGCCGGATCCATCCGCATTGACCGCTAAACCAAGCTCTATCGCCTTTTCCGCCCGCGCCTATAATTCGCTGCGGTCGGGGTGTGTTTATTCAGACAACTAGGCGCGGTGCAACAAGGGGTGAATATTCCCGGGCTGATCGCGATCCTTGCCGCATTTGGCGCTGCGGGCTGTGCTGAGCGCGCGTTTGTGCAGTAGTAATTCTATGTTGAAGGCGACGAAGACCTCGCCGAATTCATGACATTAGCGCAGCGGATCAGCGAGCAGGAAATGCGTATCAGGCGCGCCGGACCCGCATCATGTGAAACCTGCCGGCGCTCCCGCCCGTTTTCCTTACGAAGCAAGGAAGAGAGCCGCGGTACGGCGCGCGGCCGCCCTATCAGCGCAACGACTATCTCTGGTGGATTAACAGCGCCAAGCGGCAGGACACTAAAAAGCGGCGGCTGACCAGGATGCTGGGCGAATTGCGGGCGGGCTCTGGCTATATGGGCACGGACTGGACGCCGCGCTGATCAGATCGGCCTCCGCCCGCCGCCAGCGACGGGACACAAGCCTCACGCCGGCGCAGCCCCGGGATGGCGGGTTTCAGGGCCGGATCGCTCTATTCATTCAGGGGCGTTCCAAAACTCCGGGGTGGGATTGTTTCCTGTCCGGAATACAACCGGGGCATTGCCAAAGGTTAAGGACACTCAAGCCTTTTGGCGTATTATTGATTGGGCTTACGGATATTCCTGTAGGATTATTCGTTGAGTCTGAAACGCCGCGCCGGAAGGCCAAAAGCAGACGGCGGAAACAGGCGGCGGCCAGCGCCCCGCGCCGGCCCCGCGCAGGAGGAGAACGGACGCAGATGACGCGCCGCGAACATCATCGGACAGACCGCGCCCACGTAGGCGCAGCTCGCACAGGCGTCGCCCGCGCAGGATTCGCCGGCGTGACAGGCGTATGCGCCCTGCTGGCGGCCACCGCGCTGACCGCCGCGCCGGCCCGCGCGAACGATCTGGACACGCTCCGTCAGCAGGCGGACCAGCACTGGACCCTGCTCGATTCCTTCTGCGCCGATTGCCATAATTTCGAGGAATGGGCCGGCGGCGTCGCCTTCGACATTTTCGGTCCCGAGGATGTCGCGGCCGAGGCCGCGACCTTCGAAGAAGCTGTGCGCAAGCTGCGCGGCCGCCTGATGCCCCCGCCCGGCGCGGCACAGCCCGATCAGGCGGCCATCGATTCCTTCGTGGAGTGGATGGAAGCGTATCTGGACGCCTCCAACCCTGTCCACGCCGCCGGCTATGTGCCGATTCACCGGCTGAACCGCATCGAATACGCCGTGGCCGTGAAGGGCCTGCTGGATGTCGATATCGACCCCGGCATTCTGCCGACCGAGATCGAGATTCACGGCTTTGACAATATCGCGCATGCGCTCGCGGTCTCGCCCGCCTTCCTGGACCAGTATCTGGGCGCCGCGCGCATGGTCGCGCGCCTGGCTGTGGGCGATCCCGAGCCGCGCATGTCCATCGAAGTCTATCCCGTAACCAGCAGCGCCCAGGGCGCCTATCAGCCCGGTTTCCCGCTCGGCACGCGCGGCGGGGTCAAGTTCACCCATGTCTTCCCGGTCGATGGCGAATACCGCCTCAACGTGCTGGACGTGGACGCCGGCCTGTATCCGCGCGCGATGGAGACCCAGCACACGATGGTGGTGCTGGTCGGCGGCGAGGAAGTGTTCCGCACGGATCTGGGCGGCGAGCACGACCTGGCTCTGGTCGACCGCACCGGCCCGGAAGGCCGCGCCGAGATCATTGAGCGCGTCAGCAACATCCCCTTCCATGTCCCGGCCGGCCCGCATGAGATCATCGTCACCTTCATCGAGCGCTCGCGCGCAATGAGCGACGATCCGCATGGCGGCTTCGGCGGCGGCGGCGGTTTTGGCGGCCGCGGCGCCCGAATTCTCGATGGCGTCGAGGTGCGCGGCCCCTATGAGATCACCGGCCTGTCACTCAGCCCCAGCCGCGAACGCATCTTCATCTGCGAACCGGCCGCCGCGCCGGAAGAGCGCGCCTGTGCCGAACGCATCGCCGAAAATCTGGCGCGCCGCGCCTTCCGCCGCCCGGTGACAGAGGACGATGTCGCCACCCTGATGCCGTTCTACGAGGCCGGCCGCGCCGATGGCGCCGGCTTCAATAAAGGCGTGGAACATCTGGTCGCCGCCGTGCTGGCCAGCCCGGATTTCCTCTATCGCACCATCACCCCGCCGGCCGAGCTGGAGACCGAATCCTTCGTGCTCAGCGATCTGGAGCTGGCCTCGCGCCTCTCCTTCTTCCTCTGGAGCCAGGGGCCGGACGAGGCCCTGATCCAGGCCGCGGAGAGCGGCGATCTGTCCCGGCCGGACGTGATGGAGGCGCAGGTCCGGCGGATGCTGGCCGACCCGCGCGCCGCCACGCTGGTGGATAATTTCTCGCTGAAATGGCTGAATCTGGGTGACCTCAGCGTCACCGATCCGAATCCGCGCCGCTTTCCCGGTTTCAACACCGCCCTGCGCAACGCCTTTGCTACGGAGCTGCGGCTGTTCCTGTCCAGCATCCTGCTGGAAGAGCGCAGCATCCAGGATCTGCTCACCGCCGACCATACCTATGTGAACGAGGCGCTGGCCCGGCATTACGGCATGGACGACGTGTTCGGCGCGCAATTCCGCCGCGTGACGCTGGAAGACGATGCGCGCCACGGCCTCTTGGGCAAGGCGGCGTTTCTGCTGCGCACCTCCTATGGCGACCGCACCTCGCCGGTGCTGCGCGGCGCATGGGTTCTGGAAAAGCTGATGGGCACGCCGCCGTCTCCGCCGCCCCCGAACGTGGAAACCGACCTGACCATCCCGGAAGACCAGCAGCAATTCACCATCCGCCTGCTACTGGAACAGCATCGCGCCGAACCGAGCTGCAACGCCTGTCACGGCGTGATCGACCCCATCGGCCTGGCGCTGGAGAATTTCGACGTCACCGGCCGCTGGCGGGACGTGGATATCTTCGCGGGCGAGCCAATCGACGCCAGCACCATCATGCCCGACGGCACGGCGATTGAGGGCGTGTCCGATCTGCGCCGCGAGCTGGCGAGCCGGCCGGACCATTTCGCCCAGGCGTTCACCGAAACTCTGATGATGTATGCGCTGGGACGCGAGCTTCAGTATTACGACATGCCAGAGGTGCGCGGCATTGTGCGCGCCTCGGCGGAAGACGACTATCGTCTCTCCGCCATCGCCCTGGGCATTGTGAACAGCAATGCCTTCCGCAGGCAATTGGCGCCGGAGCACGCTCCGGTGCAGGAGGCCGCGCTCAATCCTTAAGGGACACGCGCGGAAAATCCGAAAGGAGCAGACCGATGTATCTGAGAAAGAAACACATCTCCCGCCGCACCATGCTGAAAGGCGCCGGCGTGGCCGTCGGCCTGCCCTTCCTGGAGGCGATGGTCCCCGCGAGCACGGCGCTGGCGAACACCGCCGCCGCCGGCACGCGCCGCGCTGGCTTCTTCTACATCCCGCATGGCGCGATCATGAACAACACGCCCTACGGGGCGGAGATGGACTTCTGGATGCCCAGCGGCGCGGGCGCGAACTTCAAGCTCAGCCGCATTCTGGAGCCGCTGGAAACCTATAAGTCCTACGTCACCTCTTTCTCCGAGCTGGAAAACCTGGCCGGCGACAATTCCGTGCACACGCTGAACCCGGCGACATGGCTGTCCTGCGTGCGGCCGCTGGCCAGCGCGCCCAGCGCCAACATGGCGATTACGCTCGATCAGATGATCGCCCGCGAGATGGGTCAGGATACGCCGCTTCCCTCGCTGGAACTGGCGTCGGAAACCACGATCCAGGTCGCGGCCTGTGCCGGCGGCGGCGGCTGTTTCTACAGTTCCACCCTCTCCTACCGGAACGCCACTACGCCGCTGCCGATGGAGTACAATCCGCGTAAGGTGTTCACCCAGCTTTTCGGCGAGGGTGACACGGCGGAAGAGCGTGAGGCCATCGTGCGCCAGACCGGCAGCATTCTGGACCTGATCGCCGACCGCACCCGCTCGATGCAGCGCGATCTGGGCGCACCCGACCGCGCCGTGCTGGCGGAATATCTGGAGACGGTGCGCGAGATCGAGCGCCGGGTGCAGATGTCGGGTTCGCGCGATCTCAGCGATCTCGACCTGCCGCGCGCCCCTATCGGCGAGCTGGACGATTTCGACGCTCAGGTCCGCCTGATGTTCGATCTTCTGGCGCTCGCCTATCGCGCCGACCTCACGCGCGTGGCGTCCTATATCATGGTCGCCGAAGGCACGAACCGCACCTATAACCATATCGGCGTGCCTGACTCGTTCCATCCCGTGTCGCACCACGCGAACGACAAGGACAAGATGGAGCGTCTGGTGCAGATCCAGCACTATCATGTCGAGCGGTTCGCGGACTTCATTGACCAGCTCGCGAAAATGCCCGACGGCGAGAACAGCGTGCTCGACAATTCGCTGTTCATGTACGGTTCGAATATGAGCAACAGCGACCGGCACAATAATTATCCGCTGCCGATCCTGCTGGTTGGCAAGGCCGGCGGCGCGGTGAAGGGCGGCCAGCAGATCGACCTGCCCACCCGCACGCCGCTCGCCAATGTTCACCTCACCATGCTGGACCGGCTCGGCATGCCAAGGGAAAGCTTCGCCAACAGCACCGGCATGATCTCGGAGGTCTGATGCGTCCGTCACCGCTTCCGCGCCGGCTCTGCCGCCGCACGGTTCTGAAATCCGCGCTGGGCGGGCTAGCCGGTTTCGCGCTGCCGCCACTGGCCGGAACCGCTTTCGCCGCGGCCAATGTGGCGCCGGTGGGCAATCGCCTGCACCTGATCTCCGGTCTGGCGGGCAATGTCCTTGCGCTGGAAACGGCGCAGGGCCTTGTGCTTGTCGACAGCGGTGGGCCGGCTGATACCGAGGCGCTGCTGGCCGCGCTAGCCGGCCTGCCGGGCGGGCCGGATGTGCGCACCGTCATCAATACCCACCGCCACGCGCCGCATACCGGCGGCAACGCCGTGCTGCGCCGCGCCGGCGCCTCGATCATCGCGCACAAAAAAACCTGGCAATGGATGGCCCATCCCCATTGGGTTCCGGAAGAGGAGCGCTGGGAGCCGGCGCGCGAGGCCGACGCACTTCCCACCGACACCGTCTACGCGGACGGCGTGCTGGAAGCGGACGGCGAGCGCGTCGAATACGGCCACCTGCTGGAGGCGCACACCAATGGCGACCTCTATGTGTATTTCCGCGAGGCCAACGTGATCGCGGTCGGCGATGTCGTCTCTCCCGCGCGCGATTACGAGATCGACTGGTTCACCGGCGCATGGACCGGCGCGATGGTCGATTCCATGGCGCATCTTCTGGAAATCTCGGACGAGCAGACGCGCTTTGTTCCCGGTTATGGCCCGGTGCTGAGCCGCGCCGAATTTGCCGCCGAATATGAGATGATGGAGACGTTGCACGAAGCGATGGCGACGATGATCCGCCAGGGCAATGGCGCGTCCGACATGCTGGAGGCAGGCCTTCTGGAAGCAACCGGCCGCGTCTGGGCCGATCCGCAAAAATTCCTCTATGACGCGAACAAGGGGCTCTGGGGTCACCAGAACGCCATCGCCTATGAGATCGTCTAGGGCGTCAGGGAACGAGAGACAGACCATGAAACGCTGGACCATCGCCACCGCCGCGCTCTGCCTGGCCACCGCCGGCGCCGCGCAGGCCGACAGCCCCCTGGCCGACGCCATCCAGGCTGGTGAGCGCGCAAACGCCCTGCGCCTCATCCAGGGCGGCGCGGATGTGAACGCCACCCAGCCGGACGGCGCCACGCCCTTGCACTGGGCCGTGTTCAATGTCGATTACGAGCTGGCGCGCCAATTGCTGCGCCGCCGCGCGGACCCGGATGTAACCAACGCCTATGGTTCCAGCCCGCTCAGCGAGGCTGCGTCCATCGCCGATCTGGAATTGATGCGCATGTTGCTGGACGCGGGCGCCAACCCGGATTCCCCGAACCAGGACGGCCAGACCGCGCTGATGCTGGCGATCCGCACCGGCGTCACAGAGGCCGCGCGCCTGCTGGTGCGCGCCGGCGCCGATGTGAACGCCAAAGAGAGCTTCCGCGACCAGACGCCGCTGATGTGGGCCGCCGGTCTCGGCCATGCCGACATCGTCGATCTGCTGATCGAAAACGGCGCAGACGTGCATGTGCGCGCCGCCGCCAATGACTGGGAGCGCCAGATCACGTCTGAACCGCGCGCCCAGTATCGCGCCAGCGGCGGCCTCACCCCCCTGCTTTACGCCGCGCGTCAGGACTGCATGCGCTGCGTCGTCGCCATCGTCGAGGCGGGCGCGGATGTGAACCTGCCGAACCCGGACGGCGTCACGCCACTCATTATCGCCATCGACAATTATGCCTATGACGCCGCCCTGTATCTGATGGATCAGGGCGCAGATCCGCACCGTTGGGACTGGCACGGCCGCACGCCTCTCTATGTCGCGGTGGACATGAACACCTACCGGCCCGGCCGCGGCGGCTTCGATCCTGATGGCTTCAGCGAAGGCCGCTCGCAAAACGCCGATAGCCAGACCACGGCGATGGATGTTGTCCGCCGCCTGCTCGCCGAAGGCGCCGACCCGAATGCGCAGCTCAATCTGTGGCGGCCCACCCGCCCCGGCGCCGGGCGCTTTGTCGACGACAGCTTCACCATCGGCACCACGCCGCTCTTCGTCGCCGCCGTCTCGCAGGATTTCGAGGCCATGCGCGCACTGCTCGACGCCGGCGCGCTGGTCGATCTGCCCAATGTGATGGGCAACACGCCGCTGATGGGCGCGGCCGGCATGGGCATGTCGCTGCGCGACTCGCGCGGCTATTTCACCGGCAATCCGCAGGACCGCATCATTGATACGCTGAAAATCCTGCTGGAGGCCGGCGCCGACATCAATGCGCGCCTGACCGACACCACCAGCCGCACCGGCCGCATCGCGCGGCCCAGCTCGCTCACCGACAAGCAGGGTCAGACCGCTCTGTTCAGCGCCGCGAGCTGGGGCTGGGCCGATGTCGTGCGCTTCCTGCTCGATAACGGCGCGGACGCCACGGTCGTGGACGATTTCGGCAAGACCACGGTGGACGCCGCGCGCAATCAGGCCGGCGGCCGCGAGCGCGGTGAATTCCCCGAGATCATCGACATGCTGGTCGAGGCCGGCGCGGCGCCCTCTCCGCCCCGTCAGGAAGCCGCCGCCACGCCCTGAGGCGCAACCAGTCCTGCCGTGATCTTCCTCTGCGCATAAACAAACGCGCGGTCCCCGGACGGCCCCAACGTGATCCTCCCCCGTTTACGGGGGAGGGGGACCACGCGCAGCGTGGTGGAGGGGGCGGCGGTTCGCAGGATTTCAGCGGTATTAGGCAGCAAGCGCACAAAACGGGCCGACCATGAGTAGCTGGTTAGTCGAATCGGTGGCCTTGCTATTCAATTATTCGCGCCCAACCGTATGCTTTGAGTTGACGCTCAGGCCCGACCAAATCGAAGGAAACAGGCTCAATTCCGAACAATTGTCCATCGACACCGATCTCTCCGTCACGGGTCCGTTGGTAAGTCACGCACACCATCAACGCATACTGGTCTCCGACTGTATCAAGGCGCAGCGACGGAGCTCTCGCTGGTCTGACCTCCTCTGGGCCGCCTTTGGGCCACTCTTCATCTGGAAAGATCGCCGTCACCGCTGCGGTTTCGGAGGACTGCTTAGCAGCCTCAACAAACTCGCCGAAGAGCGCGAAAAGCCCCGTCAAATTTCTATATCTAACGACTCGTTGGGCGATACGAACACGATGCGCAGGTGACCGCCCTTTGTTGACTATCTTATAGTTCCAGACACACGACGCCTTTGTGTTCTCCGCAATCAATTCAAATTCGCATGAGACCTCCCTCTCCAAACTCAACCACGGACGCTTTTCATCCTGCATAATCTGGTTGGTTTTGGCCGTCGCTGTTGCAGCGGCGTTGGCTGCCTTGGCCGCCCGAGCCGACTCCCAGAGCGTGCCAGCCAGCAGCACAATCCCAAAAGCGGAAAACACGCCTATGTAGGCGGTCCAGTGCGCCATGCGATCTTGCGCATAGAGGTCGGGAAGCGCCGTGATATCCCCTTGGTGATCGGTGGCTCGACCGCCACCACTGACGGCCGGATCAGTTTCGTAAAATCGGCAAGACGGGATCGCCCCGCGCTCACAATCGCTTATTACGTGCTCTGCCTGAGCGGCGTTTTGATTGCTATCGGTTTTGTATTTTGGGTCTGAAGCCCTCGGATGCGTGATAAGCGCCGTAGCAAGTATCGCTAGCGCAATCGCTACTCCCCCAAACGCAACGATGTTGCTCCAATAGATTCTAAACATGCCAATAAGAATGCAGCCGTGGACTTTCCCCAGCTCAGCTTACTGATTCAATGTGCGTGTGTCCGCTTCAATGTGCGTGTGTCCGCCCCCTCCACCACCCTTCGGGTGGTCCCCCTCCCCCGCGCTACGCGCAGGGGAGGATCAACGGCCCCCGCTACGCAGGGCGATTTAACACCGGCGCCCGCTAATCCCCCGCCGTGCGGAAACCGACATGCGAGGCAGAGAAATTGCGCTCAAAACTCTGGCGCGCGGGCGGGCGATAGCGGGCGCAGTAATTCTCCGCGCACAGGAACGAGCCGCCCTTGATAACGCCCAACGCCGGGTCGCCGCCGAATACGTCCGCCGTCCATTCCCAGACATTGCCGGTCATGTCGTAGAGGCCGTAATCGCTGGGCGGGAAACAACCAACCGGCGCGGTTCCGATAAAGCCGTCCTCGCCGCGATTCTCGATGGGGAACGGCCCCTGCCAGGTATTGGCGCGCCATTCGTCGTCGGGCGTCAGCTCCGCGCCCCATTCATAGATCGCGTTTTCGTGGCCCGCGCGCGCCGCGCGTTCCCACTCCGCCTCGCTGGGGATGCGCCGCCCAGCCCAGGCGGCGTAGGCCTCCGCGTCCTCAAAGGCGACATGCACGACCGGGTGCGACTCCAGCCCCGCCAGATCGCTGCCCGGCCCCATCGGCGCGCGCCAGTGCGCGCCGGGCGCAAAGCTCCAGCGTCCCGCCTCGCCTCTTTCCGGCATGATGAAGACGGCCGAGCCGGGAACCAGCTCCGCCAGATCGACACCCGGAAAGTCCGCCGGGTCCGGCGTGCGTTCGGCCAGCGTCACATAGCCGGTCTCCGCCACGAACGCCGCGAACTGCGCATTGGTCACCGCGCTACGGTCGATGCGGAAGGGCGCGACCTCCGCCATCCGCGATGGCGCCTCTTCGGGATAGAAGACGTCCGACCCCATGCGGAATGCGCCGCCGGGAATGGCGGCGTCGCCGGCCAGCTCCTCCGGCGCCGCACAGGCGGTTTCACCCGCCCGCGCAACTCCGGTGGTCACGATCAGCGCCGCCAGCGCGGCGCCTGCCCACAAACTGCAAGCCCACAGATGACGTGTCATTCGATCAGCACGCCGCTGGCTTCGGCATAGCGGTCCCACGCGGCCGTCAGCCGGGCCAGCATTTCGGGATGCGCCACCGCCACATCGGTGGTCTCGCCAGGATCGACCGCCAGATCGAAAAGCTGCCAGCCGCCAACGCCGTTCGGCGGGCCCATCCACAGCGCCTTCCAGTCGCCCAGGCGCGCGGCGCGCTGGCCGCCATGCGCGAAGGTCACGATGTCCTCCGCGCCACGGCCGGAACCCGGCAGGGCCAGCAGCACATCGGTGAAGGATCGGCCGGTCACCGGAATCGGGTCGGCCACGCCGCCGTCATAGGCAAGGTCGCCGCCCGCCAGCTCCACAAATGTCGGCAGAAGATCGAACGCGGCGATCACCGCGTCGCTGCGCCCGTGTCCCAGGCCCAGCCCCGGCGCGTTGACAAAGGCGGGCACATGAATGCCGCCATCGGCCAGAAAGCCCTTGGTCAGGTAAAACGACGCGGCGCCCGCCTCGCCCCAGCCGGGTCCGGGCATCACATAGGAGCCGGGGCGGCCGATATTCTCCAGCCTGTTGTCGAATGTCTGGAAATACTCGGCCATGCCGCCGCCCCAGTCATTGCCCATATATTCCGCACCATTGTCCGACATGAACAGGATCAGCGTGTTGTCGCGCTCGCCGATCTCCTCCAGATGCGCGACGAGACGCCCGATCTCGGTATCGAACCGCTCCACCATCGCCGCGTAGGCTTCCATCGTGCGCGCCTGACGCGCCTTTTCCTCATCCGAAAGGCTGTCCCACGGCTGATAGGTGTGGACCAGATTGGGCGCGGCGGCGTCCTCCGGCGCCCAGCCCAGCTCCTTCCAGCGCGCGAACCGCTGCTCGCGCAGCACGTCCCAGCCCTCGTCATAATTGCCGCGCGTCTTCTCCATGTCCTCGTCCAGCGCATGGATCGGCCAGTGCGGCGTCGTATAGGCCAGATAGGCGAAGAAGGGCTCATCGCTCTGCGACGCCTCAGTCACATATTCAATGGCGCGGTCGGTGTAATAGATGGTGGAGTAGAAATCCGCGGGCAGCGCCTCCACCGGCGCGCCGTCGTCGCGATAATTGGTTCCGGCGTTGGGGCCGAAAGGCAGCATGTCGGCCCAGTGGCTCGCGCCCGGCTCCAGCAGAATGAACGAGCGCTCGAACCCGCGGTCGGCGGGCGTCTGCCCGTCCTCCATGCCCAGATGCCATTTGCCGGCCATATAAGTGTGATAGCCCGCCGCCCGCATCCGGTCGGCCAGCGTCACCACGCGGTCGCTCAGATGGTTGAGATAGTTCGGGTTGCCCGGAATTGAGACGCCCTGCGTGCCCACGCCCGCCGCGGTGTTGCCCGTGCCGGACATCAGCATCGCGCGCGTCGGCTGGCAGGCGACCGAGGTGTAGAAATTGGTCAGCGTCACGCCGCTTCCGACCAGCGCGTCGATATGCGGCGTGCGGATCTCGCTGCCGAATGCGCCGATATCCTGATAGCCCAGATCGTCCGCGACGATCAGCAGGATGTTCGGCCGCGATCCGGGCGCAAGTCCGCCCGCTTCCGCCTGGGCCAGCGCCGGCTGCGACAGCGCCGCCCCGGCCAGCAACGCCACAAATCCATAATGTGCGCGCATCGTATCCTTCCCCGTTTTTCTCCTGTCCGGTCTTAGACTCCATGCGGCTCCAAGCAATCCCGAGCCATCTTATGGCCGCTTATAAGTTTTGACTTATGCCCGGGTCAGGGCCGGAATAGAGAAGAATCCAGCTATGCGCGCTCCCGCGCACAATCTTGTCATGCCTGCTCTGGCGGCGGCGCATCCGGCCCATCCCGCGCCGGGGCCAGCCGCCGCTGCACCGGGAACAGCTCCAGCCCGAACCGCTCCACCACCAGCCCCCACAGGCCGCGCGGCGCGAACAGCATCACCCCCACCGCCGTCAGGCCCAGAATAATCAGATAGACCGACCCCATATCGGCCAGCAGCCCGCGCAGGATGAAGAACACGATGGTCCCCACGATGGGGCCTTCGATCCGCCCCACCCCGCCGATCACCACGATGAAGATCACATAGGCCGTCCAGTCCATCACGCTGAACGCCGAGGCCGGCGAGATGCGCAGATTGGAGACCAGCACCAGCGCCCCGGCCAGACCCGTGACAAAGGCCGCGATCACATAGACCACATATTTCGCGCGCAGCGTATCGACGCCCAGACTCGCCGCCGCCGCTTCGGAATCGCGGATCGCCGCCAGCGCCAGCCCGTAGCGCGAACGCAGCAATCCATACACCAGCCCCACCGCGCCCACGGCCAGCCCCAGCGCCAGCCAGTAGGTTGTGGCTTCGCGCATGTCGCGCGACTCGGCGATGCCGCGCACCACGTCAATGGGAAGGCTCATGCCCGACCCGCCGCCAAAGGCGGGGATCTGCGCGAAGACCAGCATATAGACCTCGGCCGCGACCCAGGTGCCGATGGCGAAATAGGCGCCCTTCAGGCGGAACACCACGGCGGCGGTGGGGATGGCGAAGACGGCGGCCGTGACCCCGGCCAGCGCGATGGCCAGCAGCGGCGGCAGGCCGATAAAGGCCGCCAGCACCAGCATGGCGTAGCCGCCCAACCCGACAAACGCCTGCTGCCCTACCGAGACAAGACCGGCATAGCCGGCCAGCAGATTCCACATCTGCGCCAGGGTCAGCAGCGTGCAGATCTCGACCACCAGACGCATATCGCCGCGGCTCAGCCACATCGGGCCAAAGGCCAGCGCAAGCACGATCACGCCCAGCACGATCAGCCCATAGCGGCTGAACGGCGTCATCGCGGCGACGCGAAAGCGTTTTTCCGGCGCGGCGGCGGGCGTGGATGGGGTGGCGTCGCTCATTCCCTCCCCCGCCTCAATCCCGTGTCCGCGGAAACAGGCCCTGCGGCCGCACCGCCAGCACGATCAGAAACACAATATGCCCGGCCAGCACCTGAAAGCCCGGATTGATCTTGGCGCCGATGGCCTGCGCCACGCCCAGAATCACCCCGCCCGCCAGCGTGCCCAACAGGCTGCCCAGCCCGCCAATAATCACCGCCTCGAATGCGAACAGCAGACGCGCCGGGCCGGCGTCGGGCGCGAAATTGGTGCGCACGCCCAGCAGCACGCCGGCGATCCCGCAGATCGCCAGCGCCGCGCCCATGGCCAGCGCATAGACATGCTTCGGGTTCACGCCCATCAGCGGAACCACCTCCGCCCGGTCGGACGCGGCGCGGAACATCCGGCCGATGCGCGTGCGGCGGATCAGCAGCTCCATCCCCCCGATGGTCGCCACCGCGATGATGAAGGTCAGCAGCGGAAACACGCCGATGGAAATCTCGCCCATGCCGATGCTGGCCGTCTCCATCCCTCCGGCCTGAAGCCGCCGCGTATCGGCCGAGAATGTCTCCAGCAGCGCATTCTGGATGATGATGGAAAGCCCGAACGTCACCACCAGCGGCGGCAGCAGATCCTTGCCCAGCGTCAGATTGAGAATCCCGCGCTGCAATCCATAGCCCAGCGCGAACATCACCGGCACGACCACCAGCAGGCACAACAGCGGATGCAGGCCCAGACCCGTCACCACGGCCAGCGCCAGAAACGCAGCCAGCACGATGAAATCGCCATGCGCCAGATTCACCAGCCGCATCACGCCGAAAATCAGCGAAAGCCCGGCGGCGAACAGCGCGAACAGACCGCCGACCAGCACGCCCTGAATGATCGCGTTGACCCAGTCCATCCCGCCTATGCCCCGAAATACGCCGCGGCGATGTCGTCCAGCGTCGCCTCGCCGGGCCGCGCGGAAAGCGCCACGCGCCCCTCCTGAAAACAATAAAACCGGTCCGCCACGGCCAGCGCCTGATGGATGTCCTGCTCCACCACCACGATGGCGGCGCCGCGCGCGCGGATGCGCGGCATGGCGGCGTAAATGTCCTTGATGATGGTGGGCGCGAGACCCAGGCTGATTTCGTCGCACAGCAGAATGCGCGGATTGGCCATCAGCGACCGGCCGATGGCCGCCATTTGCTGCTGCCCGCCCGAAAGCGCGGTGGCGGGACTGTGGCGGCGCTCGCCCAGGATCGGAAACAGTCCATAGACCGACTCCAGATCCCAGCCATCCGCGCCGCGCCGCGCGCCGCCGGGATCGGCCAGCGCGCCCATTTTCAGATTCTCCTCGATGCTCAGCGAGGGGAAAAGCTGGCGGCCCTCCGGCGTCATCGCGACACCCAGCCGTGCAATCTCATAGGCCGGGCGCCCGCCCGCCGCCTCGCTAAACAGCATCACCTGCTCCGCCGGCGCGGACAGCACGCCGCACACCGCGCGCAGAAACGTGGTCTTGCCCGCGCCATTGGCGCCGATGATCGCCACCGTCTCGCCGGGGTTCAGTTCGAAATCGATTCCGAACAGCGCCTGAAAATCGCCATAGAACGTCTCCAGCCCCTGCGTGCGCAGAACGGCGCCCTGGGGCGCGGGCGCGGCTGCGGCTGCGGCTGTGGCTGCGGCGCTCATTCGGCGGGCATTCCCATATAGACCTCGCGCACGCGCGGGTCGGCCATCACCGCGTCCGGCGCGCCATCGGCCAGCAGCTTGCCGAAATTGATGACGATCAGCCGGTTCACCGTCTTCAGCAGCGCGTGAACCACATGCTCGATCCAGATGATCGAAACGCCGCTTTTATTGATGTCACAGATCGTCTCGACC